>SVNX01000001.1 GCA_015066665.1 Ruminococcus sp. | reverse complement strand
CAAGCATTTCTTTTTCATACTGCTGTATGTGTCTGTAACTCCTTGCCATATTAACTAAACCTCCTATGGTTCTATTATACCATAGGAGGTCTTTTTTGTCACTGTACGTTTTTACTGGTTCGGTTCACTTTGGGGGAGGGGTTGGGGTGGGGGCAGGTTTTAGAAAAGCCCCCTTTTCGACAAGCCAAATCCCCCGCTGATGCGGGGGATTTTTTATTGATTACCGTACTTCTTCTTCAGCCTTGCAAATCCGGAAAAACAGCGCACAAAAATATACACATACAAAACAACAATTGCGCTCCAGAAACCAACCAGCATGCCGCTTGCAAAGCTGCTGCTGATATGCCGTATCATCAGATAGATCACATTGGGGGTAATCAGCAGAAAAATGCACAGCAGCGGCAGCAGCTTTGCCTTGATGATTCTGTCCATCATGGCAAGCCGGGAGGCATTGTCGCAGAAAATCTCCAGATCCTCCTGCGTCACACCCGCCGCACTCTTGCGGAAATAGCTGTAATCATTCATGTCCTGAATGTACTCCCAGCCATAGTCCCTGTACATGCTGAGATAATCCTCCATGTTCGACTTCTTTTCCATGTTAAAGTCCAGCCGGTATACCACATCCTCCGGCGTGCAGCGTTCAAAGGTGTAGGAATAGCCCTTGCACTTCTTCAGCCGCCAGCCCTCCTTATGCATCGCTGCAAGATACTGCTCCTCTTCCTCATAGTCGGGCAGCATGAAAACCTTTGTCGTTTTTTTGATGTCCTTCTCCATTTCAGTTCCCTCCGATATTTCTGTAAAGACGATGAATCCGCTTGATTTCAATGTCCAGCACCTCTGTGCCAAGCGCCGTGATCACATACAGCTTGCGCTTCTCTTCCTCCCGCACAAAGCGGATCAGGCCGTCCTTTTCCATCTTGGACAAGGTGCCGTACATCGTGCCCGGTGTGATGGTCACCTCACCATCCGTCATTGTCCTGACCTTCTGCCCGATGCTGTAGCCATGCATTTCCTCCCGCAGACAGAACAGAATGTAAAACCCCGTTTCCGTCATCGGAACGTAAACACGCTTGATTTTATCCGTCATGCCGCTTTCTTCCTCTCTTGCCATACTACTCGCTTCGATGCATCGCACTTCGATGCATCTTACTGTAATATAGTATATCACACCTCGATATATCTGTCAACAGAATTTTTGCAAATCGGCACAATGCACAATTCATCCTGCATGGATCTATGCGATTCAGACAAATCCAGACGCAGCGTCCAGCCTGTTAACCACGCTAATACATTTGCATTTTCCGTCAGATTGTGGTATAATAGAATGAAACTCATCTGACGGAATGCGTTCCGTCTTCGAAAAATCAAAGAAATAAGGGGAAAACAATGGAAAAACGATACATCTATGCGGATCATGCGGCCACCACCGCTGTATCCCCCGAGGTGCTCGCCGAAATGATGCCCTACTTCACAGAGCAGTACGGCAACGCTTCGAGCATCTATAAAATGGGTCGTGAGGCCCACGCAGCCCTCAATGAAGCCCGTGCCCGTGTGGCAGCCTGCCTTGGTGCACAGGCCGGTGAGATCTACTTCACCGCCGGCGGCTCCGAGTCCGACAACTGGGCCATCAAGGGCACCTGCGACCGTCTTGCGGCACAGGGCAAAAAGCACATCATTACGACAGTTTTTGAGCACCACGCAGTGCTGCACACCTGCGAATATCTCGAAAAGCACGGCTTTGAGGTGACCTACCTCCCCGTCAGCGCCGAGGGTCTGGTGGATCCTGCGGACGTGGAGAAGGCCATCCGTGAGGATACCGCACTTGTCACCATCATGTATGCCAACAACGAGATCGGCACGGTGCAGCCCATTGCGGAGATCGGTGCCATCTGCAAGGCACACAAGGTGCTGTTCCACACCGACGCCGTACAGGCCATCGGCAATGTGGAAATTGACGTCAAGGCACAGAACATCGACATGCTGTCCCTGTCCGGCCACAAGTTCCATGCGCCCAAGGGCGTGGGTGCGCTCTATGTGCGCAAGGGTCTGCTCCTGCCGAATCTGGTACACGGCGGCGGTCAGGAGTTCGGCAGACGTGCCGGCACGGAAAATACAGCGGGTATTATGGGCCTGGCCAAGGCAATTGAGCTTGCAACAGCCGATATTCCTGCAAAAATCGCAAAGCTCACGCCTCTGCGTGACAAGCTGATTGACGGCATTCTGCAGATTCCGCAGACCCGCCTCAACGGCAGCCGCACAGAGCGTCTCTGCGGCAACGTGAACATTTCCATCGTGGGCATTGAGGGCGAAAGCCTGCTTCTGATGCTCGATCACTTTGGTGTATGTGCGTCTTCCGGCTCGGCATGCACAAGCGGCTCGCTGGATCCGTCCCATGTACTGCTGTCCCTAGGACTCAAGCACGAGGTGGCACACGGCTCCCTGCGTCTGAGCTTCGGCGAGGAATTCACAGAAGCGGATGTGGACTACATTCTGGAAGTGATTCCGCAGGTGGTTGACCGTCTGCGTGCCATGTCCCCCATGTGGGAAAGAATGTGCAAGGAAGGCATTACACTGGTATAAGAAATAACGGGCAGCGCCCGCAACATAAACAGGAGGAACAAACGATGATTTACAGCGACAAGGTCATGGACCATTTCACAAACCCCAGAAATGTGGGTGAAATTGAGAATGCAGACGGTATCGGCGAGGTCGGCAATGCCAAGTGCGGCGATATCATGAAGATGTATCTGAAGATTGACGGCAATGTGATCACGGACGTAAAGTTCAAGACATTCGGCTGCGGTGCGGCCGTGGCAACGTCCTCCATGGCCACAGAGCTGATCATGGGCAAGACCATTGAGGAAGCGCTGACACTGACCAACAAGGCCGTGATGGAAGCACTCGACGGACTGCCGCCGGTCAAGGTGCACTGCTCCGTTCTGGCTGAGCAGGCCATCAAGTCCGCACTGTGGAACTACTATGAAAAGCAGGGCGTGGATCCCGAGCCGATCATCGGCAAGGTTCCGGACTGCGAGGACTGCCACTGATTTTCTGAAGACATTCAAAAAGACCAATGCTCTGTGCATTGGTCTTTTTTGTAAAACGCCGAAAATTTTTCTTGCATTTTATGATCATCCGGTCTGCGACACCATTTTGAGGTCAAAACAGAAAATACAGGGCAGATTCAATCCACTTTCAGCAGTTTCTTTGCATTTTCAGCAAAAATCAGACGCTGTTCGTCTTCCGTCAGACCAATGCGGCGGAGCTTTGCGATCGTGTCCGCCGTATTATCCCACGGGCAGTCACTTGCAAGCAGGATCTTGTCCGCACCATGCTTCCGGATGATCCGCAGAGTCTGGGCTTCCGTCATGTATTTTGCGCACAGGGAAGTGTCGAGATAGAGCTGCGGGAACTGTCCGCAGAGCAGCGTTTCCACCGCATCCCAGCAGGCATTGCCGCCCATATGGGCAAGAATCATGGTCATCTCCGGCACTGCCTCAAGCACAGCGGCCGCCCCCTCGGGGGTGCAGTGCACGAGATCGGGGCTGAGGGGATCGTAGCCGGCGTGGAACACAACGGGCAGTCCAAGTGTGGCACATTTTCTGTAGATGGGCAGCATGCGGGGCTCTTCAATCCTGAAGTTCTGATAATCGGGATGGAGCTTGATGCCGTACAGGCCGAGGGACTTGATGCGTTCAAGCTCCTCCATGACATCGTCGCCATCGGGATGGACACTGCCGAAGGGGAAGATATGGGGCGCCTTGATGGATGCGGCCCAGTTGTTGCACACAAGATGCTGGCTGGGTTTGGTCGCAATGCTGAGCACGACCATGCCGTCAATGCCCCATTCCCGCATGGCACGCTCGGTATCGGCAAGGGTGCCGTTGGTTTCGGGGGTCTCGCCGCAGGTGGCAGCAAGGGAAGCAACGGTGCGTTCGGCAATTTTATCGGCAAAGGCATGGACATGGAAATCAATGTACTGCATGGTATTCTCCTTTTCTGAACGAATCACTGACTCAAACTGCCCCCGACCCTTTCAAAGGGCGGGGGCATTGACATTACTTACTGTAGCAGGCAAATACATCCTCGACCTGCTTCTCATCCTTCACACGGGTGAGCATGCTGACGAGCGGACAGAGAATCAGCGAGAACAGCATGCAGAATGCACCGGCATTCAGAGGAGAAGTGATGGTGATCGGGATCGGCAGGGAAGCGGCAGCCTTGGTCAGCTCGGGGAACCAGCCCAGCTGGAAGAGAACAGTGTGCACCAGCGTGAAGCCAACGCCGAAGCCGAAGCAGCTCCATACGCCTGCGGGGGTGATCTTCTTGGAAAAGAGACCCAGCATGAAGGGGGCGAGGAACGAACCGGACAGCGCACCCCAGGAAATGGACATCAGTGTTGTGATATAGGCATTCTTGAACGCAGCCATGATGACGGAAATCAGCAGGAAGATGGCAATGAAGATGCGGATGCACAGCATCTGCTTCTTTTCGTCCATCTTGCCCTTCATGGCGGGCTTGATGAGGTCGAGTGTCAGGGTGGAGCTGGAGGTCATAACCAGAGAAGACAGCGTGGACATGGATGCGGACAGCACCAGTACCACAACCAGACCCATCAGAATGTTCGGCAGTGCGCCGCTTTCGAGCATGGTGGGGACGATCTTATCATACTCGGGCTTGCCGGTGGCGGCATTCACAAGCGCCTCACTGCTCATGAACAGTCGGCCGAAGCCGCCGAGGAAATAGCAGCCGCCGGACACGATCAGTGCAAAAATCGTAGAGATCACGGTGCCTCTCTTGATGGCACTGTCATCGGAAATGGCATAGAACTTCTGGATCATCTGCGGCAGACCCCATGTACCGAGGGATGTCAGTACCACAACACCGAGCAGGTCGGCAGGATTCGGGCCGAACAGGCTGTTCAGTGTGCCGGTATTGCCGGCATCATCGGCAATAGTGCCAAGCTTCTCAAGAGCCGAGCCGAGGCCGCCCTGATAATTGACAACGCTGAACACAACCGCCAGAATGCCCACGAGCATGATGATGCCCTGAACGAAGTCATTGAGAGCAGTCGCATGGAAGCCGCCGGCGATAACATAAATCGCAGTAAACACGGCCATAATGATGATGCAGTAAATATACGGAATGCCCAGAGAGCTTTCAAACAGACGGGACAGACCGTTATATACGGATGCTGTATAGGGGATCAGGAACAGGAAAACGATCAGGGAAGAAGCGATCTTCAGAGGCTTGCTCTGGTAACGCTTCTCGAAAAATTCGGGCATGGTGGCGCAGTCAAGGTGTTTTGTCATGATACGTGTGCGCTTGCCGAGAATCAGCCAGGCCATCAGAGAACCGATGATGGCATTGCCGATGCCGATCCAGAATGCGGAAATACCGTACTTCCAGCCGAACTGTCCGGCGTAACCGATGAACACCACCGCGGAAAAGTACGATGTACCGAATGCAAACGCAGAAAACCACGCACCGACACTGCGGCCGCCCAATACAAAATCGTTGACGTTTTTGTTTTTCTTGCTGCAATAGAAACCAATGCCGACCATAACCAGCAGGTAGCAGACAAGAATGATCCATCTGACTGTCATAAGAATTCCTCTCTTTGCTCTTTAATGCTTTTAAGCTTTTAAGCTTTTTGGTGCTAAAGTGCCGGACGCAGAAAAATCTGCCGAAAGCCGGCATGTCTTTATTATATCGCAAAACGAAGCGGATGTCAAGAGGTTTTGTCAATTTTTGCGTGACAAAAACAAAATCCCCCGATTCGGCAGAATCAGGGGATCGGAAAGCATATGCTTAGTCGCTTACATAAGGCAGCAGGGCGATATGTCTTGCTCTCTTGATGGCAACAGTCAGCTCACGCTGGTGGAATGCACAAGTACCTGTCACACGGCGGGGCAGGATCTTGGATCTCTCAGTCATGCACTTCTTCAGCTTAGCGATATCCTTATAGTCGATCTTCTCTACACGATCAACGCAGAACATGCAAACCTTCTTGCGAGGGCGCTTGGAAGGACGGGAATTTCTCTCACGTTCCATACAAAAATCTCCTTTACTTTAGAATTAAAACGGTACTTCGCCGTCACTCAGAATTTCTTCAAAATCACCCAGGTCACCGAGCTCAATGGGCTGCGGTGCGCGGTTCACAGCAGCCTGCGGGGCTGTCTGCACCGGCGGTGCGGGCTGGCTATACTGCTGGTTGAACTGATTGGGTGCAATGTACTGGGCGTTATTGCCGTTATCAGCACGCTTGTCCCCGCAGAAGGTCACATTATCAGCAACAATGGCTGTTCTGTAGTGCTTCTGGCCGTTCTGGTCGGTATAGTTGTCATTCTGCAGTCTGCCCTCAATATGGATCATGCGACCCTTTGAGAAATAGCGGGAAACAAACTCCGCCTGCTGACGCCACAGTGTCACATCGAAGAAGTCGGTCTTCCGTTCTTCGCCCTGGCGTGCAAAACCACGATCCACAGCTACGGAAATCCGGCACATCGAAATGCCGCTCTGGGTCTGACGCAGTTCGGGATCCGCAGTCAGTCTGCCCATAATAATGACTCTGTTATACATAGCAGTACCTCCCTTTGTCCTGGATTTTTGAGAAACTTGAAATGTGTCTGCTTACTTGGTGGTTACCATAGAACGCAGAACGCCGTCGGTGATGTTCAGAACACGACCGAACTCTGCCGGGAAATCGGGCTTGGATGTGAATGTGTAAACCACATAGTAACCCTCTGTCTCGTAGTTGATGGGATATGCGAGCTTGCGCTTGCCCCACTCATCTACCTCTGCAGACAGTGTGCCGTTTTTCTCGATGAGATTCTTGAACTTTTCAACGAGTGCCTTTGCAGCCTCCTCGCCGTCCTTGAGGCTGTATACAACCATTGCCTCGTAAGTCTCATTCAGCTTTGCCATTTTGCTGCACCTCCTTCTGGATTTCGCCCGCAAACACGGGCAAGGATGGATTGCGATGTTTCTCAGCAATCTTACATATTATAACACACATAACCGCCGTTGTCAAGGGGTTTTTAAAGTTTTTTCACACAGACATGGGCAAATATTTTGAGAAAGCAATGCAAAAACTGCCAGCCCCGCCCAAGGCGAAGCCTTGACCCCGACAAAAATCAGGCTGCCCCGCAGGACAGCCTGTTTGTCTGTTATTCCTTCAGCTTGCGCTTCTCGCCGCTCTCGGGATCCATCACATAGGTATTGTCGAGCTGTGTGCGGAGATTGCGCAGGAAACCCTCACGGTATTCCTGCCGCAGTGCTGCCTGCTCGGCACGTTCTGCATCCGTCAGGCCTTCTGTCTTGGCCTTGCGGGCGAGGGCGTTGATGCGGTCGATTTTTGCCTGTTCCATATTTGCCTCCAAAAAAAATACGGTGCCGTCGGGGCACCGCTTCAAAAGAGATGAAATGATAATAATGGGGGGAATTGGGGGATTACTAAATCCATTATCATCTTACACGGTGAACCTTAAAGTTATCTTAAAAATTGAAAAAGCTGACAAAATTTCTGAAAAAATTTTTACAGCGATGCAACTGTCTCAAGTGCGAGCTGCATCATGGCGGTAAATCCGGTCTGACGCTCCTCAGCTGTGGTGAATTTTCCCTCCAGCGGACAGTCGGACACGGTGCAGATGCAGAGGGCTTCCTTGCCTGCACGGGCGGCATTCATATAGAGGGCGGCCGCTTCCATCTCGATGCCGAGGACATGCATTTTCCGCCATTCTGCAAGGGAATTTGCATCGTCATAGAACGTATCACTGGAGAGGATATTGCCGACACGCACGGACAAGCCCTGTTTTTTTGCGATTTCCGCCGCTGCGGACAGCAGGGAGAAGGAGGCAATGGGGGCATAGGTGCCGGGGAGACGGTACTGGTCAGCAAAGGCAGAATTGGTGCAGGCGGCCTGACCGAGGATCACATCACGCAGCTGGACTTCGGGCGCAATGGCTCCGGCAGTACCAATACGGATGATACGCTGCACATCGAATTCATGGAACAGCTCATAGGAATAGATGCCAATGGACGGCATACCCATACCGCTGCCCTGTACGGAAACGGGCACACCTTTATAAGTACCGGTAAAACCGAGCATGCCGCGGATTTCGTTGACGCAGACGGCATTCTCGAGGAAGGTTTCCGCAATGAATTTGGCACGGAGGGGATCTCCGGGCATGAGGACAGTGGGGGCGTAGTCGCCCTTTTTACCTTGCAGATGTGGTGTAGACATAGATAGACCTCCTTTTAATGATTGGCTGCGGCATCATAAAGCCACTTTTGTTTTTGTGGGAGCCATGTCAAACGCCCCCGCAAAGGGGATTTTTGCCCCTCTCACTCTTTTAGCCCCTCTTCAGGATCTTCTTCACGGTCTGCATGATCATGGAGAAATTGAAGATTACCATGAACACAAGCAGTGCAATCTGTGCGGGAATCAGCCAGCCCGGCTCTGTGATCGCCAGAATGGCCATTGCAAAGACCACCGCCAGATTCACAACGAATCGTGCGTGATTCACCTTGAACGGAATCAACCGTCTTGTATCCACAATGCGGATCAGATAGCAGACGAAATAACTGATGAATGTCGCAACGACGGCACCGTGCACGCCCCAGTAATAGATCAGGAAGACGTTCAGCACCAGATTTGTCACAGCGGCAGTCAGTGCTGTCCAGAAGCTGTGTGTCGTCTTCTTTGTCGCAACGTAAATGCTGCTGAGGAACTGGTTCAGACTCATCATCAGTACGGCAATGATCAGAACGGGCGAATACTGATAGGCCGCTGCATATTCCGGATGGACGCTGTCATCGATGAGAATTGCAGAAAGCGGCACAATCAGCGCAATCATGAACGCCGCACCTAAGAACAATACCGACTGGTAGGCGCCGAAAATCCTCTGGTAAAAGCTGCTGCGGTCCTTGCTGTTGTTCTCCGTGATGGCCGACATGTTCCACGCCTGAAAGAAGATGGTGGAAACCATTGTGAGGAGATTGGGCACCTTGGAGGCCGCTTCATAAATGCCCGCCGCCGACTCACCGACATCCTTGCTGACGGCAAAGCCCTCCATATAACGCACAAAGGCTCTGTCGGAGAAACCCGTAATAATCCACAGCACGGCCGTCGGGATCATCGGGAGGGAAAAGCGCAGCATGGTCTTGGTGACATCGTGGTTATAGCATCTGAAATCGAAGAAATGCCAGAGTCTGGCCACGATGAACAGGAACAGCCCTGAGCTGAAATCGGACAGAATGACCGAAAGCATGAAGCCCGACACGCCCCACTGCAGGTGGGAGATAAAGAGAATATTGAACAGAAAGAGCGTGAGCGTTGCCAGAATGCCATCGAGGGCAAAGAGCTTGACCATGCCCCTCGCACGCACAAACTGTGAGCAGAGCTGCCGGAAGGACGACGCAACGATATAAATGAGCAGATAGAGCAGGTAGCCCTGCGTGTAGGGCAGCAGCCCCATCAGCGGCGAGATGACCAGCAGCACCAAGAGGCCTGCCAGCTCCACCATGCAGGCGGAGGTGAAGATTTCCTTCTTATCGTACTCCCTGTCGAGTCCATAACGGATGATGGCCTCGGCGATGGAGAAGGTCACGATGGGGATGATGAGATTGGCGGTACTCTCCAGCAGGGACTTTGTACTGTTGTCGCTGGGGGCGATATTGTGGGTATAGAGTTTCGTCAGGAGCAGCAGCAGGATCTTTGAACCGAAGGAACCAATGGCAAAGACCATGGTGTTCATGGCGAGCTTTTTGTACTTATTCAAATACGGTCATCCTTTCAAAAGGGGGGCAGCACGCTGCCTTTTTCTGTTTCCATTTTTAACACTTACTTTTATTATACCAAATATTCTTGTAAAATGGAATACCCTTTTGAAAAATATTTCCGCACCGACTGACGGAGTTTTTCGTGCGGTATCCTGCCGTTTCGTACGATTCTGCCAAAAGTTTCTGAAAATACTGTGTAATCTATTGACACTGGTGGGGCGGTTTGCTATAATAAAGGAACAAAGAAAACGGGACGGACAAAAAGAAACGCAGCCCGCTGCGGCTGCATGCAGCATAAAGAAAGAGGCGCTTTCCGTGACAGCAAAACAAACACAATCTCCGCACAGCAGGGAGCAGTACAAACGCATGATCACCTCCGGATCGGCACTTGTTCTGCTCGGCATTCTGACGCTGCTGTTCGGGGTGATCTGGTATACTTTTTATTCCGATGGCATCGTTCTGCCGTTCTACCGCAGGGGCAACTGGGTGGTCATCGGCATCTATGCCGCCGTGCTCACCCTGTTCTTCAAGGTCTACGGCGGCTTCAAAATCGGCTATCTGCGGCGGACGGATGTATTTCTGTCCCAGAACCTCGGGCTTCTCGGCTCAAATGTGATCGCCTATCTGCAGATCAGCCTCATCGCCCGTGATTTCGTGGCGGTGCCGCCCATTCTCCTTCTGACCGCGCTTGAGGTCATTGTCCTCATTGCATGGACCTTCCTGACGGGCAAGCTCTATTTCATGCTCTACCCGCCGCGGCATCTGGTCATCGTCTACGGCAGTCCCACGGCGGCCGCTCTCGTCATGAAAATGAGCTACCGCGTGGACAAGTACATGATCTGCGAATCCATCAGTGCCGACGCCCCCTATCGGGACATCATCCGGAAGATCGAACAGTATGACGGCGTCATCATCTGCGACATTCCCGCTCAGCTGCGGAACGATCTGGTCAAATTCTGCTTTGACAGGCAGCTGCGTGCGTATATTGCGCCGAAAATTTCCGATATTATTCTGCGGGGCGCCGACGATATCCGGCTCTTTGACACACCGCTCCTGCTCTGCCGCAACCATGGTCTGAGCTTTGAGCAGCGGCTGGTGAAGCGCACATTCGACATCGTGTTCTGTCTGCTGGCACTCATTCCGGCAGCACCCATCATGCTCGGCTGTGCCCTTGCCGTGAAGCTCTGCGACGGCGGCCCCATTTTCTACAAGCAGAAGCGTCTGACCGAGGGCGGCCGGCTGTTCGATGTCTACAAATTCCGCAGCATGATCCCCGATGCCGAGGCGGACGGCGCACAGGTTTCCAGCGACCACGACGAGCGTGTGACAAAGGTCGGCCGCTTCCTGCGCAAATGCCGGCTCGATGAGCTGCCGCAGATTTTCAACATTCTGAAGGGGGACATGTCCGTGGTCGGGCCGCGTCCGGAACGGCCGGAATTCTGCAGGGAATACGAAAAGCAGTTCCCCGAGTTCCGCTTCCGGCTCCATGTCAGAGCGGGTCTGACGGGCTATGCCCAGGTCACGGGTGCCTATGACACCACGCCCTATGACAAGCTGAAGATGGACCTGATGTATATTGAGAGCTGGTCGCTGTTCAGGGACATCCAGATTGTACTGATGACGCTGAAAATCATGCTGTCACCGGTGAAGAGCAATGAATCGCTCCTGCAGCTCAAAAAGGAAGCACAGGATGCGGGGGAGGAAGCATAGCGCCCCGAAATCCTTGGTCTATGCATGAAACGGAGGTTTGTATGAAGCTCACAGCAGTCATCATGGCGGGCGGAAAGGGCGAGCGCTTCTGGCCGAAGAGCCGCACATCCTGCCCCAAACAGTTTCTTTCCCTGACTTCGGACGGGGAGACCATGATTCAGAAAACAGTCCGTCGTCTGGGTGCCCTTGTGGCACCGGAGGATGTATATATCGTCACAAATGCCGCTTATCTCGGGCTGATTCATGAACAGCTGCCGGATGTTCCGGCGGAGAATGTGATCGCAGAGCCCTGCGCCCGCAACACAGCCCCCTGCATTGGTCTTGCGGCGGGCATTATTCAGAAGAAGTATGGCGATGCCGTCATGTTCGTGCTGCCCTCGGATCATCTGATCCGCTCGGAGGACATGTACACCGACACCCTGCGCCGTGCAGCAGAAGCGGCGGAAGCCGGCGAAAATCTCGTGACGCTCGGCATCACCCCCACCTATCCGGAAACGGGCTATGGCTATATCAAATATGTCCGCGGCAGCGGCCGCAGCGGCGTCTATGATGTGGAACGCTTTGTGGAAAAGCCCGACCTGCCCACGGCCAAGGGCTATCTGAAATCCGGCGGCTATCTCTGGAACAGCGGCATGTTCATCTGGAAGGCCACCACGATCCTTTCCAACATCCGGCAGCATATGCCGCTTCTGTATGAGGGTCTTCTGCCGATCGCCGCAGCCTACGGCACAGCGGATTTTTCTGATGTGCTGAACGAGCATTTCCCCGATCTGCCTGCGGAATCGATTGATTTCGGCATCATGGAAAAGGCCTCACACATCCACACCATCCCCGGCAATTTCGGCTGGGACGATGTGGGCAGCTGGCTGGCTCTGCAGCGCATCAACGAGACGGACAGCGAGGGCAATATGCTCTCGGGCGACGTGGTGAGCGTGGACAGCAAAAACTGCACCATCTGTGCAGGCAGCAGGATGATTGCAGTCCTCGGACTTGAGGATGTTGTCATTGTCGATACGCCGGATGCGGTACTGGTGTGTGATAAGAACAGTACACAGGATATCAAGAAGGTACTGGCGGAGCTGAGAGCACAGGGCAGGGTTGAGCTGCTCTGATCGGGGGCGCTGCCCCCAGGCTAACCGCCCCGTCCCCTCTGCCTTACTTTGTTCGGCATCTCCCCACCCCGTGGGGAGTCACCCCCGCCAAAGGGATGTGATCCCTTTGGCATCCCAAGGCGTTTTCCCATTGCCCCCTGCGGGGAGAAAGGGAAAACGTTAGAATTGCAAGAACCCCATTCTTGGCAGAGTTCAGACGCAGGACACGCTCAGACAGCCATCCTGCCTGAACAGCATCCTGCCGACACTACCATATATAAAGGAGAACAGCACTATGAAAAAAGCACTCATCACAGGCATTACCGGACAGGACGGCTCCTATCTTGCAGAGCTGCTGCTGGAAAAGGGCTACGATGTTTACGGCATCTGGAGACGCAAGGCCACCGTGGACTACGGCAACATCGAGCATCTCAAGGATAGGGTCACACTGATCTACGCCGATATGACCGACCCCATCTCCCTCATCAAGGCCATGCAGATCTCGCAGGCGGATGAGGTCTACAACCTCGCAGCGCAGTCCTTTGTGGCAACCAGCTGGGATACCCCCCTCGGCACGGCGGACATTGATGCCATCGGCGTAACGAACATGCTCGAGGCCATCCGCACCGTCAAGCCCTCCGCACGCTTCTATCAGGCGTCCACCTCCGAGATGTTCGGTCTCGTGCAGGAGATGCCCCAGACCGAAAAGACCCCCTTCTATCCGAGAAGTCCCTATGGCGTCGCCAAGCTCTACGGCCACTGGATCACCAAGAATTACCGTGAAAGCTATGATATGTACGCCTGCTCCGGCATTCTCTTCAATCACGAATCCGAGCGCAGGGGCCTTGAATTCGTCACCCGCAAGATCTCCATGGCAGTAGCACGCATCAAGTACGGCGTGCAGGACTGCGTGGAACTGGGCAATATGGATTCCAAGCGTGACTGGGGTCACTCCAAGGACTATGTCAAGGCCATGTGGCTGATGCTCCAGCAGGAAACACCGGATGACTATGTCATCGCCACAAATGAAACCAGAACCGTCCGTGAATTCGTGGAAATCGCATTCCGCACCGCAGGCATTGAGGTTGTCTGGGAAGGCGAAGGCGTGAACGAGATCGGCAAGGACAAGGCCACCGGCAAGGTGATTGTGAAGGTCAATCCGAAATTCTTCCGTCCCGCAGAGGTCGATGTGCTCCTTGGCAATCCCGCCAAGGCAGAAGCTGCACTGGGCTGGGAGCGTGAGATTTCCTTTGCAGAACTGGTGGAACGCATGGTGCAGAATGACCTTGCCATCGTGGAAAAGGAAATCAAGACTTCTAAGCTTGCCTGAAACTGTCAGGTGGCTCTGCCCCTGACCCAATGTCAAAAACGTAAGCGGGTTCAAAGGGCGTTAGCCCTTGGCGGGGGCAATCTTTGCGCAACTGTTTTAAGTTGTTGACATTGCCCCCTGACCCCCGCCAAAGGGATCACATCCCTTTGCACAATATCGACATGAAATAAGGGGTGCAGTGCAAAGCTGCCGCCCCTTCTTTCCGATTCAGGAGAAAAATGATGGAACAGAACACCGTATTCCGTACCGCCCTCAAGGGCTATCATAAAATGCAGGTCATGGTGCGGCTGGATGGCCTCAATGCCCTCATCCTTGCCGTGGAAAACGGCAGCATGTCACGGGAAGAAGCCCTGAAGGAAGCCGAATCTCTCACACGCAAGCCCCTCCAGAAGGCATTGGGCGGCTTCCGGACGGAGGATGTGGATGCCTGCCTTACCGCACTTCAGGCAGTACTCAGGGGGGAACGCCCATGAACATCGCCTTCGATGCACTGCCGCTGATGGGCAGGCTGACGGGCATCGGCTACTGCGAAGCGGGACAGGTGAAGGCGCTTGCCCGGCGCCATCCGGAACACCGCTTTGCCCTGCAGTATTTCGCCGTGCGGAAAATGGCGGAAAAGCAGGCTGCCCTTGCCCCCTTTCTTTCCGGCAATATGTATGCAAAGCGGGCGTTTTTTCCGCCGTTTGTCTATCGTGCACTCTCGGCCTTCCTGCCGCTGCCGTACCGGTGGTTCTTCGGGAAAAAGGCCTGCCTGACGCATTTTTTCAATTATATCGTCCCGCCTTTCGTGGCCGGAAAGACCGTTGTGACCGTGCATGACATGGTGCTCCATGCCTACCCCGAGACCGTACGCAGCCGCACACGCCTCATGCTGCAGACGGGACTGCGCAAATCCATGAAGCGGGCGGATCGGATCGTGACCGATTCGTACTTCTCCCGTGCGGAGATCATCCGGTATTATCCCGAATTTGCGGACAAAATCAGAGTCGTGCCATGCGGCGTGGATACAGATCGCTTCCATCCCGAAACGGATGTCAAAAAAATCGCTCAGGTGCGTGAAAAACACGGTCTGTCCGCATCGTACTTCCTCTACCTTGGCACACTTGAGCCACGCAAGAATCTCGAACGGCTCATCGATGCCTATGCACAGTTTGCTGCATCCCACGCAAATCCCGCACAGCTTGTCCTTGCAGGCGGCAAGGGATGGCTGTATGACGGCATTTTTGCCAAGGTGCAGTCGCTCGGGCTGGAGGACAGGGTGATCTTCACCCAGTACATCGCCGAAGAAGAGCTGTGCGCACTCATGAGCGGTGCACTTGCCTTCACATTCCCCTCGCTCTATGAGGGCTTCGGCATGCCGCCGCTCGAGGCAATGGCCTGCGGCACCCCCGTGCTCGTGTCCGATGCCGCCTCCCTCCCCGAGGTCACGGGCGACAGTGCGGTGATCGTAAAGGCCGACAGCACCGAGGACATCGCCGCCGGACTGCATCGCCTGTTCACGGATGCGGCACTCCGGAAACGGCTCTCCGCCGAGGGTCTCGATCGTGCCAAGACGTTTTCCTGGGAACGCAGTGCCGCCATGCTCTATGACGTATACTGCGAGCTGATCCCAGCACTGAAGGAGCAGCACCATGGCTGAAAAATTCAGGATCTTAGAGGTAAATAAGTTCTATCCCCCGCATATCGGCGGGATTGAAACGCTGGTCGCACAGCGTGCAAGACTCCTGTCGAAGTACCCCGATACCGAAGTGAGGGTGCTGGTCTGTCAGGAAAAAGGACGGGGCACCACCGAACAGCAAGACGGCGTGACCATCACACGCTGCGGCAGTCTGGGGACGTATTTTTCCTGTCCGCTCTCGCTGTCGTTTCTGTGGACATTCCGGAAAATGGCCAAGGATGCCGATGTGGTCGAGTTCCACACGCCCTTTCCCCTCGGGGATCTGGCCTGTCTGCTCTCGGGATACAAGGGACGGGTGGTCATCGCATGGCACAGCGATGTGGTCAAACAGAAAAAACTGCTGCGGCTCTATGCACCGCTGCTCCGGCAGTTTCTGAAGCGTGCCGATGCCATCATCGCTGCCACCCCCGGCCATGTGGACAGCTCGGCATTTCTTCCGGAATTTCGTGAAAAATGCCGCATTATCCCCTATGCCCTCGAGCGGGATGCCTATGAAAAGGCGGCACGCACCCCCATCCTCACGGAGAAATGCCGCCATCCCCATGCGGTCAAGCTCCTCTTTGCAGGACGGCTGGTGTATTACAAGGGGGCATCCTATCTCCTGGAGGCAATGAAGCATGTCCGCGGCTGCGAGCTGTTTCTCTGCGGCACGGGGCCGCTGGAGGATGCGCTGCGTGCACAGACAGAGGGACTGCCGGTGCATTTCCTCGGGCGGCTTTCGGATGAAGATCTGAAGGCAGCCTTTGCAGACTGCGACATCTTTGTGTTCCCCTCGGTCGAAAATTCAGAGGCCTTCGGCATTGTCCAGCAGGAGGCCATGGTCTATGGCAAGCCCGTCATCAACACATCGCTCCCCACGGGCGTCCCCTATGTGAGCGTGCACGGAAAAACGGGGCTGACCGTCCCGCCAAGGGATGCCGCAGCACTTGCCAAGGCCATTCAGACGCTTGCGGACGATCCGTCCCTCCGTGCCAGATATGGCCGCAATGCTGCGGAAAAAGTACGGCGGGACTATGAACCGGCAGCCATCATGGACAGCATCATACAGGTATTGAAAGGGAAGGTGTAATATGGACGCATTGGTCATCGGCGCAGGCGGCTTTGTGGGCGGGTATCTTGTCACCCATCTGCAGGAGGCCTGCGGAAAATATGTGGGTGCCACAAAGCTCCCCGGTGAGCGTGTGAATGCCCGCGGCTGTGAGGTATTCGACCTCGATATCACAAGCGAGCGAGATATCCGTTCGCTTCTGCTGGCGCACCGGCCGGCACAGATCTATCATCTTGCGGCGCAGAGCTCCGTGGCGCTCTCCTGGAAGGAGCCGGAGCTGACGGTGGATGTGAACATTAAGGGTGCACTCCATCTGCTGGAAGCCGTGCGCAGCATTGAGGAATACTATCCCCGCATTCTGCTGGTGGGTTCCGGTGAGGAATACGGCTATCTGCGTGAGGGTGCCTGCCCCGTTTCGGAGGACGAGGCACTGCATCCGGGCAATCTCTACGCCGTGACCAAGGCCTGCCAGAACATGATCGGCAGCATTTACGCCAGAGCCTATGGCATGGGCATTGTGATGGTGCGTGCATTCAATCACATCGGTGTGGGACAGTCCCCGCAGTTCGTAGCGGCGGATTTTGCACTGCAGATCGCCGAAATGGAAGCGGGCTTCCGTGAACCCGTGATGCAGGTGGGCAATCTCACAGCAAGAAGGGATTTCTCCGATGTACGCGATGTGGTGCGTGCTTACAGCATGCTGATGGAAAAGGGACAGGCAGGCGAGACCTACAATGTGGGCAGCGGCCATGCGGTCTCCATCGGCGAGCTGCTTGACACGATGCTTGATCTGAGTGACGAGCAGATCACCGTGAAGCAGAATCCCGCCAGACTGCGTCCCTCGGATGTACCGGTGATCGAGGCGGATGTGAGCCGTCTGCGTGCAGATACGGGCTGGATGCCGGAATATACGCTGGAACAGACGCTGCGCTCGATGCTGGACAGCAACAGACGGAATTTCGGACTGATGTAAGAGGAAAATGATACGGATGAAATCGCAGATGAGGTGAACGGAATGAAAACAGAAACATATGGCGGAAGTCAGGGCTTTGGCAAAACGGGCAAGGCGCTGGAAGAGTTCGGAGAGAAGCAGAACGCACTGAATGCAAGACTGTCGGAGCATCTGGATGCACTGGCCAGACAGCTTGGCGAGGCAATGGACAGAATTGCAGAGCTGGAAGCGGCACGCCGCTCCATGGAGGAGCAGGTGGCACACTGCCTGACGGAGATGGACGGCATGCAGAAGGAAATCGACCGTCTGCGTCTGACGGCAAAGCTCAATTCCAACACGATCGATCGGCTTGTAAAGAAGCAGTAGGGCAGTTTTTTCAAAAAACAAACGGCACAGACAGAGCGTCCGTGCCGTTTCTTCTATGCAAAATCATTAAAACCTGCGGCTTTCCATGACTGCAAGCTGATCACAGCGTTCATTCTCGGGATGTCCCGCATGCCCCTTGACCCAGACAAAGGTCACCTTGTGCTTTGCAAGCAGCGGCAGCAGCTGCTCCCAGAGATCCACATTCAGAGCGGGCTTCTTATCCGATTTGATCCAGCCCCGCTTCTGCCAGCCATAGACCCAGCCCTTTGTGATGCTGTCCACCACATATTTACTGTCGGTCGTGAGTGTCACGCTGCACGGCTCCTTGAGTGCCGCAAGCGCCGCAATCACTGCGGACAGCTCCATGCGGTTGTTGGTGGTATTCGCTTCCCCGCCGGAAAGCTCCTTTTCGGCCGTGCCGTAACGCAGCACCGCACCCCAGCCGCCCGGCCCCGGATTGCCGCTGCATGCACCGTCCGTGAAAATTTCTACCTGCTTCATACCTGTCCTCCCTCGTTCGTTCTTATTTCTATTATACAGGATTCGGCCGCAGAATGCAAGGGGGATGGCATGGATCACCGCAAGCAAGAAAAAAGATTTTATTTATTCACAGAATCATCACAAAAACTTGTACAAAACCCTTGACATTTTCTGCGAAAACATGTATAATGTATGTAACTGCTTTATGAACAGGTGTCATATTCCGGCGGCGTGCTTCAAAAACAAAGAGATGCACCGTGATGAATCCGGAAATGGGGGGATTTGCTGCCGGAAGGCACCTGTCCGTAAACGGAATATTTTAGAAAGAAGTGAAGATGTTGAGAAAGCTCAAGCTGATGCTGGCAGGCCTGATGAGCGTATCCATGCTCCTGACAGCAACCGCATGCGGCGGTGAAACCGCAGAAAACAGCAGCCATTACAAGTCTGAGGATGAGGTTACCCTCTCTGCTCCTGAAGAAGTGGACGGACCCGATGTTGACATTCAGGGTCAGACCATCCACTGGCTGGGTACTTATGATCTGAATCCCTCCAACAATCAGGACAGAAGCGTTGCCCTGACCCTGTTTGAGGATGTATACGGCGGTAAGGTGAAGTGGATCCAGTGTACCTCCGATGATAAATTTGACGTACTGACCAACCGTATTCTCGGCGGCGACCCCGTGGATATGTTCGCCTATGAGTGGGATGCCCTCCCCAATGGTGTGTACAAGGATCAGTACCAGCCCCTCGATGATTACATCGACCTCGAAGATGAGATCTGGGATGACATGCGTGATGTCATCGATATGTACGAATATAAGGGTCAGCACTATGTTGTGCCCTATTCCATCGCCGATCCGCTGCTGATCACCTACAGCCGTGCAATGTGCGAGGAGAATGGTCTGGACGATCCCTACGAGCTGTATGAAAAGGGCGAGTGGGACTGGAATTCCTTCATGGAAATGATGAAGACCTTCGTGGCTGCGGGCGACGGCACCACACAGAGATACGGTATTGCCGGCTGGTTCGGTCAGGCTATGGTACAGTCCACCGGTCAGACCATCGTGAAGTTCGACGGCGAAAAGTTCACAAACAATGTGTATGACTCCCGTATCGAAGCAGCACAGCAGCTGATGGAAGAAATGAAGAGCCTCCAGCTCTATGATGCAAACTGGTACGGCAACTTCCCCGAGGCAGGCAATATCCTGTTCTACGGCATGGCTGACTGGTCTCTGGGTGCATCCAACGCCAAGAACCCCGACGGCGACATCATGGTTGTACCGTTCCCGAAGGATCCCGAGGCAGATGACTACTATCTCTGCGCAAACTTCGGTGCCAAGATGCTGGTTAAGAACTCCGAAATGGGTGAGGCTGTCGGCACTTACATCTACTGTGAGCGTCTGGCTGAATACGAGGAAGAGTACAAGCAGGCTGCCAAGGAGAAGGCGCTGATCGTAGAGCAGTCCGCATCCGGCATCACACTCGCTTACAAGACCGAGGAGCAGTATGACGCCATCATGCAGTACAAGGAAGATACCATTCCGGTATTCGACTTCGGTTACGGCATGGGCAGCACCATGTATGGTGAGGGCGAGTACACCTACGAGACAAGAGGTATCATGAACAACCTGATGGACGGCGTTCTGAAGTATGACGACGTTGATTCCTGGGCTGTGCTTCGTGACAACTGGTCTGCTGCCATCGATGATGTGCTGGAGACCTACAATGCCGCACTGGCTGAATAATCCGATTGCAATGACATCCCGCTTCATATGGAGCGGGATGTTTTTTGCGAAAAAGAAAGGATGCACATCTGTGCATCCTTCAGTCTGTCGAAAAAGTCCCGTCCAGCCACTGCACCTGAACGGCGCAGGGCTGGACTAGTATTTTTAGTTTAGTTGCGCCTTCGGCGCATATAGGGGGCTGTGCCCCCTATAACCCTCAATAAATAGCCAAAAAGCGCTCTGCAAGAGGGCGGGTTGAGGGTGCGGCAGCACCCTCCCTCTTTCCCCCTCCCCTTTGGGGAGGGGGTAGGGGGTGGGGCAAAATTAAGCGAAATCATACTTTTTTGACAAGCTGAAGGATGCACATCTGTGCATCCTTTTCATCAGTTCTTTTTATTCTCCTCATCCAGCAGTTTTTCCACCTCTTCAGGGGACATCTGCTTGAGATAACGGGAAGTCTTCTTCTTTTTCTTCGCTGCGTACATGATGTTATCCGCAATCGAAACAAGCTGGAACAGATCCACGCCGCGCTCGGGCACTGTAATGTGATAGCCAAGACTCGTCTCCAGACGATAGGGCAGACCCATGGTCTTGTTGACCTTCTCAAGGCCGGCTTCAATGCGTTCTGCCAGCTCAGCGGCTCTGTCCTCGCTGTAGTCCGCCGCAAAGATGATGAACTCGTCACCGCCGAAACGGCAGCAGATCTCACCGTCCGAGCAGGCCTTTCCAATCACCGACGCCATCGTCGAAATCGCCTTGTCACCGCCCTTGTGCCCGTAGGTATCGTTGATCTTCTTCAGACCATCCATATCCAGGAACATCAGCATGACGGGCTTTTTCGTGTTGATGCAGTAGCTGTAGAGCTGCTGCGTGCTGATGCGGAAGCCGTTGCGGTTGTTGATATCCGAAAGGGTATCCACCGTGTAGAGCTTATTGAGCTTCCGGGTGACGCGGTCAAGACAGATGATCTTGCGCACGCTCTCCAGAGAATTGGTGATGTTCATGATCCATGCATGGAACAAACGGCTCGAGATCGGGAAATTACAATCCTTGATCACGCAGTAGCCCATGCAGCGCTCACGGAAATGCAGCGGGATGAAATAATAGTTTCCGGGATGATTGTCTTCATCGAACAGTCCCGGCAGCATTTCTTCGCTGGGAAACGGCCCCATCTCCACAAATTCACCGTTCTTATACGCCAGCGGCACCAGCATTGTCTCGCTGTAGCCGGTTACGATGTAGTTGTTCGGTGAAAGAATGTGAATCAGGTAGTTCTCCTCGGTTTCATCCGCCATGATGCCCTGCTTCCAGTCATCGCACAGACAGATGTAGAATTCCTTTGCCTCGATCTCGGGGATGAAGCGGCGGAGATTCAGGGAATATTCCTCCAGATTGTCGCATTCTGCCAGTGCAGAGGACATGCGGCTGAGGAGGGAAACATCCGTGGAGAAGGACTCCAGGACATTGAAATTGCGCTTTTTGAACTCATCCGTATCCATGACCGGCGTCTCACTGCAGCCGCAGCTCTGCGAGAAGCAGCAGCGGGTCTCAAGCAGCGTGAAGCGTTCCTGCTCCCTGCCGCGGATATGGTTGAGGATCTTCTGGCAGGCAAGCTGCCCCGCACGCTCCAGCGGACGCTGCACAGATGTCAGCGAAGGCGCATAGTTGCGTGCATTGTAAATATAGTCAAAGCCGGAAACCGCCACATCCTCGGGCACACGCACACCGTTTGCCGTCAGGGCATTCATGGCGGCAATGGCCATATTGTCATTGGCACAGACGATGGCCTGCGGGAACTCCAGAGAGGAGCGCAGGAACGTCCGGATGGCATCGGTTCCGTCCTTGGAAACGAAGTTGCCGTGATAGATGCGTTCCTCTTCCACCGGAATGCCATGGCTTTCCAGTGCAGAGCGGTACGCCTTCAGGCGCTGCACACTATCAATATTGTCGGCCGGACCCGATACATAATTGATGCGGGTGAAGCCGTGATGTTCAATGAAATGCTCCACCATGTGACGCATGGGGGACTCATTGTCAATGCAGATCGAATAGAGATCCGGTACATCCTTGTCAATGCAGACCGCCGGAATGCCGGCCTCGCGGACACGGGTGAGGACACTCTCCATGCAATCCGCAAACTGAATGGTATTGATGACCAGAATCACGCCGTCAAAACGGCTGAAATTCGCCAGAGAGAAGATGTTGTACTCGCCCGTATCATGACGGATGTCGCCGCCGATGTTACCGAATGCAACAAAATGCTCCAGCGTGATATGGTTGGCAAAGGCATACTGCCGGATGCCGTCAAGAATATTGCTCTGATACTCTTCTGTCAGTGTGGACACAACAACTGCGATATGGATGTTTTTCTTCTCTGTTTCCATCATGTTCACCACCGCCGAAGCACGCGTTCCTTTCCTCAATAGTCTGGGCACTACCCCACTACACAATTATACTACATTTCCATTCACCTTGCAACTGTTTTTTGTGAAAAGATATTGATTTTTACACGCAGTTCACAATTTGCTCAAAAACAATGTATTTTTCAGACATATTTTTACAATCAGTAGAGTCCGGGGGCGTTTTACACGCACAAAAGCCCGGTATGCCGCCTGCGGGCAGCATACCAAGCCTGCTGTATTACAATATGGATTAGCCGCCGGCCTGATTACATGGCCTTGCCGCAGTAGGGGCAGAAGCGCTGGCCGGGCTTGGCAGCCTTGCCGCAGTAGGCACAGAAAGCGACAGCCGCCTCCTCGGCGGGTGCATCCGCTGCGGGCGCAGCAGGGGCCTCGGGATCCGCATTCTCAGCGGGGGTCTCGGGCACAGCGGGGGTCTCGGGCACAGCAGGGGCTTCGGGCACATCGTTCTCCTTGGGTGCCTCCGGAATGTTCTCCTCTGCGGGAGCAGCATCGAACTTGCTCAGATCGGGCAGATCGGTGCGATCCTCCACAGCCACCACGCCATTGACAACGGGGGGCTTGGGAGCAGGATTCACGAGGGGCACGGTCACCGGCTCAACGGGTGCCTTCTTCTCCGCAGGCGCAGCCTCGGGAGAAGCGCCATCGGCAAATTTATCAACCAGTTCAATACCGCAGACAGAGCAGAACTTCTCAGAAACGGGGTAAGTTGCACCGCACTGCAGACAGTAGCGGGATGTAGGCTTTACGGGCTTGACATCCTCGGGGACGGGGACAAGCTCCGGCTCTCTTGCACGGACATTTTCAATCTGGGCATCCAGCTCGGCAATGCGCTGCTCGGAAACCTTGACAGCCTCAACCAGCTCGGCAAAATCCGGGTCGGGATTCTCCTTGTATTTTTCATAGTACAGCTTCCCGATTTCGCTGAGATTGCGCTGTATGCTCGCCTTTTCGCTGTTGCGGTCACTGCTCAGAGAACCGGCATCCCAGGTGTTTTTGATCTTCTGAGAGACAACTCTCTCCATATTTGTGACATTGGCACTCAGTTTATCGAGAATGGACATAGTACAACCTCCTTATTTTATCGGACAAAAGTATCCATTTACTTATTCAGTATACCATACTATATATGAAATTGCAATAGTTTTCACGAGATTTTTATCATTTTTTTGTCCGAAAACAAGCAGAAGGGCGCCGGGCGGACGGGACATTCAACTTTTCTAAGGATTGATTAAATTTTCCGGAAAACATTGATTTTTCCAATTCAATCTGGTATAATAAAAATAGTTATGCAATTTTTCAAACGCCAGGAGGATTTTCATGAGCAGAATTCATGCATTTTTTGACGATATGAAGCAGAAACGCGTTGCCTTCATCGGCACGGGCGTCAGCCATACAGAGCTGATTTCCCTCTTTTGTGAAAAGGGCATCGGCGTGACCGTGCTCGACAGACGCAGTGCGGAGCAGTTCCGTGAGACCTATGACGCACTTTCCGCAAAGGGCGTGCAGTTCCGGCTGGGCGACGACTATCTCGATGCGCTCACCGATTTTGATGTGGTCTTCCGCACACCCGGCATGTATTTCAACAACCCCGCCCTCGCAAAGGCAAGGGAAGCAGGCGTGGTCATCACCTCCGAGATGGAAGTGTTCTTTGACCTGTGTCCCTGCAAGATCTATGCCGTGACCGGTTCCGACGGCAAGTCCACCTCCACCACGCTCATCGCCGAAATCCTCGCTGCATCCGGCAGAACCGTCCACAAGGGCGGCAACATCGGCCGTGCCCTGCTCCCCATCATCGAGCAGATCGCCGCAGATGATGCGGCTGTGGTCGAGCTGTCCAGCTTCCAGCTGATTTCCATGCGCAAATCCCCCGATACGGCGCTGATCACCAATATCACCCCCAATCACCTCGATGTGCACGGCACAATGGAGGAATACACCGAGTGCAAGATGAATCTCATTGCACACCAGAACGCCTTCTCCCGCACCGTCCTGAACCTCGACAATGAGGGCACAAAGGCGCTCGCTCCGATGGTACGCGGCAAGCTCTGCTGGTTCACACGCAGAGAAACGCCGGAAAGAGGTGCCTTCCTGCGTGAGGACGGCATGCTCTGCTACACCGAAAAGGGCGAAGTAACGCCCGTTGTCCACAAGGACGACATCCGCATCCCCGGCATGCACAATGTCGAGAACTTCCTCGGCGTGATCTCCGCACTCTGGGGCGAGGTGGACAATGCGGCCATCGTGAAGGTGGCAAAGGAATTCGGCGGTGTGGAGCACAGAATCGAATTCGTCCGTGAAGTGAAGGGCGTAAAGTGGTACAACGACAGCATCGCAACCAGCCCCACAAGAGTGCTGGCCGGTCTGCGGAGCTTTGACAAGAAGATCATCGTACTGGCGGGCGGCTATGACAAGAAGATCCCCTTCGAGCCGATGGCCGAGACCGTCTGCGAGCGTGTCAAGGTGCTCATCCTCATGGGCGTGACCGCATCCAAGATTGAAGCAGCCGTAACGGCAGCGAAGAACTATGACCCCGCACAGCTGCGGATCCTGCATGCCTCTTCCATGGAGGATGCTGTGGCAATTGCCGAGCGTGAAGCCGGAAATGGTGATATCGTGACGCTTTCCCCCGCCTGTGCAAGCTTTGACCTCTACCCGAACTTCGAGGTGAGAGGCCAGCACTACAAGCGTCTTGTAAAGGAGCTTGCCGAATGAAAACACAGATTATCGCGGATATGCTCACCGCCCTGTGCAGGGTGACGGGCATGTCCGGTGACGAATCCAATGCCGCTGTGACGGCATTGGAATTCCTGAAGCTCTACTGCCCCGATGCCCGCATATCCCACGGGAATGTCATCGGCTCTCTGGGCAGCACCGATCCCGATGCCCCCCATGTCCTGCTCGATGCCCACATCGACCAGATCGGCATGATCGTGACGAGCATCACCGAGGACGGCTTTGTGACCGCGGGCAATGTCGGCGGCATCGACCGCAGACTGCTCCCCGCACAGCGGGTGCATCTCCACGGCAGACAGGTGCTTGACGGCGTCATCTGCGCCATGCCGCCCCATCTGACGAGCGGAGACGAAAAAGTACCGAAATTCGAAGAGATCCGCATCGACACAGGCTATGATGCCGAAGCCCTGCGGCAGCTCCTTGCCCCCGGCGACAGCGTGACCTTTGCCGGACAGATCGCAAAGCTGCTGGGTGACCGCTTCACAGCCCCCGCTCTCGATGACCGCTGCGGCGTGGCCGCCATCCTCTGTGCACTGCACAGCATCAAGGATGAAGTGCTCCCCTGCAAGGTCACTGTCATGTTCTCCGCTGAGGAAGAGGTCGGCGAGCGTGGTGCCAGAATCGGCTGCTATGCGGTCAATCCGGACATCGCCCTTGCGGTGGATGTGAGCTTCGCACGCAATCTCGGCGACAGTGAAACCAAGACCGGAAAAATGGGAGAAGGCCCCATGATCGGCTATTCTCCGTCCCTTTCGAGAACTGTCAGCAAAACCCTCAGCCATATTGCCGACGAAAACGGCATTCCGTGGCAGTACGAGGTCATGGCCGGTACCACCGGTACCAATGCCGATCAGTTCTCCGTATGCCGTGAGGGCGTGAAGGCCTGCACGGTATCCATCCCCCTGCGGTACATGCATACACCCGCAGAGATCATTTCGCTTGCGGACGTCTGCATGACGGGCGAGCTGCTCGCTGCCTATCTGAGGAGGTGCACTGCATGCTGACATATCTGAAGGAATTATGCGGCATCTGCGGCATTTCCGGTGACGAGACCGCCGTTTCTGACTATCTGAAGGAAAAAATCAGCACCATGCCGGACATTCTGGAAATCCGTACCGATGCCCTCGGCAGTCTGCTGGTGCATAAAAAAGGCCGCACCACGCCTGCGCACACCCTCATGATCGGGGCGCACATGGACGAGGTGGGGCTGATCGTAACGGGCATCCGTCCCGACGGCACGCTGTCCCTGGCGGCCGTGGGCGGCGTTGATGCAGATGTGGTTCTCGGCCGCTGCGTGATGGTGGGCGAGCAGCATCTGCCCGGTGTCATCGGCAGCACGCCGATCCACCTGCTCTCCGGCAGTGCCCGTGATGAAAAGCCGAAAATGGACGCACTCTATGCCGACATCGGTGCCAAGGATGCAGACGAGGCAAAGCAGTACGCTGCCCCCGGCGACAGCATTTATTTTTTGGGCGAATACACCGAGCTCGGCGGCGGCAGAGTGGCCTCCAAGGCCATCGATGACCGCTTCGGCTGCGCTGTGATGCTCAAGCTCCTTGAGGGCGAGATCCCCTATGACACATGGTTCTGCTTCTTCGTGCAGGAAGAAATCGGCCTGCGCGGCAGCAGAGCGGCGACCTTCGCTGTCAATCCCGATTTTGCGCTGATTCTCGAGGCGACCACTGCGGCCGATCTCGACGGCGTGAGCGGCGATGCGGCAGTCTGCCGGCTGGGCGGCGGCCCCGTTGTGTCCTTCATGGACAGAAGCACCATCTACGACAAGCAGCTCTACCGCATGGCATTTGAGGAAGCCGGTCAGCTCGGTATTCCCTGCCAGACCAAGAGCCGCATTGCCGGCGGCAACGATGCCGGTGCCGTGCATATCTCCCGTGAGGGTGTGCGGACGCTGGCCATTTCCGTACCGTGCCGCTGCCTGCATTCCCCGTCCTGCGTGGCGCAGATCAGCGATATGGAGCAGATTCTGCTTCTGACTGAACGAATGATGGAGAGAATGATTGAATTATGATCAGACAACTGGTAACAGACAGTGAACTGAATACAGCACTTCTGCGGCAGAGCTGGCGGGGCAGGAAGATGTACTCCTATTACAAGGCCTATGGACTGGATTACTCCTTCTGCCAGTTCTATGCGGTGGGCGAGGGCGGCATTCTCCTGCGGCTCAATGACACTGTGCTCATCTGTGATGCACAGGAAGAGGACGCCGAGGAGCTTGCGGTATTCCTGCGCATGCACCGTCCCTTCCGTGTGGAGTGCAACGAACCCGTCCGCACGCAGCTTGCCGGTCTTCTGCCCGAATACCGCAGCCTCCATCGAACCATGTTCCAGCTGGTGCCGGATGCGGTGGCGGATGATGTGGAGGATGCTGTGGAATTCAACCCGCCCCTTGCGGATGTCTATGAGATCCTCAAGGCGGGCTTCCCGAATCTGCAGGACTATGCCATGTGGCTGACGGACACCTCACATCGCTGCCGACACGGCGTGAGCCGTGTGTTCACCTACAAGGGCAGCACCACGGCAAGCATCATGTTCGACATCGACGATTCCGTTCTGGTCGGACAGGTGGCCACCCGTCCCGAGGCCAGAGGGCTGGGACATGCCCGCATCTTCCTGCGGTGGCTTGCAGGATTCCTCGCACAGTTCGGCAAAACAGCCGTGCTGTATGCACTGGATGTGCGGGAGAGCTTTTACAGAGAAATCGGCTTCACGGCACTTGAGACGGAATATGTCCTTGAGCTGATGGAGCAGGAACAGGATAACTTACAGAAAGGACGTTTAGACAATGGGAATTCGTGATTACTTCCGGATTGATCCTCGTCTGCTCGAGCTTGCCGACAAGGCCGAAGAACGCTGTGCCGGCTGCTTTGCGGAAATTGACCGGAACGCACGGGACAATGCTGCCCGCATTCTGTCGGCTTTTGCCGAAAACAGAGTGAGCGAGGCATGCTTTGCCGGCAGCACCGGTTATGGCTACGGCGACCTCGGCCGTGACACCCTCGACAAGGTCTGGGCACAGGTCATGGGCACGGAGGATGCACTCGTGCGGCATAACTTCGTATCGGGCACGCATGCGCTGACTGTGGCGCTCTTTGGTGTGCTCCGCAGCGGCGACAGGATCGTTTCCGTCACAGGCAAGCCCTACGACACCCTTGAGGAGGTCATCGGCATTGCGGGCGAGCCCGGAAACGGCAGCCTTGCCGATTACGGTGTCAGCTACGGACAGGTCGATCTTCTCCCCGACGGCAAAGCCGATCTTGCAGCGATTCCGGAGGCCGTCAAGGGCGCAAAGGTTGCATATATCCAGCGTTCCAGAGGCTACTCTCTCCGCCGTGCCTTCACGACCGATGACATTGCCGAGATGGCCGCAGCCATCCGCAAGGGCAATCCCGATGCCATCATCATGGTGGACAACTGCTACGGCGAATTCGTCGAAGCCAAGGAGCCGACACATGTGGGTGCGGATATCATCATCGGCTCTCTGATCAAGAATGCAGGCGGCGGCATTGCCAGAACCGGCGGCTATATTGCAGGCCCTGAAAAGCTCGTGGAGCAGTGCGCCTACCGTCTGACCTGCGTGGGCATGGGCAAGGAAGTCGGCTGCACGCTCGACATGAACCGTGAGATGTTCCAGGGGCTGTATCTCGCCCCCGATATTACCGCAAATGCGCTGAAAACCGCAGCATTTGCCGCTGAGCTGTTCACACTGCTGGGCTTTGCATGCACACCCCGTGCCGGCGAGCCGCGGGGCGACATCGTCACCGCACTGCAGCTGGAGAATGCGGAAAATCTGGTGGCATTCTGTCAGGGCATCCAGAAGGGCTCGCCCGTGGACGCCTATGTCACCCCCGAGCCCTGGGATATGCCGGGCTACTCCAGTCAGGTCATCATGGCCGCAGGCGCCTTTACCATGGGCGCATCCATAGAACTTTCTGCTGATGCTCCGCTCCGTGAACCCTACGCTGCATGGATGCAGGGGGGACTGAGCTTCAACAGCAGCAGAATCGGCATTCTTCTGGCGGCACAGGAGATGCTGGACAGAAATTGTATCACATTATAAAGGGAGGAAACCACCATGGCAAAGGAAAAAGAAACCAAATCCACTGAAAACGCAAAATTCAACATCCGCACACTGCTGACCCCGCGTGTCGTCCTGATCCTTCTGGCAGTGCTTCTCGTGCTCATTGCAGTCATCTGGGGTGCAGTGGCCATCGGCAAGTACAAAAACAACGGCGCAAGATATGCCCGTGATCTGTCCGAACAGATCGGCGCCGGCATTCAGGACGCCCAGAAGAAGGCACACCTTTCCCTGCAGAACACCTCTGAATATGCCTGCATCAACATGATTGCATCGGATTATGACGCCCTTTATGAGAGCAGCAAGACGGTTGAAGTCAGCGGCGTTTCCATCCCTGAGTGGATGATTTTCACAGAGCACAACGGCAACAACCTCAAGAAGGTGACCTTTTACGATTACAAGCAGCTTGAAAAGTACGGCAACGGCGTCAAGACCAAGGCCAATATTGCAAGAGAAGGCATCACCAGCGGCATGACCCCTGCGGACGTACAGCAGTACATCGGCTTCGGCCCGCTGTGCACCGAGTACACCTCTCCCACAGAGATGACCGAGCACTACAAGTACTATTTCAAGGACAAGAACAGCGGCGACACCGTTTCCTATATTCTGTCCATCAACTACACAAACGGCACTGCAACTTCCATCAAGGAAGAGGAGAACTACTTCATTCTCGACGTGCTGACACTGGACTAAGCAATCCTATCAAAGCTGCCCTTTACGGGCAGCTTTTTTTGTCCGGAAGGCCGGTGCAGTTCAGGCAAAGCTTCCCCATTTTATGTTTCATGCGCAGAACCCCCTTCCAAAATCAAAAAAAGGTTGCAATCCGTTCAAAAATAGTGTATAATGAAAGTAACCGTGCAAAATACAGCTGCGCTGCTGCAAAAGCAGCATAATCAGAGAAGGAGAGCAATATGATATTACTGGACGAACTGAGAGTAGAAATGACCGGCTATCGCAAGGATCTTGCAGAGCTGGGCGAAGTTCTGAATATTAAGAAGGCACAGGAGGAGGTCGAGGAGCTTCACGCCCAGGCCACCGCCGAAGGCTTCTGGGACGATCTCGAGAATTCCCAGAAGGTGCTGCAGAAAACCAAGCAGCTCGAAAACCGCATCGCCGGTTATGAGAAAATGCAGAGCCGCCTCGAGGATATCCTCACCATGATCGAAATGTGCATGGAGGAAGAAGACGAGGAAATGCAGGCCGAGATCCTGACGGAGATCGCTTCGTTCAAGTCCGATCTGGAAGCGAAGAACCTCGAAACCCTGCTGTCCGGCGAGTATGACGGCTCCAATGCCATTCTGACCTTCCATCCCGGTGCAGGCGGCACCGAGGCACAGGACTGGGCGGAAATGCTCTATCGTATGTACAACCGCTGGGCAGAACGCCACAACTTCAAGGTGCATCTGCTCGATTATCTCGACGGCGATGAAGCCGGCCTCAAGAGCGCTTCCATCATGGTCGAGGGCGTCAATGCCTATGGCTTCCTGAAGTCCGAGGCAGGCGTGCATCGTCTCGTGCGTGTTTCCCCGTTCGACTCCTCCGGCAGAAGACAGACCTCTTTTGCCGCACTGGAAGTCATGCCCGAAATCGATGACAGCATCGAAGTCGACATCCGTCCCGATGACATCGAAATGGAAGTATACCGCTCCTCCGGTGCAGGCGGCCAGAAGGTCAACAAGACCAGCTCCGCAGTACGACTGATCCACAAGCCCACCGGCATTGTGGTCTCCTGCCAGACCCAGAGAAGCCAGTATCAGAACAAGGACTATGCCATGAAGATGCTGCGTTCCAAGCTCGTGGAAATCAAGGAGCGAGAGCATCTCGAGAAGATCTCCGACATCAAGGGTGTGCAGAAGGAAATCGGCTGGGGTGCCCAGATCCGTTCCTATGTCTTCATGCCCTACACACTCGTCAAGGATCACCGCACAAGCTTTGAAAACGGCAACATCAATGCTGTCATGGACGGCGACCTTGATGGCTTTATTCATGCTTACCTCAAGTCCCTGACCCACGGCACACTGAATCAGTAAGTGTATATTCTGCATAATATGCACAAATCTATCTAAAACATGCAAGGAATCGTTGCAAATTTGTTAAAAACGTGAATTGACAAGATTCGACAGCGGTGGTATAATTAGCATGTACACTTATATGTACATTGTTACACGAATAAGAGGAGGATATAATTATGGAACAGAAATCTAAAATGGTTGCAGGTCTGCTGGGTATTTTCCTGGGCGCCTGGGGCATCCACAACTTCTATCTCGGCTACACAAAGAGAGCAATTATTCAGATCGTTGTTACTCTGGTTACATGCGGCGGTGGCTCTATCTGGGGTGTCGTTGAGGGTATCCTGATTCTGTGCGGCAAGTATGTAACTGCTGACGCAAATGGCACACCCCTGAAGGACTAATTGAAAACCGGATGCCGCAGAGAATCCCTCTGCGGCATATTTTTTCAGAACATCTCCCGCAAACTGCGGGACAGAACATGCATACAGGAGGTTTATTATCATGCAGGAACAGAAATCCAAAATCGCAGCCGGCATCCTCGGCATTCTGCTGGGCGGCTTCGGCGTGCATAATTTCTATCTGGGATACACAGGCAAGGCTGTTGCACAGCTTCTGCTGACACTGCTCTCCGCAGGTTTTCTGGCTACCGTAAGCGGTATCTGGGGCCTGATTGAGGGCATTATGATCCTGACCGGCAGCATCAATACAGATGCAAACGGCATTCCGCTGAAGGACTAAAAAAACGGAGGCCGCTCTCCTGCGAGGGCGGTTTTTCCATCCTATGACATGGAGGTACAATTATGGATAATTATGATTCCCCCTACAGAAAGAGAAACCGCACAAACGGATGGGATGTCGCCAATCTGATCCTCGGTATTCTGGGCTTTCTGACCAGCATTGGCTTTGCCTGCTGTCTGCCGGTCATTTCCGTCATTGCCGGTGCAATCAGCATCATCGGCATCATTCTGGGCGTGGTCGGTCTCATGAACAGAGGCAATAAGCCCATGGGCATCATCGGCATCATCCTGAACAGCCTGACCGTCCTGATCGGCGTGGTTGCGCTGATTCTCTGCATCGCAGTGGGCGGCATTCTGGTTTCCCCCGATTTCCAGGAAGGCTTCATCGAGGGATTTGAGGATGCAATGGAAGACTATGAGGATGAATACGAATATGATTACGATTACGACTATTACTATTAAGCCGTATGCGTAAAAAACTAAGAATTCTGGCAGCGATAGCAGCACCCATTGGTGTTGCTATCCTGTTTTATCTGCGGCCGCTCTGGCTGTCGATTGCGGACGGTCTGAAGCCCTGCCCGTTCCACACACTTACGGGTTATCACTGCCCGAGCTGCGGGAACACACGGTGCATCCGTGCACTGCTGGAGGGGGATATCCTGTCGGCGGTGCGGAACAATGCGGTCATCGTGACGATTCTCGTGCTGCTGGTGCTTCTGTATCTGGAGACCGTCATCCGGATCCGGCGGGAAGAGACACGGCTGCTCCCACGCAGCCCCTGGTTCTGGGGCGCACTGCCGATTCTGGCGGTGGTATACTTTGTCGTTCGGAATTTTGTACCGCTGCTGATGCCGGTGCAGATTTGAGGCGACTGCCAGGGGATGCCGTTCCTTGATCAGGATACTTAACAAAACCAGCCGCCCATACGGGCGGCTGGTTTCTTATAGTTTCTCCATAATCTCCCGAAGATCTTCCCCCGTCACGGTGCAGATCTCCTGCATCCGCTGCCATTCTCCGGGCAGCACGGCAGCATCATAGACACCCGCCGTCAGGAACCCTGCGGCTCGTGCCGTTTCCACACAGTGCAGGGCATCCTCAACCACAAGCGTTTCCCCGGGCGCTGTGCCCAGAAGCGCAGCTGCCTGCAGGTAGATGTCGGGGCAAGACTTTCCGCCGGGGACATCCTCGCCCGTCAGGACAAACCGCATGCGCCCGTCCAGCCCCAGCCGTCTGAGTGCGGCAGCCGCAGAGCTTTTGTAGGTCGCAGTCGCAATGCCATAGGGCAGGCCCCTTGCATCGAGAAGATCCAGAAACGCCGTCACATGGGGCTTTAAGGGAATGGTATCCCGATATGCCGCAGCGGCCATTTCTTCGATCCGGCGGATGACATACTCCGTCGTGAAGGGCATGGAGAACTCACGGATGAAGTACTCCGCCCACTCGTTGATGCTCATTTTTCCGACAATGTCGGAGATGTTATCGGGCGGCACAATGCCGTTTTCTCCCAGAAACTGCAAGTCGATCTCATGCCAGAGCGGCATGGAATCGAGCAGGGTGCCATCCAGATCGAGGATGACGCCCCTGATCGTACTCAGGTCATTCATTTGGCTGCCTCCAGAGAGATCTTGGTACGGAACTCCTGCTCGGCAGAGGTGATGTCACCCTGTGCAAGGCCGTAGACATTGGCGGCACGCTCCTCAAGACGGACAAACCGTTCGGCAGCGGCACTGCCCTCACTCAAACGGGCAAGGGACGTGGAAATGTCGATGCTGCTCTTCTTTTTGGCAGCCGCAAGGATCTCACGGCCGCGGTCATTGAGGGCCAGCACACGGGCATAGGGCGGATTGTATTTCTGGTCGTCCCTGTGGATGCCGATGAGGGCGCACATCAGAATGCGGCGGATTCTGGCCATGGTATAGGCCTTTGTCTTGACGGCAGCAAGCAGCTCGTCAAGGCTGCCGGCGGTGCGTGCCGCATAGATCCGGTTCTGAAGGGTGGGGGTCATATCGGGGAGATCATTCAGCTCTGCGGGATCCATGGTACGCAGACGATAGAGCAGCACACGCTCAAGGCGGCGGATATCGGCAGTGCGGCCTTCGGTCAGACGGCGTGAAAGCATCTGTGCAGTGAAGGTGGGAACGTAGTTCAGATAGGAACGGTCACCCTCGGCGATGCTTTTGCGGATGAAGCTGGCACTGGCGAACATATCCTGCGGCTCAAGGCTGTCGTGCATCACGCACTGGCGCTGGAGGCTGAAGGGTCGGAACTTCGCATCATAGCGGCGGATGGCCTTCATATATTCAATGGCAAGAACATTGTTGGGGTCATGCATCATGGCTGCGACCTTGGGGCCGTAACGCTGGCGGACGATTTCGCAGAGGGCAGAGGGGTAGGATTCACCGGCACGCATACGCTCGAGGATACGTTCCTGATAGGTTTCACGGGTGGAGACGGCGGCTTCTGTGAGAAGCTCGAGGCACTCAAGGTCGGGGCAGGCACTGCCGAAGGACAGCTCATCCACGACACCGATATGATGGAGGATGGAGACCGCACCGGAGGCATACAGCTCAGCGGTTGCGGAAGAGAAGGCAACGGGCAGCTCGAGGACGAGATCGACGCCGCCGCGGAGGGCAAGCTGTGCACGGTCGAATTTATCGAGCAGGGCAACATCGCCTCGCTGGACAAAATTGCCGCTGAGGATGCCGATCACATGGGTGGCACCGTTTTTGCGGGTCTGCTTGATGTGGTAGAGATGCCCATTGTGCATGGGATTGTACTCGCAGATGATGGCACTGATTTTCATTTTGATTTCTCCTTTTCTATCGAAATATCGTCATAAAACGACTGTATAAACATGATTGTACGGGCAGTGGGCCTTGATCGGGGGGAGGGGTGCGCAGCACCCCTCTTTATGCCCCCTCCCCTTCAGGGGAGGGGGTCAGGGGGTGGGGCCAAGCTGATGCGGGAGCGGAGGGCGGAGCCCTCCGGGAGTGCATCAGCCCCCTGCATTTTGAATAAAAAACAGGAATTTACCAATATTTCAGAAAAAAGACTTGCATTTTTTCTGAAAAGGTATATAATTATATAGGAATGTTCTGCACGGCATCTGCCATTGCAGAATGTTGATCGAAAACTAATGTTGCGAAAGGAACGATAAAACTATGCTGATTCTCGTTGTAAATGCAGGCAGCTCCTCTCTGAAGTACCAGCTGCTCGACATGAAGGATGAAAGCGTTCTGGCAAAGGGCAACTGCGACCGCATCGGTATCGACGGCCACATTGCACACAAGACCGCTGACGGCAGATCCTATGCTGCTGACTGCAATTTCCCCACCCATACTGAGGCTTTTATGGAGCTCGTTAAGGTTCTGACCACCGGCGATGCCGCTGTTATCAAGAGCATGGACGAAATCTCCGCTGTAGGTCACCGTATCGTGCAGGGTGCAGAGGTGTTCTCTGAGACCACTCTGGTAACGGATGAAATCATCGACAAGATCGACGAACTGCGTGAGCTGGCTCCTGTACATAACCATGCACATGCACTCGCTCTGCGTGCCTGCAAGCAGGTTCTCCCCGCAAGCGTACCGCAGGCTGTTGTATTCGACACTGCTTTCCATCAGACAATGCCCGAAAAGGCTTATATGTACGGCTTCCCCTATGCTGATTATGAGGAATTCCATGTAAGAAAGTACGGCTTCCACGGTACATCCCACCGCTTTGTATCCGCTGCCCTCGCAAAGGCAATGGGCAAGGACATCAAGGATCTGAAGATCGTATCCTGCCACCTCGGCAACGGTTCCTCCATCACTGCTGTGGACGGCGGCAAGTCCGTTGACACCACAATGGGCTTCACACCCCTCGACGGCGTCCTGATGGGCACCAGAACCGGTGCGGTTGACCCCTCCGCTGTAACCTTCCTGATGGAAAAGCATGGCTTCACACCCGCCGAAATGTCCGATTACATGAACAAGAAGTCCGGCTTCCTGGGCGTTTCCGGTATCGGTTCCGACAACCGTGACGTGACTGCTGCCGCTGAAGAGGGCAACAAGCGTGCACAGCTTGCAAAGGACATCCTCGTATATGAGATCAAGAAGGACATCGGTGCCTTCGCTGCTGCCATGAACGGCCTCGATGCAGTTCTGTTCACAGGCGGTATCGGTGAAAATGCACCGGACGTTCGTGAATGCGTATGCTCCGATATGGACATCCTCGGCATCAAGATCGACACCGTAGCCAATGCCGGCATCAAGGGCAAGCTCGCTAAGGTTTCCCAGTCCGATTCCAAGGTTGAGGTTTGGGTTGTACCGACAAACGAAGAGCTGCTCATCGCCCGCGATACACTCGCTCTGATCTCCAAGTAATCAAACCGATGTGCTGATTCTATTATAGCATTCTCACTTTGGAAATGCAAGTGGTTTGCTCAAACAATTCGTGGACCGACATTCCTGCCGGTCCACTCTTGTATCAGGAGGTGCACGCATGAATACTGCCGATCTCATGACCAGAGCGCAGCAGGCCCGCAGCCATGCCCACTGTCCCTATTCGGGATTTGCCGTGGGTGCGGCACTTCTGACAGAGGACGGCCGGGTCTTCACCGGCTGCAATGTCGAAAATGCGTCTTATTCCCTCGGCTGCTGTGCCGAACGCACAGCCATCTTCAAGGCCGTCTCGGAAGGCTGCGTATCATTTGCTGCCATCTGCATCTGCGGCGGCCCGAAGGATGCCCCTGCCGATGCCCCCTGCATTCCCTGCGGCGCCTGCCTGCAGGTGATGGCCGAATTCTGCGGCGATGACTTTCCGGTCATTCTCAGCGATGGTACCCATCGCCTCGCCGACTTTCTGCCGAAACGATTCGTGCTGTAACCCATCTCTGACAGAGATTCCATGAAAAGGGGAACCATTATGAAAACAGGACTGAAAAAAATGGCAGCCCTGCTGGCGCTCACACTCATGCTGACGGGCGCACTCACGGGCTGTTCACGACCCAAGCCGGAAACCACGATCTATAAGCTCGAGCATGCCTTCAACAATTATGATGTGGATCTGATGATGGAGTGCTATGACCCCGCTGTGCAGTCCGTGTATGACGGTGCTGTGGAGCTGGGCGGCTCGCTGCTGGGTGATGTGGATCTGGGCAGCATCATCACGGGCGCCGGTGCCTTTGCCAATCTCTATGACGATTTCTCCGGCGGTGCCCTGCCGAAAATGCAGATCACAATCAACTCCCGTGAGGACATCACCAATGAACGCTGCGTGATGAACGTCACTGTCACCTATGTTGTCAGTGAAGAAATGCAGACGCAGATGGGCGAAGTTCCGCCGCCGCAGACCATGGATGTCACCCTCGTTCTGATCGAAGATATGTGGTATATTTCCTATTGATGCAAAAATCCGCTCCCTCTGCCATCGTGCCGGGGAGCGGATTTTTTGCCTGCGCATCTTCTTTTTGTTGATTTTCTCCATTTATTATTGACATTCTGAAGAAAATATGCTACAATTTATGGTATGAGGCCGGAGGGAGGCATGTAATCTGCATCCGTCAGCGGCAAATGAGACAAAGGAGAATGACCAATGAACGAAAAAGTACAAAAGATTATGGAACTGATCCGCGAAAAGGACATCAAGATGGTGGACTTCAAGATGGTGGACATCAATGGCCAGTTCCGTCATGTGACCATTCCCGCAAAAGATTTCAGCGAAGATGTCATGAAAAACGGCATCGGCTTCGATGCTTCGAACTATGGCTATGCCGTTGTTGAGAAGAGCGACATGGTTTTCATCCCCGATCCTGACAGTGCGGCCATTGACCCGTTCTGTGAGATCCCGACACTTTCCATGGTCGGCAATGCAATGATCATCGATTATCCCGAGAATCGTCCGCTGGCACAGTATCCGAGAAACATTGTTGCTGCGGCAGAGCAGTACATGAAGGACTGCGGCGTGGCGGATACCATGCTGATCCTCCCTGAGTTTGAGTTCTATCTCTTTGACAATGTGGGCTGGGAAGTCGGCGCAAGCGGCGTTGGCTATTCTGTGGATGCCAATCAGGCACACTGGAATTCCGCTGTAGAGGGCACCGGCTGCGTTGTCCCGAAGCAGAAGAATTATCACGCTGCCAAGCCCTTTGATGTATCCTATGAAGCCAGAAGTGAAATGTGCCTGCTGATGGAAGAAGCCGGCATCGGCATCAACTATCATCATCCCGAGGTCGGTGCAGCCGGTCAGTATGAGATCGAGCCGAAGCTGGGTGAGATGTCCAAGATGGCGGATGCGACCATGACCATCAAGTACATCATCCACAATGTGGCAAAGAAGTACGGCAAGTCCGCCACCCTGATGCCCAAGCCCGTGATGGGTGAGGCCGGCAACGGCATGCATGTACACATGCTCCTGCTGAAGGACGGCCAGCCCGTATTCTCCGATGACGAGGGCTATGCACACCTGAGCAAGGAAGCCCACTACTTCATGGGCGGTCTCTTAAAGCACATCAATTCCCTGTGTGCCATCACAAATCCCAGCACAAACTCGTTCAAGAGACTGGTTCCGGGCTTTGAGGCTCCGGTTACTGTTGGCTATGCAACCTCCAACCGCAGTGCGGTCATCCGCATTCCGGCCTATGCAAAGACACCCGACCGCAGACGTTTCGAGCTGAGAAACCCCGATGCGACCTGCAATCCGTACTTCTGCTATGCGGCCATTCTGATGGCCGGTCTGGACGGCATCAAGAACCAGATCGACCCGCATGCAAACGGCTGGGGTCCGTATGATATGAATCTCTTCCATCTGAGCGATGAGGAGAAGGCAAAGCTCACACACCTGCCGACCTCTCTCGAGCAGGCACTCGATGCCCTCGAAGCCGATCATGACTATCTGATGGCCGGCGGCGTCTTCCCCGAGGCGCTGATCAACAACTTCATCCGCACAAAGCGTGCTGAATGCCGTGAACTGGCTGCCATTCCGCATCCTGCTGAATTTGACCGCTATTATAATCTGTAAGATCAATGTGAAAACCCCTGCCTTATGGCAGGGGTTTCAGTCTGTCGAAAAAGTCCCGTCCAGCCACTGCACCTGAACGGCGCAGGGCTGGACTCGTATTTTTAGTTTCGTTGCGCCTGCCGACTCACATCCAATGTCGACATACCCATCGCTTCGTACAGCATCCTCCCTCAGCTTAGGGCATTCGGCGCATATAGGGGGCTGTGCCCCCTATAACCCTCAATAAATAGCAAAAAAGCACTCTGCAAGAGGGCGGGTTGAGGGTGCGGCAGCACCCTCCCTCTTTCCCCCTCCCCTTTGGGGAGGGGGTAGGGGGTGGGGCAAAATTAAGCGAAATCATACTTTTTTGACAAGCTGAACCCCCGCCTTATGGCAGGGGTTTTTCGTCTGTCAAAAAGCACTCCGCAGGAGGGCTATTGAAGGTGTCGCACCAAAAGGGCGTTTTTCCTCACAGATACGCTTCCAGCATGGCACATGCGGTCTCATAATCCACATTCCGCAAAGCATAACGCCGCCGTACTTCCGAGCGGAGATAGAAATCCACATGGCATTTGCCGAAAATCCGGTGCCAGGGATTCCGCCGGATGCGCACCTTTACCACACGCTCCGTCCCCGCCAGAATCGTATGGAATACAAGACCCCGGCACATCCGCAGACAGAGGCAGCCATCCTCCATGCTTGCACCGCTCGTCAGGAGCGAGAGGATCTGCACCAGCAGCTTCCAGCAGATCGGAATCAGCAGCATGATCCGGAAGAAGTCAATCACCTCTTCCCACGCCGGAAGCAGCTGCCTTGCCATCCATGCCGCCGGCAGAATCGCCGCCGCCATCAGCACGGGCAGCCAGATATAGCCCCAAAGTGCCGTCCATGCCGGCCGGAGATGATTCTTCTGCATCCGCACGCCGGGGAAGAGCAGCGGCAGCGTCTCCTCCAGCTCACGCCGTGTCAGAAGCGGCAGACAGACGGGAATGCTCCCCCTCGTATTGCCGTAGCCGGGGCAATTCACCGCCAGTGCAAACAGGCAGAAGAGCTTGGTCAGCAGATTCTGGCGGATGTCGAGGTAGTTGATGCGGTCGGTCTGCAGAAAATGCCGCCGCCGCATCAGCAGGCCGCTGCGGATATAGACAAGCTTCTTATCCGTACGCATATAGAACGCACCATAGCGCATGAGATTCGCAAAAAGCGAGAGCAGCCACATGCACACGACCACAATACCCACCGCCACTGCTGCGGGCGGAATGCCGGAGAGCCGGTGTGCCAGCTCCTCGGATGCCTGCGTCAGGCGTTCATTGAGCCGGAATTCTTCGATCAGATCACGGCTGATGCGGCCGCCCTGAAACCAGAATGCCGCAAGATAGAACGAGCCGTAAAAGCTGCTTGAAAAGATGACGGAAAAGCCAAGAATCCGGAGCGGATGCACCCTGTACCGGCAGGAATGCTGGGCACTGCGCCGCATTTTCGGGACGGCACGCTCAAACATGGCCGCATCCTGACGGCGGATGAGCAGGCGGACATCGGTATCATCGGACTGTCCGGCTGCGGTATTGACATAGAGATAGACCCCTCGGAAGGGTGCCAGCCAGAAGGGCGTCTCGAGGGTCATTGCCGAGAGCCGTTCCATCGGCATATAGCATCGGCTGCGAAAGAAGATGCCGTCCTCGAGATAGAGATCGTTTTCCCTGACCGTGAACCGCCGCAGACGCCATCGCAGAAAGCCAAAGCCAAGAATGCACAGCAGAATCAGCAGGTCAAACCAGGTACCTCTGACCCATTCCACCACGGCCTCGGGGGTAATGAGGAAGCTGTTGACACCGCGCAGCAGCGGAAAAATCAGCAGCCAGATATTTTTGATGCTGTAGCGGATGATGCGCAGCGGATGCTCATGGTGCATGGTAGACCCCCTTTGCACGGAGGTACTCAGTGAGTGCAATTCTGTCCTCCTGCCGCAGGCAGGGCAGGAGCATGCGGCCGCCATAGACATGCAGCAGGATGAAATTCATGCCGCAGCGTCCATCGAACGGCCCTGTAACGATCTGCACAAACTGAATGGTCTGCAGCCGCACGGACTGTTCCCGCCGGAAGAAAATGCCGGTACGGCGTGTGATCTGGGACGATGTGACGATGCAGGAGAACTGCCGGAACCAGAGCGGAAGAAAGAGCAGACTGAAGAGCAGTGCAGCCCCGCCGCAGATACCGGCGGCGCACCACATCACGACCGGCCAGCGATAGAGCGTAAGACCTGCCGCAAGCGCAAGCAATCCGCCCGTGAGCATTGAAATAAACTGTATCAGCTGCATCGCCTGCAGATCGGCGTAATAGGTCTTCATACCGGTGCACCTTCCTTCCGTCCCGCAGGACGTCTATTTTTTTCAGCCTATCCATATTATAGCATAAAGGCTATGAAAAATGCAAGAGGGGGTTTCCCGCCGGACTGCCCACCCCCTGACCCCCTCCCAGAGGGAGGGGGGAAAGGCCGGGGCCTGGCGGCCCCGACACCCCGCCCAAGGCCTTGACACTGAAAAAAAAATCCGGCTGACGGGCGGTACGATTCAAGGCAAAGCCCTGACCATGATGATGGGCTTCCCGCCGAACTGCCGCCTCCTGATCCCCTCCCAGAGGGAGGGGGGAAAAGGCCGAGGCCTGGCGGCCCCGGCACCCCGCCCAAGGCCTTGACACTGACAAAAAATCTGGCTGACGGGCGGTACGATTCAAGGCAAAGCCCTGACCATGATGATGGGCTTCCCGCCGGACTGCCGCCTCCTGACCCCCTCCCAGAGGGAGGGGGGAAAGGCCGGGGCCTGGCGGCCCCGGTACCCCGCCCAAGGCAAGGCCTTGACACTGACAAAAAATCTGGCTGACGGGCGGTACGATTCAAGGCAAAGCCCTGACCATGATGATGGGTTTCCCGCCGGACTGCCCACCCCCTGACCCCCTCCCAGAGGGAGGGGGGAAAGGCCGGGGCCTGGCGGCCCCGGCACCCCGCCCAAGGCCTTGACACTGACAAAAAATCTGGCTGACGGGCGGTACTGCTCCGGATCCTGCCCACACCGAAAGGAGTCCTCTATGAACCGCATCCTTTCCGATGTCAATGCCATCGTCTGGGGCGATGCACTGCTTGTGCTCCTGCTCGGGACGGGGCTGCTCTGCCTGTTTGCGGGGGTATGGCGTGTGCCGGCCCGCATCCCGCAGCTTTTCCGCCGGAATGAGGGCCGTGCCCATGCCCTCTCGCCGCTGCAGGCCTGCACCACCTCGCTCGCTGCCGCCATGGGAACGGGCAACATTGCAGGCGTCGCCACCGCACTGACACTGGGCGGCGCAGGCGCACTCTTCTGGATGTGGGTCGCCGCCCTCATCGGCATGGCTCTGCTCTATGCGGAAAACCGCCTCGGCACGCACTTTCGCAGCCGTCAGCCGGACGGGACCCTGCGCACCGGTGCCATCGCCTGCCTGCATGACGGATTGCATGCCCCATGGCTTGCGTGGCTTTTTGCGCTGTGCTGCACGGCCGCCGCCTTCGGTATGGGCAATATGACCCAGAGCAACACCATGGCCGCCACCCTGCATGCCGCATTCAGGATGCCGCCCCTGCTCACGGGCATTCTTGCAGCGGGACTGACGGGTGCGGTCATCCTCGGCGGTGTCAGCCGCATCGGCAAAGTCACAGAAGCCCTGATTCCCGTGCTTTCCCTTGCCTATCTGATCGCATCGGGCATTGTCCTCTGGCGTTTCCGCACTGCTCTGCCCGCAGTATGCAGGCAGATTTTTGAGGAGGCCTTCGGGCTGTCCGCCCTTGGCGGAGGCATCAGCGGTGCCGCAGTACGGCATGCGTTTTCCGTGGGCGTGCGGCGGGGCGTCTTCTCAAACGAAGCAGGACTCGGCAGCAGCGGCCTGCTCCATGGCGAAACCGACTGCCGTGACCCCAAAGTCCCCGCACTCTGGGCCATGGCCGAGGTCGTGCTCGATACCTTTGTCTGCTGCACGGCAACGGCCCTCGTCATCCTCGCAACCGGTGCCATGGAAACCGGTGCGGACGGCGGCGCTCTCGTGCTTGAGGCCTTCCGACGAGGACTGGGACGGGGTGCGGACGGCTTCATTCCGCTCGTGACAGCACTCTTTGCCCTGTGCACGCTGATCGGCTGGTCATACTGCGGCAGTACGGCATTTTCCTATCTGACGAAGGGACGGGGATGCCGGCTCTTCCAAATCGTCTTCTGTCTGGCGGCGGCAGCGGGGGCAGTACTGCGGCTCGATACGGTCTGGCTGCTTGCGGACATCGCCAACGCCTGCATGGCCTGGTGTCATCTGCCCGCCCTTCTGCTTCTTGTGCCCGTGCTTCGGCGGCTTTTGCATAAATCCTGACAAACCGTCCATACTTCCCGCAAAGACCATCGGGAAAGGAAGTTTGCCATGAAAGCCATTCTCTGCTGCGGTGCACCCGTCCGCTGCCTGCCCGTCCGTGACCTCCCCGAGGCGCTGCTGCCCATCGGATGCACGCCGCTTATTGTCCATCTTCTGCGATTTCTTTCAGAGTGCGGCTGTACGGAGACCATTCTCATTGATGCGGATGACAGCGTGCGGCATTGTGCCGATGCCCTCAATCTGCGTATGCAGCTTCGATACGAAGCGCGGCTCCCCGTCTGTGATGCGCCCACGCTCGTCCTGCGGCGGCTGTGTCTGCCGGACTGGGATGCGGGGGAGCTTTGCGCTCTCTGCGGCAGCGAACCGCTGCGTCTGCGGCGGACGGACGGCACGGATCCTGCGGCCGAGCTGTGGCCTGCGGGACTGCGCCCCGATGTGCCGCCAGCCGCAGTTATTACAGTGCAGTCGGGCTTTGCCATGCCGCAAAATCCCACAGAATATCGTCTGATGCAGATGGACAGGCCGGATCCGCACCGAATCGGCGAGGGCGTGGAGATGGGGCGGAACGTCACGATCGATGCCCGCACCATCATCGGGCATGACTGCCGCATCGGGGATCACGCAGAACTCACGGACTGCGTGATCGGGGACGGCGTGCAGATCGGGGCAGGATGCAGACTCCGCCGCTGCGTCATCTGCCGGCATGCCCTTGTGGACAGGGAAGCCGAGCTTGAAGATGCCGTCATTGAAGAGGGCGCCATCGTCCCGCCGGCGGGACAAACGCCCGTCAACCCCCGTATGCAGTACCACAGTGAGGACGGCATCTGCCGTGGTCTGCCGAGGTGGCATTCGCCCGAAACGGCATTGCAGGCGGGCTGTGCAATGACAGCACTCTCCGAGCGGATCGCCATCGGCTGCAGCACACCGGATGCCCGCCCCCTTGCCGATGCGGCCGCAGCGGGCGCAGTCTGTCAGGGGGCAGAAGTCTGGGATATGGGCGTGTGCAGTCTTCCACAGATGGCAGCGGCTTCCCTCCGTGCGCACTGCGGCGTGATGCTCTGGGTGCAGGGCGGCAGCACGCCCCTTCTGCGGCCGTTTGAAGCCGATGGCCGTCCTCTCACACAGGCACATGCGGCCGCCCTCACCCGTACACTCGGGAGCCGCTGCTCGGCACGGCCCGTTTTCTGTGGAAAACGCACGGACGGTCGGGGACTTCATCATCTCTGGGAAGCGGATATCCGGCAACTCCTCCCCGAAACGGATTACGAAATCGCAGTCAGCTGCGGCAATGCAGCACTGCGGGAAACGGCAGAACGCCTGCTTTCCGGCGGAAAGGGCGCAAGGCTTGTGCTGGGACTTTCCGAGGACGGCGCATCGGCGAGCGTATTTTCCACAGAATGCGGCCTCATCCGCCCCGATGCGCTCCGGCTGCTGAGCCTGCTCTCCCTGAAGACGCAGGGCAAGCCGCTGGTGCTGCCCGATGCCTTCCATCCCGCCGCCGAAGCCTTTGCCGCACGCCATGGCGGCCGGATCCTGCGCAGGGAAGGGGCGATCGGTGACGGCATCCAGCTTTTCGCCCATTTTCTGCGGATTCTTTCAGAAAGGCACATCTCCGCCGGAACGGCTGCCGCACTGCTGCCGCCGCTGTATACCCTTGAACGGACGCTGCTTTCCCCAAAAGGCCGCTCGCATGTGGAAAACTGCATCCGCGAGAATCCCGACCCTGCCGTGCACATTGCAATGCCGCTGCACAGCCGCCTTGTACAGCTCCGTGTGCATGCCGATTCAATGGAAGCGGCACAGGAGCTTTGCGGCTTTTGGGAACAGAAGCTCGGCACGCCCGAAGCCCCTTCCGCCTGACGGCGTGCTTAGCGTCAAAATGCATAATAAAAATGAGATTGTATCCGGTTTTTATCCATTCTGACCAATTGTGTGCACGTTCTTTGCTGCATACTTGACAAAAGTCGGAATTTCCTTTATAATTGTAGTATCTGATGATGGCCTCGTGCATGTGCACGAGGTGACGGTTCATGATTTTCTGGCATGCGTGCCTTTAAATATTCGGAAACGACGGCTTCGTTTCCCTTACTTATCCGTGCTGCCGCTCCGATGCGCAGCTTCCACAGAGCAAATATCTGCTTCCAACTCACCCCTGCTCCGTCCGTTTTCTGCGGTTTTCCGCATCTGCAGCTCTGCCTGAACAACAGCATCACTGTATCCCGACACAGATATGGACCCTGTTTTTGTACCCTGCATCCGACGGACCCGTTCTCGTTCACCGAACGGATTTTTCTGTATTTGTGAGAACGGTCAACATTCCCATGGAATCAGTATCTGCGTGCCCCCAGAAAAGAGGTATTCGTTTGAACGCAAACAACAATAACAGCAATCACAACCAGAGAAGAAAGCGCTTTACTGTGCGCTCTTCCAAGAATCATGCCCAGAAAATGGGCGCCGGCGCAAGAAAGAACAGCGGTCAGAACAAGCCCCAGCAGAACCAGAATCTGCCCCAGCAGGCTGCACAGGCAGCGTCCGTACAGAAGCAGCCGGCACAGAATCAGAAGCGCCGTGAGCATCGCACACCCGTACGCATCATTCCGCTCGGCGGTCTGAATGAAATCGGCAAGAATATGACCGTTTTCGAGTGCTGCAACGATATGTTCATCCTCGACTGCGGCCTTGCCTTCCCCGATTCCGAAATGCCCGGTGTTGACATCGTCATCCCCGATTTCACCTATGTGGAGCGCAATATGGACAAGCTCCGCGGCATCGTCATCACCCATGGTCACGAGGATCACATCGGCGGTCTGGCCTATCTGCTCAAGAAGGTCAATGCTCCCGTTTACGGCTCCGGCATGACCATCGGCCTGATCAAGCATAAGCTCGAGGAGCACGGCCTTCTCAACAAGGTCTCCCTCAATGTCATCGAGTCCCGCAAGACCATCAAGATGGGCTGCATGGCTGTGGAATTCATCAAGGTGAACCACTCCATCCCCGGTGCCATGGGCATGGCCGTTCATACCCCCGCAGGCGTCCTCGTCCACACGGGCGACTTCAAGGTGGATTATTCTCCCATCGACGGCGGCCCGATCGACCTTGCCCGCTTTGCTGAGCTTGGCAGCCGCGGCGTTCTCGCCCTCATGGCCGACTCCACCAATGCCGAACGTCCCGGCTATACCCAGTCCGAACGCAAGGTCGGCGAGTCCTTTGAAAAGCTCTTCACCAAGGCCGGACAGCGCCGCATCATCATTGCAACCTTCTCTTCGAACATCCACCGTGTCCAGCAGATCATCAACATGGCTGCAAAATACGGCAGAAAGGTGGCCGTGCTCGGCCGGAGCATGATCAATGTCATCTCCACCGCACTGGAGCTTGGCTATCTGGAAGTCCCGAAGAACATCATCATCGATATTGAAAACATGAACCAGTATCCGCCGGAGCAGATCGTTCTGATCACCACCGGCAGCCAGGGCGAGCCGATGTCCGCACTCACCCGCATGGCCATGCATGACCACAAGAAGGTGAACATCACACCCCTTGACTTCATCATCATCTCCGCTACGCCCATCCCCGGCAACGAGAAGCATGTGACCCGTGTGGTCAATGAGCTGATGAAGTCCGGTGCCGAGGTCATCTATGAGTCCATGTACGAAGTGCATGTATCCGGCCACGCCTGTCAGGAAGAGCTGAAGCTCCTGCTGGCGCTGACCCGCCCGAAGTACTTCTTCCCCGTGCACGGCGAATACAAGCACATGGTCAAGAACGCCAACCTCGGCGTGGAAATGGGCATCCCGAAGGAAAACATCATCCTTGCCTCCATCGGCAATGTGATCGAAACCGACGGTGCCTCCATGCGTATCGTCTCCCAGGTGCCCGCCGGCAGAGTACTGGTGGATGGTCTGGGCGTCGGCGATGTCGGCTCCATCGTCCTGCGTGACAGAAAGCATCTGGCGGAGGATGGCCTGATCATCATCGTGGTCGGCATCGAAAAGTCCACAAATTCCGTGATTTCCGGACCCGATATCATCTCCCGCGGCTTTGTCTATGTGCGTGAGGCCGAGGAACTGATGGTCGAGGCAAGACAGCTGCTCTGCCATACACTTGCAGAATGCTCTTCGTATGAGCTGAAGGAATGGACTTCCCTCAAGGGCAAGCTGCGTGATGCACTGTCCGATTATATCTATGCGAAAACCAAGCGCAGCCCCATGATTCTCCCGATCATCATGGAAATCTGAGGTGCTGCATAAAGTTGAAAAATAAGGAGGTGACGGGGTGAAGCCACGACATCACTGGTCGCTCTGGATTCTGATTCTGCTGCTGATTCTGTCCATCGCACTGCCATCCATTGTGATGTACCGCCACGGCATTGCGCACTGCGTGCTCTGTATTCTGCCGGCGGTGCTGTTCACCGTGCTCATCGGCGTGCAGATGTTCTATGCTCACAAGCACCACATCCGCTATGTGGCACAGCTCAATGACACCTGCGAGCGCAGCCGGCTGGAGGCCATGCAGAAGATGCCGCTGGGACTTTGTGTGCTGGATGAAGACGGCATCCTGATCCATCACAATGCCTATTTTCTGAACCGCATTGTGAAGGGGTCGGACTGCTTCGGCAGAAATCTCTTCACACTGCTCGATTTCGACCCGTCGCTCCCCGAGCAGGAGATCATCTGGCAGGAACGGTACTACCTGATTTCCGCCATACCCTACCATGACACCGACACGGATACCGATCTGACGGCCTATATCTGGTCGGATATGACCGATCTGCGTACCCTTGAGCAGGAATATGCGGCAACCCGTCCCTGTGTGCTGCTCATCATGGTGGACAGCTTTGACGATCTTCTCCAGAATACAAAGGACAGCACACGTCTGGAAACCAGCATGGCTGTCGAAAAGCTGCTTGAGGACTTCATCTCGCAGACAAACGGTGTGCTGCGCCGCATGAAGAACGACCGCTTCCTTGCGGTGATTGAGGAGCAGCATCTCCAGCAGATGATCAATGAGAAGTTCAAGATCCTCGATGACGCCCGCCAGATCCGTGTGGATGACAAGAACACCGTCACCTTCTCCATCGGTGTCGGTCATGGTGCCGCCACCCTTCAGGAAAGCGAGGCCTTTGCGGCACAGAGCCTGGATATGGCACTCGGCCGCGGCGGCGATCAGGCGGCGGTCAAGACCGACAGCGGCTTCCGCTTCTTCGGCGGCGTGTCCAAGGGTGTTGAAAAGAAATCCCGTGCCAAGACCCGTGTCATTGCCTGCGCACTGCAGGATATGATTCTTGCCAGCAGCAATGTCTATATCATGGGGCATCGCTTCGGCGACCTCGATTCAATCGGCTCCGCCTGCGGTCTGGCAGGTGCGGTCAAGCTCATGGGCGTGCCCGTTTCCGTTGTGGTCGATCCCAAGAAGAACCTTGCACCGCAGCTGATTGCACAGATGCGGGAAACCATCGGCGACAGCCTCTTCATGACCCCCGAGGATGCCATTTCCACCATCACCAGCCGCAGTCTGCTGATCATTGTGGACACCCACAACAAGGACATTCTCGAGAGCGAACGGCTCTATGAAGCCGCCTCGCATGTGGTGGTCATCGACCATCACCGCAAAAACGTCAATTATGTGGACAATGCCGTGGTTTTCCACCACGAGCCCTACGCCTCTTCCGCCTGCGAGATGGTCACCGAGCTGATTCAGTACTTCAAGATGAACAAGACCATCGACAGCTGTTATGCGGATTGTCTGCTCTCGGGCATCATGCTCGATACCAAGAATTTTGTCATGCGCACCGGTGTGCGTACATTTGAAGCGGCCGCCTATCTGCGCAAGATCGGTGCGGATACCGTCAAGGTCAAGGGGCTGTTCTCCGGCTCCATCGAGGCCTACCGCTCCCGCACGGACATCGTCGGGTCGGCGGAGATCGTCGGACGCCACGCCATTGCCATTGCACCGGCCGATGTGCCCGAGGTGCGTCTTGTGGCACCGCAGGCAGCGGATGAGCTGCTGAGCATCCAGAATGTGGATGCGGCCTTTGTGATCTACGAGATCGGCCACTCGATCTCCATTTCTGCACGGTCGCTCGGTGCGGTCAATGTGCAGGTGATCATGGAAGCCCTCGGCGGCGGCGGACATCAGACCATGGCCGCCACACAGATTCCCGATATTTCCCCGAAGGAAGCCCGCGACCGTCTGGTCGGCGTCCTCTCGGAGGCATAACAAAACGCCGCTCACTGCGGCATGGAAAGGACGAGAGATATGAAGGTTATTTTTTTACAGGATGTCAAAGGCTCCGGCAAGAAGGGTGAGATGAAGGAGGTTGCTGACGGCTACGCACGCAACATGCTCCTGCCCAAGAAGCTGGCCGTAGAAGCTACCCCCGAGAACATCAACCACCTCAAGGGTCAGCAGTCCTCCGCACAGCACAAGATCGATGTGGAGCGTCAGAATGCACAGGAAATCAAGGCCAAGATCGAGGGCCAGATTGTCCGCATCACCTGCAAGGCCGGTACCGGCGGCCGTCTCTTCGGCTCGGTAACTGCAAGCCAGGTGGCACAGTTCCTCGCTGAGCAGTACGGCTGCAAGATCGACAAGAAGAAGATCGCCCTCAAGCAGGAGATCAAGAGCTTTGGTACATTCGATGCCGAGGTGCGCCTGTACAACGGCATCTCTGCAATGATCAAGGTTGCTGTCACAGAAGCATAATTCCACAGATTGCCCCACCACCGGTGGGGCATTTCGTGACAAGCCGGCTCCGGCCGGCCGATGAAAGGAGGATTCCCCATGCCCGAACCCGGATTGACACAGGATATGGAAATGCCCTACAGCCTTGAGGCCGAGCAGACCATCCTCGGTGCCGTCCTGATCGAACCCGATGTGCTCTCCGTTGTCATGGAGACCATCAAGCCCGAGTGCTTCTATCTCGACCAGCATCGTGCCCTGTTTGCCATCATGAGCCAGATGTTCACCTCCGGCGCCAAGGCCGATGTCATCACCGTGCTCAATGAGGCTGTGGCGGCCCGCATCTTCGAAACCCCCGCTGAGGGGCGTAACTATCTCGGCAATCTCGCCAATATGGTGCCCTCGGTTTCCAATATCGAAAGCTACTGCAAGATCGTCGCCGGCAAGTACTACATCCGTATGCTCGCCGAAACCGCAAGGGGCATCCTCTCGGATATCCAGAGTGGCGAAACCGATGCCTCCCTGCTGCTCGATGCCGCAGAACAGCGCATCTTCGACATCCGTCAGGGCCGTGACGTTACCGGACTTGTCCCCCTGAAGGAGATTGTCGCTTCTACATACAACCACATCGGCAAGATCGCCGGCCCCGACCGTGAGCTGTATCTCGGTGCCCGCACGGGCTTTTCGGGACTCGACAGCGTGACCTCGGGTCTGAACAAATCCGACCTCATCCTGGTCGCTGCCCGTCCTGCGATGGGTAAAACCGCATTCGCCCTGAACATCGCCACCTATGTCGCCACACACGGGGACAAGGAGGTCTGCATCTTCTCCCTGGAAATGCCCAAGGAGCAGCTGGTCTCCCGTCTCTTCTCCACGGCCGCACAGGTGGATTCCAACAAGCTCCGCAACGGCCGTCTCAACGGCGATGACTGGGTGCGCCTTGCCGCCGGTGCCAGCTTTCTGTCCGGTCTGCCCCTGTATATCGATGATACCGCCAGCATCACCGTGCAGCAGATCAAGGCGAAGCTCCGCCGCATGAAGAATCTGGGGCTTGTCATGATCGACTACCTCGGCCTCATCCAGACCACGCTGAAGACTGAGAACCGTGTGCAGATCATCTCCGAAATCACCCGTCAGCTCAAGATCATGGCCAAGGAACTGGACGTGCCCGTGATCCTGCTGTCCCAGCTCTCCCGAGGCCCTGAAAGCCGTACGGACAAGCGTCCGATGCTCTCCGACCTGCGTGAATCCGGTTCAATCGAGCAGGACGCCGACATCGTTCTCTTCCTCTACCGTGACGCATACTATAACAAGGAGAGCACCACGCCCAATGTGGCCGAGTGCATCGTGGCCAAAAACCGTCACGGCGAAACGGGTACCGTGAACCTTGCATGGGACGGCCAGTACACCCGCTTCTCCAGTCTGGAAACGCATGCCGATGCGCCCGCTTGATGCGGCAGGGCAGTTCCTGCAGGAGCACGGCATCCGGAATTGCCGCATCCATGCCGCCCTCTCCGGCGGTGCGGACAGCATCTGCCTGCTGGATGTGCTCTGCAGACTGCGTGATGCCTTCGGACTCGAGGTGCATGCTGTCCATGTACAGCACGGCCTGCGGGGGGAGGAGAGTCTGCGGGACGAGCAGTTCTGCCGTGATTTCTGCGAAAAACGGGGCATCCCCCTCGTCGTCGGCACCTGCAATGTGCAGGAATATGCCCGCAGCCATCGCTGCTCCGTCGAAACAGCCGCTCGTGACTGCCGCTACCGGCTCTTTGAAACGCTCTGCCCCGAGGGCTTTGTTGCCACGGCACACACGGCCTCGGATAATCTCGAGACCATTCTTTTCCGCATGACCCGGGGCACGGGGCTGAAGGGGCTGTGCGGGATTCCGCCCGTGCGTGACCGCTTTCTGCGGCCGCTGCTGCATGTGACCCGTGCCGAGGTGGAAGACTATATCGCAGAACAGGGGCTGTCCTATGTGACCGACAGCACGAACCTTGAGGATGTCCATACCCGCAATTTCCTGCGGATGCATGTCGTGCCGGCACTCCGGCAGTGCCATCCCGCCGCAGAGGATGCCGTCAGCCACATGGCCGATACCCTCCGGGCGGAGCAGGATTTCCTCGCAGCCGCCGCATCTGCACAGTACGCCGAAAGTCTCCGGCCCGATGGGGGACTCGCCCTGCCGGATGCGCTCCATCCCGCCCTGCGCAGACGCTGCATTGCGCAGTTTCTTGCGGAAAACGGGCTTCCCCCTGATTACAGACGCATCACTCTGACCGAGCAGGTGCTCGCCGCAAACGGTCATGCCGAGCTCGAACGCGGCGGTCTCTGCGCCCATGTGAGCCACGGCGTGCTCTATCTCCTGCCGCCGGCGGAGACACCCGCTGACCTCCCGCTGAAACGCGGAACGCAGCAGCTGTTTCCCGCAGTGTGTCTCCATGCGGAGGTGATTGCACGGGAGGATGCGGAAAAATTCGCATATGTTCACAAAAACTTTACAAATTGTGTTCTCGATTATGATATAATAAAAGAGTATGCCGTGCTTCACGGCAGACGACCCGGTCTGCGGATGATCCCGCAGGGGCGGGCGCATCATGTTTCCATCAAGAAATGGCTGAATGCCGAAGTCTCGCCGGCCAGACGCCCCTATGTGCATTTTCTGTCCGACGCAGACGGACTGCTCTGGTGCGAAGGACTCGGGGCGGCAGCGCATGCGGCTGTGACGGATTCAACGCAGCGGATGCTGTTTCTGACCATTTCTCACCAAACGGACACGATGCGGACACAGTCGTAACACGGCGGGACGGTATACTATGTATCATCCCGATGACATCCCGTCATACAGACGAAACGATACATGAAAAGGAGTGGATGTTTTGAAGAAAGGCAAAGGCTTGCTGGCATATCTGATTGTGGCAGCGGTTCTGATCTTCCTCGTTGTATTCATGCTGCCCAGGCTGAGCGGCCCCAAGGAGGAGTATGAATACTCTGAAATCATTGCCCATTTTGACGATCTGGAAGTAAAACGCTACACGCTCGATCTCGGTTCCGGTGAACTGGAGCTGGTGCTGGAGGACGGCGAAGAAGTGGAGTACACCGTGCCCCATGTCCAGATCTTCCTGAATGATACTGAAAATTACCGACTGGAATACAATAAGGCCAATCCTGATGCGCCGCTCGAACAGGATTACTTCAAAATCACTGACAACACCTGGCTTGTCACCTATCTGCCCACCTTCATCATCCTGATCATGGGCGTGGTGCTCTTCGTCTTCATGATGCGTCAGGCCAGCGGCGGCAAGTATAATTCCTTCGGCAAGGCCAACATCAAGAACCAGCCTCAGGGCAAGCGTGCCACCTTTGCAGATGTGGCCGGTGCGGAGGAAGAGAAGTTTGAGATGGCCGAAGTCGTGGACTTCCTCAAGAATCCCAAGAAATATGCCGAAATCGGCGCAAGAATCCCCAAGGGCGTCCTGCTTCTGGGCCCGCCCGGTACCGGTAAGACCCTGCTTGCCAGAGCTGTGGCAGGTGAGGCCGGCTGCCCGTTCTATCCGATTTCCGGTTCTGACTTCGTAGAAATGTTCGTCGGCGTGGGTGCATCCCGTGTCCGCGACATCTTCGAAACCGCAAAGAAGAATGCCCCCGCCATCATCTTCATCGATGAGATCGATGCGGTCGGCCGTCACAGAGGTGCAGGCCTCGGCGGCGGTCATGACGAGCGTGAGCAGACCCTCAACCAGCTTCTCGTTGAAATGGACGGCTTTTCGGCCAATGAAAGCGTCATCGTCATTGCGGCCACCAACCGCCGTGACATCCTCGATCCGGCTCTGCTGCGTCCCGGACGCTTCGACAGACAGATCGTGGTCGGCTATCCCGACATCAAGGGCCGTGAGGAAATCCTCAAGGTGCACACCAGAAACAAGCCCCTCGCTCCCGATGTGAATCTCTCGAACATCGCCAAGGGTACTGCGGGCTTCACCGGTGCGGATCTGGAGAATCTGGCCAACGAAGCGGCTCTGCTGGCTGCCCGTGCCGACAGAAGAGCCATCACAAACGAGGACATCGAGGAGGCCACCATCAAGGTTGTGGCAGGTCCCGAGAAGAAGTCCCGCATCAAGACCGAAAAGGAGATCCGCCTGACCGCTTATCACGAGGCCGGTCACGCAGTCTGCACCTATTACTGTCCGCATCAGGATAAGGTGCACCAGATCTCCATCATCCCCAGAGGTATGGCGGGCGGCTACACCATGTCCCTGCCCGAGCATGACAAGTCCTATGTGAGCATGATGGAAATGCGTGAAGAGATCATCGTGCTGCTGGGCGGCCGTGTGGCTGAAAAGCTCATCCTTGATGATATTTCCACCGGTGCCTCCAACGATCTGGAGCGTGCTACCGCAACTGCACGCAACATGATCACCCGCTATGGCTTTAGTGAGAATCTTGGCCCCGTCGTTTACGGCAGCGATCAGAACGAGGTCTTCCTCGGCCGTGACTTCGGCAGCACCAAGAACTACTCCGAGCAGGTGGCAGCGGAGATCGACGCCGAGATCCGTGCCTATGTGGAAGAGGGCTATGCCCGTGCAGAGGATATCCTCAGCACGCATATGGATCAGCTCCACACTGTGGCTCAGTATCTGATCAAGCATGAGAAGATCGACGGTGCGGACTTCGAGAAGCTCATGAAGGGTGAACTGACACCGGACGAACCGAAGGAAGCTGCGGCCCCTGCGGTAACCGATGCGGACATCGACATGGAAAAGACCGTGGAAATGCCCGAGGAACCGGCCGATGCCGCTCCTGAAGAGAAGCCCGAGGCATAAAAGAAACCGAACAGCCCTTCCCGCATTGCGGGAAGGGCTGATTTTTTTGAGAAATGCTGTAACGAATGCGTTCTGAAACGGATATATCTACAGAACGTTCTGCGATCCGCTCACGAAAGGAGGTGGGGACTTGTCCGAGATCAAAGACTATTATCAGGAATACGGCAAAAAAGTGTATCTGTACCTGCTCAGTCTGTCCCGTGACGCCGATACGGCGGAGGAGCTGATGCAGGAGACCTTCTGCGAGGCACTGCGCTGCCTGAATCGGTATGACGGCAGCTGTTCGGTCTACAGCTGGCTGTGCAGTATTGCAAAGCACCTCTGGCTGCGGGAACTCGATCGGCGAAAACGCCATCCCATCGCCGAACCGGATGAAACCATCCCCGACCCCAATGCCGCACCGGACAAGATGGCCGAGCTGAAGGAGCAGAAGCTCTCTCTCATGCGGCAGATCCATGCCCTGCCCGAGCAGGAAAAGGAGCTGATTCTGCTGCGGGCAACCGGTGCATTGTCATTCCGTGAGATTGGAGAATTGTTTGGAAAGACCGAAAACTGGGCAAGAGTCACCTATTACCGTACCAAACAGAAATTATCAAAGGAGTGAATGCTATGAAATGTAAGGTGATACAGGATCTTCTTCCGCTGTACTGCGACAAGCTGACATCGGAGGAAAGCAACGAGCTGATCGAAGCGCATCTGCATGACTGCGGGGACTGCACAGAAATCTACGAAGCCATGTGCAAAAAAACAGAGCTTCCCCTTCCGGAGACGGAAAAGGATCTCCGTCCGCTGAAAAAGGTGAAGCGTTCCACGATGATCCGGGCCGCCATCGGCTTCGGAGCAGGCGCACTGCTGCTGGGCAGCATCGTTTTATTTTGCTGTTATGGCGTGATTCCGATTCATTCCGATCAGCTGACGATCACACCGTCCTTTTTCACGGACGTGGTCAGCAGCTGGGAAATGGATGAGGACGGCGCACCGACCAATGTTGACAAGGAGGAGCAGCAGTTCCTGCTCGTCAATTTCAGCGGGGACTGCAAAAACATCCGCAATTCTCATAATGTACAGTACGAGTATCTGAGTGACGGCAGCATGATCAGTCACTATGAGATCACGATCTATCCGGTTCTGGGATTCCCCTTTGACGATCTTGGTAAGAATTCCCATCAATTTAACTGGTACCTGCCCGTCAAGGACGCCGAAAATGGCAGCACGCTCACGGTGCACTGCTGGGATCAGGAAATGACCATACCGATTTCCGAGCTGTATGCACAGGCGGAATGACCGCACAAAAGCCCCCGGAATCCGGGGGCTTTTGTTATCGGAAAAGCAGGCATGCAGGAGCGTTTCTGGAGAAGGCTGTTCTGCGGACATCTCCTGATCCGCAGGGGATGCCACCCCCTCCCGGCCGATGCATCATCACTGCTACTTTTATTCTATGCAGAATCGCAGGAAATGCAACAGGGAAATGATGGTGATCCAAGGAACGAAACCCGATACGAATTCCCCGTACGCCTCCTGCGGCATAAAGAAAGCTCTTATGCGGGTGCCGTCCGTCCCACCCACTTTTTTTCAAAAAACCCTTGCATTCTCTGCGGGTATCTGTTATAATATATGTGTATGTCAATTCAGTCCGTTAAACCGGACGAATTCAAATCATCAAAAAAGAAAAGAGGAACATGCATGCCTGCAAATATTGTAATCGGAACACAGTGGGGCGATGAAGGTAAGGGTAAGGTCATCGACATCCTTGCTTCCCGTGCCGAAGTCGTTGTCCGTTCTCAGGGCGGCAACAATGCCGGCCACACCGTTGTCAGCGGCGGTCAGACCTATAAGCTCCATCTGGTGCCCTCCGGTATCCTGTACCCAGAGACCCAGTGCCTGATCGGTGCCGGTGTCGTACTCGACCCCAAGGATTTCATCAGCGAGCTGGATGAAATGGAAAGCCGTGGTATTTCCACTGCCAACCTCAAGATCGATCCCCGTGCACACATCGTTATGCCCTGGCACATCACCCTCGATGGCCTGTCCGAGGCATTCCGCGGCGGCAGCGATATCGGTACAACCAAGAGAGGCATCGGCCCGACTTATATGGATAAGTATGAGCGCTGCGGCATCCGTATGTGCGATCTGGTTAATCCCGCTGTTTTTGCGGAAAAGGCAAGAGCCACAGGCGAGCTGAAGAACAAGATCATCACTGCTGTATACGGCGGCGAGGCGCACGACCTCGATGCTGTCATTGCTGAATATACTGCATACGGCGAGCGTCTGCGCCCCTACATGGCCGACGTTTCCGTTCTGACTTACGAAGCCTACAAGGCAGGCAAGACCATCCTCTTTGAGGGTGCACAGGCAACCCTGCTCGACATTGACTTCGGTACTTATCCCTATGTGACAAGCTCCCATCCCCTGTCCGCAGGCGTTTGCGTCGGCACAGGCGTGGGCCCCCGCATGATCGACTGCATCATCGGCGTTGCCAAGGCTTACACCACCCGTGTGGGCAAGGGCCCGTTCCCGACCGAGCTGTTCGATGAGACCGGCGATACCATCCGCAACAAGGGCGGTGAGTTCGGCACAACAACAGGCCGTCCCCGTCGTACAGGCTGGTTCGATGCAGTCATCGTACGTCATTCCGTTCGTGTCAACGGTCTCGATGGTCTGGCCATCAACAAGCTCGATACCCTCAGCGGCATCGGTGATCTCAAGATCTGCGTCGGCTACAGAAAGAACGACGGCACCGAGCTGCGTGACTTCCCGTCCTCTCTGGAGGAGCTGGCCGAGTGCGCTCCGATCTACGAGGATTTCCCGGGCTTTGACGAGGATATCACCGGCTGCCGTACCTTCGAAGAACTCCCCCAGACCTGCCAGGACTACATCAAGCGTCTGGAAGAGCTGTGCGAGTGCAAGGTTGCCATGGTTGGTGTCGGCCCCGGCCGTGACCAGATGATCGAGCGGAAGTAAGCCGCTTCTGCTATTCCGACAAACGAGGTGAATCACATGGCAGATCTCAATGATATGCTGGAAGGTCTGGAGAATACCTCCTACATTCCGCAGGAAAAGAAGGGTGCACCGCAGATCGATGCACCTGAGCTTGACGATATTTTAGCACCGCCTCCCGCCGCATGGACGCCCACAAGCGAGAAGAAGGGCGCTCCCGTTGTGGATGAGCCGGTTCTTCTGGAGGATACGCCCACCGCATGGCAGGGCGAAAAGAAGGGTGCACCGCAGATTGAGGCACCCGAACTGGATGCCCCCACTGCCTATGCACAGACAGCCGCTCCCGCAAAGGAAGCCCTGCCCGCTGCAGAGGATCTGCAGGCCGATCTGCTGGGTGCAGAACCGGCTGCCTACGATCCGGTGACAGAATTCTATGAAAAACTGAAGTTTACCGATGATCTGAAAAAGGCCTTCAGCACGCTGGATGCTGAAAAGCAGATTCAGGTCGTGGAAATGCGTGCCAAGCAGATGGGCATTCCCGTGCCGCAGGTACCCCGTGAGCTGCGTCCTGCACTGACCGCAGCCCCTGCCGGTGAGGAAGCCTCTGCCGAAGCCCCTGTAGAAGCGCCCGCACTCGAGGAAGCGCCCAAGCCCCAGGCCTATGTACCCAAGTTCAAGGATGAGGATCTGGAGCGTGCCAAGGAGGATTCCAAGAAAGCACGCAGCTACAGCCCGCCCCCGCAGCAGGAAATGACGGAAGAGCAGAAGAAGCAGAGCCGTCAGTTCATGAATGAGCTGCGTGAGGAGCGTGAAAAGGAAGCCGCAAAGAAGGGCTTCCGTCTGCTGATTCTGATGGCCATTCTGGGTGTGATCGGCGGTGCATCGCTGGCGATCTTCTTCTCCGGTGCCTTCGGACTCGGCTACAAGGATGTCATTGAGGAGCAGGGCTTCATGAATATTGTGAAGCAGTATGCACCGTATCTTGGCATGGCAGTGGGTGTCGGTTCTCTGGCACTGATTGCACCGATCGGCGCAATCCGCGGTATTGTGCGGTTCCTTGATGGTCTCTCATTCGTTCTGATGCTGTTCCCGGGCATTCCGCTGTTGATTCAGAAGGATGGAAACGGCCTGCTCAACGGTGTATTCTTTGCCGCAGCCCTGCTGCTGATGGGATTCTCCACCGTGATGCTGACCACCAACGACAAGATCAACATGTATTACAAACACGGGAATTCATAAAGAGGATATACTGCAAAGCCTGTATGGAAACATACAGGCTTTGTGCGTTTCTGCGGGTGAAAAATACGCTGATTTCCGGTCAGTTGTACAAAAGCGTCCCACTTTCTGTCTGTTTTCAGCAGAATTGCAGGGATGCCTGCCAATTTACCGAAAGGAGCATGCCCTATGATGCTGAAAGCCATCGGCAAGTATATTGATACCACGCCCATTGCGGATCTGCTGTCGCAGGATGAAACAAGGACGGATACCATTGTGTTCGAGGTGGATCGCTTCCATGACGGTCTCGACCTGAGCGAGTTTTCCTTCATGATCCGCGGCATCACCGAATCCGGCGGCGAAACCCAGTCCGCTCTCCGTGCGGAGACAGAGGATACCGTGCTGCATCTGTACTGGACTGTCGATGCCCTGTTCACAACGGAGGCCGGACGCCTTGCACTCGATCTGTTCGGCTATTATTACCAGAACGAAGTGCCCGATCTGACGCAGCCGCCCGACAGGATCCTCCGTTATCAGCTGCCGGATGTGACCGTCCGCGGCCTGCCCGACAGCGATGCCAAGCTCGAAAGCCGCAGTTATACGGCATTTCTGCTTGAAGTGCGTGCCGCTGCGGATGCGGCCATTGAGGAAATCAATGCACTTGTGGCCGATTTCGAGGCAAGGGAAGCCGACCAGTTTGCTGTCATCGACACAAGTCTGGCCATGCACACCACGCAGATTGCCAGCCTTTCCGCCGCAACGGAGCAGCAGACCATGGAGATCGGTGCGCTGCGTGCGGACATGACGCCGGTCATCGCCATGACAGAAGCCGAATTCAATGCGCTCGAAGCCCCGGCGGCGGATACGCTGTATGTGCTGCGGGCGGAATGACGGAAAAAGGGACAGCCGGAAAGGCGTCCCTTTTTTCTTGCAAACATGTCATGCATACATATTTCAGCCCATTTGTGGCATACTTCTTCTGATCAATATTCAGGAGGTACATGCCATGGAGAAACGCATCGGCAGCAGCATTCGTCTGCCGCATCCCCCCAGCATCCGCAGCTTTGCCAGCATTGTCGGGCAGAAGGAAGGGGACGGCCCCCTCGGCCATTGCTTTGACCGGATCGAACTGCGTGACGATTTCGGCGAAAAGACCTGGGAAAAAGCCGAAAGCCGCCTGCAGTGCGAGACGCTGCAGCTCGCCTTGCGCAAAAGCGGCTTCGATGCCGCCGTTCTCGACTGTGTCCTCGCAGGCGACCTCATCAACCAGTGCACCAGCTCTTCCTTCGCCCTGCGTGAGTTCGGCATTCCCTTCCTCGGGCTTTACGGTGCCTGTTCGACCATGGCCGAGGGACTGCTCACCGGCAGCCTTCTGGTCGAGGGCGGCTTCTGCAAGCGTGCCGCCGCCGTGACTTCATCGCATTTCTCCACAGCCGAGCGGCAGTTCCGGTTCCCGCTCTCCTACGGCGGTCAGCGCACGCCCACCTCCCAGTGGACCTGCACCGCATCGGGGGCGCTTGTGCTCACAGAAAGCGGCGGCCCGCCCTATGTGCGGGGCGTATGCATCGGGCGGATCCAGGATCTCGGCATCACCGATGCCAACAATATGGGAGCGGCCATGGCTCCGGCGGCAGCGGATACCATCGCACGGTATCTTTCCGATACCGGCACACAGCCCTCGGATTATGATGCGATCGTGACGGGGGATCTGGGCAACATCGGCACAAAGCTCGTGCGAATGCTTCTGCAGCAGGAGGGTATCGATATCGCCCCGCAGCATCAGGACTGCGGGGCCATGATGTTCGATGCCGATGCACAGGATACCCATGCCGGCGGCTCGGGCTGCGGCTGTGCGGGCAGCATTCTCTGCGGGCATTTCCTGCCGCAGGTGCAGCAGGGCAGCATCCGCCGGATGCTGTTTGCCGCAACCGGTGCCCTGCTTTCCCCGATGATTGTGCAGCAGGGGGAGAGCATTCCGGGCATCTCACATCTGGTGGACATTTCATTTGCAAAGGAGGACGGCACATGCTGACGGATCTGCTGAAAGCGTTTCTGATCGGGGGTGTGATCTGTGCGATCGGTCAGGTGCTGATCGATTATACCAAATTCACGCCCGCACGGATTCTGACGAGCTTTGTGGTCTGCGGGGTAATTTTATCGGCACTGGGCTGGTACGAGCCGCTTGCCGAATTTGCCGGAGCGGGGGCAAGCGTGCCGCTGACGGGCTTCGGACATCTGCTGGCAAAGGGCGTGCGGGAAGCCATTGCCGAGGACGGGGCACTCGGCATTCTGACAGGCGGCCTCACCGCAGCGGCCGGCGGCATCACCGCAGCCATCACCGCAGGCCTTGCCGCAGCGGTGCTGTTCCGGAAGAGGGGGAAGAAATAGCGCCTCCTTGACAAGATCAAACGCCGCCCCATCGGGCGGCGTTTTTCATCATGTAAGACTGTACTTCTCCGAGAATTTCTCGAAGTTGTCATTGAAGTTCTTGTTGCCGAACTTCACCTTGCTCAGATACTTATGCGTCTCAAATGTGCTGTGCGATGTCTCAATGACCGATACCGCAATGTTCGAGCAGTGGTCGGAAACACGCTCATAGTTCGTCAGCAGATCCATCAGCACAAAACCGGTCTCGATCGTGCACAGACCCTTCTGCAGACGGCTGACATGGTTCGCCTTGATTTCCTTGGTCAGGCAGTCAATGACCTGCTCAAGCGGCTCAATGTCCGCTGCGGCGGATTCGTCACAGCTCTCATAAACGGTACACATATTCTCCAGAATCTCCTTGAGTGCACCCGTCAGCACGCTGATTTCCTTGTTGGCCTCAGGGGTGAACTGGATCTTCTTTGTGTGGATCTCCTCGGCAATGCTGACCAGATTGACCGCATGGTCACCCAGTCTCTCGAAATCGCCGATCGCACGCAGAATACGGGACGCCATCTGGCTGTTGTGCTCGGACAGTGCCTGGGCCGAAATCTGTACCAGACTTGTGCCCAGCTTGTCCTCGTAATCATCGAGCTTGTCCTCGTTCTTCAGGATCAGCTGTGCGGTTTCTTCATTATAGTTGCCGATCAGATCGATACTGGTCAGCAGGGTTTCTCTTGCAAGCTTTGCCATCTCTGTGGAAGCAGCCTGACACTCCGCAATCGCCACAGAAGGTGTGGCAAGCAGACGCTCGTCGATCATGACGCTCTTCTTCTTTACAGGCTCCTCGCCCTTATCCGGCAGAACGGTGTTTGCAATCTTCACCAGCAGCTTGCCGAACGGCAGCAGCAGAACGGTCGTTGCCACGTTGAAAATGGAGTGCACCACGGCAATGCCTGCCGCATTGACGGGAAGATCGGAGAAGGCAAACTTGAAGAGAGCATCGGCAATCAGATACAGCGTCAGGAGAACGACTGTACCGATGAGGTTGAAGGAAATGTGGATGACCGCCACCTTCTTGGCGTTGCGGCTGACACCGAAACTGGAAATCAGCGCAGTCACGCAGGTACCGATGTTCTGGCCCATGATGATCGGAATGGCCATGCCGTATGTAATCTGGCCGGTCTGAATGGCAAGGGTCTGCAGAATGCCGACGGACGCCGCCGAGCTCTGGATGATACCCGTTACCAACGCACCAATCACCACGCCGAAGACGGGATTATTGAACGCCACGAGCAGATTCTGGAACTCGGGCACATCCGCAAGGGGCTTGCAGGCATCGCCCATGAGCTTCATGCCGTACATGAGCACCGCAAAGCCGACCATGATGGCACCAATATCACGCTTCCGCACGCTCTTGGCACTCATAATCATAAACGCACCGATCAGCGCAAGCACCAGCGAGAAGTTCTCGGGCTTGATGAGTGACAACAGCAGGCTGTCGCCGCTGATATCCATCAGACTGAGCAGCCAGGCCGTAAAGGTCGTACCGATGTTCGAGCCCATGATGACGCCGACCGTCTGCCCGATCTGCATGATGCCGCTGTTGACAAGGCCAACCAGCATGACTGTCAGGGCCGAGGACGACTGGATGGCAACGGTAATGCCCGCACCCAGTGCCAGACTCTTGAAGGGGTTGGATGTCATTTTCTTGAGTGCCATTTCAAGCTTGCCGCCCGCCATTTTCTCCAGACCCGAGGACATGACATGCATGCCGTACAGGAAGAAGGCCAGACCGCCGGCGACCTTGATCAGCGCAAGGATGATTCCGTTCATAATTCTGCTCCTTTGGTGTCGATTTTACACGAAATTTACATAGCTTTATTATAGCGCAGAATTGTAAAATCTGATAGGGCGTTCATGTTAAATCTATGTTAAATAACGCAAAAACCCACGCAGGCATGGGGTTTTCTTAAAATAGTCTGAAAAAATAACAGTCCGTATGATTCCGGTCGAAAACAGAAAAACCCGCCTCCTGCGGGAGGCGGGTCTGTTTCCCCTTTCGGGGAGAGGGTAAAAGAAGGGTCATGCACGGGGCAGCTGATACTGTGCCGCATAGCGGTCGAACTGCTCGTTGAAGTTCTTGTTGCCGAACTTCACCTTGCTCAGATACTTATGTGTATCGAATGTGCTGTGAGAGGTCTCAATGATGGCCACGGCAATGTTGGAGCAGTGGTCGGAGACGCGCTCGAAATTCGTCAGCATATCGGCAAGCACAAAGCCCGTTTCAATCGAGCACATGCCCTTTTGCAGACGCTGGATGTGGTTGGCACGGATGTCCCGTGTCAGGTAATCGATTACCTGCTCCAGAGGCTCGATATCCGCTGCAGCCTTTTCATCGGCATTGTCATAGACCGTGAAGGTGTTGTGCAGGATCTCGGTCAGGGCATCGGTGAGCACGGACAGCTCCTTCTGGGCTTCCGGTGTGAACTGAATCTTCTTATCGTGGATTTCCTTCGCAATATCGACCATATTGAGTGCGTGGTCACCAAGACGCTCAAAGTCGCCGATCGCACGGAGCACACGAGTGGTCGTCTGGCTGTCATGCTCGGACAGTGCCTGGGAGGACACCTGCACCAGTGTGGTGCCGATCAGATCCTCATAGTTATCGAGCATATCCTCGTTCTTCCGGATCTGATCCGCCTTGGCTTCGTCATAGGCAGTGATCAGGGAAATGGCATCAAGCAGCGTGGTATTTGCCAGCTGTGCCATGCGTGCGGAGGCTTCCTGACACTCGGAGATTGCAACAGAGGGGGTCGCCAGCAGTCTCTTGTCGATCATGACGCCCTTCTTCATGGGCTGCTCTTCTGTCTTGTCAGGGAGAATGGTGTTTGCAATCTTCTCAAGCAGCCATGTGAACGGCAGCAGAACCACGGTCGTTGTGATGTTGAATACGGAGTGGATGACCGCAATGCTTGTCGCATTGGCAGGCAGATCGGAGAAGGCAAACACGAAGATAGAATTCAGGATCAGATACAGCGTCAGCAGGACGGTGGTGCCGATCAGGTTGAAGGAAACATGGACAATGGCCACCTTCTTGGCATTGCGGCTGACACCGATACTGGAAATCAGCGCAGTGATGCAGGTACCGATATTCTGTCCCATGATGATCGGGATGGCCATGCCGTTTGTGACCTGTCCGGTCTGGCTTGCCAGTGTCTGCAGGATGCCGACGGAAGCAGAGGAACTCTGGATGATGCAGGTGACCACCGCACCCACGATCACACCGAGGATGGGATTCTTGAATGCGAGCATCAGGTTCTGGAACTCGGGCACTTCGGCAAGCGGCTCAACTGTATCGCCCATGATCTTCATGCCGTACATCAGTACAGCAAAGCCGACCATGATGTTGGCAATGTCCTTTTTCTTCACGCTCTTGCACAGCATCAGCATGAAGGCACCGATCAGGGCAAGCACGAGGGAGAAGTAGTCGGGCTTCATCAGCTTCATCGCAAGGCTGCTGCCGCTGATGTCCATCAGACTGAGGAGCCATGCCGTCATGGTCGTGCCGATATTGGAACCCATAATCACGCCGATGCTCTGTGTCAGGGACATGATGCCGCTGTTCACAAGACCCACCAGCATGACCGTCAGAGCGGAGGAAGACTGAATGACCGCTGTGACGCCCGCACCCACTGCCAACGCCTTGAACCGGTTGGAGGTAAGCTTCTTGAGAATGGATTCAAGCTTGCCGCCCGCCATCTTCTCAAGGCTGGATGACATAACGTGCATGCCGTACAGGAAAAATGCCAGACCGCCGGCGAATACAATGACACTCAGAATCATATTGTCCATGGGAAAACGTCCTTTCATCGGATGTAGTTTACATTTCTATTATACCCTGCGGATTGTAAAATCCGACAGCATGCGGCCGTTAAATTCAGGTTAAACCTGATCCGGCCCTGCCCTTCAGCCTGTACGCCACAGAAAAACAGTCGTATTCACCAAAAAAGCAAATGAGAGCGATAAAAATTTGTCTCAAATCCCAATTGATTTTTTGTATAAAATGGAATATAATAAAAACATGGAAAAACAGCGATAAATACAGGCGTTCCGCACACCGGCGGAACACCGTTGATTCAGAAAGGAAACAGATTATGGGTGTTAAAGTAGTTAAGTTCGGCGGCAGCAGCCTTGCAGATGCAGGCCAGATCAAGAAGGCAGCCGCAATCATAAAGGCAGATCCCGAGAGACGCTTCATGGTGCCCTCCGCACCCGGCAAGCGTTTTGATGCTGATATCAAGGTGACCGACATGCTCTATGCCTGCTATGAAAAGGCAAGCCTGGGCGAGGATTTCACAGCCGATTTCCAGATGATCAAGGATCGTTACAACGGCATCATTGCTGACCTTGGCGTGGATGTTTCTCTTGAAGCACAGTTCGAGCAGATCAGACAGAATCTGGCCACTGCCGGCAGAGAATATGCTGCCAGCCGCGGCGAGTTCCTCAACGGCATCATCATTGCAGCATATCTGGGCTTTGAGTTTGTTGATGCTGCCGATGTCATTGTCTTCAACGATGAGGGCATGATGATGCGTCACGAGACCGTTGCCAAGCTCCGTGAGCGTCTGGAAGGCGTAGAGTGTGCTGTCATTCCCGGTTTCTATGGCCGTTCCGTGAGCGGTGTTGTCCGCACTTTCTCCAGAGGCGGTTCCGACGTGACCGGTTCTCTGCTGGCAAGAGCCGTTCGTGCTTCCGTATATGAGAACTGGACGGACGTATCCGGCATGCTGGTTGCTGACCCGAGAATCGTTGACCAGCCCCTTGAAATTCCGGTCATCACCTATAAGGAGCTGCGTGAGCTGGCTTATATGGGTGCATCCGTACTGCATGAGGATGCCATTTTCCCTGTAAGAACCGCAGGCATCCCGATCAACATCCGCAACACCAACCGTCCTGAGGATGCCGGCACAATGATCATTCCGGACGATTCCGCAGAAGAGAGCCAGCGCACCATCACCGGTATTGCCGGCAAGAAGGGCTTCTCTGCGATCAATATTGAAAAGTCCATGATGAACAGCGAGATCGGCTTCTGCCGTGACGTACTGAATGTCATTGCCGATCTTGGCATTTCCTTCGAGCACATGCCTTCCGGCATTGACACCATGAGCGTGATTGTTGACACAGACAGTCTGAAGGGCAAGGAAGACCAGCTCCTCGAGGCACTGCGCAAGACAGTGAATCCCGATCATGTTGAGATCGAGCATGAGGTTGCACTGCTGGCAGTCGTCGGTAAGGGCATGCGCCGCACACATGGTACAGCAGCCCGTATCTTTGCAGCACTGGCACATGCAAGAATCAATGTAAAGATGATCGACCAGGGCTCCAGCGAGCTGAACGTCATTGTCGGCGTAAACGAGCACGATCTGCATCAGGCCATCCGCTGCATCTATGATGTGGCAGTGCGCCGCACATATGATGTGTTTATCACTTCTTCTCTGGTGTAAAATATTACGAGGCGGACAATGTGACTGTCCGCCTCGATTATTTTCCGCTCTAAAATCAGGGAAATTCTTGACAAACCCTGTAGATATTTGTATAATAATCATAAGAGCATATCATAACGGTGGCGGTCATTCCTTGCTCCCGGAAGGGAGTGATATCATGGAACAATACATAACAGTGTCAGATTTGATCCAGACAGGCATTTTCCTTGTCGGATTCACTTCACTTTTGTATATGATTTTTCACAATGATAAAAAGAAATAACCGCCCCACGTTCCAAAGTTAGGCGGTTATTCTTTAGCTGTTTTACTCGGGAGCGACCGTCATCGGTATGCTCTCTTTTTTATATTATACACGATTTTTTATAAAAAGTCAAGAGGACATCGCTGTTGCCGTGGCTTTTGCATTATACTGACAACTCCCCCTGTTTTCTCTTCCAGCGGCCGTACAGGAATACGGCAATGCCGAAGAAGAAGAAAATGTGATTCACGCTGAAAATTACACGGATAATTTGGGAAAAAGCAATATATGTAGGGTCAACATATATTGCTGATATGATAGACATAAGATTCAACGCGATTGCTGCTACAGATGATGCCAGTGCCATCCAGGAGAACTTTGGTTTTATACAGCCCAAAAGCGACAGTATAAAACAAGCCACTGCAAAAAGAGATGTGAAAATTACTGCTCCGAAGTAGAGAATGTCAAAAAAATCGTAAGAATGAAATTGATGTATGATATCTTTTGTATCCACCAGATATCGTATGAAATCTATTATATCCACCAGATAGATCGGTATGCAAAGCAGCGGAACGACTGCACAGAATTTTGAATTCTTATCTATCATCAGCAGAATAAAGGAAATCGCTGCGACAAGACTTACCATAATGAATGGAAAATTTCCTGTCAAAGAAACATAAGCGAGTAATACGGGAACAAGTTCCCCCGGCACCATCAGCAGTCCCAGCACACAAACCACCATCAGCGGTACGCTTCGTTTTTTAGTCGAATCCATAATAATACCTCCCGAAAATTCGAATTTATCCTAATTATATACCATATTCTCGTATTTGTCAAGAAGAAAATCCGATTTTTCCGAATTTTTATGCATAAAATCCGATATTGCCTTATAATAGGGATGAGGTGATAGTATGAACATCGGAGACGTGATTCTGAATTTACTGGAGGAGCGCAGCATGTCCCAGCGGGAGCTTGCCGCACGGCTGAAAATCGCCCCTACCACGCTCAACGGCTATATCAGGAATAAGCATGAACCGGACTGCACCACACTTGTCCGGATTGCGGCGGTGTTCAATATCTCCGTGGATGATCTGCTTTCCTATACTCCGGAAACGACCGGCGAGGATAAACGCATGATGACGGCATTCCACCACCTCCGCAAAGACCAGCAGGAAATCATCACAGCGCTGATTGACCTGATGCGCCGGCAGAATCGGACTGAATCAACATAAAAAGCACACCTTTCCGGTGTGCTTTCAGTTTGTTGAAAAAGGGGGGCTTTTCTTTTATGGAGCAAAGGGGTATGCGTCTGCTCGCTCACGCATCGCAGAGGAAGGAGAAATCAAGACCAAAGGAAAAATATTCTTTTAGGCTGAATTTAACTATTATTCGTATTCTTAAGTATTCATGGGGGACGCTGTCCCCCATACCCCCTGCCAAAGGGAATGATTCCCTTTGGAATCCTCAGGCTGCTTCGCAGTATCTTTTATTTCCGATATGCCGCCACATCATCATAGGGAAGTGTCAGCTCGATCCAGTCCTCAAGGATGCTCATGCCGGGCAGGACAATCACCAGCCCCTCGGGCCTCAGATATGCACCAATGCCATAGGCACGCGTTCCGCTGTGCTCCAGTGATGTCTGCAGATCGCTGCCCTTGAGCTTGCTCTCGCCGCCATGCGCAGTCAGAGCCGCCTCCACAACCGCAGTGAAGCCCGCATCCACCGTGTACAGATCACCGAGCGTGTACCGCTCCATCGTGCTGCCATCCAGAATCAGTCCCTCGGCAAACTTCATCGTCTGCACCGCCGAACGGCCGCCTGCACCACCCTCAAACAGGATGCAGATATATTCGTCATCCAGTCTCGTAACCGTGTAATCCCCCTGCACGATCGTCCGGCCGCCGCCCGCCTCGGGCTTCTCCGTCAGATCCCACTCGCCGTCAAAGGTCTTTTCCATATTGCCGTCCTTGGAAAAACCGGACATGGTGTAATCCAGCACCATGTATACACCATTTTATGGAAAATGTCAAATTTCCGCCCCGCCCCTCGGACAGTTCAGAGGGGGTGACTCCAGAATTTTTCTGAAAAACATTCGCAAAACCCCTTGCAAAAAAAGTCACGATATGATACAATGATTATGAGTGTATATACTACACAAAGACAAAAATTTATCCCCGAAAAAGGAGAGTTCCATTATGCAGTACGGCCATTTCGACCTTGCAAACAAGGAATACGTCATCACAAGACCCGACACCCCCGCACCGTGGGTTAATTATCTGGGTTCCCCCGCATACGGTGCCATCGTATCCAACAACGCCGCCGGCTACAGCTTCGTGCAGTCCGGTGCCAACGGCAGAATCGCAAGATTCCGCTTCAATTCCATGATGGCCCTGCCCGGCAGATACATCTATCTGCGTGATGCAGAGGACGGCGACTTCTGGTCCGCTACATGGCAGCCCGTGGGCAAGCCCCTCGACGCCTATAAGTCCGAGTGCCGCCACGGTACCGCATACTCCATCATGACTTCCGAGTATGCCAAGATCGCAACCGAAACCACCTACTATGTGCCCGCAGGTCAGACCTACGAAGTATGGCGCATGAAGGTGACAAACAATGATTCCAAGGAAAGAAAGCTTTCCGCATTCGGTTTCATTGAATTCACAAACGACAATAACTATGAGCAGGATCAGGTTAACCTCCAGTACACCCTGTTCATCACCCGCACAGAGCGCAAGGGCAACAAGATCCTCCAGCACATCAACGAAAACTCCGGCAAGTGGGCTGACGGCTCCAACCACAGAGAGCGTTTCTTCGGTGTGGCCGGTGCAGAAGTTGTTGACGGCTGCGGCAATCTGGACAAGTTCATCGGCGCCTACAGAACCTACTCCAACCCCATCATGGTGGAAGAGGGCAAGTGCGATGATTCCATGAACTTCAACTCCAATGCCTGCGCTGCACTGCGTTCCGAGCTGACACTTGCGCCCGGCGAGACCAAGGAGATCATCTATGTGCTCGGTCAGAAGAATGACGCAGAATCCGCTGAAATTCTGGCTGCCTATGAGACCCCCGGCAAGGTGGATGAGGAGCTGTGCGCCCTCAAGTCCTACTGGCATGAAAAGCTCTCCAACTTCGAGGTGGAGACACCCTCCGAGGAATTCAACAACATGATGAACGTGTGGAATGCCTACCAGTGCTTCATCACCTTCATCTGGTCGAGAGCCGCCTCCTTCGTTTACTGCGGCCTGCGTAACGGCTACGGCTACAGAGATACCGTTCAGGATATCCAGGGTATCATCCATCTGGATCCCGAAATGGCAGCAGAAAAGATCCGCTTCATGCTCTCCGCTCAGGTCAGCAACGGCGGCGGCCTGCCTCTGGTTAAGTTCGATCACAATGCCGGCCACGAGAACTGCCCCGATGAGCAGAACGAAAACAGCGCTTATGCAAAGGAAACCGGCCATCCGTCCTATCGTGCAGACGATGCACTGTGGCTGTTCCCGACTATTGTTAAGTACATCGGCGAGAGCGGCAACAAGGGCTTCCTCGATGAAGTGATTACCTATGCAGAAGAGGGCGGCGGCGAGGCTACCGTTTATGAGCATCTGAAGAATGCGATCCGCTTCTCCATGGAGAGACTCGGTGCCAACAATATGCCCGCCGGTCTGCATGCTGACTGGAACGACTGCCTGCGCATGGGTGCAAAGGGCGAATCCACATTCGTGGCATTCCAGCTGTACTATGCAATGAGCGTCATCCGTGACATGGCAAAGGACAAGAACGATACAGAGTATGTTGCCTATATTGACGAAGTACAGGCAAAGCTTGGCGAAACCCTCGAAAAGTGCTGGGATGAGGACAGATTCATCCGCGGCATCCGTGAGGACGGCGTGATCGTTGGTGCAAAGAAGGATCCCGAGGCCAATATGTGGCTGAACCCCCAGAGCTGGGCAGTTGTATCCCGCTTTGCAAGTGAGGAGCAGGCTGAAAAGGCCATGAACTCCGTTCACGAGATCCTGAACACACCCTATGGTGCAAAGCTGCTCGAACCGCCCTACAAGGAGCACTATTTCGACGGCGCACTGATGCATATTTTCAATGCCGATACCAAGGAAAACGGCGGTATCTTCTCCCAGTCCCAGGGCTGGCTGATCCTCGCAGAGGGTCTCCTGGGTCACGGCGACAGAGCATTTGAATACTTCATGGAATCCGCACCGGCTGCCATGAATGACAAGGCAGAGATCCGTGTGCTCGAACCCTATGTACATGGTCAGTTCACCGAGTCCAAGGCATCTCCCTTCGAGGGCAGATCCCATGTTCACTGGCTGACAGGTACTGCATCCACCGTAATGGTAGGCTGCACAGAGGGTATCTGCGGCATTCGTCCGGATGCCGACGGCATCACCATTTCTCCGTCCATTCCTGCCGCATGGGATGGCTTCAAGATGAAGAAGAACTTCCGCGGCAAGAAGCTGTGCATCGATGTACAGAACCCGAACCATGTACAGAGCGGTGTTGCAAGCGTCACACTCAACGGCCAGCAGCTCGACGGCGGCTATATCAAGGCAGCTGATCTGACTGACTGCAATGAGATCGTGATCGTACTGGGCTAATCTATGCAATTTGAAAAGCACCCCCATTCGGGGGTGCTTTTTCGGTCAATGGCGAGAATTCCGAACAGTCAGTGCGTCCGCAAAAACATATGATTTTCCCCAAAAATAAAAAGCACCCCCACATGGGGGTGCTTTTTCTCATCTCTCCACAATCACACCGGCAGCATCCTGCCTGCGCAGGGCAATCACTGCCCCGCAGATCAGATAAGCCGCCGGATCTCCGGAAGGACTGCGGTACAGACACCGGATGCGTGCTCCCACAATCAATCCGATGTCCTGCAGCCGCCTGCGGATCATGCCGTCCAGCATCAGTGCCGATACCGTGGCCTCCGCTCCCTCCGCAAGTGTGCAGAGCGGCTGTGTGCGTGCTTCCATCACGTTCGACCTGCTTCCCGGGGAGCGGCTGTTCCTCCCCAGTTCCATTATATGCAGACGACGGAAAAATGTCCGTCACACAGCAATATGATAAAAGCCGTCGTCATATGCCCAGAGCCGTGTGCGCAGCCTTCCGCCGCTGTACGTCATTCGTACACGGCCGATCTCCGCTTCCGGCAGAAATGTTCCCCACGATACACGATCATGAATGCATTCATTGTGAAATCCTGCATATTCTGCATATCGTGCATATTCCCCTCGGCAGGAGAATTTATTCCGGAAGACCAGTGCCTGCTGCGGATCGTACAAAAACTGCTGTTCCATTGCAATCTGCTTGTGACGGACGATCTCCGCCTTCGCAGCCTCCGGATTTGCAAGGCTGTAAGCATCATAATTTCCCTGAATATCAGCCATATGATACATACTCACAAGCCTTGTGGTATCCCGTTCCTCGCCCCATTCCGTGACAATGCCATCCGTCAGAACCGTCGTTTTCGGCGAGGCATGCGGCGTCAGACGCACCGTGTTTCCATAGATATACGGGTAATTGCCCGAGAGCTTATACCCGAAGGTCACAATGCTGTCCCAGATGCTGCTGCCGTCCTTCACATAAATATACCCCGTACCTGCATAATTTTCATACTGCACATACGGGAACTGATAGAACGACGTCATCAGCGTCTCCATCGTCACATCAAAATGCAGCCCCGGCACAATCTCATTCTGCGCCAGCACCGAAGTAAAGCTCTTCGAAGCCGCACGCACAAATGTGCGTCCCTTCACCGTGTACTGCCGGATCTGATCGGCCATGCCGTAATAGATCCGCACATTGTGATGATAGAGAGCCACCGCATTCACATTGCCGTAATCCCTGCCGGATGATAAAAACACACCCGACATCTTTTCATAGGGCGTGTAGGCCTCACGCTCAAGCATCACCTGCAGACAGGGCTGTTCATCCACAAACCGGTCGCCGTCATACAGACGCAGCATAAAGTCCGCACTCATGTGACATCCTCCATTCGTTCCGGAAGAGTAGGCACATAGAACCGCAGTACAAGCTGCACCGGCTGCTTTTCATCGCTGAGCGTGTAGCCCCAGAGCCTTGCCGCATTACAGCATAGCGTGCCGAACTGAAGCGCCTGCTCCGTGCCCTCACGCAGATATGATGCCAGCAGCACCGCTGCCTCTTCATAGGACAGCGACGGCGGCAGAAATCCACGCAGCTCCAGACGCAGTCCCTTCGGGGTGATGCCCGTCACCGCACTCAGCCCATTGGCCGCCGCCTGTTCCTGCACCGTGCACAGCCCCGTCATCCGACAGGTCTGCAAATAGATCGTATGCGGCCCGAGCGTCACAGGATAGCGTCTGTTCGGATCAAAAAATGTCTGATTCATGCCGATGCCTCCTCACTGCGTACCAGATACAGCCCCTTCAGTGTAAAGCGGCCGCTGAAGACAAGCCTGCGCAGCTTGTGATCCACCCTGACCGCATCCGTGCGGATGTGCGTCACGCACCCGTCAAGCGAAAGCATTACCGGCACCACGGTTTCATAAAAGCAGTCCACTGCCTGCCGGAAATCGCCGTATACCGGCAAAAGCAGCGTCACCGTCAGCATTGTCTCCACCGGATGCATTCGCCCCTCGGGCGTCACAGCCGGCGTGTCCAGCACCGTTTCCGCCTGATCGAGCACAGCAAAGAGCGCCGCCGGTTTCTTCTCCAGCGGCACCGCATCAAAGGACGGATACACCGGCAGATGTGCCGACAATGCGTCATATGCCTGCATAAAAAGCGTCTTCATCTCAATGCCCCCTGATGCCGACAAAAACAAACTCGCCGTCCCTGAGCAGATCCCTGCACAGGGCACGATAGCACTGCACCAGATGCATGGCAAAGCGCAGCTGCTGCTCGGCATTTGTCTGATAGGCAATGGTTCCGGCATAGGTTGCCAGTGCCTTATCCCTTGCCCCATAGATCTGGGTATAGCGGAGATTGGCGATGGCTGCGGCCAGATAGCACAGCCGCACCGCACTGCCATCCGCCCCGCTGACAAGCTGCGACTGCACCTCCTGCACCGCCGCCGTCAGCAAGGGGAGATACTTCTCCTGATTCTCCTCGCCGGAAAACAGTGTGAACAATGAAGCAATCATCTGTAAATTCATGGTATCCCTCCCGTTTTATTGATGCGTCAGCGATAGCAGTAGCCGTCGAGCTGTGCATCCTCGGTCTCACCCAGAAGCTGCACCTGCGCTCTGCCGGTCTGCTCCGCAAGCAGTGCCTGCTTAAATGTCATCAGCTCCTGCAGCCCGAGCTTCTCCGAAGCCATCTGCAGTGCCTTGGACACCGCACCGCTCTTTTCTCTGGCACACAGCTGCATGACCTCGGCACGCATCTGTTTTTCCACTTCCGCAAGCAGTGCTGCCTGCGTCTGATCGGTTTTATCTGAATGCATGGTGTTCTCCCCCTGATAAAATTTCGTCACGCCTGCCTGCACCTGTGCCGGCACGGCCACAAAGCTCCATTCATAGACATCCTGAATCTCGTCAAGAATCACATGGCAGGTCTTGTCACCGTACGTCTGTCCCGGCACATGGCTGCATGCTGTCTGACGTCTGTCCGCACCGCAGACAGAGCAAAGCTGCCTGGCCGCCGCACAGGAAACGCTGACTTCCTTCTTGATGCCGCCCTCAATCTCACGGATGAGATCGGCATTGGCATCGGTACGGATCATATACGCATACGCCTTAAGGGCGGTATAGGGACGGCCGTCGACAGTCATTCTGCCGGGTTCACGGACAATCTCCGTGTCATAGATGCGTGCGGTCTGTCCGCAGGACGTGGGATTATGGTCAAAGATACCGGTCTTGCCGATGAAACGCTTCTGGAGTTCAGCGAGTGCCTCTTCGGAAAAACGCTCGGTATCACGGTCAATATCATTGTCGCAGAGAATCACGCTGAAGAGATAGACCTCCTCCTCCGTATGCTCCCTGCGGGTAAAACGGTTGAGCTTTTCAAGCTTTTCTTTCATGGATGGCCTCCTTGTCAATCGTTTTGTTATCGGGGACTGCGCCGCACCCACTCTCATCCCCCTCTTGGTGTGGGGAATCATGCCTCCGGATTCCAAAGGCGCAGCCTTTGGGCGAGGGCGGGGTGTGCAGCACCCCGCTCTCATCCCCCTCTTGATGTGGGGGAGCATACCTCCGGATTCCAAAGGCGCAGCCTTTGGACGGGGGCGGGGTGTGCAGCACCCGCTCTCATCCCCCTCTTGGTGTGGGGGAGCATGCCTCCGGATTCCAAAGGCGCAGCCTTTGGGCGGGGTGTGCCGCACCCGCTCTCATCCCCCTCTTGGTGTGGGGAATCATGCCTCCGGATTCCAAAGGCTAAGCCTTTGGGCGGGGGCGGGGTGTGCAGCACCCGCTCTCACCCCCCTCTTGATGTGGGAGAGCATGCCTCCGGATTCCAAAGGCTAAGCCTTTGGGCGGGGGCGGGGTGTGCAACACCCCGCTCTCATCCCCCTCTTGGTGTGGGGGAGCATGCCTCCGGATTCCAAAGGCGCAGCCTTTGGGCGGGGGCGGGGTGTGCCGCACCCGCTCTCATCCCCCTCTTGGTGTTGGGGAGCATGCCTCCGGATTCCAAAGGCGCAGCCTTTGGGCGGGGGCGGGGTGTGCAGCACCCGCTCTCATCCCCCTCTTGATGTGGGGAATCAGGATTCCAAAGGCGCAGCCTTTGGGCGGGGGCGGGGTGTGCAGCACCCGCTCTCATCCCCCTCTTGATGTGGGGGAGCATGCCTCCGGATTCCAAAGGCAAAGCCTTTGGGCGGGGGCGGGTGTGCAGCACCCACTCTCATCCCCCTCTTGATGTGGGGAATCATGCCTCCGGATTCCAAAGGTGCAGCCTTTGGGCGGGGGCGGGGTGTGCAACACCCCGCTCTCATCCCCCTCCCCTGGGGGAGGGGGCAGGGGGTGGGGGATCCGCTCCCCCTCACCTTACGCCAGCTTCAGCATCTGCACCGCATCCGCAATCAGCGTGCGGAAGCCCACATTCACAGACACCGCAATGCAGTCGAGCTGACGGTCAATCAGCTTATCCGTCTCCAGAACGACATCGGAGCTCTGAATCTGCTCAAGTGCAAAAGCCGTATCCATACCCAGAATGGTACCGTCATCCAGCTGCGGACACTTGATGAGCTTCGCACCGAAGGGCAGACGAATCTGCGCTGCATCCTCAGAAGAAGCCTCCAGCATCTGATTCATGACCAGAATCTCCGCCATTACCGCAGGAGAGGCCAGCACAGCCGTCATGCTGCAGGAATCAAATCGGCCATACAGTGCCGCCAGATCACTGTAGGCAAGCGTATTGCCGGCCACAGTGAGTGCATCGGATGCGGATGCCGTCTTCAGCACGGAAACTGCCTCAGAAACCACGCTGTCCGCAAGCTTCTTGCCGATTCTGCGCAGCATGAGGGCAAACACATCGAGTCTCTGCTGACGCACAGCCTCATAGGATGCATTGATCAGACGGCCATACTTGGAGAGGTTGACGACCTCCGCACTCTCCATAATGCCAGAAGCCGGCATGGCCTTACCTGCCTCAGTGGTCGTGTAATCGGCCTCATCGGTCAGGCTGCAGCCCTGATAACGATTGGATTCACTGCGGGACACCACAGCGACCATATCGGACAGCACAGCCTCTTCCATGCCCTGCATCACAGCACGTCTGACGAATTCGGGGAAAAGCACGGCACTTTCGGTGCTGGTGAAGAACTTTTCCACACGATCGCAGCACGGGCCGCTGACACGGATGTCGAAACGCTTGAGCTGACGCTCATAGGCATCGAGACGAGCCAGAGGCGTACCGGCATACTGTGCCGCCGGATCGGCTTCTTCCAGAGCCTGCATAAAGCTCTTGCCGGCGAGATGATACATACCCTTTTCCAGTTTTACATCATTATACATCTGATTTCCTCCTTGTTTGTGTTGAAACTTTCCTCTTTGATCCGATGCAATTGCGTACGGGGGGCTGCCCCGAACCGAGGCAGGATTCCGCCCTTCAGGCCCCCTCCGGGGTCTGGGGGCGAGCGAAGCGTTGCCCCCAGTCGGGGGAGGGGGGCAAAGCCCCCCCTCTTTTTCCCCCTCCCCGAGGGGAGGGGGTCAGGGGGTGGGGGCAAGCCCCGCTTCAATCTCCGCAGCCTGTGCATTGTGCAGCCGTGCCTGTGCCAGCTCCACTTCGTCCTGCAGATTGATCGGATCCCAGTGCACCCTGACCGCTGCCGTACTGCCGCAAAGCTGCAGATACATCCCCGCAATGCGGCAGATCACCGGCTCCAGAAGCCGCCTGTAGTAATCCAGCTCCGAGGTCAGAATATCCGCCTGCTGCGCCGACATGCGTTCCGTGCTCGACCAGCTCAGGCCCAGCAGGAACGGCGGCACCGAGAGCTTCGAGAGCAGCTGTTCCAGCAGCTGCCGCACCGGAATCTCCGTCTCCGGCATCTGTGCCTCCGCCCCGATCACACGGATGTCCACATCACCCACCGAAACAAAATCCCTGATTTCTCCATGACTCGCCGCCTGCATGCCCTCGCTCCATTCCTTCGCAATGCTTTTGGCACGCTCACCCGCATAGGCCATGTCCGCCGGATCCGCCGACGGCCGATAGGTCACCGCATAACGAATGTTCCCCGCACGGTCAAAATTCTGCCCCATGCATTCATAAATACGCAGCAGAATCCCCGCAAACACCGGCAGCCCCTGCAGCAGTGAAACACCATAGACCCCGCCGTCCGGCGGTCTCAGTGCCGTAAACAGAATGCGTTCCGGATGGGGAAGCAGCTGCTCCGTATCCCCTTTTCGCAGCACATACTGCCGTTCCAGCGGAGAAGCCCCCGCTCTCACCGCCACATCCGTCACCCTGCCATTCCATAATCCGGCTACATAGGTGCCCTTCGTATCGAGGACAATTTCACCCACTGCATTGCCGTAAACCAGCAGACTGTCAAAATAGCTGTCCACAAAGCTGTACACTGACTGTCCCGTCAGTCCCACCGGCACTTCACGCAGAAAACGGTCCAGCTGCACCTGCATATGCGGATCGGTGCATTCCACATGGAACGAACCGATCAGCCGCACAAGCTTGGAGATGGCCGCATCCACAAGCGGCACTGTGCGGCGTACTTTTTCAAACAGCTCATACGCATAGAGCTGCACCGGATAATCCGAGACCGCAAGCCGCCCCTGTGCCGCCGTCTGCACGACCGCAGGCGGTGTTTCCGTCTTTTTTCTTCCGATTCGCAAATGATCACCTCTTTTTTCTATGCCGGATGCCCGCCGCTCTGCCTCGTCACCGACAGCACAGCAAATGCATCCCCCTGCTTCCCGCAGAGCACCGTGCTCACAAAATACCGCATGTCATCCATCGCATGGTCATGCTCCTTCTTCGGTGCATCCCCGACCGCACTCTCATTCCAGCAGTACTGCGTGAATTCCCGCAGGATGTCCTCGCAGCCCTCATGAATCCGCAGAAGATTCTTCTGCAGCGCATCGCTGACCTGCCGGATGCCCATGAGCACATCATTCTTTGCCTTCTGCACACGGAATTTCTTGTGCGATGCAATGCACGCAATAAAACTCGCCGCCGAAGGATCCACAACCACACAGTCGATCTTCAGATCCCCCGCAAGCGTCTCCAGTCCCCGATAATGCTCCTCATCCGTGCGTGACAGCCCCTCCCGCCTTGCATCGTAATAATACTCCCGCAGACGATACCAGGTGCCGCCGCATTCGCCCCATAACCCCATTGAAGTCGGGTTCACAGTGCCATAGTCGCACGAGATCACATAGCGTCTGCATTCCGGCACACGCTTCACAACATGGCAGCCCTTGCGGAACATCGGATAAACCAGCCCCTCGGATGCCGTCCATTTGCCCAGTACAAAACGGTCATAGAACACCCCCGCATACATGCGGCGATAGCGTTCCTTCACCGATTCCGAAAGGGAGGGATTGTCATCCATCGTGAAATGCAGATAGAGCACACGCTTTTCCTGTGCCTGTAAAATCCATTCACGATAGAACCAGTGGTACGGATGGGATGGGTTGCAGTTGAACCAGAGCTTCGCACCCGCCACCGAACAGCGTGCCAATGCCTGTTCCACAAACGAACGCGGCATGAGTGCCGTCTCATCAAAGAGCACGCCGCACAGCGTCATCCCCTGAATCAGTGCCGCCGAGCCCTCATCCTTGCCGCCGAAAAGATAGAACCGCCCCGTATGCCCCAGTGCCTTGACATCCACATAGTGACGGCTCGCACTGAACACGCAGGAAAAGCCCGTATCCTCAAGCACCTGCAGAAGCGGCCGTACGAGATTGCGTTCCAGCGATGTGATGGTCTTGCCGCAGATGGCAAAGCTCCTGCCGTCAAAGCAGGCCATTGCCCAGCAGACAAATCCCAGCGACATGGAAAGCGTCTTGCCGCTGCGGACAGCGCCATCACAGATCAGCGCATCACAGTTACGGTAGTCATCAAGTGCCCACCAGCGCATGGCAAGCAGCTGTTTTTGGGAGAACCGATCAAACCGCATCCTCATCCGCTCCCGTCAGTGCCGCCAGCAGGCTTTCCGCCGCCGCTCCGTTCTGGCCGGCATGACCGTACTCATAGAGACGTTCAAGAGCCTTCTGCCTGTCATAGAAGCGCACCTCCACCCCGCCTTTGAGCGTACTGATGGCCGAAACATTAAAGAGATCCATCTTCGCGAGCATGGCAGGGGAGGGCACTTCTTCAGCGAACACAAGCGTGACCGCATCATTGACCGACCCGAAGGCCAGTTTCCGCAGTCCCTCCAGCGCAAGCTCCGTATCTTTCTTCTTTCTCATCAGGAACCTCCTTTCAGTAGGGGGTGAAAAAACAGAAAAAGTTGTACACAAACGTACAACTTTTTTCAAATCAGTTATTTTTTTCGAAAAAATCAGAGCCATGAGCGAAGCATTTCCCCTCACTCCGTGGAACGATATCCTGAGCTTGAAGTCCGCCCTTCAAGCTCCCTCTGGGGTCCGGGGGCGAGCGAAGCGTTGCCCCCTAAGCAGGGCGTCGGGGCAGCAGGCCACGACTTCAATTCCCCCTCCCCACGGGGAGGGGGTCAGGGGGTGGGGGCAGTTTCCATATGCTTTCCCAAAGCACATGCCCCGAACCGAGTCAGGATTCTGCCCGAGGCGAGCGGGTACATCGGCATAAGATTCGAGCCGATGCGCCCCGAGACGAGTCAGGATTCTGCCCGAGGCAAGCGGGTACATCGGCACAGGATTTGAGCCGATGCACCCCGAACCGAGGCAAGCTTCCGCCCTTCAAGTCACCTCTGGAGTCTGGGGGCGAGCGAAGCGTTGCCCCCAGGCGGGGAAGGGGGGCGAAGCCCCCCTCTTATTTCCCCCTCCCCACGGGGAGGGGGTCAGGGGGTGGGGGCAGTTTCCATATGCTTTCCCAAAGCACATGCCCCGAACCGAGGCAGGATTCTGCCCGAGGCGAGCGGGTATATCGGCACTGGATTTAAGCCGATGTGCCCCGAGCCGAGTCGGGATTCTGCCCGAGGTAAGCGGGTACATCGGCACATGATTTAAGCCGATGCGCCCCGAACCGAGTCGGGATTCTGCCCGAGGTGAGCGGGTACATCGGCACTGGATTTAAGCCGATGCGCCCCCAGTCAGGCCATCGGGGGTCTGGGGGACGGCGTCAGCTCGTCCCCCAGCGGGGCGCCGGGGCGAAGCCCCGGACTTACCCCCCTCTCCCTGCTGGGGAGAGGGGGGCAGGGGGGTGAGGGGCAAGCGTCTGCAGGATCCCAGGGCAGCGCCCTGGGTGAGTGCAGGCGCCCCCTTACCCCACATATTCTCTTACATCAAGCGGAATACCAACCGCATCCGCCTTTGCCTGTGCCTGTGCAATCTCCTCGGGGCTGATCACATCCACAACAGTGAACATCACATCCGTACCCAGTGCCTTGCAGGTCTCGGCATAGCGCAGCATCGTCTCATAGGGGGCCTCACCGCCGCCGCGGGGACGGGTCACACGGTTGTAAACCTCCGTTGTACCGCCATTGAGACTGATGGAAATCTTGTCAAATAAGGGCGCCGTACGCGCTGCCGCAGAAGTACCCTCCGCAGAGGCTTCCTCCGCATTGTAGAGATCCGCCAAACCATTGGTGTTCAGACGCAGGCGAATGCCCGGATATGTCTCACGCAGCCAGGCTGCCAGCGCACAGACATAATCCAGCCGCATAAGCGGCTCACCATAACCGCAGAACACAATGTCCTTGTATTTCGACATGTCACGTTTTGCAAGATCTGCCTGCATTTCCTCCATAGAAGGCTCATGCTCCAGCCAGAGCGGATCGGAGCCATAGGCACCGTCACCATTGTTGCGGATACAGAATGTGCACGCACAGGGGCAGCGATTGGTCACATTGATGTATAAATTCTCGCCGGCCTCATAGCTCATCGTCATTGCTTTTGCCATAATCATTACCTCCTGATATCATCAATCATTTCATTCAATTTCAAAAACCAATCGAATCCAAGGGAAGATGGGTTTTCCACAGTACATTCCCCATAGGGAACCGACCTGCCCCGCCAAAGTCCAATACCTTTTGCATCCACTGGAAAATTGGCAGGCTTTCCGCCCTTTTCCACAGTCAGGGCCGACAGATCATCCCCCTTCACCACAATCGAGTGCAGCAGACCATCCCTTCACCACAGTCGGATACGGCAGACCATCCCTTCGCCACAATCGAGTGCGGCAGAACATCCCTTCACCACAGTCGGATACGGCAGAATCGCCCCCTTTGCTGCATTCGGGTATGGCAGACTTGCCGCCCTCTGCCACAATCAGGACGGCAGCTCATCCCTATGCCACAATCGGGGGTCTGGGGGACGGCGAAGCTCGTCCCCCAGTCGGGGGAGGGGGGCGAAGCCCCCCTCTCTACTCCCCCCTCTCCCCGCTGGGGAGAGGGGGGCTGGGGGGGTGAGGGGACACCCCTCATTTATGATACCCACTATTCTTCTCGATCTGATACGCCCTGTACACCTGCTCCATCAGCATCACCGCCGCCAGCGCATGCGGGAACGTCATTTCCGACATCGAAAGCCGCCGGAATGCCTCCTTCTTGATGCCCTCCGAAAGCCCGAACGAACTGCCGATCACAAAGGTCACCGCACTGCCCCGCATCGGCAGCTCCCGTGTCATGAGCGAAGCAAAGCCCTCACTCGACATCTGCTTCCCCTCAATGCACATCGCAATCAGTGTGCCCTTCGCCGCCTTGCGAATGGCCGCTGCTTCCTGCTCCAGTGCCGCCTGAATCTCCTTTTCCGAAGGCTTGTCCGAAAGCCGTACCGCCGGCAGCTGCGTGAATTCAAACTTGCAGAACGGCGTCAACCGCTTCATATAAACATCCTGCGCCGCCAGAAGATGCGGCTCCTTCTGCTTTCCTACCGTCAAAAGCTGTACCAGCATCAGAAAATCACCGCTCCTCCCTGTGTCTCCACCGGCGCAATGCCAAGTAAATAGTCCATTCCATGTGTAAAATCCTGCAGCCCCTGGAATGCCGCCTCGGATGCCTTTTCCGGCGTGTTGTTGTGCGGACTCAGATGCCCCAGCAGCAGCCGTGTCGTGCCCCGCTGCACAAGCTGTGCCGCAAGCCATGCACTCTCATGATTCGATAAATGACCGAATTCCGAAGCAATCCGCCGCTTCAGCTCGGGCGGATAGGGGCCGTTTTGCAGCATGGCTGGGTCGTAATTCGATTCAAGCAGAACCATGTCACAGCCCTCCAGTGCCTGCATCACCTCGGGTGTCACCACACCCAGATCCGTGCAGACCGCACAGAATTTGTCATCCGCCGTGTGAATCCGATAGCCGCAGCTGCCCGGTGCATCATGCATCGTGGGAAACGCAGTGATCTCACAGTCCCCGCAGGCAATGGCACGGGTATCGATCGGAATGACATCCACTCCCGCAGGAATATGTCCTGCCTGTGTGAGGGTTTCAAGGGTTTTCTGCGAGCCATAAACCGGCACACGGAGCTTACCGGCGAGCACACGCAGCCCCTTGATGTGATCGGAGTGGGTATGTGTGATGCAGATGCCCTGAATGCACTGCGGCTGCAGGCCATTGCAGGAGAGTGCCTCAAGAATTTTCTTACAGCTTGCGCCCGCATCCACAAGCACACCGGCATTTCTCCCGCCGATATAGGATGCATTGGCACTGCTGGAACTGAATAAGGGATAAAATTTCGCCATATTTCACTCTCCGATCATAGCATTCAGGGTTAGTTTTTTTGATATTGGAGACATGCCCCGAGCCGAGTCAGGATTCTGTCCTTTAAGTCCCCTCTGGGGTCTGGGGGCGAGCGAAACGTTGCCCCCAGGCGGGGAAGGGGGGCGAAGCCCCCCTCTTATTTCCCCCTCCCCACGGGGAGGGGGTCAGGGGGTGGGGGCAATTTCCATATGCTTTCCCAAAGCACATGCCCCGAGCCGAGTCGGGATTCTGCCCGAGGCGAGCGGGTACATCGGCACAGGATTTGAGCCGATGCGCCCCGAACCGAGTCAGGATTCTGCCCGAGGCGAGCGGGTATATCGGCACAGGATGTAAGCCGATGTGCCCCGAACCGAGGCAGGATTCTGCCCGAGGTGAGCGGGTATATCGGCATAGGATTTAAGCCGATGCGCCCCGAACCGAGTCAGGATTCTGCCCGAGGCGAGCGGGTATATCGGCATAGGATTTAAGCCGATGCGCCCCGAGACAAGTCGGGATTCTGCCCGAGGCGAGCGGGTATACCGGCACTGGATTTAAGCCGATGCGCCCCGAGACAAGTCGGGATTCTGCCCGAGGCGAGCGGGTATACCGGCACTGGATTTAAGCCGATGCGCCCCGAGCCGAGGCAGGATTCTGCCCGAAGTGAGCGGGTATATCGGCACAGGATTTAAGCCGATTCACCCCCAAGCAGGGCGTCGAGGGGCTGGGGGACGGCGTCAGCTCGTCCCCCAGCGGGGTGCCGGGGCGAAGCCCCGGCCTTACCCCCCCTCTCCCCGCTGGGGAGAGGGGGCAGGGGGGTGAGGGGCAAGCGCCTGCAGGATCCCAAGGCAGCGCCTTGGGTGAGTGCAGACGCCCCACCCCCACAAAAAAAGCCCGCCCGCATCATGCAGGCAGGCTCACACCTCAATATTACAGTGCCTTCTTTACTCTGACAGAAGGCGAGGATACCTTCTCAATGCAGCCGCCGATACCGCGGAGCTTCTCCTCAATATCGCCGTAACCGCGCTCAATATGATGAATATCCTCAATCTCAGTGACACCCTGTGCCGCCAGACCCGCAATCACAAGTGCCGCACCCGCTCTCAGGTCACATGCCTTCACAGGCGCACCCATGAGCTTGCCGGTACCCGCAATAACTGCTACCTTGCCGTCCACAGAAATGTCCGCACCCATGCGGCGCAGCTCATCCACATAACGGAAACGCTGTTCCCAGACGCCCTCCGTCACAATGCTCGTGCCCTCCGCAAGTGTCAGCAGGGTCGCCATCTGGGGCTGCATATCCGTCGGGAAGCCGGGATGGGGCTGTGTCTTGATGCTCGTCTTCACAAGAGGGCCATCCACCCAGACTCTGACTGCATCGTCAAACTCTTCAATATTCACACCGATCTTCTTCATCTTCTTTGTGATCGGCTCAAGATGCTTCGGAATGACACCACGAACCATTACATCGCCGCCCGTAGCCGCTGCTGCCACCATGAAGGTACCGGCCTCGATCTGATCGGGAATCACAGCGTATGTTGTGCTGTGCAGATACTTCACACCACGGATCTTGATCACATCCGTGCCCGCACCCATGATGTCCGCACCCATGGAATTCAGGAAATTCGCCAGATCTACTATGTGCGGCTCCTTGGCTGCATTCTCGATGATGGTCAGACCCTCAGCCTTGACAGCCGCCAGCATCGCATTCATTGTCGCACCCACCGTCACCACGTCAAAATAGATCTGATTGCCGCGGAGCTTGTCCGCTGCCAGATCGATCATGCCATGATCATTGCAGTGTCTTGCACCCAGTGCATTGAATGCCTTGATGTGCTGGTCAATCGGTCTGTCACCCAGAGGACATCCGCCGGGCATGGAAACTCTTGCCTTGCCGAATTTACCAAGCAGCGCACCCAGAAAATAATAGGATGCACGCATCTGCTTTGCACTTTCATAGGGTACATTGAAACTCCGCACACCCTTGCAGGAAATGCGGTAGGTATCCTTCTTGAGCATATCCACCTGTGCGCCCAGCTCATACAGGATGCGCAGGCAGATAGAAACATCGCTGATATTCGGAACGTTCTCGATGATACATTCCTCATCACAGAGCAGTGCAGCCGGAATGATGGCAACCGCAGCATTCTTGGCACCGCTTACTAAGATATCTCCGTGCAGGGGATTACCGCCCCTGATTACATATTTATCCACGTCATTCTCTCCTTACAAGCGCAGCTCTCTCTCTTTGCTGCCTTACTCTGCATAATCCTCAAGATACCAGCGCAGCTCGCTGCCATCATACTTCTCCACTGTCACACTCTCGATGTACACAGCATCCAGGGGCTTGTTATTGCCATCCGTTGCCACAGCGGCAATGTCAAATACAATGTCCAGACCCTCGAACACCTGACCGAATACGGTATAACCGCCGTCGAGATGGGGCGCACCGCCGACCTTCTGATAAATCTCCTCCGCTTCCTTAGTGAAGTTGATATCATAGGTCACCTGCGGGTTCTGGTCATATTCCTCTTCATAATACTTCAGATCCTCAGCCGTCGGCACAGTACCTGTCACAATGTAGAACTGGCTGCCGTCGGTAGAGGGGCCGGCACTGTTGGCATAGCAGAGCGCACCTGCAAAATTGCAGAGCTGATCGCTCACGCCGCCGTTGAACTTACCGCCCCAGCAGCTCTCGCCGCCGCGGCCGGTGCCCGTGGGGTCGCCGCCCTGAATCATGAAGTTGTTGATAACACGATGGAAAATCAGCTCGTTGTAGTAATCCCTGCTTGCCAGTGTTGTGAAATTCTCACAAGCCTCGGGCAGTACGTCAGCAAAGAGCTTGATCTTGATATCGCCGCGGTCACGCACATGGATGACCACGATCTCCTCACCCTCAGCGGGTGCGGTAAAATTGAGCACGGGCTTCTCTTCAATCTGCAGCTCCTTGCCGCAGCCGGAAAGTCCTGCACACAGCATCATTGCACTGATGCATGCCGCAAAAATTCGTTTCTTCATACGATTCCTCTTTCACACATATCCTATATAGTATGATGCCCTGAATTGCATCAAAAGTCAGACACATAATTTGGGCGCAATGAGCCCCACAAAGCTTATTATACCGCATTCTCCGTATTTTGTAAAGAGAAATCATCAATTTCTTTCCATCATTTAGAACTTATGATGATAAACCTGACTTCAATCGCGCAATCCTTGTGAAAAATCACGGCAATTCGTTCATTGCGGCGTCTTCCTCGCTGTACGAACCAATGGAAATCTCAAGAATCCGACACTCTTCCACGGGGGGCGTATAGCCGCCGGCATTGGTTGTTTCCTCCACTTCGGCAGCCAGAAGCGCATCAAGCACATCAAATCCGGCATAGACCTGACCAAAGACAGCCTGCTGCTGTGAGAAATTGGGCACACCGCCCCGCTCAATGAAAGCATCGGCGATCAGCTCACTGCCGGAGGCCTCACGGAATTCCGTCACGAATGCCTCATCCTCAAAATCCATTGATCCGATCACCATGAAGCGAGAGCCGGTATAGTAGGTAGAATCGCCGAAAAGCCGGTCAAAGAAGCCGCCCTCAACAGTGGTATTCATCACGCAGAGTGCACCCTTGAACGGCCAAAGGTTCTGATGAAGCTCTCTGGGGATCTTCTCATATTCCTCCTTGCCCTGATCACCGAGGGAGCCATCGGGATTGGGGCTGCCTGCGGCAAAATAGACATCGGCCTTCTGTTCGAAGACATAGGAATCGTTATAGTAGCCGGATTCGGCAAGAGCGATGAAGCTCTCAACGGTCTTGGGTGCCTGCTCGGGATAGAGCACGGCACGCATTTCGCCGGCGGTCGTGCGGATGATGGCGATCGGTGCACCCTGTTCGATCTCCTGTGTCTGGACAAGCTCAAGGGTATCGACATCGACATAGCTGTAATTCTCCTGAGAGATCATGACCACAAGATAGAAAACGATGAAACTGATGATGGAAGTAAAAATCAAAAAAATGCCCAGTCTGGACAGGGCTTTGCTTTTTTTATGCATGGCGGCCTCCTTGTATTTTTTAAGGGAATGCAGAAAAATGAGGGTGCTGCGGCAGGGCCCTTTACTCATGGGATGCGCTGCATCCCATTCCCGCAGGGCTTGCCCTTCCCCCCCTCCCCCCCTCCCCACAGGGGAGGGGGGCGTTTGAGCCGGTGCTCCGCACCGGCTCCGGCAAAGGCTATCGCCTTTTCATCCATTACAGCTTCTTGATCTCCAGACCCTGTCTGGTCTCTCTTACCGAATAACCCAGTGCCGCAATCTCATCACGAATCTGATCGGCCAGCGCAAAATCCTTTGCCTTTCTTGCCTCTGCACGCTTCTCTACCAGTGCCATGACCTCAGCCGGTACCGCATCGTCTTCTGTACGCTCGTACAGAAGACCCAGTACAGCCGTCAGATCCTCAAAGACCTTGCTGCCTGCCTCCAGCTGCTGCTTCGATACCGATGCATCCGCTGCCATGATGTTCAGCTCACGCACCAGCTCAAATACAGCCGTCAGTGCATCCGCTGTGTTCAGATCATCCTCCAGTGCTGCCTCAAACTGCGCACGGTACTTGTCAAAAGCCTCCTGTGCAGATGCAGCAATCGTGCCGTCAGAAGCCGCTGCTGCCGCACGCTTCACCGTGTCACGGCACTGGTACAGTCTGTCCAGAGATGCCTTGCAGGCATCCAGAAGCTCGGTTGTGTAGTTCATCGGGGCACGGTACTGCGCCTGAATCATCAGGTAACGAATCACCTCATAGCCATACTTTGCAGCCACATCACGGGTCAGGAAGAAATTACCCTCGGACTTGGACATCTTCTTGTGATCCACATTGATGTGACCATTGTGCATCCAGTAGTTGGAGAAGGGGACACCATTGGCCGCCTCGGACTGTGCAATCTCATTCTCATGATGCGGGAAAACCAGATCACGGCCGCCGCAGTGCAGGTCGATCGTGTCGCCAAGGCAGTCCTTCGCCATGGCCGAGCACTCAATGTGCCAGCCCGGACGACCCGGACCCCACGGAGAATCCCAGTGCTGCTCCTCAGTCGTGCAGCCCTTCCAGAGTGCAAAATCCAGCGGATCCTCCTTGATATCGTTGATCTCCACTCGTGCACCGGCATTCAGATCGTCCAGGGACTGACCGGAAAGCTTGCCGTAGCCGTTGAACTTGCGGGTTCTGTAGTAGACATCACCCTCCACCGCATAGGCATAGCCATTGTCCACCAGCTTCTGGATGAATGCAATGATTTTGTCCATATACAGGGAAACCTTCGGATGAATGGTGGCGGGCATCACGTTCAGACCCTTTGCATCCTTCTCATATTCCGCAATGTATTTTTCCGCACAGGCCTCGGGAGAAATGCCCTCCATGGCACCCTGACGGATGATCTTGTCATTGACATCGGTGTAATTCTGTACAAAGGTCACATCAAAGCCCTTGTACTGCAGATAGCGGCGGAACACGTCGAATACACAGATCGGACGTGCATTGCCGATGTGAATATAATTATATACCGTCGGGCCGCATACATACATGCGCACCTTGCCCTCTTCCATGGGCTTGAATTCTTCCTTCTGACCGGTCATTGTGTTAAAAATCTGCATGATAGTTACCTCCATTTACGATTCTGTTCTGCTTTTCAGGAGCGAGCCGCTATGCCGCCGCAGGCTTCACGCCGTCGGCGGGGGATCGGACGCCGCAGCACCGGCATCCCCGCGCGAGGACTGCTCCAGCCGTTCCAGCCTTGCCCGCAGTGCGCAAAGCTCCATGGAAACGGGGTCGGGAATGTGCACCTGATCGAGCTCCTGCACAACGGGACGCTCCTGAATCTGCACGCCGTCACGCCGGACGATGCGTGCGGGAATGCCCACCGCCGTACAATTATCGGGGATGGCATCGAGTACCACCGCATTTGCAGCGATCTTCACATTATTTCCCACTGTGAACGGCCCGAGTACCTTGGCACCGGAGCCGACCATCACATTATTGCCAAGGGTAGGATGGCGTTTGCCCTTATCCTTACCCGTACCGCCCAGCGTTACCCCCTGATAGATCAGGCAGTTATCGCCGATCACAGCGGTTTCACCAATCACAACACCCATGCCGTGGTCGATGAAGAAGCCCTTGCCGATCGTCGCACCGGGATGAATCTCAATCCCCGTGAAAAACCGTGAGCTCTGCGAGATCATCCGGGCGAGCGTAAACATCTTATGCTTGTAAAACCAGTGCGCCACCCTGTAATGATGGATGGCATGCAGCCCCGAATAGGTGAGCAGAATTTCAAAGGCATTCCTTGCCGCGGGGTCACGCTCTTTGACAAGGCGGATATCGTCTCTTAATTGTCGGAACAATGGGCATACCTCCTTTCGGAATGCACGGATAAACAAAAAATCCCCCTTGCGGCAGACGCAAGAGAGACGCAAAAAACGCTGTTCCACTCTGAAACTTACGAAGTCCGTTAACGGGGACGAGCCGTCGGCGGATACTCTGCTTTCCCCGCCAAAGCTGACAGCCGCACTTCACATCAGCCGCTCATGCCGTTCCACCAACCCGGCACTCTCTGGAAAGCTCCTGCTCATGCTACTCTGACTGCTACGCTGTTTTCCTATTCTTACTTTATTATATACAAAAACGGCGCAAATGTCAAGGGGATTTTTTGGGGATCGGGGCAGCTGCACTCGCCGAGGGCGCTGCCCTCCGCTCCTGCAGCTGCTTAACCCTCCCCCCTCACCCCCCTCCCTGAAGGGAGGGGGGCTTCGGTGCAGGTGCTGCGCACCTGCACCGCCAAAGGCTTCGCCTTTTGAAATCATGTGCTTAAGAGCAAAACAACCAAACAAACGATTGTTTAATTCATCCCCGGAAATACCAGCACGATCTCCGTGCCGACACCTTCCTCACTCTCAAGGATCGTCCGTGCATTGTGATAGGCCATGCCGTGCTTGACAATCGAAAGTCCCAGTCCCGTGCCGCCCACTTCCTTCGAATGACTCTTGTTCACCCGATAGAAACGCTCGAAAATACGGGGCTGATCCTCCGCAGGTATGCCGATGCCGTTATCCTTCACCGTCACCCGGACTTCGCCGGCTTCGCACTCCGTCCGGATTTTTACATAACCGCCCGCCCGATTGTACTTGATCGCATTGTCACATACATTGTATACGATCTCCTCCAGCATCAGCCGGATGCCCGATACCATTGCTTTTTCACCCTCACAGTGAATCGCTACGCCCGCCTTCGATGCCGCCATCTCAAGACGTCCGGCTACCTCCTCGCAGACTGCATGCATGTCCACCGGCACCATCTTCTCCGCAAGATCCGTGTGCCCCTCTTCCAGTCGGGAAAGCTTCAGAATATCATTCACCAGCACGATCATGCGCTGTGCCTCCTGATGAATATTCCCCGCAAACCGAGGAATGTCCTTCTCCTGCACCATCCCGTCACGAATGATCTCCGCAAACCCCGAAATCGATGTCAGCGGCGTCTTCAGCTCGTGTGAAACATTCGCTGTGAATTCACGGCGCATTGCATCCTGCTTCTTGTGCTCCTGCTGCAGCTCGCTCATCTGTGCGTGAATCTGCTGGTTCTGCTTCATGATGCGGCGTACAAACGGCTTCATTTCAGGATATAAGTCACGGTCATCCGGATTTTCCACATCCAGCCGGTTGATCGGCTGCATGATCTTTTTCGAAAACTGCGATGCCAGTACCACAGACAGCACAATCATCAGGATCATCACTGCCAGCATCGGCTGAATCATGCTCAGCAGCACCTTCACAATCGTGTCCTCCGTCATGGAAACACGCAGGATATCGCCGTTTTTCAGCATCACCGCATAGTTCATCGTTTTCTTGCTCATCGATGCCGAAAAACGCTCGCTCTCACCACGTCCGCCCTCGCAGGCTTCCACAATCTCCTCACGGTCGCTGTGATCGCCCAGCGCCGACGCCTCCAGCACCGAGTCATACAGCACCGTGCCCGCCGGATCGATCACCGTGATGCGGTGCTCCGTCTCCCGTGCCACATCCTCCACAAAGCCCCAGCCATGCTCCGCCGAGGCCGCCGACAGATAGGCCGCCGTGTCCTCCAGCTCCGACCAGCTCCGCTTCGTCTGGAAATCATACATCACCCAGACCATCAGACCGAAGCTCATCAGAAATACCGCAATACAGGCAATAAAGATCTGTTTGAGCAGTTTATACTTCATCTTCCGTCTCCTCGATCTTGTAGCCGATGCCGCGGATCGTGCGGATATAACAGCCCGCCTCACCCAGCTTCTGCCGCAGTGTGCGGATATGTACATCAACCGTCCGGTTCTCACCATCGAAATTATAGCCCCAGACCTGATTGAGGAACTGATCGCGTGTCAGCACCATGCCCTGATTCTTGAGCAGCAGGCAGAGCATCTCGAATTCCTTGAACGTGAGCACCACATCCTTGCCGTCCACATGGACAAGATGCTTTTCCGGATTGACCATCAGCCGGCCGAGATGATATTCCTTGCCCGAAGAACCCGCACCCGAACGACGCAGCAGTGCCTTGACACGGGCAATCAGCTCCATCATGCCAAAGGGCTTGGGCAGATAGTCATCCGCACCCGCATCCAGCCCGACCACCTTGTCAAACTCGCTGCCCTTGGCGGTGAGCATCATGACGGGGATCTGCGCATGGGCAGGATTTGCACGGAGCTTCCGGAGCACCGTGAGGCCATCCTCCTCCGGCAGCATGATATCAAGAAGAATGAGGGATGGCTTTTTTGATTCCATCGCACGCCAGAAGCCCGACGGCTTTTCAAAGCCCTCCGCCTCCATGCCGGAATTATTCAGCGTATAGATCACAAGCTCGCGGATGCTGTTGTCATCCTCCACAAAATAAATCATCGGAACATCTCCTTTATGTCCATTTGTTGTCCCTTTTATTTTCCCATAGTAATATGAAAAAAGTCATCACGGGTATGTTAAATCTTTGTTAAATCGATGCAGAATGGACTGTTTCTGCCTTCTGTTCCAAAAAAGAACCCCCCGCCGGAAGGCGGGGGATTCATCAGGGTTTAGTCTTCGTCACGCTTGCGAGAGCCGACACATGCAACAGCCATTGCCAGCAGGGAGATGCCTGCCACTGCAACGATACCTGTCATTGCACGGTCTCCGGTCTGCGGAGAGCTTGTGCCTGTCTTCTTGGTCGTCGTTGTTGCTGCGGTGGTTGTTGTCGTTGTGGTGGTCGTTTCTGTGGAAGTCTCGGACGTTGTTGTCTTGGAGCTCTGATCCGCATCATCGATCCACGGTGTGGTCGTTGTCTCTACATCCACATCATCCGTATACGGTGTGGTCTGGGTTTCATTCTGCACATCGTATGTGGTGGTTGTGGTTGTCGTGGTATCCTCTGTGGTGGTTGTGGTGGTTGTTGTCGTTGTGGTTTCTGTTGTGCTGGTCGTTGTGGTCGTTGTGGTGGTGGATGTTGTGGTTGTGGTTGTCGTTGTCGTTGTGGTTGTTGTGGTGGTAGTAGTTGTTGTTGTTGTTGTTGTTGTTGTAGTTGTAGTAGTAGTGGTGGTGGTTGTTGTTGTTGTTGTAGTGGTAGTGGTAGTAGTTGTAGTAGTTGTTGTCGTTGTGGTTTCCGGAGTGGTCGTCGTGGTTGTTGTGGTTGTGGTCTCCGGAGTGGTGGTCGTTGTAGTCGTTGTGGTAGTTTCCGGAGTGGTGGTTGTCGTTGTGGTGGTCGTTGTTGTTGTTTCCGGAGTGGTGGTTGTCGTTGTCGTAGTCGTGGTTTCTGCAGTGGTCGTGGTGGTTGTCGTTGTGGTTTCGGGTGTTGTTGTGGTCGTGGTGGTGGTGGTTGTGTACTCATCCACCATAACAACAGTGTTGTCCTCCTTCACAACTTCAACGACATTACCCTGCTCATCCTCAGTGATGATGTAGACATTGCCATCCTCGGAGCTGATCTTGAACTGGATGCTTTCCGCAATCTCATAGCCCTCGGGTGCCTGTGTCTCAGTCAGTGTGTAGATCTTATCTGCGGTGAGGCCGGTGATCTCATGGCTCTGACCTTCAGAAGAAGTCCAGGAATCCACATTCACGAGATTGCCGTTTTCATCCTCGTAGGTTACGGTGAGCTTAGCGCCTTCGATCTCATCGCCTGCAATATTCTGCTTGGAGATGTAAACGATGGGAGCGTCCACCATGACTACGATATTTTCATCCGCTGCACTCCAGTTTTCAGCATCCTTGGAGACCTCAACATTGCCGTCGCCATCCACACGGAAGTAGATGTCCTCAGCAACCTGATAGCCATCGGGAGCGGTCACTTCTTCGAGTACATAGATCTGATCTGCGTTCAGGCCATCCACTTCATGCACTTCATCCTTCACGGAAGTCCATTCCTTGACCTCAGTTCTGGTACCGTCGGGAGCCACTTCGTATACACGGAGTGTTGCACCTTCGATCTCATTGCCTGCGATATCCTGCTTAGCAATGACTACCTTCACGGTCGTCGTGGTTGCCTCTGTGGTGGAGGTTGTCGTGGTTGTCGTGGTTGTCGTGGTTGTGCTTGTGGTTGTTTCCGGAGCCTTGGTGGTTGTTGTTGTCGTAGTTGTCTCCGGAGCCTTGGTTGTCGATGTCGTCGTTGTGGTCGTGGTCGTTGTTGTCGTCGTTGTTGTCGTTGTAGTTGTCGTTGTTGTCGTTGTTGTTGTGGTTGTTGTTGTGGTAGTGGTGGTCGTTGTTGTCGTTGTTGTTGTTGTTGTGGTAGTTGTCGTTGTTGTTGTCGTTGTGGTAGTAGTTGTTGTTGTAGTCGTAGTTGTTGTTGTAGTTGTAGTCGTTGTTGTAGTTGTAGTGGTCGTTGTGGTTGTGGTTGTGGTTGTAGTCGTTGTGGTGGTAGATGTTGTTGTCGTTGTTGTCGTTGTTGTCGACTCAGTGGTCGACTCGGTCGTAGAGGTTTCTGTGGAGGTTTCTGTTGTTGTGGATTCGGTCGTCGATTCCGTAGTCTCCTCGGTAGTCTCCTCTGTCGTGGTTTCGGTTGTGGAAGTTGTCGATTCTGTTGTCGATTCCGTTGTGGTTGTGGCGTAAGCGTCAGTCATGACAATTTTATTATCCTGCTTCACGACTTCAACGCTATTACCCTGCTCATCCTCAGTGATGATGTAGACATAGCCATCCTCAGCATCGATGCGGAACTGAATGCTTTCCGCAATCTCATAGCCCTCGGGAGCCTGTGTCTCTGTCAGTGTGTAGATCTTATCTGCGGTGAGGCCTTCCACCATATGGCTCTGGCCTTCAACAGATGTCCAGGATGTGACTGTATGAATACCGGTCTCATCTTCATAAGTGATCTCCAGAAATGCACCATCGATCTCGCCGCCGGCCACATTGATCTTAGAGATGACAACCTTGGTCTTCTCATCGGTCATGATGACCTTATTGGCATGTGCGTCGTTCGTGGTAACAGGAGCTGCGAATGTACCGTCTTCCGCATCGGAAACAGTCACATTGCCCTTCTCATCCACCTTGAAGTAGATATCCTGTGCCTTCGTGAAGCCATCGGGAACTGCAACTTCCTCAAGTCTGTACACCTTATTGGGTGTCAGGCCATCGATTGTGTGGCTCTGATTTTCTACAGAAACCCAGTTGTCAATCTTTGTTGTGCCGTCATAAACAGTCAGGGAAGCGCCGGGGATTTCATTGCCTGCGATATCCTGCTTGGAGATGACTGCGGAAACAGGGAGATACTGTGCAGCATCGCATACCTGAATCTTGTTGCCTTCTGCGTAGAAGTAACCTGCTTCCTGTTCCGTAGTTGCAAGTTTTTCAGCTGCGCCGGATACGATGGTCACTACGCCATCTGTAATTGTGAATACGAGTTCGGAGTCGATGACCTGATATTCCTTTGCAGGGATATCATCGGTTGTGTCGTTGTCGTATGTGAATACATCACCGGTTTCCTCCAGCTTGTATGTGCCGTCCGGCAGACCGGAGAGCACCAGATCCTCCGTTGTGGAGATCCATGTCAGTGCGCTGAAGTCATCATTGAAGGTCAGGCCTTCATTTTTCTTGGTTGCTGCATTCACAACATCCTTGAGGGTCACGCCCTGTGCTGCTTCTGTCAGGGTGAGTGTCAGCTCTGCACCGGCGATCTCATTCTGACCCATGATGTCATACTTGCCGATGGTCACTTCAGTTGGTTCCTTGACCTCAGCATCGCATACCTGAATCTTGTTGCCGTCTGCGTAGAAGTAACCTGCTTCCTGTTCCTCAGTTGCAAGGTTGTCTTCTGCACCGGATACGATGGTCACTACGCCATCTGTAATTGTGAATACGAGTTCGGATTCGATTACCTGATATTCCTTTGCAGGGATATCATCGGTTGTGTCGTTGTCAAAGGTGAATACATCACCGGTTTCCTCCAGCTTGTATGTGCCATTCGGCAGACCGGAGAGCACCAGATCCTCCGTTGTGGAGATCCATGTCAGTGCGCTGAAGTCATCATTGAAGGTCAGGCCTTCATTTGTCTTGGTTGCTGCATTCACAACATCCTCGAGGTTCACGCCCTGTGCTGCTTCTGTCAGGGTGAGTGTCAGCTCTGCACCGGCGATCTCATTCTGACCCATGATGTCATACTTGCCGATGGTCACTTCAGTTGCTTCCTTGACCTCAGCATCGCATACCTGAATCTTGTTGCCGTCTGCGTAGAAGTAACCTGCTTCCTGTTCCTCAGTTGCAAGGTTGGCTTCTGCGCCGGATACGATGGTCACTACGCCATCTGTAATTGTGAATACGAGTTCGGATTCGATTACCTGATATTCCTTTGCAGGGATATCATCGGTTGTGTCGTTGTCAAAGGTGAATACATCACCGGTTTCCTCCAGCTTGTATGTGCCATTCGGCAGACCGGAGAGCACCAGATCCTCCGTTGTGGAGATCCATGTCAGTGCGCTGAAGTCATCATTGAAGGTCAGGCCTTCATTTGTCTTGGTTGCTGCATTCACAACATCCTCGAGGTTCACGCCCTGTGCTGCTTCTGTCAGGGTGAGTGTCAGCTCTGCGCCGGCGATCTCATTCTGACCCATGATGTCATACTTGCCGATGGTGAGGTTTGCACTCTCATCGACCATGGTAATACGGTTGCCTGTAACAGCGGGATTCTCATCGGTTGTCATCACAAAACCATTCTCGGTCTTGTTCACAATGAAGTCCTGAACCATGCCGCCTACGACTACAAAGTAGATGGTATCTGCCTTCAGATAGCCGGCAGGAGCACTGTTCTCCTCGAGTGCATACACGCCGTCAGTCAGGTCGCCGTTTTCAGTTTTCAGCTCACGCACCTTGATGACAGTCTTGGACTGCTCTACCATGGTGGGATTGCCTTCTTCATCGGTACCCTCAACCATTTCGGTTACGGTTTCCTCAGCGGTGATCCAGCTGTCAACGGGCACGGTCTCTGCATAAAGAACCAGCTCGGAAACATTGCCGTCGTTGTCGAGTGTCACGCCGCCGACCTTGGAAACGCTCAGGGAAGCACCGGTCAGCTTTTCACCGCTCTCGTTGACCTTGTCAACAGAGATGAGCGGGTTGTTGGCAATGGCGATGTTTGTGCCATTGATGGTCAGGGAGTCGTGCAGAGCGGTCTGCTCATAACTTGTTGTTACAAATGTAATGCTTGTGATCTTATGGTTAAAAATCTGAAACTCCAGCTTATTACCATTGAAGCTGGTCAGGTCAGTGATTTCAAGTGTATTGGAATTGTTGAACGGATATGTCTTCATATTCCAATTTTCATCATCGGAATAGATTTCCATTGTCTCACTGTTTGCCTGCTCAGTTGTCACAATGATTTTGCTCAGACCGGAATGAGAAATCTCAGCTACATCACCATCATTCAAAACCTCACCATTCTGATTGGTAACGAAATACTGATATTTATTTCCCCACTGTCCATAGCTGGGACCATTTACAACATTGTAGGTCACTTCTTCTGTACCGGATACTACAGAATAGCCTTCCGCAACCGTCTCATCCGCATTCACTGTGAAATACATCTTGTCGCCGTTATCCACAAGATTCTCCGCATAGCCATCGGGAGCAACAGTCTCTGTGAAGTAGTAGGTACCGGGCTTGAGATAACCCTTTTCTACATAAGGCTTTGTTTTCTCGTCGGAAAGAGCACGGAACTCAGCATGCTGTGCCAGGTTCTCAATACCGGAGAAATCGGTGAAGGTGTAGAGCAGTACGTCCTCGGAACCGTCCGCCGGAACAGCGTACAGATTCAGCTCAGCGCCTGCAACTGTATTCTTCACCAGTGCGTCAATCTTGGAGAGAACGACCTTGACACCATCGATCTCGAGGTTCTGCATGGAAAGTGTGCGCTCCTGCGCTGTGCAGTTCTCGGTATCAAAAGCGTTCCAGCCGGAGTTGGCATTGACAGAAACAGCACCATTCCTCCAATTCGCACTCAGCGGGAAGGTTTCCGGTGTGTCTTCATTGGGAGCCGTTGTCCAGTAAAGGATACCCTGATACTTTACAATGAAAATATCATCACCGGGAACATAAATATCACTGGGTGTCTCAGTTTCATGAATTCTGTAAACATTATCGAATACATATGTTGTAAAGTATCCATTCGGAATACCAACCGTTACTGCCTCATCGATCGCAGAAAGACTCATGGAATCGGATGCAGCACCATTCTCCCAGTCAAATTCCTCAAATGCATCGCCGGGTGCATAGGAAACGGGAGTATTCCAGCCTGCGGGTGTATACCGGCCGCTTGTCATCTCAATCACTGCACCCTTGAGCAGTGCGCCGGCCTTGTCCACCTTCTTGAAGGTGAGCGCTTCGTTGTTTGTGAACGAGAAGGTGAAGTTGCCGAGCTTCTCATTCAGATTGATGGTTGTGCTTACGTTGTCGCCGTCATAGAAGACCAGATACTTGTTAGGCTTCACCTTAATTGTCTTAAGCCTGGGATCGTCTGTCACTGTGCGGTTGCCCTCGGCATCCACTTCATAAGCGGTTACGGTCTCGCCCTCAACTGTGAAAGCGAAGGTCTTGTCATCCGTCATGTACAGATGATTCTGAATCTCCAGAGGAGAGTAATCTGCCATTGCCACATGGGGTGCCTTGAAGGTATTGTCACTGAACACCTCGATCTTCACCTTATCGGTGTAGCTTACGGTTCTGGTGAGCTGTCTTGTGCCCATGGTGCACTCATACTTGCAGCCTTCTTCAGGGCAGTTATCCACGAGCTTGTAGTATCTTGTGACTTCGCTTTCGCCGTAGGAAACAGTATCACCGGCAGCAACATTGTCAATTGTCGTAAGCTCAGCCCAATTACCGCTTGACAGAACCTGCTGTGCAACAAGGCTTGCAATCACGCCCTCAGGGCCTGTGGTTGTCACTTCAAACTTCAGAACCTTCTTACCGATGGTATCCTTAATAGTCTGAGAAAGTGTAACATTGCTCCAGCCTGTAGTATTCTCATCCGTAAACTGAGAAGCATCAAACTCCGCAGTCTGAATGTTGTTCTCGTTGTCATAGTACCAGAACTTGACAGATGCAATCTTCAGCTCGGTGTTGTTTCTGTTGTTCCAGCAGAACTGACCCAGTTCAAAGGTCTTCAGTGTTTCTGCGGGCTCATATCCGCCTTCAGCCACCTCGGAAGGTGTCACTGTGAAGCCATCACCATCGCCGGAAAGCGGACGAACCGCATTGGCAACACTCTTTGCGGATTTCTGGGAAACATTGTCAGACACCACGGATGCTGCTGTGGTTTCCTCGGCTGTCGTCTCTTCGACAGTCGTTTCTTCAACGGTTGTTTCCTCGGCTGTTGTTTCTTCAACAGTTGTCTCTTCAACCGTGGTTTCTTCAGCTGTGGTTTCTTCAGCTGTGGTTTCCTCTGCAGTCGTAGCATCTGTGGATGCCTCAGTTGTGGCTTCCGTTGTGGCCTCTGTCGTTGCTTCGGTAACCAGATAGTAGACATTGGGTGTGTAGTACACCTGTGTACCGAGGTCGATCTCCTCTTCCTCTACAATGCCTTCTTCCTTGATCTCGAAGTAGTACACAGTATCACCGACTGCATAGCCGTCGGGTGCCTGAATTTCCTTCATCATGTACTTGCCGGGAGCCAGATTCACCAGATCGGTACCTGTACCGCTGGAAACAAAGCTCTTGGCAAGATTGCCCTGTGTGCCATCCTCATTGACATTGAAGATGCCGATGGTCGCACCGGCCAGGAAACTCTCGCCGTCCTCAGCAAACTTATTGACTTCAATCTGATAATTGGAAGTCATGCCGAGGATGGAAGCCGGGCCGTCATACGGTCTGTAACCGAACTCCGTACCGCCTTCAAAGCTCTTGGCAATCAGCGCACCGGAGAGGTGACCTCTCAGATATTGCTGAAACTTTTCATCTACAAGCTTCTGTACGGTCTTATCCGGATTCTTCTCAATTTCTGCACGGATCAGATACATCCACTCATCGGTTACATCGGCATTAGGTGCCAGAACGGTACCCTGGAAGTTATTGCCGATGACCAAGGTCTGACTTGCTTCGTAGAAGTTGTACAGAAGGCTGGTTACACCGGGATGGTTGTTCTTACTCTTATCATCGCTGGCAACAGAATCTCTGGAAATCCATGTTTCCGTACCATCCTGTGCAATGATCTTTGTGAACTTGGAACCATTATTATTCTGATTGTCAGCCGTCTTGCCATAAGGATTGCCAAGATGCACATCACTGTTTGTACCGCCGGCTACATTGACTACGATGTAAGAATAGTCCCATGTTTCCTGTTCGCCCTTGTTGCTGACAACGGGACGGGGCTCTTCCAGCTTCGGAACATTTCTGTACTCAATGTAGGTACATTCCACAAACTGTGCCCATTCTTCTTCGGTCAGATTAAAATTGATGGATTCTGCTGTATCATCGTCACCGGTGTATGTAAATACAGCAATATCACCCTCAACAGTAAATGAACCGTCGGAAGAATTTTTCGCCAGTGCCTCACTGTTATCCTTGATCTTCTGATATTCCTTCGCAATATCCAGCACCTTGTCAGTCGGATAGAAGTGATCTAAATCACTTCCGGAATAGTTGATCAGATCTGTTTCAGGATCCACTACAAAATACTTGTAGATGGCACCGTTGGTATAGTCACCGCTGGAGGATACGTTGATATCCTCAAAGGTCATACCATTGGTGATAATGTGAGCATAGCCTGTATTGTTAAGGAGGACATCAAGCGCGGTTTTGGTTGTAAAGTCGCCGTTGCCGACCTCATACTTCCAAGTACCTCCATTCCATGATGTACCCTTGATGTTGCCGCCTACAGCGAGTCTAGCCTCACAGTCGGACTCATAGGCACGGTAGTTATTCAGAAGGAACACACCGAACTGGGACGCAATACCAAGCGCATATTCATTATCCGCATTGGCAATCACCTGTTCCACAGTGCTGCCTTCAATCGCAGGATTCTGTCCTACAAGCAGCTCAACATCAGATTTTGTCGTAGTACCGCTCTTATTTGAAATGTCATCCGCAGACGCAATAAAAGCTGGAAATGCCGACGTGATACTCGTCATTGTCATCAACGCCGCTGTCACACTGCTGAGTATTCGTTTTGTCAATGAATGCTTTGTCTTTTTCATGAAATCACCCTTTCATAGTATATTAGGATTCATACTAATGCATAGTATGACACAGTATCATTATACCATAAAATCCCGATGAAATCAAGTTTTTTTCAAGCTTATCTCATAGAAACATATGACTTTTTTTTGGTCAAAACTGCCAAAACCCGAAGAATATTTTCTTCGGGTTTTCCTCTTTGTATTATTTCATAATTTTACGCAGATAATTTGTCAGTGCATCCGCATCATTCTGGCAGAAACCGGCCGTTACGGCCTCTAAAAGCAGCCGTAGTCCCTGTCCGATTTCCTTTCCGGAAAATCCCATCGCCGCCAGGTCATCACCCTTCAGTGCAAGCTGGGACAGCTCGCAGCAAAGGCCTTCCTTCCGGCAGTATTCGCCGAGCTGCCTTGCTGTTTCCGGACGGGTGTCATGCTCGGGTTCGCCCCGTTTTTTGGAGAGATGATCCGCCCGCAGCACCTCCATGAGCAGATCATAATCCCCGCCCAGCTCGCCCAGAAGACGGCGCACCTTCGGGAGTGTCGTGGGGATATCCCGATGATACCGGATGAGTCTGACCACCTGTTTGCGCAGTGCATTGTCACACCGGAGCCGCAGGAGAATGCGGTCGGCCAGATCCGCACTTACATCCGCATGCCGCTTGAAATGTCCGCCCCTTGCATCGTTTGTATAGCAAACAGGCTTGCCGATGTCATGCATCAGCATGGCAAGCCGCACGGGCAGAAGGGCAGGTGCCGCCCCGACCGCACGGGAAATATGCTCCCAGACGGTGAAATCATGGTGACGGCTGTGCTGGGAAAAGCCGATGCACGGCCGGATCTCGGGGATGAACACAGAAAGAATATGGGGATAGGTGAGCAGCACGGAGGCAGCATATTTGCCCATGAGAATGCCGCAAAGCTCGGAAAAAAGACGTTCTGCCGAAATAAAGGCAAGTCCGCCGGCCTCTGCACGCATGGCAGCATCGGTCATGGGCTCGGCCACAAAGCCAAAGCGTGACATAAAGCGCATGGCACGCAGGACACGGAGGGCATCCTCCTGAAAGCGGGTCTGCGGCACACCGACGGCACGAAGGGTACGAGTCTGAAGATCCTCACGGCCGCCGAAGGGATCGAGCAGACCTTCCTCGGGGTGATAGGCCATGGCATTCCAGGTAAAATCACGGCGGGAGAGGTCTTCGAGGATATCGGAAGTAAACTGCACATCGGACGGATGGCGGCGGTCATGATAGCTGCCCTCGGTGCGGAAGGTCGTAATTTCGGCAAAACCGCCTGCATATGAGACCCCGACAGTCCCGAAGGCACGGCCATAGGCTTTGCAGCAGTGCACACCGAAAAGGGCAATGATCTCCTCCGGGGAAGCAGAAGTGGTAATATCGTAGTCATGGGGGCAATTGCCCATTACGCCGTCACGGACGCAGCCGCCTGCGAGATAGGCAGAAAATCCGGCAGAATTCAGTTTTTTGAGCATTTCCGATGCAAATTCGGGGATATACATGGTTTCACCTTCCTTCTGCCGCTGCGGGCGGCGGTGTCAATCACTTTTAGAAAGTTCTGCGAAACTGCCCCCACCCCAAACCTCTCCCCAAGGGGAGGGGCTTTTAAAGCGGGTGCTGCGCACCTGCAATGGGGGGAGAGCGAAGCTTTGCCCCGAATCGAGGCAGGATTCTGCCCGAGGTGAACGGGTACATCGGCATAGGATCTGAGCCGATGTGCCCCCAGTCGGGGGAGGGGGGTGAGGGCAAGCACCTGCAAGATCCCAAGGCAGCGCCTTGGGTGAGTGCAGGTGCCCCTTATCCCGCGATCTCCACCACTACAATCTCCGCAGGATTCCCCACCCGCAGCTTACCGATTCCGGCAGAAACCACCATTGCCGTGTGGCCTTTCCGGTATAAGCCCTTGGAATAGGGCGGGAAGAACCGACGCTCGGGCGAGAGGATCCCGCCCACACCGGGAATTCTCACAATCCCGCCGTGCACATGCCCTGACAGTACAAGATCCGCCCCCCATGTCCGATAAGCATCCAGTCCCATGGGTGAGTGGGCAAGCAGAATATGCGGATGGCCATTGCAGGGGCCGGCCAGCTCTTCCATCAGCTGCGGGGTGCATGCAGGGAGATTGCGGTAGCTGCCATCCTCCCCGCGATACATTTCACGCGGAAAAACCACACCTGTAAAGCTCAGGCCGCCATAGCGGATGGTGCGGTTATTGAGGAGAGTCACACCCTTTTCCTGCATGAGGCGGAGGAGTTTTTTCCGTCTGCCTGCGGGCATATCCATCTCATGATTGCCGAGTGTATAGAGCACGGGACAGATGGTGCGCAGTCCTTCTGCGAGGCGAGCGGCATCGGCAATGCCGGTTTTTCCGGGATTACGGGACACCAGATCACCGGTCAGAGCGATGATATGGGGGGAGAGTGCACGCACCTGTTCAATGATTGCATCGGAGAGGATGCGATTCTGTTCTGTAGAAGTCAGGCTGCTGAAATGCACATCGGAAATCTGTACGATCCGACAGGTACGATTCATTGCCGGATGGGTAACTCTGTAATAGCTTTGTTCCATATGGATTCCTCACTTTACGAAAAGCCCTCTGCCAAAAGAGCAAAGGGCTTCCTTATTTTTGAAGATGCAGGATGGGGGCGTCCGCTTATTCAAAATTTCTGCCGGAAATAAGCAGAGAAAGACTGCCCCTCCCCGAGGGGACGGGGATTTCAGGACGGTGCTGCGCACCGCCGCCAAAGGCTTCCGCCTTTTGAATCCATCAGAGGATTGACGAGCCTGCTCCCTCCATCGGCGTCCGGCAAGCTTATCCATTTCTGTTCATCCCTCAGGAAACCTGAGGAATGTCACTGCATCGAACCTTGGGCTTTCGCCCTGGGGGGCTGAGCGACGGCTCTTCCTCGAACCGTGGGGTCTGGGAACGACTCTTCCTCTTGCCATGGGGATTGGGAACAGCTCTCCCTCTTGCCATGGGGATTGGGAACAGTTCTCCCACTTGACATGGGGTCTGGGAACGGCTCTCCCTCTTGACATGGGGTCTGGGAACGGCTCTCCCTCTTGCCATGAGGATTGGAGACAGCTCTTCCCCGAACCGTGGGGTCTGGGAACAGCTCTCCCACTTGCCGTGGGGTCTGGGAACAACTCTCCCACTTGCCATGGGGTCTGGGAACGGCTCTTCCACGAACCGTGGGGGCTGGGAACAGCTCTCCCTCTTGCCGTGGAGTCTTGGAACAGCTCTTCCACTTGACATGGAGTCTGGGAACGACTCTTCCCCGAACCGTGGAGTCTGAGAACAGCTCTCCCACTTGCCATTGGGATTGGGAACGGCTCTTCCACGAACCATGGGGTCTGGGAACGACTCTTCCTCTTGCCGTGGGGCTTGGGAACGACTCTCCCACGAACCATGGGGTCTGGGAACGACTCTTCCTCTTGCCGTGGGGCTTGGGAACGACTCTCCCACTTGACATGGAGTCTGGGAACGACTCTCCCTCTTGCCATGGAGTCTGGGAACAGCTCTCCCTCTTGTCATGGGGATTGGAGACGACTCTTCCCCGAACCGTGGGGTCTGGGAACGGCTCTCCCACTTGACATGGGGCTTGGGAACACCTCTCCCTCTTGCCATGGGGATTGGAGACGACTCTCCTCCGAATCGGGGGTCTGGGGGACGGCGTCAGCTCGTCCCCCAGTCGGGGGAGGGGGGCGAAGCCCCCCTCCTTATATCCCCCCTCTCCCTCGAGGGAGAGGGGGGCAGGGGGGTGAGGGTGATCAAAATCACTCTTCATCCTCCGGTTCCGCTTCTTCAATCACTTCATTCGCCTGCTCAAGAGCGGCTTCTGCTTCTGCCTTGGCCGCTTCCTCTTCAGAAAGCTGCTCCACCTTCTCGATTTCAGCCGATTCATCATGCTCCGCACGCGTGAATGCCACAACCGCATTATCACCCGTGATGCGCATCACTCTCACACCCTTGGCAATGCGTCCCATCACACGAATGTCACTCGCCAGAATGCGGATGATGATGCCCTCGGAGGAGATCAGGATGATGTCATCCGACTCATCCACAACCTTGATGCCGCAGACATAGCCCCTGTCTTCATCTACCTTGTAGTTCGTCAGACCAAAGCCGCCGCGGTTCTGAATACGGTAGGCATCCAGCTCACAGCGCTTGCCATAGCCCTTTTCAGTTACAGTCAGTACAGTCGCACCCTCACGGACTCTCGCCATGGATACCACACTGTCACCCTCACGCAGCTTGATTGCACGCACACCATGTGCCGATCTGGACTGCGCACGGATGCTCTGCTCCTCAAGACGAATCGCCATGCCGTTGCGGGTTGCTACCATCAGCTGGGCATTGCCGTCCGTCATGCGTACACCTGCAATCTCATCGCCCTCGTTCAGACCGATGGCAATCAGACCCTTCTTGCGGACATTTCTGTAAGCAGACAGCGGCGTGCGCTTGATCTTGCCTTCCTTTGTCACCATGACCACATAACCGCCCTCATCGAACGATTTTGTACGGATCATAGCCGAAATTTTCTCACCCTCAGTAAGATTGAGCAGGTTTGCAAAATGGAAGCCCCTCGAGGCCTTGGAGCCATCCGGAATCTCATAGCACTTGAGCTTGTACATCATGCCCTTGTTCGTAATGAACAGAATATTATCATGCGTCGAGCAGATGAACATTTCGCTCACAAAGTCCTCATCACGCTGCTTCATGCCCTGTACACCACGGCCGCCTCTGCGCTGGGTCTTGTAGGCATCAAGTGCCATGCGCTTAACATAGCCGTTATTTGTATAGGTCACAACGCAGTCCTCAACTTCAATCAGTTCCTCAATATCCAGCTCACCGCTGATGGAAGTGATTTCTGTGAGACGCTTGTCGTTGAACTTTCTGCGGATCTCTTCCAGTTCCTCGGAAATAATGGCATATACCTTCTGCTTGTCGCCGAGAATCTGGCGGAATTCCGAAATTTTTCCGCACAGGCCATACAGCTCGTCGGAGATCTTCTGCCGCTCAAGACCGGTCAGTGCACCCAGACGCATCTGCACAATGGCCTCAGCCTGTTCTTCGGACAGACCAATGCTGTGCTCAAGCTCCATTCCCGTCATATCGTACTGTGCACGATCAAGCAGAGCGGACATATCCACATCCTTGAAGCGTGCAATCAGACGCTCCTTACCCTCGGGAATGCTCTTGCTGGATCGCAGAATAGCGATAACTTCGTCAATATAATCCGCTGCAAGCATGAAGCCCTGCAGCAGATGGGCACGCTTGAGTGCCTTTTCAAGGTCGAATTTCACACGATTGGTGATGACCTCCACCTGGAATGCCAGATAATGCTCGAGTACTTCCTTGAGTGTGAGGACTCTCGGCACACCATCCGCCAGCACCAGCATAATGACACCGACTGTATCCTGCAGCTGGGTGTAGGAGAAGAGCTTATTGAGGACGATATCGCCGATGGCATCCTTACGCAGACCAATGACGATACGCATGCCGTCACGGCCGGATTCATCACGGACAAAGGTTGCACCATCGATGCGCTTTTCCTTGATCAGCTCGGCAATATGCTCGACAAGGCGGGCTTTATTGACCATATAGGGAATTTCATGGACAATGATATGCTGCTTGCCCTTGATTTCCTCAAAGGAAGTCTTGGCACGCAGGGTGATCTTGCCGCGGCCCGTGCCATAAGCAGCACGGATGCCGGCCTTGCCCATAATAATGCCGCCGGTGGGGAAGTCGGGACCCTTGATGCATTCCATCAGGTCATCGAGTGTGCAGTCGGGATCCTGAATGAGGAGATTAAGACCATCGATGACCTCGCCCAGATTATGGGGCGGAATATTGGTTGCCATACCAACGGCAATGCCGACGGAACCATTCACAAGGAGATTGGGGAAGCGTGCGGGGAGCACCTCGGGTTCCTTGAGACGGTCGTCATAGTTCATGCCGAAGGGCACGGTATTTTTCTGGATATCCGTGAGCATTTCCACGGAGATCTTGGACATTTTGGCTTCTGTATATCGGTACGCAGCGGGCGGGTCGCCATCGACGGAACCGAAGTTGCCGTGGCCATCCACGAGCGGATAACGCAGGGAGAAGTCCTGTGCCAGACGCACGAGGGCATCATAGACAGAAGCATCACCGTGCGGATGATACCGACCCAGCACAGCACCGACAGTATCGGCGCACTTACGATAGGGCTGATCGGGCGTCAGGCCATTTTCGTGCAGCGTATAGAGGATACGGCGGTGCACGGGCTTGAGGCCGTCACGCACATCGGGGAGGGCACGGGAAACGATAACCGACATTGCATACGCAAGGAAGGAATCGTGCATTTCCCTTGCAATATCCACAGGAATGACCTTTTCGGGATTCTGCAGATCGGGCATGCCCTCATTTTCTACATACTCATTGCTCATAATTTCACCTCATGATATGAAATGATGGGAAAGATCATGGAATTGATCAGAATCAGCGGGGATGCAAAGGGCCATGCCCTTTGTCTGTGCCGGTACGCAGCACCGGCATCCGTCCCCCCTCCCCGTGGGGAGGGGGTCAGGGGGTGGGGCAAGCGTCTGCGTGATCCCAAGGCTGTGCCTTGGGTGAGTGCAGACGCCCTCCTCGGAGCGTGAATCAGGGGCTTACTTTGAAGAGAAGCCCTTTCCCAGCACCTGACCGAAATGTGCCCGCAGCTGTGCGAGTTCCTCTTCGGCAAATGCAGATTTCGGAATGACATAGAACATGGATTTTTTCTGATAGGCCATGAAAAAATCCTGATATTCCGTTACTTTCAGATATTTTGAATAAAAAATCCTGGAACCGGAGATCTCTTCCTCCGGCGTATCATCAAAGAGGGCATCGGCCTGCGCCTGTTCTTCGGACGGGGCTTCCTCCGGAAGGCGTGTCCCGATCTCAAGATACTCCGGAAAAATCCGCAGCACATAGGTATCCTCTTCAATTTCCTTTACTGCTTCCAGCAGATTCCGTCTGATTTTACGGGGATTATACCACTGGAACACACACATGACCAGACAGCAGAGAATGACAAAGCCATAGAGCGGCTGCTGTGTTGCCGAACTATGCAGGATGGAGATGGTATAAATCACACAAGCCAGCAGTAAAACGGCAATCACAAGATAATTTCTGGGATAGACATAGCGTCTTTGAAACGCCGTAAATGCCGTCTTGAACATCTCATAGGGGATATGGTACTGTTTTTCCGGCAGGATGGGCGTATGTTTTTCTTCCATGGACGTCCTCCTTTGATTTTGTATGCGGGGATGGGAATTTCAGGGCGTTGCTGCGCACCGAGGCCGCAGGCCCCCTCACTTATACATCAAGGTTCTGTACGCTCTTTGCGTTCTTTTCAATGTAATTCTTTCTGGGCATGACCTTGTCACCCATCAGAATTGTGATGATCTCATCCGCCTTCACAGCGTCCTCCATCGTCACCTTGATGATCGTGCGTGTCTCGGGATTCATTGTGGTCTCCCAGAGCTGCTCGCTGTCCATCTCACCAAGACCCTTGTAACGCTGTACGGCAACCTTCGCAGAACTGCCGTTTGCATCCGCAAGCTCAGCAATATATTTGTCACGCTCCGCATCGGAGAATGCATAGTATACCTTCTTGCCGCGTGCCACTCTGTACAGCGGCGGCTGTGCAATGTATACGTTGCCGTTCTCAATCAGCGGACGCATAAAGCGGAAGAAGAATGTCAGCAGAAGCGTACGGATATGACAGCCGTCCACGTCCGCATCGGCCATGATGATGACCTTGCCGTAACGCAGCTTCTCAATATTGAAGTCCTCACCAATACCCGTACCGAGTGCCGTTACCACGGGCATCAGCTTGTCATTGCCGTATACACGGTCAATTCTTGCCTTCTCAACATTCAGCATCTTGCCCCAGAGCGGCAGAATGGCCTGATACATACGGTCACGGCCGCCCTTTGCGGAACCGCCCGCAGAGTCACCCTCGACAATGTAGATCTCCGTGCGCTCAATGCCCTTTTCAGTGCAGTCCGCCAGCTTGCCCGGCAGGGATGCACTCTCCATGGCCGACTTGCGTCGTGCCGTTTCTCTCGCATTCTTGGCCGCTTCTCTTGCCCTGCGTGCTGCAAGACACTTGTCCAGAATTTCCCTCGCTGCTGCCGGATTCATCTCAAAATAGCTCATGAGCTTCTCCTGCACCAGCTTCTCTACAAACGGCCGTACATGGGGATTGCCAAGTCGACCCTTGGTCTGTCCCTCAAATTCACATTCCGTGAGCTTCACAGAAATGATTGCGGTCATACCCTCACGGACATCATCGCCCGTCAGCTTTTCATTTTCCTTCAGCAGCTGGAACTGCCTGCCATAATCATTGATCACCTTCGTCAGGGCATTCTTGAAGCCCGTCTCATGGCTGCCGCCGTCCTTTGTGCGGATGTTGTTCGCAAAGGACATGATAATCTCGTTGTAGCTGTCATTGTACTGCATCGCAATCTCCGCAAAGGAATCCCCCTGCGTGCCGGATACATAAATCACTTCACCCAGCGGCTCATTCTCACGGACAGCATGAATATGCTCCACAAACTGACGGATGCCGCCCTCATAATGCAGCGTCTCGGACTGGATCTCATCCGGATTTCTCGAATCCGTGATCACAATCCGGATGCCCGCATTCAGGAAGGCCTGCTCACGCATGCGCTTGAGCAGTACTTCATAATCGAATACAGTCGTTTCAAAAATCTCTGCATCCGCCTTGAAGCTGACCGTTGTGCCGGTTTCTTCCGTCTCGCCGATGACCTTCAGCTGTTCGCTGTATTCACCACGCTCAAATCGCTGGAAATGGACATTTTTGCCGTCCTTGACCGTCAGCTCCAGCCATTCGGACAGGGCATTGACAACGGATGCACCTACGCCGTGCAGACCGCCGGATACCTTATAGCCGCCGCCGCCGAACTTACCGCCGGCATGCAGCACTGTATAAACAACTGTCGCTGCGGAAATACCTTCCGTGGGGTGAATGCCGACAGGGATGCCTCGGCCGTTGTCGGATACACGGATGATCTCACCCGGCAGAATGTCCACCGTGATCTCCGTGCAGTAGCCCGCCAGTGCCTCGTCAATGGCATTGTCTACAATTTCATACACAAGATGATGCAGACCATCAATGCTTGTCGAACCGATATACATACCCGGACGCTTCCGGACAGGATCCAGACCTTCCAGTACCTGTATCTGTTCCGCATCATAGCGATCGTCCTGCAGATTCTCCTGCTCCATCGTATTCAAACTGCTTCACACTCCTTCAAACCACTATCTATCCACAGTTTCCACACACTTTTCAACTGTTAATGTGGAAATCTCAGGTCGCAAAATCGATATTTTTCCTGTGTCACACTTTGTTTTCCCCATTTTTCAACCGAGTTTTCCCCAATCAGACCTGTTCCGTCAGCTGTCCCTGCTGCATGGAAAAGATCTTTCCGCGGCAGTCGAGCTTGAGCGAGGACGGATGGCAGAGGGTAATGAACACCTGCATATCCGAAACCATGTCATAAATCAGCCGCTGCCGGCGTTCATCAAGTTCACCCATGACATCGTCAAGCAGCACAACGGGGGAGCGCTGCATTTTCTGATTATAGAGATGCGCCTGTGCAAGCTTCAGCACCAGCGCCGTACTTTTCCGCTGTCCCTGTGAGCCGAACAGACTCACGGCATTGCCGTCGATTTCGAGAATCATATCATCCCGATGGATGCCGTTTTTCGTGTAGCCAAGCCGCAGATCCTCGTCAATATGGGCCCGCAGCCGCTGCTCATAGACCGCAGCAAGATCCTTTGTGGCACGGTCGGGCAGCTCTGTCTCGCCATAAACCGCACTGCGCAGAGAAACGGAAAGCTGTTCATTGCCGCCGGTCATCACGCTGTAAAGCGCCTTACATATGGGCGAAATACTGCGGATGTAGGACGCACGCATACAAGCGATGCGGGCTGCCGTCATGGCAAGCTGATTATCCCACATGGTGATGTCCTCACGCCGCATGCGTCCTTTGAGGACATTCTGGATGCAGGCGTTGCGCTGTGCGAGCAGCAGAGCGGCACGATTGACATCGGTCATGCTGACAGGATGCAGCTGACAGGCACATAAATCCATGAAGGCACGGCGTTTTTCGGGGGCACCATTGACCAGATCCACATCACAGGGCGAGAAGGCCACGCAGTGGAAGTGCTCAAAGAGGCCGCCGGTTTTGGACGTATCGACGCCATTTATGGAAATTTTCCGGTTTTTCTGCAGTCCTCTCTGCATGCTGTAGGAGATACGCTGTTCCCGTCTGTCGTCATGGAATTTCATATCACAGACGAAAAAATCCGCATCAAATCCGAGATAATGCCGTTCTCTTGCACCATGGAAATTCCGGCAGCCGGTCATGAGCCAGATGGCATCGAGGAGATTGGTTTTCCCCTGCGCATTATCGCCGATAATCAGATTAAAACGGGGATCGGGCTGCATGCGGACGGCATGGAGATTCCGGAAGCCGTCGGCAGAAAAATGGGTGATATACATAGAAAATCACTGCACCTCGACCACAAAGCGATCAACGCTGACGGTATCACCGGGGCGGATTTTTTTGCCGCGCATGGTGCAGACCTCACCGTTCACAGAGACAGCGCCCTGCTGAACGAGTTCCTTGGCGAAGCCGCCGGTATCGCAGAGTCCTGCGAATTTCAGAAGAGAATCGAGTTTAATGAACTCGGTGGTAATTTTGATCTGGATTGTTTCTTTTGCCATAACAAATCCTTTCTTACTATGAGACTTGCTGCCCCTTATAGATGTTTTCTGAGGAAAGCTGCGGAAAGACTGCCCCCACCCCTAACCCCTCCCCGAGGGGAGGGGAATATGTGCGGGGTGTTGCACACCCCGCCCCCGCCAAAGGGCTGACGCCCTTTGAACCCGTCAGAGATCTGCACTCACTGTTCACCCATCGAGTCTGGGCTTTACAATCATTGCCTCCCATTGGGGGGTCTGGGGGGCAAGCGAAGCGTTGCCCCCCAGTCGGGGGAGGGGGGCGAAGCCCCCCCTCCTATTTCCCCCTCCCCTCGGGGAGGGGCAGGGGGTGGGGGATCACATCGCAGATGCCCCTTATCCCTTTAGCTGTCGCCCTTTGAACCTGTCGGCAAGGGCTGTCTCCCTTTGAACCTGTCGGGGGGTCTGGGGGGCAAGCGAAGCGTTGCCCCCCAGTCGGGGGAGAGGGGCGAAGCCCCCCTCCTATTTCCCCCTCCCCTCGGGGAGGGGGCAGGGGGTGGGGGATCACATCGCAGATGCCCCTTACCCCTTTAACTGAATGGGCATGATCAGATAGACAAAGCTCTCGCCCTCGGGCGGCATGAGCTTGATGACCTTGTTGCTGCCGCTCATCTGAATACGGATCTTGTCGCAGTCGCAGGCACGCAGTGCTTCCAGCAGGTACTTATTGGAAAATCCGATCGTCAGGCTCTCACCCGAGATATCCGCCGGAATGCGGTCATTGATCACACCAATGCCTGTCTTGCAGGAGATTTCCATGAAACCATCCGCAAAAACACAGCGCATCGGGGCCTTGTTCTTCTCATTGATCAGCAGTGCACAACGCTCGGCACAGCCGATCATATCCCTTGTATTCATCACAACTTCAGTCTTGCAGTCCGCCGGAATGCTGCTGCGGAAATTATGGAACTGACCCTCAAGCAGTCTTGCAAACAGCTCAAAACCGTTCACGGAAAATACAATGTGCTTGCCGTTTGTATAGAATTCGCACGGCTGCTCCGCATCATCCTTGAGCAGCATGATCAGCTCGGACAGTGCCTTCTTCGGCACAACAAAACGGAAACTTCCCAGATCTGCGGCCTTTTCCTGACGCAGTGCCAGACGGTAGCGGTCCATCGCCACAATATGCAGCATGCCCTCGCCCGCTTCAAACAGCTCGCCGGTCAGAATCGGCTTGTCTTCCTTGACGGATGCCGCAAAGCTGCTCTCTTGAATCATCGAACGCAGCAGCTGCTGAGGCACAGCCGTTCTGGCAGTACTCTCTACTACAGGCAGTGCGGGGAATTCTTCCGCAGACATCGCAGAAATGCGATATTCTGTGTGTTCACTCGCAATTCTTGCATTGAGTGTTTCGTCAATCTCAAACTCGACCTCTTCGCCGGTCAGACGGCGGGTCATTTCGCTGAACAGTCTTGCATTCAGCACGAAGGAAAATGCATCGCTGCACACCGCATTCACACGGGTGCGAATGCCGATTTCCAGATCATAGCCGGTCAGCACAACGGCATTCGGTTCCATCTGAATGCAGATGCCCTCGAGTGCGGCAATGGTGGATTTCTGCGATACGCCCTTGGATACATGTGCAATGGCGTTGCAAAGATCATTTTTATTGCACTGGAATTTCATTCTATCAACTCCTAAAATCAAAGATGTTTGTCTCATTTAAAGCATAACAAATCGATTTGTCCTAAGAACATCACTTCTGATTTGCCTATTTTTTGTGGAACCTTCAGTTTCCACAAACGATCTCTCTGCAAAGAGAATCTTTCAGGATGAAATCAATCCATCCATCATAAATAAAATATAGTAGTAGTAGTAGGGGGGCGGGAAAAGTGGAAAGTTTCATTTTCCCTTGGTCTTTCGGACATTCTCTCTCTTTTTTCTTCCACAAGCCCACAGGGGAAACTTCGTGGAATTCTGTGGGGTGTCCAGGCACTCTTTTTCCACTGTGGAGGCGTTGACAGTTTGTGGAGTGGAAAAGGAAAAATTGGGGAGAATTTTGTGGAAACCCCCGCCGCATCTGCGGCACTTTTCACATTCTGTGGAATCGGCGGCTCTTGAAAAAGTGGAAATGCATTTTTGACAGCAGCCGTGCCGCCGCCGCAAAGCCCTGCTTTTCTATGAAAATGATTTCCACATGGTTTTCCACACCCTGTGGAAAACCATGTGGAATGCTGTGTAAAAGGTTACATGGCAATCGGCGGATTCGGATTCTTGTCACGGATGTCTTTGATGATGTCTTCCACAAGCTCCTTGAGGTTGGCATCCTTCTTCAGGGCTTCCGTTACATTATTGATCGCATATACAATTGTCGAATGGTCACGTCCGCCGAATTCCATACCAATGGCCGCCAGCGGCATGCCTGTCACCTCTCGTACCACATACGCCGCCACCTTGCGGGCTGTGGAGATCTGGGAGGTACGCTTGCTGGAACGGATGTCTTCCGCTGTGATGCCGTAAACATTGGCCACCTCGGCAATCACCTTTTCTACGGTGATCGGAATGGGCTGGTCGTCGGTCAGAATGTCACGGATGACGCTCTGTGCCATGGAAATCGTCGGAGAGCTGTTGGCCAGCATCTTCAGCGCCTTCAGCTTCTTCACTGCACCCTCCAGCTGACGGATGTTCGTCTTGAGGCGGTTGGCGATGAATTCCGTTACCTCATCCGGAATCTTCAGATCCAGAAGTTCCGCTTTTCTGCGGATAATGGCGAATCTTGTCTCAAAATCCGGTGTGCTGATATCTGCAATCAGACCCCATTCGAAACGGTTGCGGATACGTTCCTCCAGTGTCTTCAGATCACGCGGGGGCTTATCGGATGTGATGACAATCTGCTTGCCCTCGGAGTGCAGCTTATTGAAGGTATGGAAGAATTCTTCCTGCATGCGCTCCTTGCCGGAGAAGAACTGGATGTCATCGACGATCAGTACGTCCGCATTGCGGTATTTATCATGGAAAACAGAGGTATCTCTCTGGTCGATTGCCTTGATCAGCTCGTTGCCGAAGGATTCGCCGGTCACATAAATGACGTTCTTGTCCGGCTCACGGGTGAGAATCTCATGCTTGATGGCTGTCACAAGGTGGGTCTTGCCAAGACCGGAGGGACCATAAATGAACAGCGGATTATAGGTGGATGCCGCATCCGTTGCCACAGCCTTACATGCCGCATAGGCAAATTCATTGGAACGGCCTACAATAAAGGTATCGAATGTATAATCATACTCCGCAAATTCATAGCTCTTGCGCAGTTCCTCGTGCTTTTCCTCAAGCTCAACCATGTCGGTCGTGGTGACGGATTTAGGAAGACGGGCCTCTTCACGATTCTTGAAGTGGATGACCAGCTCCATCGGGAAACCCATTACCTGCTCCAGTGCCGTTTCCAGAACTTTCTTATGATGATTGAGCACAACGCCCTGCTGGAATTCCGTCTGCACCATGAAAATGGCTTCATTGCCTTCCATGCCCACAGGTGTCATTGTATCGATCCAGGTTTTCATTGCCACATCGGAGATCAGCTCATTCTCCGTGCAGTATCTCTTGACCTTTGCGAATACTTCATCAAAGGAATTCATGTCACTACCTCCATTTTTTCATTCTGTTTGTACCGCTTCCGCACCCTGCAGAGCGGGGAAGCGTACAGCCCCGCAAAAGGGGATGTCCATGCGCACCGACAACGCGGGCGCGTGAACCGTCTTACTTCTATTCTATCATATAAAGTGGAAAATTGCAAGCACTTTTTCAAACTTTTCAACATTTTTTCATCGTTGAGACTGTGGAATACCGGGGCGGAGCAGTCCTCTTTTGTGGAATTCGCCGAGAAACAGAACGGTGCATCTCCTTTTTTGTAAGAAAACAGGAAAATTTGAAAAAAACTCTTGACAGAGAGGAGAATATCGGCTATAATAACAAGGTATAAGAGTGCTTGGTGCTCTGAAATGAAGGAATACATCATCGGCGGGTGCCGAGGAGTAGGCCATGCGAGAGGAGGAGAAACGATGAAAAGAACTTACCAGCCTAAGAAGCTGCACAGAAAAAAGGAACACGGCTTCATGAAGAGAATGGCATCTAAGAACGGCAGAAAGGTTTTAGCTCGCAGGAGAGCAAAGGGCAGAGCAAGACTTTCCCATTGACGAGTCAGACCACAAATTATGTTTGTGGTCTTTTTGTTTTATGGCGTTCGTATGCAAATGCAAAAACAGTCGGTGAGGTAAACAGGCATGATGTACACGCAGCCCATGCGGCAGAACAAGGATTTCCGGCAATGCTATAACCGCGGGAAGAATATTGCGTCCCGTCATGTGGTGATCTATGCAAGGAAGAACCATCTGCCTGTGAACCGTCTCGGCATTACCACCGGCAAAAAGGTCGGCAATGCCGTGTGCCGCAGCCGTGCAAGAAGACTGATCCGTCAGGCCTGGCGGGAGAATGAGATTCTCTCACCCATCGGGCTTGACATTGTCATTGTGGCACGGCCTGCACTTCTGGACATCAGCTCGGATGTCCTGAGCCGCTACCTTCGTGAGAACGGCATGCCGCAGCTGCGGAAGATCTATGCCGGCGAGAAGGAGCACAGAACGGAAAGGGCAAAGAAATGAAGTATCTTCTCATTCTGCCCATCCGGATCTATCAGAAATGCATCTCCCCCTTCACCCCCCGATGCTGCCGGTACTGGCCGACCTGTTCTGCCTATACCGTCAGAGCCATTGAGCGGTTCGGCGCCCTCAAGGGTCTGATCCTCGGGATCGCCCGTCTGTCGCGCTGCCATCCCTGGGCAAGGGGCGGTGTGGACCCCGTGCCGGAGACCTTTTCCTGGAAATTGCTCCCGGCCTATTTCAGTCAAAGAAACAGATGAGATGATTTTTTGTCCCCATAATAAGGAATGAGGTTGCAACATTGAATTTTTTAATTGATCTGGTAGCAACGCCCCTCGGCTGGATCATGCATTTTATTTATGGTCTGGTCGGTAATTATGGTGTTGCCATTATCCTGTTTACCCTGGTCACAAAGCTGATCGTTTTCCCGATCTATTACAAGCAGCAGAAAAATACAGCGCACACACAGCTGGTTCAGCCCAAGCTTGCAAAGCTGCGCGAAAAATATAAGAACAATCCCGAGAAAATGCAGATGGAGCAGATGAAGCTCTATCAGGAGGAGAACATCAATCCCTACGCCTCCTGTCTTCCCATGCTGCTCTCCATGCTGATTCTCTACGGTGTGCTCGGCGTTGTGTATGAGCCGATGACACACATCCTCAAGTACAACAAGGATACCATCTCCTCCGCCCGTACCGTGGCTGCGGAATACAACGAGCGTCTTGCAAACGGCAAGTCCGATCTGCGTGAGCAGCTCATCATCATGGAAGAAGTGCTCAAGCACCCCGATGAGTTCGCTGAGAAGATGGAAGAAACCGATGCTGAATTCGTACCGCAGGTCGTTTCGTTCGCTGATACCTTCAATATTCTCGGTGTCGATCTGAACCTGACGCCCCAGTGGAGCGACTTCACAAAGAATTTCCCGCTCTTCATGATCCCCCTGCTCTCCGGTATCATCCAGCTTGCGATGACCATCTACATGCAGCGCATGCAGAAAAAGCGCAATCCGGACATGCCGAACATGGGTGCCATGAATATTATGCTGTATGGTATGCCCATCTTCTCCGTCTGGCTCGCATTCACTGTGCCGGCCGGTGTGGGCTTCTACTGGATCTGCTCCTCCGCATTCTCCTTCATTCAGAGCATCGGTCTGAACCTCTGGTTCAATGAAGAGCGTGTGAAGAAGATCGGCGAGGCAGAGCGCATCAAGGCACAGAATGCCAAGCGCCGCCCCTCCATGATGCAGAAGATGCTCGAGCAGCAGGAAGAAATGATGCGTCAGCAGAACGGCGGAAACGGCTCTCCCAAGCAGAAGAGCAATATTCCTGCCAATCGTGTGAGCTATTCCGACAGTGAGACACCTGTGAAGATGTCCCGTTCGGAACTGGAAGAATTCAATACCGCAGTGATCCGTGATGCCAGAAAGCGCATGGCGGAGAAGTACGGTGATCAAAGCGACAATTGAGTTGCCGCACAGGGAGGTCATTACCATGACAGAAATTTTTACCGCAAAAACCGTTGAGGAAGCCAAGGCACTTGCTGTACGCCATTTTGGGGCTTCCGCTGAGGATATCACCTTTGAGGTGCTCGAGGAGCCGAAGAAGGGCTTCCTGGGCTTCGGTACAAAGGGTGAGGCCAGAATCCGTGCCACTTATATGTCCGTGAGCGTTTCCATGGAAGACCAGAATGCTGAGCCTGAAGTGGTGGAAACCGTGGTTGAGCCTGCTGAAGAGGCGGCTCCCGTTGAGGAAGTGGTTGAAGAAGTGATCTTCGAAGAGGTCACGGAAGAGGTGCCTGCTGAGACAGAAGAGGCGCCTGCCATCGTTGAGACCACTGCTGAAGTGGTCGAAGAAAAGGTTGAGGAAGCGGCTCCTGAAAAGGAAGCGGACAAGATGGATGTTTCCATGATCAGCGGCGAGCCTTCCGCATCCGCACTTGCCAAGATTGAAAAGGCAAAGAACTACCTCGCTGCCATCCTTGACAAGATGGGCATTCAGGCTGAACTGGTTGTGACTGCCGGTGCAGAAAGTGCCATGATCGACATCATCGCTGAGAACAACGGCGCTGTGATCGGCAAGAGAGGCGAGACCCTTGATGCGCTGCAGTACCTGACCTTTATGATCGCCAACCGCGGTGATAAGGAATACTACCGCATCATCCTCAACAGCGCAAATTATCGTGAGCGCCGCCGCAAGACCCTTGAGGAGCTTGCTGCCAAGATTGCAAAGAATGTACTGCGTTCCGGCCGCCAGACAGCACTGGAACCCATGAATCCCTATGAGAGACGCATCATCCACTCTGCAATTGCAGAGATCGAGGGCGTAAGCTCCAAGAGCGTGGGCGAAGAACCGTACCGTAAGGTTGTGATTTCTTCCAACAAGCCCGTACGCAGAAGAAGCAGAAACAACAACAATGACCGCGGTGACAGAAACGATCGCAGCCGCAGAAACCGCAACGGCGGCGGCCGCAGAAATCCCGATACACCGCCGACACGCACTTCCATGGACTTCATGAAGACCAGCTTTGAGAAGGACTACAAGCGTCCGAGACCCGAAGATGATCTGAATGCAGGTCTCTATGGCAAGATTGAGTTCTGAGCAGAGTGTTTCCCTTTGCCTGTTCGCTCACTGCGGTGAGCGGCCAAAGGACGCTGTCTTTTGGAAATCGCCAGCCTTTTCGGAAAAGGCTTGACCTAAAACTTAGATTTTGAGAATTGGTGGCTGGAAGGAGTTTCAGCCACTTTATTTTTGATGGAAAGGAGCCGCCTATGTCTACAATTGCTGCCATTGCCACCCCCAACGGCACCGGTGGAATGGGTGTGATCCGTATCTCCGGACCGCATGCCATCGCAAGAGCCGCTGAGATTTTTGTCCCCATCCGGGGGAAATCCCCCCTTGAAATGGAGGGCTATACCTGTGCCTATGGCCATGTGATGCAGCATGGTGAGCGGCTCGATGACTGCATTCTGACCGTATTCCGTGCCCCGCACAGCTATACGGGCGAGGACGTTGTGGAGATCTCCTGCCACGGCGGACGCTTCCTGACGCAGCGGATTCTGCGTGCTGTGCTTTGTGAAAATGTGCGCAATGCCGAGGCGGGCGAGTTCACCAAGCGTGCGTTTCTCAACGGCAAGCTCTCGCTCACACAGGCGGAAGCGGTGGCCGATCTGATCGCGGCATCCGGTGAGAATGCACTCCGGTGTGCCAGAAATCTGCGGGACGGTGCGACCTATCGCCGCATTGCGAAGTTTTCGCAGACGATCCTTGCGCTGCTGTCCGACCTTGCCGTCTGGGCGGATTATCCGGACGAGGACATTCCGGCCGTCGATGAAGCGGTATTGCGTGAGCGTCTTGCGTCGCTCAGGGAGGAGATGCAGACGCTGTATGACACTTATGATGACGGCCGCATCCTGCGTGAAGGCCTGCATACGGTCATTGCCGGACGTCCGAACGTGGGCAAATCGACCCTGTTCAATGCCCTGAACGGCTGCGAGAGAAGCATCGTGACGGACATTGCCGGTACGACACGGGATGTGGTCGAGGAGCAGATCCGCCTTGGCGGTGTGACGCTGCGGCTGTCCGATACGGCGGGCGTGCACGATACGGATGAGCAGATTGAGCGGATCGGTGTGGAAAAAAGCCTTGCCTTCGTGCGGGAAGCCGACCTTGTGCTTGCCGTATTCGATGGCAGTGAGCCGCTCACGGAGGACGATGCAGCGATTCTTTCCAAGCTCCCTCCTGAGCGGACGATCGGCGTGTGCAATAAATCCGACCTTGGCTCGGTATGGATGCCCGAGCAGTATGGATTCTTTGATATTGTCGGCATATCGGCAAAAAACAGAGACGGCCTTGAAGATCTCGAGAAGGCCGTGGGTCGTTTTGCTGCAAAGCATGTGACAGCGGCCGAGGATGGCATGATTGCCAACGAACGTCAGCGCAGCTGTCTCGAGGAGGCCATCCGTGCGGTGCAGGAGGCACTCGAAGCCCTGCAGATGGGTTATGCCTATGATGCCGTGACGGTGAGTCTGGATGGTGCTGCGGACGCACTTTTGCAGCTTACCGGCGAACGGATTACGGATGCCGTTGTGGATACCGTATTCGCACGTTTCTGTGTTGGAAAATAATACCAGTTTTTACCAATTTTAATGATATTGATTGCGTTTGTTAGAAGGTAAATCGCCCGCACCCGTCTTTAGAGGAAAAAATGTGAGCCTTATCCGCCCTCGGAAAGAGGGAATGAAAGCCCACATCCGTCCTCCGCAAGGGGGGGAGCTCACATCCGCCCTCCGCAAGGGGGGAAGCTCACATCCGCCCTCCGCAAGGGGGGAAAGCTCACCTCTGCCCTCCGCAGGAGGACGGGTGGAGGGGGCGTCAGCCCCCTCCCTTATTCCCCTCCCCTCGGGGAGGGGGCAGGGGTGGGGGCAGTCTATATGAAATTATCACTTGATAGGAGAAAACCATGAACTACCCAATGGGACAATTCGATGTTATCGTCATCGGTGCCGGCCATGCCGGCGTGGAGGCTGGCCTTGCCGCCGCACGTCTCGGCTGTGAAACGCTGCTCCTGACGATTTCTCTTGATCAGATCGCCAATATGCCCTGCAATCCATCCATTGGCGGTACAGCAAAGGGCCATCTTGTGCGTGAAATCGATGCCCTCGGCGGCGAGATGGGTCGTGCGGCGGATGCCTGCTTCATCCAGAGCCGCATGCTTAACCGCGGCAAGGGCCCCGCTGTGCACAGTCTCCGTGTGCAGGCCGACCGTATGAAATACCATGCGCACATGAAGCAGGTCTGTGAGAATCAGCCTCATCTGCATGTTAAGCAGGGCGAAGCCGCCGAAATTCTGATCGAAGAGGGCGCCGTGCAGGGCGTTGTCACTCGACTCGGTGCGATTTATCATGCCCCTGCCGTCATCATTGCGACGGGAACCTACCTCAAGGGCAAGATTCACATCGGTGAGGTGTCCTATGAAAGCGGCCCCGATGCGGCACTCCCGAGCAATGCACTCTCCGAAAGCCTGAAAAATTACCTGCCGCTGCGTCGTTTCAAGACCGGAACTCCCTGCCGTGTGCATCGCCGCAGCATCAACTTCGATGTGCTCGAAAAACAGGACGGTGACAGCGAAATCGTGCCGCTTTCTTTTGAAAGTGACGCATCCGTGATGAAGAATCAGGTCTGCTGCTACATCGCCTATACAAATGCCGAGACGCATCGTGTGATTCGTGAGAATCTCCATCGCAGCCCTCTCTACAGCGGCCTGATTGAAGGTGTCGGCCCTCGTTATTGTCCGTCCATTGAGGACAAGATCGTGCGCTTTGCCGATAAGGAACGCCATCAGATCTTTGTTGAGCCGATGGGACTCGATACGGAGGAATATTACCTGCAGGGTATGTCCTCGTCCCTGCCGGAGGATGTGCAGCTTGCCTTTCTCCGGACGGTGAAGGGTCTTGAAAATGTCGAAATTCTGCGCCCTGCCTATGCCATCGAGTATGACTGTGTCGACCCGACCGCCCTCTATCCGACGCTCGAAACCAAGGCGGTACACGGTCTTTATGGCGCCGGTCAGTTCAATGGCAGCTCGGGCTATGAGGAGGCCGCCGCACAGGGTCTTGTCGCCGGCATCAATGCCGCACTGTCCGTCCTCGGCAGACAGCCTCTTGTTCTCCAGCGCTCCGGCTCGTACATCGGTACGCTGATCGATGACCTCGTTTCCAAGGGCTGCAGCGACCCCTATCGTATGATGACATCCCGCAGCGAGTACCGTCTGATTCTGCGTCAGGACAACGCAGATGAACGTCTGATGCCCATCGGCCGTGAGATCGGTCTTCTTTCTGAAGAACGCTATCAGGCTATGCTGCGGAAATACGAGCAGGTTGCCGCCGAACGCCATCGTGTTTCCCATGTAAATCTTGGCCCCACGGTCGAGCTGAATGCTTTCCTTGAGGAAAAGGGCACCACGGCGCTTTCTACAGGCTGCAAGCTTGCTGATCTCATTCGCCGTCCGCAGCTTGGCTATGCAATGCTTGCCCCCTTCGATGCGGATCGGCCATCGCTCTCCCCCGAGGTGCAGGAGCAGGTGGAGATACAGATCAAGTACGAGGGATATATCCAGCGGCAGAATCTGCAGATTGAACAAGCACGCAAACTCGAGGAAAAGAAGCTCCCCACCGATCTTGATTATCAGACCGTGCGGGGTCTGCGGCTGGAGGCTGCAGAGAAACTCAACCAGAGAAAACCGCTCAGCATTGGTCAGGCATCACGGATTTCCGGCGTTTCTCCGGCAGATATCACGGTGCTCCATGTCTGGCTCGAGCAGCATAAGGAGGTCTGACATGCTCCCAAAATACGAAGAAGCGGCTGCCATGTTTGCCGCATATGACCTTGATGTTTCACGTGAAACATACGATAAAATGGAGAAATATGCCGCATTTCTTGTGGATTACAATCAGAATGTGAATCTTACGGCCGTGACAGAAGGCGAAGAAATCCTGAAAAAGCATTTTCTTGACAGTCTTCTGCTCGATCATTACGGAAAAATACCTGCCTCTGCGTCACTTCTGGACATCGGCAGCGGTGCTGGATTCCCCGGTGTACCGCTTGCTCTGCAGCGTCCTGACTTGGAAATCACTCTTCTTGACAGCCTGCAGAAGCGAATCACATTCCTGCAGAAGCTCTCAGAACATCTTGAATGCAAGTATGATGCGTTTCACGGCCGTGCAGAGCTTGACGCACGAAAGGAAACCATGCGTGAGCAGTTCGATGTCGTGACGGCAAGAGCGGTGGCTGCCATGCCCACACTCGCGGAATACTGCCTGCCGTTTGTGAAAGTTGGTGGGCTGTGGCTTGCCATGAAGGGGCCGGGGGAACCTGTGGAACCGGCAAAGCGTGCGATCGGACTTCTCGGAGGTTCGTTACTTGATACGATTCGTTATCAGCTGCCCGGCGGGGATGAAAGGGTGATTTATGTCGTGAAAAAAGTTTCGCATACCCCGACAAAATACCCCCGCAACAGCGGTCAGATCAAGCAAAAACCCCTGTAATCAGGGAATAATTTGTTAGGAAATCCATTATTTTCAGCGAAAATAATGGATTTTTTCTGTGGCATGGTGTATTGTGTTCTGTTATAATGAAGCTACAAAGAAATTTTAGGAGGCAGCCATGCAGCATTTATTTTCATTTACACGAGAAAAATCTCTTCAAAATCGCATTCTTTCCATCCCTGTCAGCGAGATCCGACCGAATCCTCACCAGCCACGCACTGCATTTCATGACAATGAGCTTCGGCAGCTATCGGACAGTATTCGTCAGAATGGTATCTTGCAGCCGCTCTCTGTCCGCAAATGCATGGACGAATATGAGTTGATTGCCGGAGAACGCCGGCTCCGAGCTGCAAAACTTGCAGGACTCAGCCATGTTCCCTGTGTGTGCATCGATGTGGGAGACCGGAATTCCGCTGTTCTGGCGCTTGTCGAGAATATTCAGCGGCAGGATCTTCATTTCTTTGATGAGGCAGCTGCAATCGAAAAGCTCATCACGCTCTACGGCATGACGCAGGAGGATGCTGCTCTGCAGCTCGGAAAAGCGCAGAGCACAATTGCCAACAAGCTTAGATTACTGCGATTGACGCCGGATGAACGTGATATGATTCAGGAAAATCATCTGACTGAGCGGCATGCACGGGCTCTTCTGCGTTTATCATCACCATCCGATCGAAAAAAAGTGATTTCTGCCATCCTGTCGCAGCATATGAATGTGGACAGAACGGAGCGTATGATCGATGAAATCCTCGGAAAGACGCGTGAACGTGATAATTTCCGTAAGAGAAGTGTACTTTTCCGCGATGTGAGACTCTTCATTAACACGATTCACAAAGCAGTTGAGACAATGCAGGCTGCCGGAATCCCCGCAGCTGCACAGAAAATGCAGTTTGACGATTATATTGAATATCGTGTGCGGATCCCGCTGATTGAACCCGAAAAACAATAATGTTTCACGTGAAACGTCGAATGCGCAAGAAATATATGATGTTTCACGTGAAACATCAAAAATATCCGCAAAAAACCTTTACAATCGGTGCAAAACATGGTATAATGAAAGAGTATGAACGGAAGGAGGCGCCATATGGGTAAAGTGATTGCGGTTGCGAACCAGAAGGGCGGCGTGGGAAAGTCCACAACAGTGGTCAATCTCGCAGCATACTTAGGTTCCCGTGATAAAAAAGTGCTGTGTATCGATATTGATGCGCAGGGAAATACAACAACCGGATTTGGCATAAAAAAACGCAGTGTAGGCATTTCTGCGTATGATATTCTGATCGGCAAGGCGAAAATTGACGATGCAATCATCGAAACAGAGTTCAAAAATGTCAGCATCGTGCCCGCGACAGCGGATCTTGCCGGTGCAGAGGTTGAGCTGATTCAGATGGAACATCGCTTCCAGCGTCTGAAAATGCAGATTCTCACCTGCAAGGATGCCTATGATTATATTCTGATCGACTGTCCGCCTGCACTCGGCCTGCTGACACTGAATGGTCTGACTGCGTGTGATGAGATTCTTGTGCCGATGCTTGCCGAATATTTCGCACTGGAGGGTCTGACGCAGCTCGTACAGACAATTCGTCTCGTGCGGACGAACTACAACCCGACCATTGCCATCTGCGGCATCCTGTTTACCATGTATGATGGACGTCTGAATGTCTCGGAACAGGTCGTGGATGAAGTGAAGAAATACTTCCCCGGCAAGGTGTTTGAGACGAAAATCCCCCGAAATGTCCGTCTTTCCGAGGCGCCGAGCTACGGAAAGCCCGTGATGTACTATGATAAGAATTCCAAGGGTGCAACGAGCTATGAAATGCTCGGACGTGAGATTCTTGGCGAACCTTTGGAAGAGCCGAAGAAACATCGGATTTTCTTTGGCCGAAGCAAAAAATAACGAAAGACAGGTGATGATATGGCAATCGGCGGACTGGGCAGCGGAATGGATCTGCTGTTCGAGGAAAATGTGACTGAGGTGCAGGTGAAAAAGACGCTTCGTGTCTCTGAGATTGAGCCGAACCGCAGCCAACCTCGTAAGAATTTTGATGAATCAGCCATTGCTGCACTCGCAGATTCAATTCGTGAACATGGCGTATTACAGCCAATTCTCGTGCGTCCGCTTACACTTGGCGGCTATCAGATCGTTGCCGGTGAACGCAGATGGCGTGCTGCCAGAATGCTTGGACTCGATGAGGTTCCGGTTGTCATCCGTGATCTCTCTGATCTCGAGACAGCACAGATTGCGCTTATTGAGAATCTTCAGCGAGAAAATCTGAATCCCGTCGAAGAGGCTGAAGGGTATGTGCGTCTTCAGGAAGAATTTGGTATGAAGCAGGAGGATATCGCCCGTACGGTCGGCAAGTCCCGCAGTGCGGTAACCAATGCAATCCGTCTGCTGCGTCTTCCTGATGAGGTGCGCACACTTCTCGAGGAGGGCAGTATTACGGCGGGTCACGCCCGTGCACTGCTCGCATTCAGTAATGACGAACTGATGATTCAGACGGCACTCAAGGCTGCTGAAGGACTTCTCACGGTTCGTGCAATCGAAAAAATGGCGGCAGACCTTGAAAAAACGCCTTCTGAGAAGGCGGAACGCACTGTCGACAGCTATTTCCGTGAGATGGAAATCAGCCTGCACGACCGTCTCGGCCGCAAGGTCAAGGTTGATTTTCGCCAGAACAAGGGCGTGCTTGTACTCGAATTTTACGACAAGGAAGATCTCCAGGCACTGGCTGAAAAGCTGGTTTCCGAAGAGTCTATGTGATGTTTCACGTGAAACATTGAATATAACTGGTAAGGAAAGGAAGAAAATAACATGCTGGACATGAAATTTGTCAGAACAAACCCCGAAATCGTCAAGGAGAATATCAAGAAGAAGTTCCAGGACGACAAGCTCCCGCTCGTGGACGAAGTCATCGCCCTCGATAAGGAATACCGTGAAACCAAGGTAAAATGCGACGATCTGCGTATGCAGAGAAAATCCAAGAGCAAGATGATCGGCGGCCTGATGGGCAAGGGCGATAAGGAAGGTGCCGAGGCTATGAAGGCTGAGGTTTCTGCCATCGGCGATGAGCTGGTACGTCTGGAAGCCCGTGAGGAAGAGCTGCAGAAGAAGGTTCGTGAGATCATGCTCGTGATCCCGAACATCATCGATGAGAGCGTGCCGATCGGCAAGGATGACAGCGAAAACGTCGAAGTTGAACGCTTTGGCGATCCCTTCGTACCTGAATTTGAGGTACCCTACCATGTGGATATCATGGAAAAGCTGAAGGGCATTGACCTCGATGCAGCCAGAAAGACCAGCGGCAACGGCTTCTATTATCTGTGCGGCGATATCGCAAGACTGCACTCCTCCATTCTGTCCTATGCCCGTGATTTCATGATCGACAGAGGCTTCACCTATTACATCCCGCCCTTCATGATCAGAAGTGATGTTGTGACGGGCGTTATGAGCTTTGCTGAGATGGAAGGCATGATGTACAAGATCGAGGGCGAGGATCTCTACCTCATCGGCACCAGCGAGCATTCCATGATCGGTAAGTTCATTGATACAATTCTCCCCGAGGAGAGCCTCCCGCAGACTCTGACCAGCTATTCTCCCTGCTTCCGTAAGGAAGTTGGTGCGCACGGCATTGAGGAGCGTGGTGTTTACCGTATCCATCAGTTCGAAAAGCAGGAAATGATTGTTGTCTGCAAGCCCGAAGAGAGCAAGGATTGGTTCAAAAAGCTGTACAACAACACCGTTGATTTCTTCAGAAGCCTCGATATTCCGGTGAGAACCCTTGAGTGCTGCTCCGGCGATCTGGCAGATCTGAAGGTGAAGTCCATTGACGTTGAGGCATGGTCGCCCCGTCAGCAGAAGTATTTCGAAGTCGGCAGTTGTTCCAACCTCGGTGATGCACAGGCAAGACGCCTTGGTATCCGTGTGAAGGGCGCAGATGGCCAGAAGTATTTCGCACATACACTGAACAACACCGTTGTGGCACCGCCGAGAATGCTGATCGCATTCCTCGAAAATAACCTGAATGAGGATGGCAGCATCCGTATTCCTGAGGCTCTGCAGCGTTACATGTTTACCGATAAGATTGCAGTGAAGTAATGAAAAACCCCGCATTTTGCGGGGTTTTCTTTTTGTTGAATTCGATTTTTACATGTGGAAAAATCATGTTTCACGTGAAACATCAGTCCATCACAGTCGCCTGACCTGTTGTGATGATCTTTTCCGTGCCGTCGTCCATGCGGACGATCAGCCCTGCATCCTGTGTATAATCGATCGCAAGTGCCTCGCAGCTTTCTTCAGAAAGCCATACACGATGGCCAAGTGTACAGGACTGTGCCCGGTAAACCGGCAGAAACGCACGTTCATGCAGCCCATCGAGATGGGATTCGAGGGCATTGAGAATTGCATGAATCAGCTGATCCTCCGGAATGCACTGACCCGTTTCAGACTCAAGATCGGTCAGGATGGGACGAAGCGCCTCGGGCACATTCGGGTTATGGCGAATGTTCATGCCGATGCCGATCACAAGAAAATCAAGTTCCTCGCCCACAAATCCGCCTTCTGTAAGAATGCCGCAGATCTTCCGTCCATTCAGAAAGAGATCGTTCACCCATTTGATCTGCGCTGTGATATCAAAATACCGGAGGGCATCATGCACCGCAGCCGCCGTGCAGGCGGTCACTGCAAGGAGATCTTCCGGTGCGATGGATTGTCTCACGATCACAGACAGATACAGCCCGCAGCCGGCAGGGGAGTAGAACTGCTTTCCGAGCCTTCCGCGACCGGCAGTCTGACGCTTTGCAAGCAGCACCGTGCCGTGGGCAGCACCCTTGCGGGCAAGCTCCTTTGCATGGGTGTTTGTGGACGTAATTTCGTCGAAATATAGAATAGTATGGCCGATTTTATGATCTTTTCGCATCTCGGCAATGGCATTGTTACGCATGCATTTCACCTCAAAAAAAGCCGCTGATCCGGATGGAAAAGCGGCGTTTTGTTATTTGGAACGACGACGGGAACCGTTTTTGCGGTCGGTATTGCGCTTGATATCGCACATACGCTCCTCGCTGTTCTGCTTGAAACGGCTCATCATGTCCTCAAAGCTCATCTCGGAAGCGGGCTTCTGGGGCTTCGGCTCCCAGACATTCGGACGCTCTTTGTCCTGGCGTTTCTGCTGCGGACGTGCGGGTTTACCGGCAGGCTTTTCCTCAGTCTGTGCCTTCTTGATGGACATGCTGATCTTGCCCTGCTCATTCACCTGCAGAACCTTGACATTGACCTCCTGTCCCTCGGTGAGGAACTGACGGATGTCATTGACGTATGTATTGGCCACCTCGGAGATATGAACCATGCCGGTAATCGGCCGTCCCTCCTCAACAGGTACCTCAACAAACGCACCGTATGCCGTGATTCCTTTAACTTTGCCCTGATAGATTTTTCCGATTTCCAGCTGCATACACTGAAAGCCCCCTGCTTCTAAAAATAAATTCAACGCGTGACATCAGTCACGGGATGTGTCATAATACCGATGCTCGTCGGGATAGGCGTAGGAGTAATTGTCGTTCTCCATGGCGACCTTTTCGATGTAATTGCCGATGTCAGCAGACTTCAGAATATCGGACAGCTCATCATAATCGAGCTGCAGATCCTGAATTTCTTCCTCGACAGCAGCAATTTTCTGTTTCTTTTCGAGCACGGAATTCTGCTTGACGACAATGGTCACAACGCAGAAAATAAGCAGCAGCACGATGGGAATGCGTACCATCAGGCGCACGATCAGATTCGGTTTATCGTTTGTTTTCCTGACTTTTGCCATGTCTCTGCTCCTTTCATTCTGCATGATTTCTATCCTATATTATACACCAAAACAGGGGGTTCTGGCAAGGGATTTTGCTCAATTTTTTGTACTTTATGTCATTTTTTGTAACTTCCTACAAATCGGCTCCCCGCTTTTCGACAAATCAATGCAATCCAGTGCAGGGGCTTTGCAGCGAGCCGCAGCATCACATCAAGCAGCCGCAGCAAGGGTGTTCCGACCGTGCATTCATATACGATCAGTCCCAGAATACAGCCTGCGGCATAATAGAACCGGAAGATCTGATGGGCAAAGGCATGCGTGTAGAAGAGCAGCAGCAGGGCAATACCGGTAATGGCAAGTACATCCTCAAGCAGCACGACAGAATTATGATGGGGCAGCAGTCGGCGAAGGAGCCTTGTCACATCAAAGAGCAGTCCCGAGGGCACGCCGAGCAGGCAGGCACCAAGAAACAGCAGCATCTGGTCTTCAGCGAGAACATAGGTATCCGGCAGCAGATTCATCGGAAAAGCCTCCCGAGGAGGGAGAGCGGCCCTGTGCGGTCACGGTCGCCGTACTGCAGGCACCAGATGTCTCCCTCGACATCCATGCAGCCTGTTTCCACACTCACTGCCTGAATGTGGAGATCCTGTCCCCGTATGGTCAGTTCACCGAGCCTTGTGAAAAGCCGGATCTCCTTTTCATCGAATCGGTCAAGATCGGTCACGCCCCCGATCGAAAGCGTCCGGCGGCTGTTGAGAATGAGGGTATCGCTTGCGTCCTGTGGCATCGCCTGGCCTCCTTTTTGTGGAATAGTACAGTCTATGCACCGGCAGCCGGCGCTATACCGTCACACTCCGGTTTTCCACAGCATAGGATGGATTGTGGAAAGGGAGGTGAGCCGATGCACAGTGGTTGGCTGCTGGCACTGGCTGTCAGTGTGGATACGTTATTTGCTGCGATGGGCTGCCGGATGCAGGGGATTATCATCCCCAGACGCTGCATGCTGCTCATCAGCCTTGTCGGGACGGGCATGCTCGGGCTGTCGCTCGGATGTGGTGCAATACTCCGCCCTTTTCTTCCGGAAGCGATTTTCCGGTACGGCGGCGGTATGCTTCTGCTCGTGCTGGGATTTGTGCAGACGATCAAAGAATTGTGTGCACGATGTGCCGCACATGAGCGCAGCATGTGTCTGCACTGCAGGGGCATCGGGCTTGTGATCCGGATCTATTTTGATGAAACTGCTGCCGATGCGGATGGCTCAAAGATACTCAGCATCCCCGAGGCATTCGCATTTTCAGCTGCGCTCTCGCTTGATTCGCTCGTGAGCGGCATGGGGGCGGGGCTGCCTGCATCGGCGATGCCCCTGACACTCATACTTACGTTTTTGCTTGGACTATGTGCCGTGGCAGCTGGCGCCGCACTGGGGAGACGGAGCCTGCGGAAAAGCCGTTTTTCATGTCTTGGCGGCATTTTGCTGATGGTGCTCGGCCTGATTCGCCTCCTGTCGTGAGTGATTTTCCACAATTCTGCACTTGCTGTGGAAAGTTCAGTTCACCCCGCAGAGTGTGAGCACGCCATTTGCGAGAAGGCACAGCACTACCCCGCAGAGTGTCGGGAGCAGGATGCCCGCAAGCGTCCATTTCAGGCTGCCCGTTTCCTTCCGAAGTGTCATGCAGGCCGTCGCACAGGGGAAATGGAACAGGGAAAACAGCAGCGTGCACAGGGCGGTGCCCCACGTCCAGCCGTTTTCCACAAGGAGCGTGCGCATGGTGGAAAGTGTGGGGACATCGCCAAGGGTACCGGAGGAGAGATAGATCATCAGCATCAGCGGAATCACGATTTCATTGGCGGGCAGACCGAGCAGGAACGCCAGGAGAATGGTGCCGTCGAGTCCCATGCACTGCGCTGCGGGATCGAGTGCATCCGCACAGAGCGTGAGCAGGGGCGTCCCGCCGAGCCGGATCTGCGCCATGCCCCAGATGACAAGACCCGCAGGGGCTGCGGCTGCACAGGCTCGACCGAGCACAAAGATCGTCCGGTCAAGGAGGGAGCGCACGATCACCTGACCCCATTTCGGCATGCGGTAGGGCGGCAGCTCGAGGACGAATGAGCTTGGCACGCCCCGCAGGAGTGTACGGCTGAGCAGCTTTGAAATGAGAAATGTCATCCCGATGCTGCACAGCAGCAGCACAAAGAGCATTGCCCCCGCACCCAGCGAGGAGAGCAGTCCGCTACCCGTGAAAAAGAAGAGCGAGATGAGTGTCACAAGCATCGGAAAGCGGCCATTGCAGGGGACAAGGGCGTTTGTGAGCATGGCGATTTTTCGTTCTCTGGGTGAATCGATAATACGGCAGCCCGTGATGCCGGCGGCATGGCAGCCGAGGCCCATGCACATCGTCAGAGCCTGTTTTCCGCATGTGCCCGCACAGCGAAAGCCTCTGTCGAGATGGAAGGCGGCACGGGGCAGATAGCCCATGTCCTCGAGCAGTGTGAAGAGCGGGAAGAAAATCGCCATCGGCGGGAGCATTACTGCAATGACCCATGTGAGCACACGGTAGATGCCCTGCATGAGCAGTCCCTCGACCCATGCGGGCGTGCCCCATGCAAGAAGCTGTGAAGAGAGCCATTCACCAAGCCTTGCAAACAGATCGGAGAGCAGAGCGGAAGGATAGCCCGCCCCCTGCATGGTGAGCCACAGAATTCCTGCAAAGAGCAGCAGCATGACGGGAATGCCCCACCGGCGGCTCAGAAAGATCCGGTCGAGTGCCCTGTCACGGCGGTGCAGGGTGTCGCCCTTGCTGCGTGTGGCATCTTTGGCGATGCGTTCTGCCTTGCGGACAAGCGTACTGATGATCCGGTCAGAGAGTGCTGTGCGGTCGAGTGACTGCACAGCCAGCTCTTCACGGAGGGAGGCTGTCAGTTCCTGCTGGCTTTCATCGAGTCTGTCAGTTATGTATGGGAGAAATGCCGCATCCTCTTCAAGCAGCCGCAGTGCTGCCCAGCGTGGGGGGAGGGGGGCGATGGTCTCTGCGATCGCATCGGAGAGGGTGGTGATTGCAGGCGCGGTCTCCTCGCCGTAATCGACCTGCAAGGGCGCCGGAAGGGGTGCTGCAAGCAGAGCGGAGAGCGATGCAAGCAGTGTGTCCAGTCCCTGTCCGTCACGGGCGGTGATGCCCACCGCAGGTGTGCCAAGGCGTTCTGAGAGGCGGTGTGTGTCGATATAGATGCCCCGCCGCTTGGCTTCGTCCATGAGGTTGACACAGACGAGTACACGGGGATGCAGTTCCATGAGCTGGAGCACGAGGGGGAGACCTCGTGCAAGACAGCAGGCATCGCAGACGGCAACTATGGCATCGAACTGCTCTGTGAGAAGGCAGCTGCGGGCTTCGGCTTCTTCAGGGGAAGCGGCACGCAGGGAATACATGCCGGGCAGATCACAGAGCAGGGCGGTTTCCTCCCCGAGGTGCATCCGTCCCGAGGCAGCGGCAACTGTTTTGCCGGCCCAGTTGCCGGTGTGCTGACGCAATCCCGTAAGGGCATTGAAGACGGTGGATTTTCCGACGTTCGGCTGACCGGCGAGTGCGATCCGGTATCCGGTTTCTGACTTCTCCATAGGATCACTCCTTTCGCTGATGCATGATATGCAGCGGAGGAATTGTCCTATGCGCTCCCCAGCCTCACTGAGGGAAGGGAGGAGAGTTTGAAGCGTGTTGTCGTCAGAAGTTATGCGGAAAGGGAAATTTACCATAAAAAAGAAAGCTCCCGATCACTCGGGAGCTTTGCAGAGCTTGTGATATGCGTATGCAATGCCGCTTGGGTCATATCCTGAAAAACCTCTGTGACCCATCACAGAGGTTTTTGCGTGGATAATCAATGACATTCATCCGAATTCGGTTCAGTGCGATCAGCTTTCTTGCGGGAGGGCGTTTTCTTGAAAAAATACAGATGGACACTCATGGCGAGCAAAATCAAAGTGGTAGGCACTTCCGAAATTGGACATCCATAAGAAATACCCGGCGTATTCATGATGCCATGTACACGATTGTATTCCTGAATTATGTAGTGATACATGCCAATTAAGAAAGATACAAGTTCCAACGCAATCACTGCGAACAAAGGTGCGATCATCAGATAATGGAGTACTTTTTGATTCCTGTTTCTGGCTTTGGCGGCAAAATATGCCCATATTCCTGCCGCTGTACCAATGGAAGTCCATTTGATAAAATCAACAATTTCACTGGTTGAGTGCTGGAAATAATAGAGCGTTTCATGCAAGCGGGTATCAATGGTCAAATACAATACAAGTTCACCGGCAAAAACATATAGATAATAGAAGAAATCCAACCCTAAGAAGAAAAGGAAAAGATCCTTGAAATTTTGTTTTTCCGGTACTTCTCTTTTGATCACAAACAGAATGATGAATGCATACAGCGATAAACCGCCCATCACAGCGGAAAAACTAAAAATATCATGTCCTTTATATAAATAATAGTCCAATCGTCCGAGAAGCTGCTGGGCAATTCCCATGATGCCGCCGATCCACAGATATTTGTATTTTCCAAAATGTACTTTCAAACCGTACCTCCATAATCATAATGATAAATTACAATCTGTCACATCCGGAAAATACGTAAAAGCATTGTTCGGTATTTTCTGCACGCTGACGTTGATTACATATGATGCAGCACAAAAAGCCTGCATTCCGTTTTTTTACGAAATACAGGCTCTTTAGATGTCAAGGTGTGACAAAATAGATGACATGCTTTTCAGTTCTAAAACTCCCAATAGCTATGACGCTCTGCGTAGCAAGCGTCATGCGGCAAACCGCACTGTTCCGCAAAAATGAAAGCCTTCCTAAAAGGAAGACTTTCAAATGCGTCTAACGGCACAGAAGCTGTGCTGGTCGAGGTGACAGGATTTGAACCTGCGGCCCCTACGTCCCGAACGTAGTGCTCTACCAAACTGAGCCACACCTCGATACCGTATTCAATTATATCATAGTTTCACTGCTTTGTAAAGGGGTATTTTGCATAAATTTAAAAAAACTTTTTTTGCGTTTTTGTTGACTTTATTGCTGTTTTGTGTTATAATGATTTAATATACTAAACAGCAGCCGCATGGAAAAAATTCTTCCATTCTGTTCGATTTCTGACAAGAACTTTGATGCGGCACGATTTAAAAATGAAAGGAACGATCATATGGCACGTTATGACTACTCTGAACTCACATCTCTTCCGCTGATCCCGGAGCTGGCAGAGCTTTGCCGCAGGGATTCTCCTATCAACCCCGAACTGTATACAAAATATGATGTCAAACGTGGTCTGCGTGACCTCAACGGCAAGGGCGTTCTGGCAGGACTGACCAACATCGGCAATGTCTGTGCTTCCAAGGAAGTGGACGGCGTCAGCGTCCCCTGTGACGGCAAGCTCTATTATCGAGGCGTCGATGTTGAGGATCTGGTGGCCGGATTCATCGCCGATGATCGTCTCGGATTTGAGGAAACCACCTATCTTCTCCTGTTCGGCAAGCTTCCCACAAAGGCTGAGCTGGATGAATTCACAAAGCTTCTCGCTGAGATGCGCTTCCTTCCCGCTGTCTTCACACGCGATGTCATCATGAAAGCGCCCAGCGACAATATGATGAACACCCTTGCAAAATGTGTGCTGACGCTCTATTCCTATGATAACAGAGCCAATGACATTTCCATCCCGAACGTGCTGCGTCAGTGCATGTCCCTGATCAGCCTGTTCCCGCTGATCTCTGTCTATGGCTATCAGGCCTATAATTTCAAGGCCGGTGAGAATCTGATCCTCCACCAGCCCCGTGCAGATCTGTCCCTTGCGGAAAATCTGCTGTACATGCTGCGTGAGGACGGCAAGTTCACCGCCCTCGAGGCTCGTCTGCTCGACCTTGCCCTCGTGCTCCATGCCGAGCATGGCGGCGGCAATAACTCCACCTTCACCGTGCGTGTGGTATCGTCCTCCGGTACGGATACCTATTCGGCAATTGCCGCTGCACTCGGCTCACTGAAGGGCCCGAAGCACGGCGGTGCGAACATCAAGGTTGTCCAGATGTTTGACGATCTGATGGCCCATGTGACCGATTGGGAGGATGAGGATGCGCTCCGTGCCTATCTGCGCAGCCTGCTGCATAAGGAAGCCTTCGACCGTGCCGGTCTGATTTATGGCATGGGACATGCCGTATACTCGATTTCCGACCCGAGAGCACGCGTGTTCAAGGGCTTTGTACAGAAGCTCTCCGTGGAAAAGGGCAGGGAAGCTGAATTTGCACTGTATGACCGTGTAGAAAGACTCGCTGCGGAAGTAATCGGTGAGGAACGCCGTATTTATAAGGGCGTGTGCGCCAATGTCGATTTCTACAGCGGCTTTGTATATCGTATGCTGGGACTGCCGTCCGAGCTGTATACTCCGATTTTTGCGATTGCAAGAATCGCCGGCTGGTCGGCACACCGTCTTGAGGAGCTGATCAATTCCAATAAGATCATCCGTCCGGCATACAAGTCGATCGTTGACCCCATGGATTATGTTGCCATGAAGGACAGAATCTGAGGAGGTAACCCCTCGTTCCTCAGCCTTTTCCCCCCACCCCAAACCCCTCCCCCCAGGGGGAGGGGCTTTTTAGGCCGGGGCTTCGCCCCGGCACCCCAATGGGGGGCGCAGCGTCTGCGCTGTTACCCGCGTCAGGGGAGTGCAATTGTGAACGGAAGCTCCCACATTGCGATAAGGTTTCAGGAATCGCATGGCGCTTGCAAGCAGAGCGCCATGGCTTCTGAGGGGCACAGCAAGTACAGCGGAGCCCTATGTAAGTCGAGGAGGCTCCCCCATTCCCTTCATTCAGCGGGGTAAAGGGGACGAGCATAGCCCCTGGCGGCTTCCATTGCCCCCGGTGGGTTCTATTGCCCCCGGCGGGTTCTATTGCCCCCAGTGGGTTCCATTGCCCACGGCGGGTTCCATTGCCCCCGGCGGGGTTCTATTGCCCCCAGCGGGGTTCCATAGCCCCCAACGGGTTCCATAGCCCCCAACGGGTTCCATAGCCCCCGGCGGGTTCCATAGCCCCCAGTGGGTTCCATTGCCCTCAGCGGGGTTCTATTGCCCCCAGCGGGGATCAAAGGGGGCGAGCGAAGCGTTGCCCCCTTGGCGGGTGGCGGGGGCGCAGCCCCCGCCTTAACTCCCCCCTCTCCCCCTTGGGGAGAGGGGGGTAGGGGGGTGAGGGGCAATCTTTGCAAAACTTTCCTAAAGTTGATGACATTGTTGATGACATTACAGGAGGTGTACCTATGAAAAAATCCATCCTTGCGCTTGCCGGCGCACTCACACTCATGCTCTCCATGACGGGCTGCCTCAGTGCACTTTTTACTGTCAATCAGGTGCGTGTGGAGGACATCCCGACAGAAACCATCCCCGCCTCTGAGGACAAAACCGAAGATTCTGCCGAATCCCTTACTGTCGACAGCGATTTCATGCAGGACGAATGGATCGACAAGCATGGCTTTGTCATGCGCTATGAAGAGGGCATCCTGTACGAATACCAGAACATGGAAGGGCAGGAAATGACCTTCGAAGACGGTACCGCACTCATCGACGGCAGAAAATCCAAGATCAGCATCACCGCCCTCGATGCCGATACCATTCAGATCGGAGAAGGGGATGAAGCCATCACCGCCGTGCGCATTGATTCCGCACAGGGCAAAAGCTATCTCAACGATATCCAGAAAAAACTGATCGGTGCATGGGTCGAGCATTATTACGGTGCCGAAATGCGCTATCAGTTCGGCTCCACCACCCTCGAGCTGTATTTCGATGGCTATGAAATGGAGGATGAGGGCCTGAGCTATGTCTGGGATGGTGCCCGCATCATCCTCGTTATGCAGGGGGAACTGATCGACGGCATCAATGAGGATAATTCCGAAATCGCCATCCGCATTGTGGATGACACCCTCACCATGTACAATGCCTATAGCGGACAGGAAACCACCGTGCTCCATCGTCCCGGCAGTGCAGCTCTGGCCGCACAGGCACTGAAGGATCTGGCCGGAACATGGTACAACACCGGGAATCTTGACGAGGTCTGGGTGCTGAATGAGGACGGTACCGCTGTGATCAACGGTGAGAACCGTACCTTCACCGCCGCTTATGGTGAGGACTGGCTCGGCGTGCGTCTGACACTGGATGACGGTACAAAATACCGTGCTGTGGCAGATGATCCGGCTGAACCCGAATACCGTACGCTGTATCTGTACGATGCGGAAAAAGGAACGGCAGAGGAAGCCGTTCACATATTCTATGACGAGCGGCATTATGAGATGAGGAGCCATCGTCTCGAGACGGAAAAAGCAAGTCTGTTTGAGGCCTATCCCGATAAATACGGCTGGATGCAGCATTGTGAGACCGGCGACATTCCGCTTCTTGCGGATGAAGAATATATCCGCAGATCGGTCGCACAGGGGATCTTCTATGTCAGCACGCCCGAGGAGCTTGCAAGCTTCAATTATTACGTCAACACCCAGCTGGACGGTCAGTACTGTCAGATGGAGCTGGAAAACGACATCAGTCTTGCCCTCTATGAATGGGCACCGATGGGCTGGTCTGCGGGGCTTGACAGCCGCTTCCCGTTCACTTGCACTGTGAATGGCAACGGCCATACCATCAGCGATATGTATATCTGCACGGAACAGTCCGATACCGGCTTCATTGGCTGGGAGACGGGCTGTGCGGTACGCAGTCTTCACTTTGAGGATGCAACAGTCATCGGCGGAAGCAATACGGGCATTCTTGCCGGTCAGGCGATCGGCGGTCTGTATGAGGACTGTTCTGCCCATGGCGGCGTAAGCGGCGGAAATGCCGGTTCACTGCTGGGGTATGAGGCAAGCTGCACCATCCGTGATTGTGAGGCGGATGTTGTGGTGAACGGCGAGCCGTTCCCGTTCCTGTCGTGGAATGAGAAGGAAAAGAGCAGGATTGTGATTGACGATCCGGTCACGATCACAATTGCCCCCGATCACACCGTCACCCGTCCCGAGGTGGAGGGATATGAAAATCTTGGCTGGATGGTGTTCTACAATGGGGAAGAGGTACTGCACCGCAATGCTGAGAATGAATACAGCTACCAGTATTTCGGAGACAATCCCGGCAAATATGAGATCTGCCTGACGGCCTATGTTTCCGGACAGTATGTCCCGATCAGCAACACTGTGAGCTATAGTATTTCATAAGGGGAGCTGACCCCACCCCCTGACCCCCTCCCCTCGGGGAGAGGGAAATTGAGCGGGGGCTGCGCCCCCGCAGCCTGCAAAGGGGGCAACGCTTCGCTCGCCCCCTTACCCTCGCTGAATGGAGCAGCGCCTCACGTTGCTTGGGAGCAATGCTGTGTCCGTCCGCAGACAGACTTGCTTGTTTTCACGGACGATGGCTGAAAGCTGAGCCAAATCGCAGCATTCCCACGAACAGAACACAAAAAGCACCCTGATAGGGTGCTTTTTTGATTTCATACTAATACCCCCAACAGATAATCGGGGTTTTGAGGGGGTCAGGGGGTGGGGCAAACTGCAGGGGAACCCCCTTATTTACATGCCTCAAAAGCCTGTGTGATATCCGCAATGATATCCTCCACATTCTCCAGACCAACGGAGAAGCGGATCATGCCGGCATCAATGCCAGCTGCCACAAGCTGCTCATCCGTCAGCTGACGATGTGTCATGCTTGCCGGATGCAGTACACAGGTGCGGATGTCCGCAACATGTACCTCACGGGATGCCAGCTTCAGTGCATCCATGAACTTTGTTGCCACATCACGGCCGCCCTTGATGTTGAAGGAGATGACACCGCTGCAGCCGTTGGGCAGATACTTCTGCGCACGCTCATAGTACTTGTCACCCTCCAGACCCGGATAGCTGATGGCAGCCACTTCGTCACGGCTCTGCAGGAACTTGGCAACGGTCTCCGCATTTCTGCTGTAACGCTCCATTCTGACAGCCAGTGTCTCCAGACCCAGATTCAGCAGGAATGCGGAATTTGCAGCCGGATAGCAGCCAAGGTCACGCATCAGCTGCATTCTTGCCTTGATGATATAGGCCATCTTACCGAATTCACGGGTGTATACCACACCGTGATAGCTCTCGTCCGGTTCTGTGAACTCGGGGAAATTGCCGTTTGTCCAGTCGAAATTACCGCTGTCAACAATGACACCGCCGCCCTGAACAGCATGGCCGTCCATGTACTTTGTCGTGGAATGTACCACGATATCCGCACCGAACTCAAAGGGTCGGCAGAGGATCGGGGTGGGGAAGGTGTTGTCGATGATGAGCGGAATGTTGTTTCTGTGTGCAAAATTGGCAAAACGCTCAATGTCAAAGACATTCAGTGCGGGGTTGGCCAGTGTCTCGCCGAATACGGCTCTGGTGTTGGGCTTGACAGCCGCCTGCAGGGTCTCATCATCTGCCTCGGGATCGACAAAGATGCACTCAATGCCGAAACGCTTGAGAGTCACAGCAAAAAGATTCACCGTGCCGCCGTAGATCGCAGAGCAGGCGATGAAGCTGTCACCGGCCTTGCAGAGGTTCAGGATGGAGAGCAGGGAAGCAGCCTGGCCGCTGGAGGTGCACATTGCACCAACGCCGCCCTCGAGCGCAGCGATCTTCTTTTCCACAGCATCCACAGTGGGATTGGAGAAGCGGGAATACATGTGCTCGGTGGGCATATTAAACAGATCAGCAATGTGCTGTGTGCTGTCAAAAACATAGGTTGTACTCTGGACGATGGGCAGTGCACCGGGGGCACCGTTGGCACGCTCATAGCCTTCATGAAGACATTTGGTTTCCAGTTTCATGGATCGGACTTCCTTTCATATTTAATTCCCCATCTATGGGGGTGATTTTATTATAGCACATCTTTTGCGGGAATGCAAGGATTTTTTTATTCCAGGGGCATGCCCTCACTTTCGCCCCGCCCCCCGAGGGGAAGGCACGGCGTCCGTCCGGATTTGCATCCGTGCAGAGATTCCGGAGGATCACGAAGCAGGGGAAACCTCCGCATCCGCAAGCACCGTTCCGGGGTAATAGTGGGCGAGGATTTCCTCGTAGGTGCTGCCCTGCTGTGCCATGGCATTGGCACCGTACTGGCTCATGCCGACCCCATGGCCATACCCTCGGGTTGTGAAGCTGAATTCCCCATCCGCATAATCAATCGTGAAATCCGCCGAACGCAGTCCGAAAATACTGCGCAGTTCCTGCCCCGTGAAGATGCTCCGCCCGACTGTCATATGCAGCACCGTCCCCGAGTCCGTCCGCTCGCCCTCTGCAAACCATCCCGACGGATCGCTGCCGAGTATGAGACCTGTGTGCACTGCCGTGAGGGCTTCCCGCACCTCATCCTCTGAAAAGGTCACCGCCTGTTCAAAGGCAGGAGCTTCGGGATCGGCAGGACTGTCAACGGCCGTGAGATAGGCCACGGGTGTCCCCCAGACATGGGCCGAATCCTCCGTCCGGCCGCTGCACATCGCATGGAATGCCGCAATGATGGGCTGATTGTCATAGGTGAGGATCTCAGGCAATACCGCATCAACGGCGGCCGCAGCGGTTTCATAGCCATCGGCATAGCGGTCGCCGAGCACCTCACGGAGCTGCTCGTTTGTATAATAGGCCTGATAACGGCTGCTGTCATTGGAAAAATCGGCCCCCTGCAGGCTCTCATCCGGATAGGCACGGGCAATGGCCGCCTGACGGGCTGCATAGGTGTGTGCCGCAACGACCTGCGCTTTCAGGGCTTCCGATTCAAAGGACAACGGCATTTCCGCACAGAGTGCCCCGATGAGATAGTCACGCACGGGCACCGTCAGCACCTCCCCCGATGCCGTATCCAGTACGAGATAGGCATCCTCCTGCGGTACGGATGCAGGGCTTGCCTTTGCTGTCTGCGGCACAGAAGGCGGTTCCGGCACGATGACGGCGGGGCCGGTCGGTTCAGCTGCGGCAGCACCGGTCTCCCGAATGCCGCCCGATGCAAGGGCAGGAATAACGGGCAGTGCCGTTAATATAAGAAGGGCGGCGGTGTATCTGAGGATTGCTTTTTTCATGGGCATATTCTGAACCTCCTTTGATTGCGGGCGCGGTGCGGCGGCTTGCTCCACAGGGGAGAGGGAAGGAAAAACCGCATCTTGACTTGCAGACGAAAAAATGGTATAATAAAAAGGTGAAACCAAAATGCAAAAGATGACAATTATTCCACAAGGAGGACCCCGCAATGTGCAAAGTGTTATCCAATTCCGATATGAAAAAATTATGCGGTGAACTGCAGAAAAATTCTGTCATAGATCCGGCTTTATACCAGAAATTCCATGTAAAAAGAGGCCTGCGCCGCAGCGACGGCACCGGTGTGCTGGCCGGCATCACCAATATCTGCAACGTGCATGGCTATGTGGTCAATGAAGGTGAGATGGAACCCATCCCCGGTGAGCTGATCTACCGCGGCTATAATATCTATGACCTCGTGAACAATGCGCAGAAGGAAAAGCGTTATGGCTTCGAGGAAACCGCTTACCTCCTCATTTTCGGCAAGCTGCCCAATGAGGATGAGCTGGAAGCCTTCAACCATTATCTCTCCATGCATCGTCAGCTGCCCTCCGGCTTTGTTGTCGATATGCTCATGAAGGCACCTTCCCGCAATATCATGAACAAGCTTGCACGTTCCGTGCTGTCCCTCTATTCGTATTATGATGAAAGCTGTGAGGATGTTTCCATCGAGAACGAAATGGCAACCGCTGTGAACCTTCTCGCAAAGCTCCCCATCATTATGGTCAATGCCTATCAGGTCAAGCGCAAGCACTTCGATAACCAGACCCTCTTCATGCATCCCCTCCGTCCCGAGGAAAGCACTGCGGAAACCATCCTTTCCATGCTCCGCCCCGACAGAGAGTATTCAAAGGAAGAGGCACAGCTGCTCGACTGCCTGCTCATGCTCCATGCCGAGCACGGCGGCGGCAATAACTCTACATTTACCTGCCGTGTTCTGACCTCTTCCGGTACCGATGCGTATTCTGCCTATTCTTCTGCGATCTGCTCGCTGAAGGGCTCCCGTCACGGCGGTGCCAATATCAAGGTCTCTGCCCAGCTTGAAGAATTCAAGAAGAACATCAAGCACTGGGACAATGAGGACGAGGTGGCCGATTATATCCGCAAGGTGCTCCGCAAGGAAGCCGGTGACGGCAGCGGCCTTGTCTATGGTATGGGCCATGCAGTCTATACCCTCTCCGACCCCCGTGCTGTGATCCTCAAGAAAAAAGCATTCAAGCTCGCAAAGGGCAAGGACATTGAGGCCGAATTCCACCTGCTCGATACCATTGAGCGTATGACCCCCATCCTCATGAAGGAGGAGAGAGGCATCGAAAAGACTGTCTGCGCCAATGTCGATATGTATTCCGGCCTTGTATATCGTATGCTCCAGATCCCCGAGGAGCTGTATACCCCCCTCTTTGCCGTGTCCCGTATGGCCGGCTGGTCGGCACACCGCATGGAGGAGATCATGACGGGCAAGCGTATCATCCGTCCCGCCTATAAGGCCCTGCCGAAGAAGAAGCACTATGTTCCGATTGCCGAGCGTGATTAAACGCATTCTGAAAAAAACAGCTGCGGCAGGTGCTGCACTGGCTCTGTGCCTGCAGTGCGGCTGCAGTGCCGGCATCAGTGTGGATAACCTGCTCACCCCGCCGAAGCTCAGCAGCGAGCAGGAACAGATCTATCAGGCTCTTCGTGATACCACAGGTTCCGCCATCAGCCTGAAATATCCAAAATCCGGTACTTATCTTTCTGCCTTTATTATTGCCGATCTCGATGATGATGAGGGCGATGAGGCCATTGTGTTCTACGAAAAAACAGGTATGCCTGCTGCGGACAGCGGCCTTCGCATCAATGTGCTCGACTGTATTGATGAGGAATGGCTCTCCGTCTGTGACCGCAGTGCCGAGGGCACCGAGATCGAAAAGGTCATGATCACACGCCTCGGTGACCACGACCGCATCAATGTGGTCGTAGGATGCAGCTCGGCCAACCAGTCGGATAAATATGTCTCCGTCTATGAGTATACCGATAATTACCTCGATCTGAATTTTTCCCAGAGCTGCGTCAAATTCGATGTCGGCTCCCCCGATGGCAAAACCAATGACCTCATTCTGCTTGGCTCGGCCAATGCCGCCGGACGTGCCTTTGCGGCAGTCTATCAGCTCGATGCGGATGGGGTGTACCATGAGTATAAATATCGCTTTGACGATGCCTATACCGATTACAGCCAGATGATCTACGGTCAGCTGCGTGACGGCCGCACGGTGCTCTATGTCGATGCCGTCAGCGGTACCTCGGAGCTGCGCACAGAGATTCTCTGCCTTGAGGATCGCTTTGTGAATTTGCTGGCCGAATGCGGCAAAACACCCGCCGATACGCTGCGGCGTGCGGGTCTTGTCAGCCGTGATATTGACCACGACGGCGTGCCGGAGATTCCGGTGCAGACGGTCTTCCCCGGCTATGAGGAAGCCGCCGAGTCCGAACAGATGCGCATGACCAAGTGGATGATGCTCGAACAGAACCGCATGTTTACCGAGCATTACAGCTATTACAGCATCAACGACGGCTATCTTCTTGTGCTGCCCGATGCATGGGTGGACAAAGTCACCGTCATGCGGGAACCGCTGACAGGTGAGCTGCTTGTCTGCGAGTATAACGGCAGACTGGATGCCGATATGCCCGTCCTGCTGCGGCTGTATATCTCCTATGATGAAGCCGATACCGAGGAGCATCTTGCCGCCGGCTATGATCTCTATCATACCAAGGGTACAGCTGCCTACCTCGTCAAGGCCGAGCCATCCGAAACACTGCCCGTTTCCGCAGGTGACCTGCTGATGGCATTCCGGTTCGTCTCGTAAACTGTGGGGTGGCCGCTGCACTCGGGGAGGGCTCCGCCCTCCCGCTCCCGCAGCGGCTTGCCCCTCACCCCCCTACCCCCTCTCCCCACAGGGGAGAGGGGGCGCCGCGGCGTTGCCCCGGTATCCAAAGAAACACCCCATTCCCATTCCTCCCCCCCGTGCACCTGCGAGGAAATCACAAGTATCAAAAACAATATCAGAAGAAAATAAAGATTCCCCATCTAAGAAAAAGGAGGTATCCCCATGAAACGCATTCTCGTATGCGAGGACGAGGACGTCATCCGCGACTTCGTCGTCATCAATCTCAAACGTGCCGGCTATGACGTTGTCGATGTCAACTGCGGCGAAGATGCCCTCCAGAAATTCGATGACGAAAACGGCAATTTCGATATTGTCCTGCTCGATATCATGATGCCCGGTATCGATGGCTTCACCGTCTGCAAAAAACTCAGAGAGAAAAGCTCCACCCTCGGTATCATCATGCTCACCGCCCGTACCCAGGAAATGGATAAGGTCAGCGGCCTTATGATCGGCGCCGATGATTATATCACCAAGCCCTTTTCTCCCTCCGAGCTCACCGCCCGCGTCGATGCTATCTATCGCCGTGTCTGCATGAGCTTCATCCATGATGAAAAAAGCCCCATGATCGAGTCCGGCCCCTTCACCCTCAACCTCAAAAGCCGTACCGTCTCCAAAAACGGCCAGCTCATTGACCTGACACAGGTGGAGTACCAGATCCTCGAATATTTCATGAATAATAAAAATACCGCTCTTGACCGTGCCAGCATCCTCAACCATATCTGGGGCGAGAATTATTACGGCGATTACAAGATCGTTGATGTCAATATCCGACGCATCCGCCTCAAAATTGAGGACGAACCCTCCAACCCCCAGTATATCGTGACCATCTGGGGCTATGGCTATAAGTGGAATGATAAAGCATAAATTTCTCAAAAAACCAGCCGCCGCTGCGGCCTCCGCACAGAGAAAGCATTCTGTGGCACAGCGCTGGCTGACCAATAATCTGGGCGTTGTCATTCTCATGATTTTTGTCGTGGAGCTGGCCTTTGTCTATGCCATCCAGACCTTTCATTACAGCAGCGTCCGCCAGACCCTGACCTCGGAGCTGACCTCCGTCGTCAATATCCTCAGCCGCTATGCGCAGGATACCGAGTCCAATCTCTCCTCGGAAATGCGCGGTACCCTTGAGAGCTTTTCTGCCAAGGACCGCATGGAGCTGATGGCCGTCAATGCCAAGGGCCGTGTTGTCCTGACCTCGTCCGGCTTCTCGCCCTCCGCCAATATGGTCATGCATGACTATATCGACCTCCAGTCCGGCGGTGATGGCTATTGGATCGGCAAGGCCGAAAACGGCGAGAAGATCATGGCACTCTGTGCCGATATCTCCTCCTTCAGTACCGAATACAGTGCCGTGCGTGTCGTGGTCTCCCTCTCGGCTGTGGATGATAACATCACCGCCCTGACTGTGGCCTCCAGCATCGTCTGCGCTGCCATTCTCCTGCTGATCATCATCACAGGCATGTACTTCATCGGCACCATCATCCGTCCCATTACCCAGCTGAGCAGTACCGCCGGAAAATTCGCCGAGGGCGATTTTTCCCTCCGTATCCGCTATAAGGGCGATGACGAGATCGGCGACCTCTGTACCGCCATTAACCATATGGCCGATGAGCTGTCCAATGCCGAGGCCATGAAGAATGAGTTCATTTCCTCCGTTTCCCATGAGCTGCGTACCCCCCTCACCGCCATCAAGGGCTGGGCGGAAACCATCTACATGGAAAACGACCCCGATACCATCCATAAGGGCATGGCCGTCATCATCAATGAGACCGAGCGTCTCTCCCGCATGGTTGAGGAGCTGCTCGACTTCTCCCGTATGCAGAGCGGCCACTTCACCCTCCAGAAGGGCACAATGGATGTCCTTGCCGAGCTTGGCGATGCCGTCCTCATTTATATGGATAAGGCCGCCCGTGAACAGATCACCATCTCCTATGACGAGCCGGAAATGCTGCCCTTCGTCTACGGCGACAAGAACCGCATCCGTCAGGTGTTCATCAATATCATCGACAATGCCGTGAAGTATTCCGATGCCGGCGGCCATGTCAGCATCAAAGCCAGCGAGGAGGACGGCATGATCTGTGTTTCCGTTTCCGATACCGGCTGCGGCATCAAGGAAGCGGATCTTCCCAAGATCAAGACCAAATTCTATAAACCCAATCATACCCGCCGCGGCTCCGGTATCGGACTTGCCGTGGCCGATGAAATCATTGCCGCTCATGGCGGCCGACTGGACATCACCAGTCAGGAGGGTGTGGGTACCCGTGTCACCATCACCCTTCCCCCCGAACAACGCACGGAAAAGGAAGCGTAATATGGAAGAGAAACAACAGCAGCAGGAAGCCTGTACCATGGCCGCACACCGCAGTAAGATCGGCGGACAGGCTCTGATTGAGGGCGTCATGATGAAGGGTGCCTTCAAGGGTGCCATGGCCTGCCGTCTCCCCGACGGCACCATTGATGTGGAAACCTGGGATCTCAAGGGCGGCGGAAAGATTCCGTGGTACCGCAAGGTGCCCTTTGCCCGCGGCATCTATGGCTTCATCAGCTCTATGACCGACGGCTACCGCTGCCTCATGAAATCGGCAGAAAAGCAGATGACGGATGAAGATGAGGACGAGGAGGAGCTGTCCAAGTTCGAAATCTGGCTCAATGACAAGTTCGGCGAGAAGATCGTGAATGCCATCATGATGGTCGGCATGGTCTTCGGCGTGGTGCTGGCTGTCGCACTCTTCTTCTTCCTGCCGAAGTTCTTTGTCAGACTGATTCCGTTCCTGACTGTGAACCGCATCGTGCAGTCCTTTGCCGAGGGCATTGTGAAGATCATCGTCTTTGTCGCCTACATGGCGTTCACAGGCCTTTCCAAGGATGTCCGCCGGACTTATATGTACCACGGTGCCGAGCATAAGACCATCGCCTGCTTTGAGGCCGGTCTGCCGCTGACCGTGGAAAATGTGAAGAAGCAGACGAGACTCCATCCCCGCTGCGGCACAAGCTTCATTTTCCTTGTGCTTTTCATCAGCATTCTGGTGATGTGTCTGATTCCGTTCACTGAAACCCTGCCCCGCTTTGCATGCAGCATCGGCCTGCTCCCCATCACTGTGGGTCTGTCCTATGAGTGCATCCGCTTTGCCGGCAGAAGCAATAATATCATCTCAAAGATCCTGTCCTTCCCGGGACTGCAATTACAGCGCATCACCACAAGAGAACCGGATGACAAGCAGATTGAAGTCGCAATCGAAGCGCTGAAGCCCTGCATCCCCGAAAAAGCGGAGGATGACGAGTGGTAAGCCCCAGAACACTGCATGCGGCACTTGCCGGTCAGCTGACGGCAGCGGAGATTCCGGATGCTGATTTTGATGCAAAATGCATGATCGAGCAGGTGACCGGACGAAAATTCTACGATATGATGCCGCTTTCCGATGCACAGGCAGAGCAGGCCCGTGCAATGGCCGACCGCAGAGTGACGGGTGAGCCGCTGCAGTACATTCTCGGCGAGTGGGAATTCTACGGACTCAGGCTGTTTGTCGGCGAGGGCGTGCTGATTCCCCGTCCCGATACGGAGACGCTGGTGGATGCCATTCTGGAACGCATCAGCCGGAATGCTGCACCGGTTATCCTCGATCTTTGCAGCGGCAGCGGATGCATTGCACTGGCACTCAGGGAGAATCTGCCCCATGCACAGGTGCATGCGGTGGAAAAATCCGACAAGGCGCTTCTGTATCTTCGGAAGAATGCGGCCTACCACGGCGGCAGGATCACCATTCATCAGCATGATGTGCTGGATGTGCATGCGGCGGATGGATTTTCCGGTGCCGATGTGATCGTGAGCAATCCGCCCTATCTGACGGCCGAGGAGATGGCCGAGCTCCAGACCGAGGTGCGGCACGAACCGGCCATGGCACTCGAGGGCGGCGGGGACGGCCTTTTGTTCTATCGGGAAATCCCGAAGATCTGGAAAAAATCGCTCCGTCCGGGCGGTGTGCTTGCCTTTGAAGTGGGCGATGCACAGGCCGAAGATGTCGCTGCCATCCTTGCGGAGAACGGCTTTGCAGACATTCGTATTCTCCCCGACCTTGCGGGCATTTCCCGTGTGGTGCTGGGAATTTTTCCAGAATGATCAATTTTGAACAACTGATATGATAATATAAGGATGTCGGGGGGATCCCCGATGATTGTCCCCGCAGCCGTGACAAAACGAGGCACGGATCCCATGCCCGCAGGGGCAGATGACTACAGAAAATAAGATATCCGGAGGTACATTATGGCAAAGGCAAAAGCAGATGCAAAGAAGAAAAAATCCACGATGTTTGAGGCGCCCACAACGGCAGAAGAGAAGAAGAAGGCCCTTGAACATGCGCTTTCTATGATTGAAAAGACCTATGGTTCCGGCGCCATCATGCGTCTCGGCCAGAGAAAGACCATGGACATCGAGTCCATCCCGACCGGCTCCATGACGCTCGACCTTGCCCTTGGTGTGGGCGGCGTTCCGAGAGGAAGAATTGTCGAGCTGTACGGCCCTGAAAGCTCCGGTAAAACCACCGTTGCCCTGCATATCATTGCTGAGGCACAGAAGCGCGGCGGTGAGGCCGCCTTCATCGACGTTGAGCATGCCCTTGACCCCAAGTATGCACGCTCCCTCGGTGTCGATGTTGATAATCTCCTCGTGTCCCAGCCCGACAGCGGTGAGCAGGCACTGGAAATCGCCGAAGCCCTCATCCGCTCCGGTGCGATCGATGTGCTCGTTGTTGACTCCGTTGCGGCCATGACCACCAAGAACGAGATCGACGGCGAAATGGGTGACAATCACGTCGGCCAGCTCGCACGTCTCATGTCCCAGGCCATGAGAAAGCTCACATCCGTTGTCTCCAAGACCGGCTGTGTGGCCATCTTCATCAACCAGATCCGTGAGAAGATCGGCGTGATGTACGGCAACCCCGAGACCACGCCCGGCGGCCGTGCCCTGAAGTTCTACGCCACAGTCCGCATGGACGTGCGCAAGGGTGAAGCCATCAAGGACGGCGGCAACATCATCGGTACCCGCATGAAGGTCAAGATCGTCAAGAACAAGGTGGCACCGCCCTTCCGTGAGTGCGAGTTCGACAACATCTTCGGCAAGGGCATTTCCCGTGACGGCGAGGTTCTCGACCTTGCAGTTGATCTCGACATCATCAAGAAGAGCGGCTCGTGGTTCAGCTACAACGGCCAGAAGCTCGGACAGGGCCGTGACAATGTCAAGCAGATTCTTTCCACAAATGAGGAGATGCGCAAGGAAGTCGAGGCAAAGATCCTCGAGCACATCGAGGAGATCGATCTCACCTCCGCCGAGACCGATGAGGAAGCAGCGAACGAAGAGGCAAAGGCTGTCCTCGATGCAGGCGATGCCGGTGCCCCCGAAGCGGCACCCGCGCCGATGATGGGTGAGGACATCGACGGCGATGATGATTTCGAGGAATTCGACCCGACGGAATAAGAATATTTCTGACCTTATAAAAATTGACTGCATGGAGGTAACACTATGAAATTATTGGGTACGGCAGCAGCCACACTGGGGGCGATCGGATGCATTCTGATTGTTCTGGAATTTGTGTTCAAATGGGGATTGGTCGTGGATGCTGTGCTTGTGCAGGCCATCATTGGCTCTCTGATCTTTCTGATCGGCGGTATTGTGCTGCGGATCTATGCTGGCTTGCAGGGGAAGAGTACGGAGAAACGGGAATAAATCGGATACGATCATGATCATCAAAGAAATTACCAAACAAAAAACCTATTATGAAGTCCGCACGGAGGACGGGATTTACGAGATCGAAGGGGAGCTTCTGCGCCGCTTCCATCTGCAGGAGGGCATGGATGCCGATGAGGAGGCCCTTGAGGAGATGCACCGGAAATCCCGTTTCCGCCGTGCATATCGGCGTGCCTGCTATCTGCTTGATGAGCGGGACTATTCCTATTCGATGATGCACCAGAAGCTCATGCGCACCTATCAGGACAGGGAGCTTTGCTCGGCTGTGCTGCGTCAGCTTGTGCAGTGCGGTGCCATCGATGACCGGCGTTATGCCGCCCGTCTTGCGGAATATCTCGTGGAAAGCAAACGCTATGGCACCTATCGTGCCCTGCAGGAAATGCGGCGAAAGGGTCTGGACAAGGATCTTGCACAGGAAGCCCTCGAGCCGTACGAAGAGGCCGCAGAGGAGAATATCCCCTATGTTCTCGAGAAAAAGTACGGCCGCTGTCTCACCGATCCCAATGACCGGAAAACAAGGGATAAAGTCATTGCCGGTATGGCGAGACTTGGGTATGACTACCGCAGTGTGCGGGATGCAATAGAGGATTATTTTGCTGATTGGGAAGAGGAGGAATAGCAGGGAGCACTGCCCCCTGACCCCCGCCAAAGGGATCACATCCCTTTGGCATCCCAAGAAACGTATTCATTTGGAGGATGACATGGAGACAAAGCGCCTGTCATGCCTCATTTTCTGCCAATAAGGAGGTAACATCTATGTCCATTAAAGTGGGAATGGTATCCCTTGGATGTAATAAGAATCTTGTGGATTCAGAGCGCATGCTCTATAAGCTCCGCAGCCATGGCTATGAGCTTGTGACCGAATTCGGTCTGTCCGATGTCGCCGTGGTCAATACCTGCGGCTTCATTCAGTCCGCCAAGGAAGAGGCCATTGAAACTGTCCTCGAAATCGCAAAGCTCAAGGAAGAGGGCACTGTGAAGAAGCTCATTCTCACAGGCTGCCTGACCGAACGCTATCAGAAAGAATGCGCTGAGGAATTCCCCGAGGCAGATGCGGTCATCGGCATCGGTGACCAGAAGGACATTGTTGACATCCTCGACAGCGTTCTCAGGGATGAGCGTGTAGTGCATTTTGCACCCAAGCGGGAAGCGGCGCTGACAGGCGACCGCATCATTTCCACACTGCCTTTCTTCTCTTATCTGAAGATTTCCGAGGGCTGCAGCAACTGCTGTACTTATTGTGCCATTCCTTCCATCCGCGGCGGCTTCCGCAGCGTGCCCATGGAGGATCTCATTGCCGAGGCGGAAAAGCTCGCTTCCTACGGCGTGACCGAACTCAATGTCATTGCGCAGGATACCACCCGTTACGGCGAGGATCTCTATGGTGAAAACCGTCTGCCGCAGCTGCTGACGGCACTCTGCAAAATCGACGGCCTCCGCTGGATCCGTGTGCTTTACTGCTATCCCGAGCGCATCACGGATGAACTGCTCGATGTTATGGCACGGGAAGAGAAGATCGTCAAGTACATCGACATGCCCATTCAGCACTGCGATGATGCCATTCTGAAGGCCATGAACCGTCCCGGCAGCGAGGCGGAGCTGCGTGCGCTCATCGCAAAAATGCGTGAGAAGATGCCGGAAATCGTACTGCGCACCACGCTCATCACCGGTTTCCCCGGTGAGACGGAAGAGCAGTTCAATCGTCTTGCGGAATTCGTGCAGGAGATGAAGTTTGCCCGTCTCGGCTGTTTTGCCTATTCGCAGGAGGACGGCACCAAGGCGGCGGATTTCCCCGATCAGGTTGACGAGGATGTCAGACAGCACCGTGCGGATATCATCATGGAGCAGCAGGCGGACATCAGTGCCGCCTACAATGCCGCCCAGATGGACAAGGTGAAAACGGCTGTGGTGGAAGGCTTTGACAAGTGGGCAGAATGCTGGTTCGGCCGCACCGAGGCCGATGCGCCCGACATTGACGGCAAGGTGTTCTTCACATCGGAAAAGCCGCTGAACATCGGCGATTATGTGAAGATCCGCATTACGGATACACTCGATTACGATCTGCTCGGGGAGGTGTGTGACGATGAATCTGCCGAATAAGCTGACGCTCCTGCGTATTCTTCTGGTGCCGGTGTATCTGGTGTTCATGTATGTGCCGGCGATTCCGTATCGTTATACACTGGCACTTGTGGTGTTCATTCTGGCATCAATCACGGATGCACTGGACGGCCACATTGCCCGCAAGCATAATCTCATCACGACCTTCGGCAAATTCGCCGATCCGCTCGCTGACAAGGTGCTGGTGCTGGCGGCACTGGCAGCACTCGCCGATCTTGAGAACAGTCCGGTGAACGGCATTGTCGTGACGATCGTGGCGACCCGTGAGTTCATGGTTTCCGGTCTGCGTCTTGTGACGGCGGAGAAGGGAATTGTGGTGGCAGCGGGCATCTGGGGCAAGCTGAAGACCGCCTTCACGATGGTGACGATCGTTGTGATTCAGCTCTGGCTGATGCTGGAAGCAGATTTTGCATTGTTTTGGAGCATGTCGGAAGACGGCATTGTCCTGGCGGCGCTGATCATGCGGATTCTGGTCTGGATCTCCGTGCTGCTGACGGTGATTTCCGGTGCTGTGTACCTCAAGGGCTACTGGAAGCACATTGATATGAAGTAAGGCTTGGCGCAACCGGATGCAAGGGCGATGCCCTTGCTGGGGTGCTGGGGCCGAAGGCCCCGGCCTGTTTCTCCTCCCTCCGGGAGCAGTATCAACAACTTCAGAGGCAAAGGGTTCCAAGGGGCAAAGTCCCTTGGGCGGTGGAGGCGGCGCAGCCGCCTCCCAAACTTTCCCCCTCCCTCCGGGAGGGGGTCAGGGGGTTGCCCGAACATGAGGCAGGATGCTGCATGAATGTGAGTAGTATCCACAAGGGACGCCCTTTGGGTGTGCCGGCACAGGATGTGAGACGGCTGGGGCAGTATACGGGAACTCACCCGTTCATACAAAGATCAGTTGCAAGGGCTGTGCCCTTGCTGGGGTGCCGGGGCCGAAGGCCCCGGCTTGTTTCCCCCTCCCTCCGGGAGGGGGTCAGGGGGAGGGGCAGTATACGGGAACCCCCGTTTATGTATCATCAATGAAAAAACCTGTCTTCCCCCTATTGACAACCCCGTATAAATATGCTATAATGAAAGTAATTCAGAAAAAATAATAAGGAAAAGGAGCGAAAAACGAACCATGGGTATGCCGATTTATGAAATTATCTGCGGTGCGCTTGTACTGCTGTTCAGCTTGCTGATTGTCATTCTGTGTCTGATGCAGGATACCAAGAGCCAGCAGAATATGACTTCAGCCCTGGGCGGCGGTGTCAATGATTCTTTCTACGGAAAGAATGAGGGCAGAACCAGAGAAGCTATGCTTGCAAAGCTGACAAGAACTCTGGGTATTCTTCTCTTTGTTGTCATTATTGGTATGAGCATTGTTGGCCCGTATATCATGACTTTCTTTGAAACCACTGCTGAATAAGCGAATCGAAGCCCCGATTGACGGGGCTTTTCTTTTTAGGGGAGGGCAGCCACCCCCGCATTTCCACACGCATCGACATAAATTCCATGCCGATGTACTTGCATAGATACCAAAAGGAGATCCATATGTCAAAACAGAACGCAAAAAAACATAAAAAATCCCAGTCCCATGCACATGCCCCGAAAAAATCCCATGCCCCCGCCCGCATCCGGCCGGAGGAAATTACCGCATGTGCCAATAAAATCGAAACCTTCCTGCGGCAGACCGGCAAGAAAGTCCTCCCCGAGGCCGAGCTTGCCAGAAAATGCCGCAGCAATCGCTGCCCCGCTGCCTTTCAGGCAGCCCTCGAACAGCTTACCAAACAGGGTACCATCCATGCCACCCGCAAGGGCTATGCCCTCTGCCTCAGAAGCGGCTGCTTCCGTGCCGAAACCATCCGCCTGAGCCGTTCCTTCGGTTTCATCCGTGATGAGGCCGGCACCGAGCACTTCGTCCCCGGCAAGTTCCTTCAGGGCAGTATGCCCGGTGATATCGTCCTCGCCAGACCCATTCCCTCCCGCACAGGCGGCGATTCCCCCGAGGCGGAGGTCGTGTCCGTTCTCGAGGAGAACAACAGCGTTCAGCTCGCCGGTACCATCGTCCCTGAGGAGGGCGGCCTCTGCCTGCTCCCCGATACCATGAGCAGCACACCGCTGCGCATCGATTATAAGGAAAGCGTCGATTACGGCATCGGCGATAAGGTGCTCGCCGTTCTCACATCCCGAGGACGCCGCCATATGGAGCACCGTGTGAAGATCCTGCTCAATTTCGGTACCGCCGACAGTGCCGAAAACTGCGTCAAGGCGCGAATTGCCGCACAGGGCATCCCCACCGTATTCCCCGATGATGTCCTCCACGAGGCAAAGAAAACCGCCGCCGTGGGCGTCACTGCCTATGATACCGCCGAGCGGCTCGATCTGCGTGAAGCATGCATTTTCACCATCGACGGTGCCTATTCGAAGGATCTCGATGACGCCGTGTCCGTCTCCCGACAGCCCGACGGCGGCTGGGAGCTGGGCGTGCATATCGCAGATGTCTCCCATTATGTCCGCCCGAACAGCAAGCTCGACGGTGAGGCCTTCCAGCGCGGCACAAGCATTTACTATGCCGATCAGGTCATTCCCATGCTTCCGCCCGCCCTCTCCAACGGCATCTGTTCGCTGAACGGCGGGGAGGATCGTCTGGCGCTGTCGGCTGTGATGCAGATTTCTCCCGAGGGCGATCTGCTCTCCGCAAAATTCAGCAAATCCGTCATCCGCTCCGTCGTGCGTGGTGTCTACAGTGAGTGCAACGCCATTCTCGACGGCACCGCCGATGCCGGCTTGCAGGAAAAATATGCCCCCGTGGCCGATGCCCTCCGGGAGCTCGATGCCCTCACCGAACGCCTCGAACATCGCCGTATCCAGCGTGGTGCCCCCACCCTCGAGAGTACCGAGGTGGCACTTCTGCTCGATGAGCAGGGCCGCTGCACAGGCCTGCTGCCCCGTGTGCAGGGGAGAAGCGAGTGCATCATCGAAGCTTGCATGCTCGCCGCCAATGAGGCCGCTGCGAAGCTCGCAAGGGAAGCGGAAATGCCCCTTGTCTATCGTGTGCATGAGGATCCTTCCCCCGAGCGGATTGCGGGACTCAAGGACATGCTCCGCAAGCTCGGACAGGAGCCGCCGCTGTTTGAAGAGGCCAGCCCCCGTGATATCCAGAAGATCCTCGATGATGCAAGGGATAAGCCCTTCTTCCCCGTGGTGAACAATCTGGCGCTCCGTGCCATGGCAAAGGCGAAGTACAGCCACGAGCCGCTTGGCCATTTTGGTCTGGCTCTGCGGGATTATGCACATTTCACATCGCCCATCCGCCGCTATCCGGATCTGGTCGTGCACCGGATCCTGTCCGATTATCTTGAGGGCGGCAGCCGTGAGTGGATGCAGCGAAGATATGAGAAATTCGCCGAAAATGCGGCCGCCCATGCCTCCGATATGGAAGTGCGTGCGGCCAATCTTGAGCGTGATGCTGACGATATCTATGCCGCTGAATACATGCGTGCCCACATCGGCGAGACCTTCCGCGGGGTGATTTCAAGTGTGACGGATTTTGGCGTATATGTAACGCTGGAGAATCTGGCCGAGGGTCTGCTGCATATTCATGACCTGCCCGAGGGACAGTATGAGATTGAGGAGGGCTGGTACCTCCGGGAGTCATACAGCGGACAGGAATACCGCCTCGGCGACGCCATTGAGGTGGTCTGTGCCGGTGCGGATGTGAGTGCCGGAAAGATTGATCTGGCACTGCCGGAGTGAGGAAAAGAGCGGATATGAAACAACTATATAGAACGCAGCTATGGCGATTTCGGGGTCAATGACACCGCACATCCATATCCGGACATATAACAAAGGAGGTTTTCCCATATGATCGATCTGACGAAGCTCGAATGTTATCGTGAAAACAATCGTATTGAAGCGAAAAAAGCCCTCGGCGGGCTGCCGGAGAGCATCTGGGAGACCTATTCGGCTTTTGCCAATTCCGAGGGCGGCGTGATTCTGCTGGGCGTGGCCGAGAACAAGGACAAGTCCCTGCAGGCCATCGACCTGCCGGATCCGACATGGCTCATCACGGATTTCTGGGAGATTCTGACCAATCCCGAGAAGGTGAGCTGCAATATCCTGACCGAGGACAATGTGAAGCGGCGGATGGTGGACGGCAAGCACATCATCGTAATCGAAGTGCCCCCTGCTGCCCCCGAGGACAGACCTGTCTACATCGGCGGCGATCCGCTGATGGGCACCTATCGTCGGGACGGGGAAGGGGACTACCGCTGCTCGCCCGCAGAGGTGCGGGAGATGCTGCGCAGGAAAAAATGATATTCCTGCTGCGACAAAAAAGGCGTACACCCTGCGTGCACGCCTCTTTTTCTTGACAAATACAATTACATCAGCTGCTTGACACTGCCAGCCTGATCCAGCATTTTCTGAACCATCCGGCTGCCATTCAGACAGTACCATTTCTTGCCGATGCGGAACGCATGGACAGTCCGTTCCGATTTTTTCTTCCCGCATGTGAGTACGGTGTGGGCGGAGATGACTTCATCCGCATCGAGACTGAATGCCCGGAGCAGTGCAGTGACTTCTTCGGGAATGCTGTCCTTTTCCAGTGTTGTCACTTCGGACACATCCACACAGAGCGCACCGCTGCCAAAGAGTCTGCCATCCTCAGCCTGTCCGGAGCGAAGGAAGGCCGCAAGGCGGGTATCGCTTTCGCCCAGTCCCGTCAGATTTACGAGTGCTGTCTGCACAGCGGGGGGCGTGAGTGCCTCCAGCCGAATGGCATCGCCGTCACCGAGGGCGTGGAAATAGTCCTCGATGGCAATTTCCGGCTTCTTCCTGCCGTCGGAAAACAGCAGAATGATGACCATTGCCGCAATGCCCGCAAGCATGGCAGCACCGCCTGCAATGCCGCAGACAAAGGGGAGATTGTCAAGTTTTTTGCGGCTGCGCTTTTTGGGACGCACCGGAGGATTTTGCGTTTTCCGTTTTGCCATAGTGAGCACTTCCTTATAAATTGGGCAGTTCGCCCTGATTTTTGTGAGGTTCTCCTTCTATTATAGCACAAATGCACAGGGGATGTCAATGCTGATTTTGGGAGGTGGGCAGCTGCACTCGCCGAGGGCGCCGCCCCCCGCTCCCGCAGCTGCTTGCCCCTCACCCCCCCAGCCCCCCTCTCCCCTGAAGTGGAGAGGGGGGAGACAGTGCCGGGACGATGCCCCGGCACCCCAGTGGAGAGCATCGCTGCGCCCACACCCCACACCCCATGAGTCCTTTACCCGCCCTGCGAAGCCATGTGCAAAAAAAATTTCCCATCCCTGTAAGATATGGATGCCGTTTTCCGTCTTGTAGTATGAAAGGAGGGATGATCATGGAAGATGAACGGATCATTGAACTGTTCTGGCAGCGAGAGGAAGCGGCCATCGGCGAAGCCGAAGGAAAATATGGCAGCTACTGCCGCAGCATCGCATACCATATCCTCGGATCCGATGCCGATGCCGAGGAATGCCTCAACGATACCTGGCTGCATGCATGGCAGTCCATCCCGCCCGCTCGTCCTGCCCGGCTCCGGCTCTATCTCGGACGGATTGCACGCAACCTCGCCTTCGATCGCTATCAGCATAATACCGCCCAGAAGCGCGGCGGCAGCAGTTTGCCGCTCGTCCTTGAGGAGCTGGAGGAATGCCTCCCCGCACCCAATGACGTCGAACAGCAGACGGATCTGCGTGCCCTGACCGAGAGCGTCGGCGATTTCCTGCGGCAGCAATCCCCCAGAAACCGCCGCATCTTTGTGCAGCGATACTTCCATGCTGCCCCCGTCAGGGACATCGCCCGAGAATGCGGCCTGCGGGAAGGACATGTCTCCGTGCTGCTGTCCCGCATGCGGAAACAATTACGCACACACCTTGAAAAGGAGGGCTGGAATGATGAAACGTGAGGATTTGTTTGAAGCCATCGGTGCTCTCGATGCGTCCCTGCTCGAGGAAACCGCCGCACCCGTCCCGAAATTTGCCGGTCTCCGGCGGATTCTGCCCGTCGGCATTGCCGCATGCCTTGTCATCGGTGCAGGTGCGCTGCTGATCGGAAATCTCCCGAAGCGCCCCGCTGCAAGTACCCCCCTGACACAAGCCGAAAAAATCGAACAGGGCATCTTCGTTCGCTATGAGTTGGAAGACGTTGCTTCCGAAAATGCGGATTTTACGCCCTATATCGAGCTGAATGAAATCGCCGCCGCATTCCGCATGCAGCTCGGAGCGGATGAACCGCTGCTTTCCGGTGCGTATACCATGGAGCGGGGCATCATCACCCTGTGTCCCACGGACAGTACGGAGACATATTCGCTCAAGGTGACATCACGCACGCACAGCCTGACCATGACGGACAGCCCGCCTGTCTATGCGGGCTGGCATTTCACCGCCGAACTCGACCCGAAAATGCCCTTCGCCGATGCTCAGCTCACCGGTGCCGCTATCTGTGATGATGGACGGACGGCGCAGATCATGCATACGCTTGATGATGCGGAAATGGCTGAACTTCGGGAGATTCTCGGGAAGCTCGTCATCTATCAGGAGGATACCCCCGACCCCTACGGTTACCTCGGTGATGTGTATGCCACGGGCACGATGTACTCGCTCGCCCTGTACCATGAGGACGGCACCGTGACCGATCTGCAGGTGAATCATACCCTGATTCTCGACGGCACAAGCTATATCGTCGATGATGAGAGCGGGCAGCTGCTGAGCGATTTTATCTGGAAGTTCCGTGAAGTCATCGCAGAGGAGGAGCGGGCGAAGGAAGAAGCTGCCCGTGAGCAGATGCAGATTGAGGCTGAAAGACGCCTCGAAGCGATCATGCGGCAGGAGGAGGAGACCCGACTTGCGGGGGAAGCGGCACTTGAATACCTCGGCACGGGTACGCACTATCGTCTCTGTGCGGACAGCGCAGAAGGCTATGAGGATGTGTCGGAAAGTGCCCTGCCCCTGCTGACGCTTTCGGGAGCGGAGAGCGGAAATCCCCCAAGATTCCGCCTGATTCTGACCGATCTGGACGGTCACCTCACCGGCAGCTGGCAGGAGGATGAAACCGGCGTGCACTGCACGTTTGACGGCGGCCCCGAGATGCAGCTTGTACGGCAGGAGGGGCGTCAGCGGCTCATTATGGTCAGCTGCCCCGATCATCCGGAGCTTGCGGGGGCTGTGTTCACACCGGAGATCGATCACTGGCTGCCCTTTTCCGGACTGGATGCCGCCCAGATCGAACAGATCACGGTAACGAGGCTGGGAGAAACGAGTGTGACCCTGTCCGAAGCGCAGATTGCCGAAGTACTCGCACTGCTGAAGGGTGTGATTGTCATCCAGCGGGACAGCGCAGCCGTCCTGTATGATACGGAAGCTGCATTTGAAATCACAAAGAAAAACGGCACCGTCATCAAGGCTGCCCCCGCCTCGACCGGGATGAAGCTTGACGGAAAACGCTACCGGATTGCGTGGGATCCGGAGACGGAAGCCGCCCTGACAGCGTTTCTTAACGCACTGGAGGGTGAATAATTCCTCCTCTCAAAATCGGTAAAGGGTAAAGCGAGAGTGGACAATCCGGGGTGATATTTATGCAAATCAGGGTCAAGGGGCGAAGCCCCTTGGCGGGGGCAGGGGTGCGCAGCACCCCTGCTTTTTCCCCTCCCCCTTTGGGGGAGGGGTCAGGGGTAGGGGCAATCCTCGAGAAGTCACTCAAAGATAAGCAGACACACTAACCATGCACATCTCAAAAAAAGAAAAAACACCCCGCCCCCGACTCCTTGTCTTCAGGAATCGGGGGCGGGGTTTGGTTTATCCGATGGCTCCCATACTTGTCAGCGTATGCTTGCCGGGAAAATCAGATGATAATTAGTCGTTGCCGTACAGAGCAGCCAGTCTTGTCAGGTAATCGTAACGATCCTTGGCGTTCTCAACAGCAGCGTTGAACAGAGCCTCAGCTCTCTCAGGATTCTGGCGAGCCAGAGAGTTGTAACGAACCTCACCCATCAGGAAGTCCTTGAACTCATCAGTGTTCGGAGCCTTGGAATCCATAACGAAGGGATTCTTACCCTCTGCCTTCAGCTCAGGATTGTAGCGGAACAGGTGCCAGTAACCAGCCTGTACAGCCTTCTTCTCCTCTGCCTGTGCAGTGGACATACCGGTCTTGATACCATGGTTGATGCAGGGTGCATAAGCAATGATCAGGGACGGGCCGTCATATGCCTCAGCCTCACGCATTGCCTTCAGGCACTGGTTCATGTCAGCACCCATAGCGATGTGTGCAACATATACATAACCATAGCTCATTGCGATGCCAGCCAGATCCTTCTTCTTAACCACCTTACCAGCAGCTGCGAACTGTGCAATCGCACCTGTGGGAGTGGACTTGGAAGCCTGACCGCCTGTGTTGGAGTAAACCTCGGTATCGAATACCATTACGTTTACGTTCTTGCCGGATGCCAGTACATGGTCCAGACCGCCGAAGCCGATATCGTATGCCCAGCCGTCACCACCGAAGATCCACTGGCTCTTCTTGCGCAGGTAATCCTTTTCAGCCAGGATAGCCTTGCCAGCATCACAGCCGCAAGCCTCGAGAGCAGCGATCAGCTTCTCAGAAGCAGGTGTGTTAGCAGCGCCGTCGTTCTTGGTAGCCAGGAATTCGTCGATAGCAGCCTTTACATCAGCGCACTCTGTTGTTGCAGCCAGAGCCTCAACCTTAGCGATCACGCGGTTTCTCAGAGTCTCCTGACCCAGGAACATACCGTAACCGAACTCTGCGTTATCCTCGAACAGGGAGTTGGACCAAGCCGGACCGTAGCCCTTCTTGTTGAATGTGTAGGGAGTGGAAGGTGCAGAACCGCCCCAGATAGAGGAGCAGCCAGTTGCGTTTGCAATGTACATTCTGTCACCGAACAGCTGAGTGATCAGCTTTGCATAAGGAGTCTCACCGCAGCCTGCGCAAGCGCCGGAGAATTCGAGCAGGGGCTGCTTGAACTGGGAGCCCTTAACAGTTGCATCTGTGAACTTAGCAGTAACCTCGGGCTTGATCTCCATCTTGGTACCATAGTTGAAGCAAGCCTGCTGATCCATCTGAGATGCGATGGGCTGCATTACGAGAGTCTCAGCCTTCTTGTTACCCGGGCAGACATTTGCGCAGACACCGCAGCCTGTGCAGTCCAGAACGGAAACAGTCATGCCGAACTTCAGATCGCCGATGGCAGGCTTCATAGCAGCCAGCTTCATTGCGGAAGGCGCAGCAGCAGCCTCATCGGGAGTCAGGGTAACAGGACGCAGAACTGCATGAGGACATACATATGCGCACTGGTTACACTGGATACATGTATCGGGGTTCCATGTGGGAACGTTTACAGCAATACCACGCTTTTCGAAAGCAGCGGAGCCCTGCGGGAAGGTACCGTCAGCCATGTTCACGAATGTGGAAACAGGCAGTGTGTCACCCTTCTGCGCGTTGCAGGGGATCTGGATGTTGTTGACATAGTCTTCCAGAACCTTGTTGTCGCAGGTTACCTTGCCCAGACCCATCTGGGTGTCAGCAGCCTCTGCCCATGCAGCAGGGATCTCGATCTCAACGAGGCCCTGGTAGCCGGCATCGATTGCCTTCCAGTTCTTCTCAACGATATCCTGACCCTTCTTAGCGTAGGACATTTCAGCAGCAGCCTTCATGTAGCCCAGAGCATCCTCGAACGGGATTACGTTAGCGAGCTTGAAGAATGCGGACTGCAGGATGGTGTTGATTCTTGTGCCCATGCCAGTCTCCTGACCGAGCTTAACACCGTTTACAGTGTAGAACTTGATGTTGTTCTGTGCGAGGTAGCGCTTTACCTGACCGGGCAGGTTAGCCTCGAGGCCTTCCATATCCCAGATGGTGTTCAGCAGGAAAGTACCGCCGGGCTTGATATCGGAAACCATATCGTACTTGTCGATATAGCTCTGGTTGTGACATGCAACGAAGTCAGCCTTGTTGATCAGGTATGTGGACTTGATCGGAGTCTTACCGA
>SVNX01000019.1 GCA_015066665.1 Ruminococcus sp. | reverse complement strand
ACCGGGCTATGTCACCTTCAATAACGCCCCCGACTGGGCGGCACTGTCTGCGGAGTATGACTGGTTCCTTGCCTACTATCTCGATGAGATGCGCAAGGCGGAGGAAGCGCACGGCAAGCGGCTTGTCGATGTCATTGATGTGCACTACTATTCCGAGGCCAAGGGACAGTGCCGTGTCACAGAATGCACGGACTACACCCACACCGACTGCATTGAAGCCAGAGTGCAGGCCCCCCGCACACTGCACGACTACACCTATCTCGAAAACAGCTGGCTCACAGGCAATTTTGCGGAATATCTCCCTGTTTTTCCAAGAATCCATGAGACCATCGATGCCTATTATCCGGGCACAAAAATTGCCCTGACGGAGTATAATTTCGGCGGCGGCGACCACATTTCCGGTGCGGTGGCCGAAGCGGATACGCTCGGCGTCTTTGCAGAGAACGGCATTTATGCAGCCAATATCTGGCGTATGAACACAACAATGGAATATCAGTGTGCCGCCATCAACCTCTACACGAATTACGACGGAAACGGCGCCGCCTTCGGCGATACGCTGATCGCATCCGAGACCTCCGACAGTGTCAGAGCCACCTCCTATGCGGCCATTGACGGAGCGGACACCTCCCGTGTGACGCTTGTCCTCACAAACAAATCCCAGACCGAAACGCAGAATGCGGTCATCGAGCTGGATGCCGATACCATCTACAAATCCGCCAAGGTCTACGGCATCACCGGCGATTCTCCCGAGATCCGGCTGCTGGACACTGTGGAAGCCATTGACGGCAACCGCTTCCGCATTGAAGTGCCCGCACTGTCGGTTGTGCAGGTGGAGATCATGGGTGAAGCAGGCACCATCCGCGGTGACGTGAACGAGGACGGCTATGTGGATGACAAGGACATCTGCGATCTGGGCAGTCATATTCTCGCCCGGGATGTGAAGATTGCCTATGATGCGGCCGATCTGACCGGAGACGGCCAAGTGAACGGCTTTGATCTCGGCGTGCTGAAGAAGCTTGTATACAACCGGAACAACCCCGCACCCGAGCCGGTGGCGGTTCCCTATGAGAACACCAAGGCCGGTCAGTGGAAATTCCGTGACGGCTTCGGCGGCCGGACAGTGCTCTGCACCTTCAAGGGCGAACCGGGCAATCAGCTGAACATCGGCTTTGGCTACTGGGATCCGGTCACGGTCAATCCCGAGACGGGCAAGGCCGGCATCTGGATTCACAATGACACAACAAAGCTCGGCACGCATACCTTTGACGAAAACGGCATGCTGGTGCTGGTGCTGGCGATTCCCGACAAGGCCAAGAGCGTGGAGATCATGACCTACAACTACACCACAACCGATGCAAGCGGCAATATTGTGCAGCTGGATAAGAGTTTGTTCTCGCTCGAATCTGCGGTGCTCAAATAATAACAAGAAGAGCTGTCGTCCATCAGGACGGCAGCTCAGTCTGTCGAAAAAACTTATCAGGTTCAAAGGACGAAGTCCTTTGGCGGGTGGAGGGCTGCTCCCCACGGGGTGGGGAGACGTCACGAAGTGACAGAGGGGACGGCGGCAGTAAGCCGCGCAGTACCCTCCAAATATAGCCCCCCTTGGGGGAGGGGTTGGGGTTGCCCGAATATGAGGCAAGATGCTGCTCGAATGTGAGTGGTATGCCGGCACAGGATATGAGCCGGCTGGGGGCAGTTTTTTGAATAAGCCCCCTTTTTCGACAAGCTCAGCTGTCGTCCATCAGGACGGCAGCTCTTGTTTTGCCATACATCATTTTGCGGGTCAGCGGGAGCGCATCGACTTATTGGAGCAGCATTCTCCTCAGCAGTGCAAGATCATAGCCATTGAGGCGGCCGTTGGCATCCACATCCGCCTGTGCCGCACCGAGCGTCACGCTCTCCCCCATCAGCCAGCGATGCAGCAGCACCGCATCCACTGTGCTCACAGTGCCGTCTTCATTTACATCGCCGCAGAGCACACGATCGGCCAGTGTCTCCTGCGCATAGGCATCAAACGCCGGATTTTCGGACGGCACACCGCTTTCATACACACGCAGCACCGTCTCTTTACGGAAGGCGGCTTCCCCGATGGAAAGAATCGTATTCGGCACAGTCACATGCGTGAGGGGGGCTGTGAAGGCATGGGCACCAATGGCCGTAACGGTGTAGACCTTGCCGTCCTGTTCCACAAAGGCCGGCAGCAGCAGCGTGCCGCTTCCGTTGAAGCCGCTGTTGTTCTCCCAGTCACTGCCATCGCCGATCATGGCGGTCATGGTGCGGTCATCGAGAACATAGCGCACGCCGTTTTCATCCGCACCATTCGTCAGCGTCAGAACCGTGCGGTTGCAGTCGGTCGCTGCCGTATCGGGCAGATAGAGCGGATACAGCTCGATTTCACCCATTGCAATGAAATCGTCATCGATAAGGCACGCCGCATCCCCCTGTCTCGTTGTAAAGCCCTGCAGCTGCATCGTGATGCCGTTTTCCGTGGTGGTTTCCGGACAGCGCCGATCGAGAAGCGAAAGTGCTGTCACCGCCTGCACATTCGTGATGCTCTGGTGGCAGGTGTCCTTGAAGCCGTATTCACCCGTGTACTGCACATCGCCGTCGGGGAGATGGAAGGTCACTGCATAGCCCGCATGACCGCCCTCCACAAAGCCAAGGGGCGTGATTTTCACATCCTCCTGACCATTCAGCGATGTGAAGGTATCCTCACTCCAGTAGTTGCGGCCGTCATTGATGGTAAACGCCGAAAGGAAGCTGTTTCCGGCCGTTGTCGATACATCCGGACAGTTGAACACCGCCCCGTAGAACGGGATGTGCAGGGCGTAATATCCATCCGCTTCGATCGCCTGATTGCGGGTATTGAGACCATAAGTCGTGTAGGCCGAGCCGTAGCCCGAACCATTCAGCGTGAAGCCCGCATACCAGTTGCCCAGCTGCACAGGATTCTTCACGCCCTCCATTTTATAAAGGAAGGTGAAGCCGAAATGCCCGTCCTCCGTGAAATTCCATGTCTTGTCAAGGAGATTGACGGTATCGGTTTCATTGAGGGGAATCGCCTGCTTGTCGGGATAATAGCCGGCAGGCCGCTGATCGGGCCGGACGGGCGCATCGGCATCCGCCTGTCCGGAAACAGTCAGGCTGCCCATGTAATTTGCCTGTAATTCATCGGAAAACTGCAATTCTTCATTCGCAAATTTCACTGCATACGCCGTATCATAGGCGGGGTCGGCGTTGCGCTCGGAGATGCGCAGGTAGACATCCCAGTCACCGCCCGGCATGGTCTTCGGGAGCGTGAGGGCGAGCTTTTCAGTGGTCTTCGTACCGGATGCCCAGTCCCTCGCATTGAGATCGGTCTCATAGGTGTAGAGAAGGGTGCCGTTTGTGAGGAGGACTTCCACCTCCTTGTCCTTCGGCGCTTCCGAAAAGCCCGTATTCTCAACGGAAAACTGCATCTGCAGATCGCCGCCCGCTTCGGAGGCATCGGTCATTTTGCTCTCTCGCAGCACGAAGCGATAGCCGAGATGCGCACGCATGAAGGTATAGACATCCTTGCCGTAGAAGGCAGAGTTATCGCAGTTCACGCCGAGCTTCGCATCCAGCGCCTCATCAAAAATGAATGAATCATAGCCCATCCACTTCCACTGTGCAACATAGGTGCATGTACCGTCCTCGTTGTCGGAGGCGGCAATCGTCCCCTCCTCGTTGAAATCGCCCAGACCGCAGGCTTCGTAGAGTGCACGGATCTCATCAAGCTTCGCCTGTGCTTCCTCCATCGTAGAGAAATTCTGCGACGCATTTTTCGTGCGGTAAATATTGCTGTTGATGCGGACGAGATTCGTATAGTACATCTCCGGCAGGGCATATTCCGGCTGCCATGTGGTGTACTTCATGCGCCAGCCGTCATTGCCCGAAAATTCGCCGCCATAGGCGGGCGCATTGTGCAGCCATGCGGTCTCGCCGGCACGGTTCGAATAAGTGCCAAGGTCGCTGTCCGAGCCCATATAGCCGTCGTTGTAGAGACCGATGCGTTCCGCCTTTGCCGCAAGATCGGGGTCTGTGATCGTGTAGGACATATCGGCGGCGGTCGTTTCGATGCCGCAGTAGTCCTTCAGCCATTGCCGCATGATATTGGGCGTGCGGACAGTGACAGCAACGCTTTGGGGTGTGATGTTCAGGAAGGCGTCCAGTACCTGTGCCTTGTGCTCAAGGGAGGTGTATTTGCCGCCCCACTGCTCGCCCCAGCAGCCGACAAAGCCGGTTTCCACAAAGGACAGCACGTCCTCATATTCAGTCAGCAGGCCGCTCTCGCCGATCTGTTCGATGTGCCGCAGCACCTGTTCAAAGGTCGCAGGCTCGGGGTTTTCCTTCCCCTCCGCATCGTAGCGGAAACGCAGACCGACCATCGCACCGTTCTTTCGGGCGTTTTCAAGAGAGCCGCGCAGGCTCGTGAAAAAGGCCTCATCGAAATCATAGTCCGTGCCGCTCTCATTCATCGCCGAGGAATACCCGCCGATGCCGATGAGCATGAGGGTGTAGCGTGTCGGCGAAATCGTCCAGATCTTCCCCGGTGCGGCATTGATCCAGGGTGTGGAGGTGAAGCCGCAGTCGGGGTATTCGAGGTCGTAGCCCGTATATTCTGTATAATTGAGTCCGGCGTCCTTCAGTGCCGCCGCATTCGCCGGCAGCGGCAATGCCGTCAGCGTCAGTGCCGCAGTACAGAGCAGACTCAGCCATCGTTTTTTCATGCAGATCATCCTTTCCGGTTGGATTGCTGCTTTTATTGTACCGCATTTCAGCACGAATTGCAAGCGGTTTTCTCTAAACACCGCTGCATGACTTCCAATCATTTCTCTTAGTCTTTGTGCTCTTTGCCTAATTTTTGCAACCGGATCTGCCTAAATTTGCAAATCCTGTTGATTTTCTGTGAATTGTGTGCTATAATTAAAAGTACTTCGAAAATTTTAATGTTCAGGAGGAAATGTATGAAACTGAAAGGGAAAAACTGGGCATGCCTGATGACGGCAGCCGCACTGCTCTGCAGCAGCACGGCCATGATGCCCCTGCAGACTGCCGCTGCGGATGCACTGCTGCACAGTGCTGACTTTGAGGGCAGCACCAGCGGCTGGACAAGCTTTGGCTCGACCACGCTCACATCCGTGACCGATGCCGCTCACGGCGGCAATGCCAGTCTCTATGTCACCGGCCGCGGCGACACATGGCACGGTGCTGCCTGCGATATGAGCAGCGTGATGGTGGCCGGCGAGACCTACCATTTTGAAGCATGGGTCATGCAGAAAAATGCGGGCGAGACCATTCAGCTGATGGCCAAATCCGCAGGCGAATACCTCGGCATTGCCTCCGCCGATGCAGAGGCGGGCACATGGGTGAAGCTCTCGGGTGAGCTGACCATCCCGAGCGGTGCAACGGATGCGCTGATCTACTTCCAGACCAGCGGCACATCGGATTTCTATGTGGACGATGTGACTGTCACCGGCAAGGCCAGCTGGAGCACAGCGGCCCTTGACGAAACCCCGCTCAAGGATATCTATGCCAATTATTTCAAGATCGGCTGTGCAGCCACCGCTGCGGAAATCAGCCCGATCATTGCACAGGAAGTGACCAAGCACCACTTCAACAGTCTGACCGTCGGCAACGAAATGAAGCCCGAAAACCTGCTCAATAAGGCCGCCACACAGGCCAGCGGCAGCAATGTCAATCCCGTTGTGACGCTTGACAAGTGTGCTTCCATCCTCAAATTCTGCGAGGACAACAATATTTCCGTCCGCGGCCATGTACTCGTATGGCACAGCCAGACGCCCGAGTGGTTCTTCCGTGAGAACTTCTCCGACACCGGTGCGTTTGTCTCCAAGGAAGTCATGTCCCAGCGTATGGAAAACTACATCAAGAACGTGATGGAGGCTGTGGAAACACAGTTCCCGAACCTCGACCTCTACTGCTGGGATGTTGTGAACGAGTGCTACATGGAGGACGGTTCCCTGCGTGCTGCCGGCACAGATGCTGCCAACGGCCAGTCCATGTGGACAATGATCTACGGCAACAATTCCTATATTGAGGAAGCCTTCACCTATGCAAGAAAGTATGCACCTGCGGGCTGCAAGCTCTTCTACAACGATTACAACGAATACATCGAGGGCAAGCGGGATGCCATTTACAATCTGGTATCCGATCTGAAGGCCAAGAATCTGATCGACGGCATCGGCATGCAGTCCCATCTTGACACGGACTACCCGAGCGTGGATCTCTACAAGCAGGCACTGGCAAAGTACAAGCAGCTGGGTCTGGAGATTCAGGTGACAGAACTTGACATCACCGAATATGAGCAGAACACAGCCAATATCGAGAAGCAGAACCAGATGTACGGCGACATCATGCAGGCGATTGTCGATGCAAAGAAGGACGGCGCCAACATCACTGCGGTATGCTTCTGGGGCATTACAGACGGCACAAGCTGGCGTAAGGACGGCTATCCGCTGCTGCTGGATGCGGCCTATGCACCGAAGCAAACCTTCCATGAGGTTGCCTCCCTGATTCCGGAGAGCGAATGGGGCAGCGGCACGCCTTCCACGGAACCGACGACGGAGCCCACAACGGCACCGGCTGTTCCCACGACCGAGACAACGGTTTATCCGACCGCACCGGACGTATCCACACCGCTGGGTGATGTATATGTAGACCGGAAGCTTGACATGCTCGACATCATCTACATGCAGCGTTATCTGCTGGGTCTGGAAGACACGCTGATCTACAATTCGATCCAAATGCCTCTTGATCTGGTCAAGGGCGGCGACATTGACGGCAACGGCCGCATCAATGGTTTTGACCTTGGCCTGCTGAAGAAAGCAGTCCTCAAGGGTGAAATGTTTGACTAAAGTCCATCCCCTCTCCGCAAGGAGGGGGGATTTTTGGTGTCATCCCACCGGGTCAAGGGCTTCGCCCTTGGCGGGGTGCCGGGGCTGCAAGCCCCGGCCTATAGCCCCCCTCCCTGTGGGGAGGGGGGCTGGGGGGTGGGGCAAGGCACCGCAGGAACTCCGGAGCAGCGCTCCGGATGAGTGCGGTGCGCAGATCCAGTTTCGCAGATTTCCCACCGGGTCAAGGGCTTTGCCCTTGGCGGGGTGCCGGGGCTGCAAGCCCCGGCCTATAGCCCCCTCCCCACAGGGGAGGGGGGGTGGGGGGGCAAGGCACCGCAGGAACTCCGGAGCAGCGCTCCGGATGAGTGCGGTGCGCAGATCCAGTTTCGCAGATTTCCCACCGGGTCAAGGGCTTTGCCCTTGGCGGGGTGCCGGGGCTGCAAGCCCCGGCCTGAAGCCCCCTCCCCTGTGGGGAGGGGGGATGGGGGGTGGGGCAAGGCACCGCAGGAATTCCGGAGCAGCGCTCCGGATGAGTGCGGTGCGCATGAAGCGATTCTTACCCCACTCTGATCAAAATAAGAATTTTTTGAAAAATTATCAATTACCACTTGCAGAATCCGGAAATATGGTGTATAATATAAGTGTTGTAGTGCGAAACCGATATGAATTTATCGGAAAGCATTACGCTCCACAGGCCGAAAGGCAAAAATTTACTTGAAAGGATGTCATAACAATGGCAGGTTTAAACAAGGTTACCGTAGAGGATATCAGCGTAAAGGGTAAGAAGGTTCTCGTTCGCTGCGATTTCAACGTTCCGCTCAAGGACGGCGTGATCACAAACGACAACAGAATCCAGGCTGCTCTCCCCACCATCAAGAAGCTGCTCGAGAACGGCGCAAAGGTTGTTCTTTGCTCTCATCTGGGTAAGCCGAAGAATGGTCCCGAGGAGAAGTTCTCCCTGGCTCCTGTTGCTGCAAGACTGGCTGAAGTACTCGCTCCTGCAAAGGTGACTTTCGCAAACGATGACACTGTTGTCGGCGAGAATGCAAAGGCAGCTGTTGCTGCAATGGCTGAGGGCGAAGTTGTTCTGCTCCAGAACACAAGATTCCGCGGTGCAGAAGAGACCAAGAACGGCGAAGAGTTCTCCAAGGAGCTGGCTGATCTGGTTGACGGCGAAGCTTTCGTTATGGATGCATTCGGTTCTGCTCACAGAGCACATGCTTCCACAGCAGGCGTAACCAAGTTCGTAAAGGAAACAGCAGTAGGCTATCTGATGCAGAAGGAGATCCAGTACCTCGGCAATGCTGTAGAGGTTCCGGAGCGTCCCTTCGTTGCCATCCTCGGCGGTGCAAAGGTTGCTGACAAGCTGAACGTAATCTCCAACCTGCTTGAAAAGTGCGATACCCTGATCATCGGCGGCGGTATGGCATATACATTCATCAAGGCGCAGGGCGGCTCCATCGGTACTTCTCTGGTTGACGATGAGAAGATCGATTACTGCAAGGAGATGCTCGCAAAGGCTGAGTCCCTCGGCAAGAAGCTCCTGCTCCCTGTAGATACTACAATCGCAGCAGAATTCCCGAACCCGATCGATGCTGAGATCGCAGTCGAGGTTGTTCCCTCCAATGCCATTCCGGCTGACAAGATGGGTCTGGATATCGGCACAAAGACACAGGAACTCTTTGCTGAGGCTGTAAAGTCCGCAAAGACTGTTGTATGGAACGGCCCGATGGGCGTATTCGAGAACCCGACTCTGGCAAAGGGTACTATCGCAGTTGCGAAGGCTCTGGCTGAGACAGATGCTACAACCATCATCGGCGGCGGCGACTCCGCAGCAGCTGTAATGCAGCTGGGCTTCGCTGACAAGATGAGCCACATCTCTACCGGCGGCGGTGCTTCTCTGGAGTACCTCGAAGGTAAGGTTCTGCCGGGCGTAGCAGTTATCGCTGAAAAGTAAGCACGGAACTTTTCCCCCACCCCCTACCCCCTCCCCCAAGGGGAGGGGGATTTTTGGGAGAGGGCTAACGCCCCCTCCACCCGTTTGGGGGACGAGCTGACGCCGTCCCCTCAACCCCTTGGCAGCCTGTCCGTCAATTAAAACAGACCTGCCGACTCAGAAATCAGGAGGTTTCACTATGAATCTCATCGACAAAATCAAAAAGAATGAAAACACCCCGATCTATCTGGCATTCACACTGGGCATCCTGACCGGTACCATCATCGGTTTTCTGGCGTCCCCCATCAAGGCGGGCATCACCATCGGCAGCAACAACAACATTGAAAACAATGAGGGCTGCGGCAAGGATGAGGATGCTGCAGAATGACATTTGATTTCACTTTTGGAAATACGCACACTACAATGGAGCTTTCCACACTGATTATTCTCGCATTTGTCGTTGGTTTCTTCATCTGGCTGATCTGCTGGTCACTCTGCCGGGGTATTCGTACATTACAGGGAAAACCGCTGAATTCCCCGCCGTCCCGGTTATTCTGGGCAAAGGTAACAGCGGATGTGCTCGATACCGAAGAAGATGAGATCTGGCATGGCATTCCGGAGGCATTTCAGGCTGCACACAATCTTAAAACAGGTGCATCCATTGGCAGTCATGATGGGTACATGCGAAGAGTACAGTCCTGTAAGGTTTCCTACACATACAAAGAACGATCCTACACAAGCACGATCTGGAATCCAGTCATACGTGACGGGAAAACGGAAATTTATTGCTATAAAAGAAAGCCCGCATTAACAAAAGTATACATCCCGAATCAGTCCTGGAGCAAGGGTGCAGGCATTTTCATGCTGTTCTTTGGCATTCTGATGATTCTGATGGGCGTTATTGCAATTTGCGGCATATTTTCATAAATTCATTTAAAGGAGTAATTACCATGAATAAGGCAACAAGAAAGGCAATCATTGCCGGCAACTGGAAGATGAACAATACCAGAGTAGAGGCTAAGGCTCTGCTCGAAGCAATCAAGCCCCTGGTAGCAAATGCTGAGGGCAATGTAGAGGTGATCGCTTGCGTACCCTTCACAAACCTCGAGACTGCTATGAATGTAACTGCTGGTTCTAACGTAAAGATCGGTGCAGAGAATGTGCACTTTGCAAAGTCCGGCGCATACACAGGCGAGATCTCCGCTGATATGCTCGTGGAGCTGGGCGTTGAGTATGTAGTCATCGGTCACTCCGAGAGAAGACAGTACTTCGGCGAGACTGACGAGACCGTCAACAAGAGAACTGTTGCTGCTCTGGAAGCAGGCCTCAAGCCCATCGTTTGCGTAGGCGAACTGAAGTGGGAGCGTGAGTGCAACATCACTGAGGAAGTCATCGCTCGCCAGATCAAGCTGGATCTGTGGTCTCTGACTGCTGAGCAGGTAAAGAACACTGTCATCGCATATGAGCCGGTTTGGGCTATCGGTACCGGTCTGACCGCAACACCGGATCAGGCTGAAGAGGTTTGCGCATTCATCCGTGCACAGCTCGCTAAGCTCTATGATCAGGCAACTGCTGACGCTGTGACCATCCAGTACGGCGGTTCTATGAATGCTGGCAATGCAGCTGAGCTGCTCGCGAAGCCCAACATTGACGGCGGTCTGATCGGCGGCGCATCCCTGAAGGCTGCTGATTTCAATACTATTGTACAGGCTGCTGTAAATGGTTGATTGTAACTGAATCACCAAAAGGGGATGCCGTCCCGGTGTCCCCTTTTTCTAAGATGAGGTGGAACATATGGGATTTCTGAAATTTGTGACACTGGAAGAATTATTCAGGAAGAAGCCCCGAATGATTTCCCGATGGCACACCGCCGACTGCATGATGAGTCTTGGTTTCTGCATCTGCAATTTCCTGTCGGCATTGCTCTGCCCCTGGATGCTGTACTGCATCGGCACGGCATTTGTGCTGTTCCTTGTCATCTATTCCGGCAAGCGCATGTATCGTTTGGATACGCCGACACCGAAAGCACTGCATATTTTTGCAGTCACATTACGCTGCATTCTCTATCCGGCGGCAATCCTGCTGACGTTCATTCCGTTTTCGCTGCAAAACAATTGGACGTGGTATTATCCCGTTCAGCGGCTTGCCTATACAACAGAACGGTCGGAACTTGCAGATATCCTGCTGCCGGAATCACTGCCTGAAAAGACGGACGGCTATGATATTTCTCTGACGCCTGCCGGCATCCGGCTGACCTATCTCACGGACAGTGAAACCATTGCGGCATATCGGGAACACGCCTTGTCACAGGATGCAGAAATGATTGCTGCCGCAGATGAGAAGGCATCGAAATGGCTGGATTCCGCCAAAAATTACGGTTCTGACGCAGAATTGTATGTTTTCCCGCATTCTTCCGATCGTGCGGTCTATATCCTGAACGAACGCACCGGATATTTTGAGCTGCGGTATGATTAAAAAATAAAAGAAAGAAAGGGTTAATTACTATGAGCAAAAAACCTGTCGCACTGATTATTATGGACGGTTTCGGCTACAATGCGAGCGATTACGGCAACGCCATTGTCGCTGCAAAGACGCCGAACCTCGACAAATATATGCAGGGCCCGAACACCATCATCGGTGCAAGCGGTCTTGACGTTGGTCTGCCGGACGGTCAGATGGGCAACTCCGAGGTTGGTCACACCAACATCGGCGCAGGCAGAATCGTGTACCAGATGCTGGTGAAGATCTCCAAGTCCATCAAGGACGGTGATTTCTTCGAAAACAAGGCACTCGTGGATGCAATGGAGAACTGCAAGGCTAAGGGTACTGCCCTGCACCTGATGGGTCTCCTGTCCCCCGGCGGCGTACACAGCCACATGGAGCACCTCTATGGTCTGTGCGAGATGGCAAAGAAGTTTGGCCTTGAGAAGGTTTACGTTCACGCATTCCTCGACGGCCGTGACGTTCCTCCGTCCTCCGCAGCGGACTTCATGGAAGAGGCTGTTGCCAAGATGAACGAAATCGGCGTGGGCAAGGTTGCCACCGTCATGGGCAGATTCTATGCAATGGACAGAGACAATGCCTGGGATCGTGTAGAAAAGGCATATGCAGCAATGGTATACGGCGAGGGCGTGAACGCTTGCTGCCCCGTACAGGCAATCCGTGATTCCTATGCAAATGAAGTGACTGACGAATTCATGCTCCCGACTGTTGTGGAGGGCGGTGCCAAGATCGCAGCGGATGACAGCGTGGTATTCTTCAACTTCCGTCCCGACCGTGCAAGACAGATCACAAGAGCATTTGTGGACGAGGCATTCACCGGTTTTGAAAGAAAGAATGGGTTCTTCCCGCTGCATTTTGTCTGCATGGCACAGTATGATGCAACCATGCCGAACGTATCCGTTGCATTCCCGCCCGAGGCACTGACCATGACACTGGGCGAATACCTGAGCAAGTGCGGCAAGACACAGCTCCGCATTGCAGAGACACAGAAGTATGCGCATGTAACCTTCTTCTTCAACGGCGGCGAGGAGAAGCAGTTCGAGGGCGAGGACAGAATCCTCATCAAGTCCCCCGATGTGGAAACCTTCGATATGAAGCCGGAAATGAGCGCATACGAAGTGACTGACGCTGTTGTGGAGGCAATCGAATCCGACAAGTATGATGTCATCATCCTGAACTATGCAAACTGCGACATGGTAGGCCATACCGGTATTTTCGATGCCGCTGTTGCTGCTGTTGAGGCTGTGGATACCTGCGTTGGCAGAATGGTGGATGCGATTCTGGCAAAGGGCGGTGCGGCTCTGATCACCGCTGACCACGGCAATGCAGACAAGATGTATGAACCCGACGGCAGTGCATTCACCGCACACACCACAAACCCCGTTCCGTTCATCGTCGTAGGCGCAGGCGACTGCAAGCTGCGTGAGGGCGGCGTTCTGGCTGACCTCTCCCCGACCATCCTGAAGCTCCTCGATCTGGAGCAGCCGAAGGAAATGACAGGTACTTCCCTGATCGTTGACTAAGCGGCAAACTTAGAATCAAGAATCGAAAAATACGCCGTCCGTTAGGGGCGGCGTATTTTGTCGGGATGACTGCATTCAAAGCAGTGCGTCTGCTCGCTCACGCATCGCAGAGTGAAGGATTTTGAAAACTAAAGGCAAAACATTCAATTTCGAATCATTCCGCCTGTTTACTGTGATTCCCTTTCAAGGGGGACGCTGTCCCCCTTGACCCCCTGCCAAAGGAAGTGACTCCCTTTGGAATCCCCCCTGTTTGCTTCGATCTGGAGCAGCCGAAGGAAATGACAGGTACTTCCCTGATCGTTGACTAAGCGGCGAACTTAGAATCAAGAATCGAAAAATACGCCGTCCGTTAGGGGCGGCGTATTTTTGTCGGGTTGACTGCATCCAAGGCAGTGCGTCTGCTCGCTCACGCATCGCAGAGTGAAGGATTTTGAAAACTAAAGGCAAAACATTCAATTTTGAATCATTCCGCCTGTTTACTGTGATTCCCTTTCAAGGGGGACGCTGTCCCCCTTGACCCCCTGCCAAAGGAAGTGACTCCCTTTGGAATCCCCCCTGTTTGCTTACGCTTTTTTAGTTGTTAATCCTTCACAAACTTCACCAGCTCTTCCCACCATTCCAGGCATTTCAGCTTCACCTCATAGCGGGGCGGATCGGTCAGAATCTCGGCCGTTTCCGCCCCGAAGCACTGCTCGGCTGCCTCCGGATCCCCCAGCACCACCGCCTCGGACGGAATGCACAGCGGCGGATACATCACGCACCACCAGTTCTGCCCCTCTGCCTCCCCGATCAGAATCCGCACTGCATCGTATGCACCGGCGGGCATGGTGATTTCCTCGTACTGCTTCGCATCGAACTCCATATTGACCAGCTGCACCGAAACCACATCGTCAAACCCCGCTTCCTCCACCGCATCCTGTGCAATCAGGCGGATGGTCTCAAGCTGGTCTGCGGCACGCTCCCGCATCTCCTCATGGGTATCGCATCCGGCAAAGAGCGTGTCGGATGCCGCAAGCAGCGTGTCACGCACATGGAGCTTGAGTGCCTGATCCTCCGGAGAATCGGAGTTTGCCAGAATATGGAGCCGCAGCACCTGCTCACGCAGATGCGTCATCCGCTCCGAAAAATCCATATTGCTGCTGCAGAAGATCGCACCGATCAGTCCGAGCGCCGCAGCCAGTTCCCATCTTCTCATTTCGATCACCTCTGTGAGAAGTATGGACGGGATTTTTTTGAATATGCAAAAATCCCCGCATATGGCGGGGATTTCTATTCTGCACGGACAAAGGCGGGGTAGTATATTTCGCCGTCTTCGGCGATGTAGAAGAGGAGGGGCATGCAGTGGGTAAAGGTTGCCTTTTCCTGATCCGTGTCAACAGCAACAGAATTCTCTTCGACACTCATCATGATGAATCCAGGATAATCCTGACTCTCCTGATAAATGCCGTTGTTGATCAATCCACCATCGCTATTGTACCACTCCCAATGACCATCTGAAAATTCCAGCGTGGTATCTTCTCCAATTGCAGATTCATCCTGTCCAAAGAAGGAACAGTAACGGCCCAGCTGCTTATCAATTGCCGCTTCATCCCACCCCTCCATATTATAACGTGAGTATTCATCCAGCAGGATGGTTCTTTCAGGATTATAGGTAATTGAAAATGCTTCTCCCTTAGTGTAGGTGTCCAGCTCAAATCCATATGTTTCCACACAGAGAAACTCACCATGATGCTCCAAAGCAACATCCTCTTCTTCCGCTTTTCTTGTCACATTGCGTTCTATCATGATCGGGTACACGCCTTGCACAGGAAATCGGTCAATGCCATATACCTTCGGCATACACGGTTCACAATATGTGCCGAATTCATTCATGTTAAGTAATCTCTCACTGATCGCTTTCCATGAACGATCATCCTTGGGTTCATCAATCCGGATTACTTGGGCATTTGGGTCATTCCCATTTGTATATGACTCGTACGAAAAACAGACCCGTCCACCATTGATTTCATAGTGCCCATCATAAATCGCACACGCACTGCTTCGATACGTTGCAATAGAAAACAGATTATCCTTCAGTAAAATATGGTTCGACCGTTTATTCGCATCATATTCATCAAGTACAGCCCTGATGCCTGCATCCACATCGTTTTTGTAGACTTGAACAAAATCGCCCATCCCATTTAGGTTCACATATAACCCTTCTGCAGAACCACCAGTCGTTATCTCCTCCACAACATCCATGATACTGTCGAGAAATTCCTTTTCCTCTTCTGTCACCAATGTCGCACAGGTCATTTCTGCGGTCGGAACAGTTTCCTCAGGCACCACTGATTCAGTTGTTTCCTTTTCAGCAGAGAAGGTCTGCACCACTTCTGTTTCCCGTTTTACTTCTCCAAACGGCTTATCCGCTCCCAGACTATGTGTGTTCTGCTCCCTCGCACTGCCACACCCAGTCATCGACGCACATCCCAGCACACACGCCATTGCCAAAGCCCATACTCTCATTTTCATGTCACTATCCTCCATTCCCCGGAATGCCGGGCTATATTCATATTATAGCAGACACTGTATCTGCAGTCAACAAAAATATGGAATTTTGTCAAAAAAACAATAAGAATTCCCTTGCATTTCTATGAAAAATGTAGTACAATAAGAAAAAAGCGAAAGGAGCCATCCCCATGCAAATGTACGACCTCATCCAGAAAACCAGACGGCAGGAGCCGCTCACTGCCGATCAGATCCGCTTCATCACCGAGGGCTTCTGCGACGGCAGCATCCCCGATTATATGATGTCCGCATGGCTCATGGCAGTCTGCTGTCAGGGACTGACGCCGGAAGAAACCACCGCCCTCACACTCGCAATGCGGGACTCCGGCCCCGTGCTCGACCTCTCACCCATCGGCGCAGTCACGGTCGACAAGCACAGCACCGGCGGCATCGGTGACAAAACCACCCTGCTCCTCGCTCCGATCGTAGCAGCCTGCGGCGGCTGCGTACCGAAGATGTCCGGTCGGGGACTCGGCTTCACCGGCGGCACCATCGACAAGCTCGAGAGCATTCCGGGCTTCTGCACCGCCCTGTCCACGGAGCGATTCATGGAAATCACGAAGGAAATCGGCTGCTGCGTCATTTCACAGAGCGGCGGACTGGTACCGGCCGACAAAAAAATGTACGCCCTGCGCAATCTCACAGCCACCGTTGACAGCATCCCCCTCATCTGCTCGAGCATCATGAGCAAAAAGCTTGCACTCGGTGCGGACTGCATCCTGCTCGATGTGAAGTTCGGGCATGGTGCCTTCATGAAAACGCCGGAGGATGCGGCGGCACTTGCCACCGCCATGGTCGAGGTCGGCACACTCGCCGGACGCCGCTGCCGTGCGGTGCTGACCGATATGAATGCACCCCTCGGCTGTGCCGTGGGCAATGCACTGGAGGTGGCGGAAGTCATCCGCATTCTGCGGGGCGAACTGACGGGCGGACTGCGTACACTCTCGCTCTCACTGGCAGCGCATATGCTCGAGCTGTCCGGCCATGGCAGCTATGACGACTGCCGCAAGCGTGCGGAGGAAGCCCTCACATCGGGGCAGGCTCTGCGGAAATTCGCCGAAATGCTCGCTGCACAGGGCGGCAATCCTGCTGTGACGGAGGATCTCTCGCTGCTGCCGCAGGCAAGGGAAAGCCTCACAGTACATGCGGAAACAGCCGGCTGGCTGTGCGGGCTCCAGAGTGAGGAAGTCGGCCTTGCGTGTCTGGCACTCGGTGCAGGCCGGACGGCATCGTGCGCGGAAATCGACTATGGTGCGGGCGTAATGCTGCATGCAGCCGTGGGTGATCGGATTGAAGCAGGTGCGCCCCTCTTCACGGTGTACGGCGATACCGTTTCCCGCTGCGAGCAGGCCGCTGCACGGATTCTGGCGGCCGCCGGCTTGTCGGATACGCCCATCGAAGCCCCTGCCCTGCTGCATCAGGTCATCGGCAGCTGAACAAACTGAACAAAATGAAAACAGCCCCCGGACACACCGCCGGGGGCTGTTCATTTAACGATTCAGAATCATGGCGATGGCGGCCAGCAGCACTGTGCCGATCTCCATCGTCAGGATGATGATGCCGATGAGGCGAAGTACCAGTCCGGTTTTCCGGAATCGGGTGCGGCTGTACAGAATGCTGCCCGCAATGAGCGGCACCAGCCCCGCCAGCAGCAGTACTGCTCCGACAATCACAAAGACAAGCAGAATGCCCATAAAAGCCATAGGGGTGCCTCCTTATACGCTTAAATAGGGACGTGCCGTACAAATCCAGAAGAGATTCAGACCCACGGCAGCGCACACCAGAACGATCGAGATCAGAAATGGCTTAATTCTGTGCGTTTTCAGATAATGGCGAATGAACCAGATGAGCAGTCCCGCACAGAGGATCAGATGCAGTACCGCCAGACCGAAAAGATAGTAAGCGATCACTGCGGTTGTATAGCCCACAAGAACCGTGTGCAGCAGCCCCGCATCCAGCCCCTCCACAAGCGAATAGGGCAGCAGCTGCTTGAGAAGTTCGGGCAGCAGGAACAGGACATTGCCGGCAAGGTAGATGCACCATGCCGTATGGCCCGTCAGCTTCTTCTGCTCCATTCCGGCCAGCAGCGCCCATGCAGTCAGCGCATACAGAATCACAAGGATTCCAACTACAGCCATGTTCGTCCCTCCTCGGAGATCACTCAGCTGATCAGATCATCCCAGACCGGCTGGCGGCCGGCGCCCTGCTCAGCAGCATACACCAGAATCACAGCCGCATCGGCGGCATCGAGGACATTGTTCTTGTCGACATCCGCAGTGAATTTCGCAAGCTCCTCATACTGACGATCGGCTTCCTCCGTCATGAAGGGTGTCCCGCCTGCGCCCTTTTCCGCAGCATATACAAGCACTGCGGCCGCATCGGCGGCATCGGGGACTTCATCACGATTCACATCCCCACGCAGACCGATCTGCACAGCAGCATTCTGCTCCAGTGCCCGCTCACCGAATTCATCCTTCACATAGGGAACGAGCGCATAGTCATACACGCCCGGAGTATAGAGATCCGCAGGCGTCACGCCGTTAAAATGGAGCAGACCGGCAGCGGCAATCTCCTCGCCCACCGTGGACTTTGTGCCATCGGCATAGAGTCCGTAACGGGTCACGCTCCAGTCGAATGCGTCCGTAAAAGCCGCAGTGTCCTCGGAGAAAAAGAGCGGATGTGCATCCTGTTCGATTTTGTAGTCATAGCCAACAAGGGCGGGCGGGGTCTCCTCCACCACGATCGTCAGGCTCTTGCTCTGCGGCACAGAGGTCGAGTAGCCCTGACCCTCGGCGGAATCATCGCTCTCCACAGCAGTCAGGGGCGTGCCGTCGGCGGTCTCGCCGAACTCGAATGCAATCTCATACACACCGGGCTGCGTTCCGGCAGCCAGCGCAACCTGAAAATCGACAAAGCTCACCGCATCGGAACGGGTGCCGAGGAAGCTGGCGGTATCCTTATACTGGCCGCTCATGCCGTACATCCATGTCAGATTGAGGGTATCGCCGGCCTCGCTGAAGCTGGAGACAAAGAAGGGACTTGTCGCCACATAGACATTCGAATTGTTGATATAGCCAAAGCAGTAGGGCTTGAGCGTGGTCGGGGGGATGACGGTGCCGTCGGAGAGGGTGTAGCCGACCTTTTCGGAAGTATAGGGGGCTGTGGGGCTGTCGAGGCTGTCAGCACAGAAGGTCAGCTGGGGACTGCTCGAGTACATGGATGCATAGAGATAGATGAGGTCGGCATATTCGGCCTCGATGAACATACTCACATCGATGGTCAGGCCTTTTTCGGCATCTTCAGCACTGACAAAGGCGGTGTTGCCGTCGGCGTCATAGGCACTGTCGGCAGTTTCCACAGGACGCAGGGCAAAAGTGAGTTCACCCTCACCATAACCCGCAGAAGCGGGCAGGATGGAAGCAGTGCCCAGAAGCAGGCTGCATGCGGTGAGAGCGGCAATGGATCTGTATTTCATAGGATTCCTCCGATTCATGGGATGGGGTATATTTTCGTGATTTCATTATAACATACTTTCACAGTGGTGTCAATGGAGCCGCATGGAAGAAAACCGAAAGGGCAGAATGCTGCGCATTCCGCCCTCCATCTGCTGATGCAGTGTTTATTTTCCAAGCAAAAAACGATGCAGCCGCACAAGATCCGCTGTTGTACCGGCGAAAACACCCGCACGGAACTGCTTCTTTGCCAGTCCCAGATCAAAGCCGTCCACATGGCCGTCCCCGTCCACATCGAGATCAAATGCCGCCGGAGTCTCCGGCACCGCATAGCCATAGAATGCCAGCTCGTTCAGGTCACCGCCGCCCTTGACGATCTTCACCCTGTCCGTCGGAGCGGAAGCCTCTGTCATCGTCATCGCACGGTACATGTAGCCGCCCAGATCGCTCGACCAGAGAAGGGCATCCGTATTGGCATCGTACACCGCAATGCTTCCCGTGCCGAACGTATCATACACACCAAAGCCCGTCAGGCACACCGGCTGTGCAAAATCCACATAACAGGTGATGTTCCCTGCGGTCACATTCGTCTCCGGTGCGGAAAGCGACGCAGTATCGCCGTAAATCATCTCCGGCATCGTGTCCGGTTCGTCAAGCATCCGGTAGAACTGCATGAGTGTTCCATCCGCAGGTGCGGCACTCAGATCGCAGATCTCCGTGCTGCGGTCCTCGGTCAGACAAAGCGCAGAGGGTTTCAGATAGGCACCCTTGCCGTTGATGATGACCTGCTGCGTTCTGCTTGTGCGGATGAAAACCGGTGTTTCCGTTACATCGAGTGTCACCTTGCCGCCGTCGATCATCATCGGTGCGGTGGTGCCCTCGGCATATTCGGACGGCACAGTCAGATAGGCATAGCCGCAGTCGCCCACATCGAGCGTATAGTCCTTAACCACTCTGTCCTCATTCGTCGGCGACCAGAGGCAGGTGATGGTCTCGCCCGTCACACGGTCGGCAAATTCATAGACACAGACGCCGTCCGCCGAACGATCCGCCTTGAAATCGGCATTTTCGAGCACATCGCTCATGCAGGAAACATAGTACCACGCCATCTTCTTCTCCCACTTGCCCTTCTGGGTGACAAGACCGGAATTGTAGTACACGCCCTCGCCCTCATCACGGAGCTGGAACTTTGTCACACGATCCACATCCGCCCCGATCATGGACAGATAGGTGCGTGCCACACGGCGGGCATACTGAAGCTGGTAATTTTCGTTGTCGTGATTGTCCGTGCCCTCAATCTCGCAGTCGCTCATGGGCACCTCAAACTCGGACACCCACAGCTCGGTGCCGGGGGCGTTTTCATCAATCCAGTCCTGCAGCTGACGGATGCGGTCGAGATAGCCGCTCTCCTCCGGTACGGCCGTATCGGGGCCGATGTGGACATTGATGATGTCCACGGCAAATTTGCCGTCGGTGCGGTTATAATCGAACCAGAGCTTCATTTCGGTGAGGTAAGTCAGCATGGATTCCGTTGCAAGCAGTCCGCCCATGGCAAGGCGGAAATTCGGATCGGCGGCCTTGACGCCGGCATTCGGGATGGTGCCCTCATGGCCGTCGTAATCAGCCGAGCACATGGCGGCCAGCTCATAGGGGCTGAAATAGCTGCCCTTGCCGCTCCAGCTCTTGTTCGGCTCATTGGAATTCTCGAGCGCATCGAGCAGACCCATACCGATCCTGACTTCCTGCGCATCGGTGATGTTGATGGCGGCAGGATCCACATCCGGATTGCTGCCGTAGCGTGCCGCTACCTGATACATGGACTGGGCATGGAGGGCATAGCTTGCAGGATCGAGCGGATCCGCCCCCTCGGCCACGGGGATTTCCGGCACGGAATCGCCATCTTTCCGGATCACGGCACTGCCGCCCTGAAAGCAGGGAATGATGCTGATGTTCTGCGCCTTCATGGCGGCGTAATAGCTGTCCATATCACCCCATGTACCCTGCGTGAATCTGGTCTTGCCGCTTTCATCGAGCAGCCACGAGAAATTATGGTATTCACGGACATGCCCCGCAGCCATGATGGCAGTCATGGGGTCATCGATGAAGGCATTGAAGCCGATTTTCCCGCCCGCCGTCAGGTCGGAGGGCACACCGCCGCTGGGCTTGGGGGCGGTGATTTTCTTCTGCGCCTCGGTCAGCTCCGAGGCCTTGTAGCCATAGAGTGCCAGCTCCGATACGCCCGTATCGCCGCTGCCGGTGGAGAAGCGCAGGTAGCGGGTGGGCGTTGCCCCCTCGAGGGTGACACCCCGCCACGCATTATAGGCATCGGTGGTGAAGGAAGCGATTTCCTCCCATGCAAACGGCTCGCCGCTCTGCACCGACCAGTCCTGTACGCCGTTCGAATCGAGGTAGCAGAAGCCCGTGATGACATAGTTCGCCCCGAGGTCGATATAGAACGAATTCTCGCCGAATTCGGCCTGTTCATTAGGTTTCCAGTTGAGGTGGTCGGTGGCCTCCCAGAGAGCGGCATCGACCTTGGTGTCCGAAGGAGAAGCGGGCACCTTGTCCTGATCGCCGAAGAGCCAGCTGACATCACGCAGATGGCCGGCGCCGAGGTGGACAAGATTCTCATCGAGGATGGTGAACTGCGATACATCGAGCAGTGCCGGTTCCGACTCGGCGGCAAGCGCCGGCAAAGGCATGCCGGCCACACCGAGGGCAGCCGCTGTCAGAATGCATCGGATTTTTTGTGTATATTTCATGAGTCCCTCCTTGAAATGCAGTTGAAATTTGTTCTGTTTCAATGATAGCACAATGGGAGGGATTTGTCAAGCAGTTGAACCAGATTTTACCATGCGAGAGATCAAAAACAGCATGCACAATGATCGGTGCATGCTGTTGATATTGTTGTGAAAGATCAATTTGCTCTGAATCCTACGACGGGATCGCCGCTCCATCCGGCGGCATCATGCCATCGGGGGGCGTCATGCCATCGGGGGGCGTCATACCATCGGGCATGGCAGGCCTTGTGCCGTCCATTTCGCCTTCCTGCATCCAATCTCCACGGCCGCCGTGGCCGCCATGGAATCCGCCCTGCTGCCAGCCGCCCATCATGCCGCCGGCCTCGCCGAAGAATGTCGTCTCCTCCGTCATGTCCACACTGCCCACTTCGCTCTCACCGGCATATATTGTATAATGTATACCGGCCTGCAGCTGGTCGGAGCGGATCACGACCGAATTATAGCTCTTTGCCGGCGTGTAGGTCAGCGTGCTGCCATCATCGCCCCGGACAGAAATCGGCGTGCCGCCCTCCTGCACTGTATCAAGCGTGATGACAAGCGTATGGCTGCCCTGCGGATATTCCGCCATGCCGGACATGCCCGCAGCGATCAGCTCGCCGCCCGTGCACTGAATCGCACTGTTTGCATCGAGGGCACCGTTTCCGCTGTTGGTCGGGCCATCCACATGCACCGTGCCGCCGGTGACAAAGAACAGTCCGTTTGAATCCAGACCGTCACCGCCCGCATTGACATAGACCATGCCGTCCGCCATCACAAGACAGCAGCCCTCGGAATATGTACCCATGCCGCCCTGCGCCGTTCCGTCCGAAGCATTGAAGCCGTCATCGGAAGCTGTCAGCGATATATCCGCACCGAGACAGCGGATCACCGCCGCTTCAATGCCCTCATAGGACTGCGTGATGGTCACACTGCCGCCGGAAAAATCGGCTCTGCCATCGGCATGGATGCCATCGCCCCCTGCGAGAATCTCCACTGTGCCGCCCGTCAGACTGAGGTCGCCATTGGCGTGCAGGCCGTCATCGGCCGCCTCGAGACTGTGGATGCCGCCCGCAATTGCAAGCAGCGTGCCTGCCTTGAGTGCCTTCGTGCTGGGGCTTGTCTCCTCGGTTTCCTGCGTGGTCTCTTCGCCGAAGAAACCGCCGCCCCAGCCGCCGCGTCCGCCGAAATCCTCCGTATGGGGCACGGCATTCGCAATGCCGCCGCCCGCCGTGACCGTAAGACTGCCGCCGTCCAGCAGCAGCTCCGTATCCGCCTGTATACCGTCCTCGGCAGCAGTGATCTGAATCCTGCCATCCTGTACATAGACAAAGCCCATGCCGGCATCCGTCAGGTTGTCGGATTTCATGCCGTCGCCGCCGGCTTCAACCGTAATGTCACCGCCTGCCACGGCAATGTAGTCCTTGCCCTTGATGCCGTTGCCTGCGGCCGTCACCTGAAGGCTGCCGGAGGTGATGACAAGATCATCCTTGCAGGTGATGCCCTCGTTGTACAGCCCTGTCACCAAAAGCGTGCCGCTGCCGTTGAGTGTCAGGCTGTCACGGCTGAATATGGCGGCATCGGGTTCGCTCTCCGTGCCCTCCGGCCAGACATAATCCGCACCGTCCGAAATGCTGTTGACCGTGCCGGATTCGGTCGTGATGAAGGCTTTTTTTGCCTGTTCGATGTAGATCGGGGCAAAATCGCTGCAATGCACGCTCGCACCGGCAAGCAGCAGCTGTACCTTGCCCGGACTGTTCACATGGATGCGTCCCTCCTCAAGCGTGCCGGAGATCCGGTAGGTGCCCTCATCCGTGATGGTGATGACGCCGCCGTCCACGGCTGCACCCGTACCTGTAACGGACGCCGTCCGGCCGTCAAGCCGGATTTCGGCGGTGATGCTGTCATAGTGGCCGTCAAGGTCACGCTCAGTGAAGAGTGCTGCGGTATCCGTCGTCCGTGCGAGTGCCTCGTATTCGGGCAGCTCTGCGGAAACCGCTGTCTGTGCGGGATCGCCGAAGAAATCACGGCCGCCCCGATCACCGGGCGCAGGAGGCGTGTATTCGGCTGCGGCAGTCGGTGCAGTGGTCTCCTGCGTGCTGTCCGAAGAGGTATCCGCACTGCATCCCGCCGCAAGCAGCGAGAAAGTCAGGGCCGCACCAATCAGCCCTGCCATCGGTCTTTTTGTATACATAGGGTTCACCACTTTCTGTAAAATGGCCCAATTCCGGTGTTCTGTCTTTCTGTGATTCATTATACAGGGGAAATGTGGCAATTTTGTGATGTTTTTCTAAAAAGAGAAAAGTAATTTTCCATTCCCTCGCATTTCATTACATATTGTATACAAACATAGTAAAAGTAGCTTAAACGATTTCGTTGTCCGTTTTCTTGTGCAAGCCGCATTTTCCCATAAACAGGCAGTTTTATTAGCGCGATAAAGCAAATGTGAACGAAAATTCATGCCCGTTTTACACATTATCTATTTACAAAATGTAATCTTCGTTGTATAATATAGACAGAACATCTGAGGCGTGACCTCATGAAAGGAACGGATTACATATGAAAAAACGAAGAAATCTGGCAGCTGCTCTTGCACTTTGTCTGGGCATCAGCTGCACCATCGGCACTGCGGGCATGACCACAGCTTCCGCAGCGGACACAAGCGATGCCATCAAGATCATGGCGGTTGGTGATTCCATCACGCATGGCTACATCAACGGCGACAACGGCTACCGCAAGTACCTTTGCTATTACCTCCAGCAGGAGGGCATCGACTATGACATGGTCGGCCCGAACAACAACTGGACGAACAGCGTTTCCTACAACTGGAACGGCCAATCCTTCACCTATGACCCCGCCCATGCCGGCAACAGCGGCTATTCGATCATGAATTATCCCGGCCGCAGCGGCATCTATGAATTCCTGTTCGGCGGGGGCAATATGATGGAAACCTACGATCCGGACATGGTTCTGCTCCAGATCGGCACGAACGATCTTCTCGATGCCAATCTTGAGGCCACCGGTTCCAGCGGCGCACTGAGCATGCGTGCGGTGGATCGACTCGAATATCTGGTCGATGAAATCCTCGCCAACATGGACAGCTCCGATGTGCTTTTTGTATCGACCATTCCGGATATTGACGCCTATACACGTTACGACTGGCTGAACAATTACAACTACAATTACGGCACGGATTCCTACAACGACAAGGACGGCCTGATGCAGGTTGTCACCGAATGCGTGGACGCATACAATGACGGCGTCAAGGCACTGGTGGCCGAAAAACAGGCTGAGGGCAAGAACGTGCAGTTCGGTGACGTGAACAGCGTGATCGACTACACCGCAGGCGATCTTGAGGACGGCTGCCATCCGAGTGAGCAGGGCTATGCAAAGATGGGTGCCCACTGGGCAGAGAACATTGTCTCCTATCTGGGCGGCTCCCTGCCGGAAGTCACACCGCCCGAAACCGATGCACCCGCAACGGAAACCGAACCCACTGTCACTGCGCCTGCCGAAACCGAGCCTGTTGAAACCGAGCCTGCCACCGAAGCACCGGCTCCCGAAACCACCGCTCCCTCTGTCAGCGGCGACATCATCCTGACGGATGCAGAGATCGGCGTGAACTATGACCTCTCTGCTTACGACGGTATCAAGGAGATCTCCTTTGTCTTTGACCAGACCCCGCCCTACGGCATGAACGGCTGCGTCGCCTTCAACAACTGGTCGAAGAGCATCAATTATACGGGTGACGATCTCGTGAACAACACCCTGACCTTCACACTGGATGCGGAGTATGATTCCTTCGTCTTCTATAAGTGGTACGGCGATACCAATCTGAAGCATGTGGTTCTCTCCTTCGGCGGCGATACGCCCGCAGAAACCACAACAACCACAACAACACCCGAAACCACCACGACGACAACGACGACCACTACTACCACCACAACTACAACAACCACGACTACGACTACAACGACCACCACCACCACAACCACGACTACAACGACTACAACAACTACCACAACAACAACTACCACCACCACAACTACTACAACCACCACAACAACCACTACCACGACAACTACCACCACCACGACAACCACTCCCGCACCGGAAACCACAACCACAACGACCACAACCGTTCCCGAGACGACAGCACCGGAGACCACGACCACCACGACGACCACAGAAGAGACGACCACAGAGCCTGTGACCGGCGGCACCGTGGTACTGACGGATGTTGTCTATGGCAATTCCTATTCTCTGGCGGATTATGACTTTGCCAATATCACAAGCATCACCCTGCAGCTGGACGGTGAAATCGGCCACGGCTTCGGCGGATGCGTTGTCATGGGCAGCTGGGCTTCCCAGAATGCCTATGATCGTGCAAACCTGACCGCAGACAACACGATCGAAATCACCATCACCAATCCGCAGGACAGAATGACCATCTACAATTACTGGGGCAGCATGTCTCTGGTCTCCGTCACACTGCATTACAACTAAGTGAAGCGGGAAATTCTTATCAATGAAACGAAAAACCCTTACAGATTTTCTGCAAGGGTTTCAGTCTTTCGAAAAAACCAAATGGATGCAAAGGGCATAGCCCTTTGGCGGGTGGAGGGCTGCTCCCCACGGGGTGGGGAGACGTCACGAAGTGACAGAGGGGACGGCGGCAGTAAGCCGCGCAGTACCCTCCACATATAGCCCCTCCCCCTCAGGGGGAGGGGAGGGGGTGGGGGCAGGTTTTTGAAAAAGCCCCCTTTTTTGACAAGCGCAAACCCTTGCAGATTTTCTGCAAGGGTTTTCTTTGCATATTTCAGGAAAATTCCCATGCCCCTCATCTCTCATCCACAAACAGATGTGTCACATCGGGACAGTCCTTAATCGGAATCGCCGCCAGAAGCAGCTCGCTTGGGTCAGTGTCCTCTTCTCCCACCTGCAGCGTCATGCTCAGACAGCTGCTGTTGTCCACCTCCGGTGCCAGCGATACAATCTCTGCACCCCGTCTGTCATGCACCGCCACAAGCCGGTATTCCTCGAAAAAGGCCTCATCATACAGCGCTTCCAGTGCATCCACATCCGGCTCGAGCGTCCGATCCTTCGCTTCGCTCTCCTCCGCCATCGTGAGGATCTCGTTCAGGATGTCCGCATCCACGCCGAATGTCCGTGTGCCCTCATCCGTCACAACCGCAAGCTGTGCATCCACGCCGTCCGTCAGAAGGAACAGCTCCCGCACAGCGATGTTCTCGCTGCCGCATTCGATCTTCACCGGATCGGAATAGGTCACACGCACTGCATAGCCGTTTTCCATGTGCGCTTCCACATCCTCCGTTGTCAGAAGACCATCCGTCTCCAGCGACTGCTCCGGAATGGCTTCCATCAGATTCTGCAGCCAGGAAGTATCGCCGAGTGCCAGCTCCACGCCATTCTTCCAGGCACGCACCGCCGGCAGCTCAATGGTGATGCAGGTGTAGCCGTACGGGCTGTCCGGATCCTCAATCATCGCATGCATCACTTCCGGATACTCATAGATTGCCTGTGCCGCAAAGCTCCGCAGGAACCGACGGAAGTCATCCGCATTGTCAAACAGCCCCGCATACCGGTTGTAGGGTGCATAGCTGTTCTCTTTGGCATACAGGCTCTCCACACGCACACGGCTGTCTGGCAGTGCCGTGAGATAACGCTTGTTCCAGACCACACGCTCGGCATCCGTCTTCGGGATGTAGACCATGTAAAGACCGCAGCCGCCGAGAGTCTCCTGCTCCACGACATCCAGATCGACCACGATTGCATCGTCCTCCCGAATGATCGATCTGATTTCACGCTGATCGCTTGCATCCTGCAATCCGCAGGGCAGCACGAGCAAGGTGTAGTCCGTAAAAACGGACAGATCCGGCGGTGCGCAATCCTCGCCGGAAAGTCCGCACTGCTCAATGAATTTCAGATACGCCGCACCCGTCTGGATCATGAAGCCCTCGCCGGACGGCAGTGCATCGGGTGCAACCGGCACTTCCTGTTCCGACCACGAAGTGATCCTGCCGTTCTGTGCAATCTCCGTCCAGGCGGCCGTGTGCCCGCTGTACATGGACTTCGGCACGCTTGCCTCGCCAAGGAGCGGCATCTCAACATCGAGGGGCGTATGCGGACGCACATCGGCATACTGAATCTGCAGAATGCCGTCCGCTGCGAACATATTCGTAATATCATAGGTACAGTCCGAGCCACCCTGCATCATGGCATGGAGATAGAGGGTGGACGTCTCAAAATAGGCCTCGTCATAGGTTTCAAGCAGATGCACACCGAACCGCGCCTCACTGCTCAGCATTTCTGCCGTCCATGCTTCCAGCTCCGCACGGGTCGCAATCACAAAGGATTCGCCCGCCCAGGCGGCATCCCAATAGGCGGAAGTCCCGTCGAACAAGCCAATCCGGCCATAGCGTGCGGGGGCGGATGCATCGAGCAGACTGCGCTTCAGAAGCGCCGCATCGAAGGCATTGACACGGCCGTCGAGGTTCATGTCGGCGGCGGCACGCTGGGATTTTGTGAGGGTGTCAGCCCCAAGCAGATATTTCTGCATGGCGATGGCGTCGATGCAGGTGAGTGTGCCGTCGCCGGTCAGATCGGCGGTAAAATCAGCGGCCTGCACCGGAAGAGAACTGCCTGCCAGACAAAGGGCGGCGGCACCGGCAAGAATGCGTTTTTTCATAAAAATCAACCTCTCTCTCATGTGAAGGAAAATATGCTGCCGGCGTCACTGTCCCTTGTGCGGCAGGCTTCTGTCTATATAACAACGCAGCGGGAAAAAAATTGGATCATCCGGCAAAGTTTTTTGTAAACATTTTGTGAACAAGCGGGTGCCGGCACAGGACTTGTTCAACATTCATATTTTTTCAGAATGTTTTGCGAACGATATTGACAAATGCGTTTAATTATGCTATCATAGAATCAGGAGGATAATTTTTCCGTGCATCGAGGGAGATGTGCGGAATGGCCGAAACAGAAAAGGGGTGAATCCGATGGAGGGATAAGCTGTTGTTCTGAGAAAACAAACACAACGATTGAAACGTAATTTCCACCGAGTTAAGGGAGGATGTACATGCTTATTAAAAAATCAATCGCCGGACTTCTCGCCGGCATATTCTGTCTCTTCATGCTTCCCGCATCTCCCATTTCAGCCGAAGAAGCATACACCTTAGATGAACTCATGGCCATGGATAAAGATGCCCTCTGTGAGACGCTTGCGGATAAGGAGCTCAGGATCACTTTCTTACGGTGGGATCATGCAGAATTTTACGACGGCATCATTGATTCCATCCGGATTTTTGATGAAAACCAATATGACGAATTATCCGCCCGTGTCGATCTGTACAATGCGGGAGACTATGTGGAAGACCCCATGGGGCTTGTAGACTATCTTGATCTCCCCGAAGATCTTGTCACAAGCGTTACCTATTTCCAGACATTCAATTACTTCCAAGACCCGGAGCCTTCCTACTCTTTTTTCATCAACATTCCGAACGCCGACTACCACGGCTACCCGCGTGAGAAAGTATTTACCGCGCTGATATTCTACATATTCCATCATTCCGATGTCACTTGTATGTATACGAATGATCCGCCTCCGCCGCCGCCCGATCCGATTGTCGACACCCCTGAATATGCAGAAAACTTCAAAATGCTCGTGAATATGACTGATGAAGAGCGCATCGCCTATGTCGCACAGAACGACCCCGAAGAGGACATGGATGCTTTCAGAATGCAATACGAGCAGACGCTCTTTTCTTACCAGTTCTATCAGGAGTATTATAATCAGGAACGTGAAAAGAATGGCTGTGAGCCGTATACTGTTTATACGTTTACGATAAAAGACGGTGAACGATACTACTATGCAGAGGAGGAAATCAAGGCTTTTCTGAAAATTCCCGAAACCTTCGGCGCCATGATGGTCCCCCACAAACCCTTTAAGGATGATGGCAGCATGAACAGCAGATTCTCTGTCGGTCTTAATCCTTATTATCCTGAATACTCTGACGAAGACGTCATCGGCAGCTTCCTGGTGCTCCTTTCCGTCCACCCCGACATCTATAATGTACGGCTGTCATATCCGGCAGCTGCTGGCGAAGGGACTACCGCTCCTGAAACCACCACCACCCCCGAAACCACCACACTCCCCGAATCCACCACCACACTCGCCCCTGAGACCACCACTGCATCCACCACCGCATCCGCAACAACAGCTGCAACAACTGCCCCCGCAGCCACGACCACAACCACGGCAGCCGCATCCGGTGCCGCATCCTCCCCCAAGACAGGGGATGCATCCGCCGCTGCGCTCTGCATGGGCGCCGCCGCTGCACTCGCCGGCATGTGCCTCTGCCGCAGAAAATCCAGATGACCCACAAACCCGCCGCATGGCGGGTTTTCTTTTTTCGGGGGGCAGAGGGCAGCGCAGTTTCCGCAAGCCTCTTGACATTCCCCCGTGGATGGTGTACAATTACATTAGGTCGTGTTGACACTACGCCTAACAACACATCTTTTCGGCACAATTTCACGCATCCTGCGTTGAAAAGGTTTGACAGGCGACAGCCTGCCTGCACCTTTTCGCCTTGGCTGCATAAAATTTTCGCTCGAAAATCTGCGTATTATTTTAGTGTCAACACTCCCTAAGACAATCCGCCGCCCGTGAGCGGAATCCCGATTGAACAGGAAGGACAATACCTATGAATATCGCAGAATTACAGCAGGAAATCATCCGGCTCAAGCAGGAGACCGGCATCTGCATCCTCGCACACAGCTATCAGGCCCGTGAAATCTGTGAGATCGCCGACATCACCGGCGATTCCTATCAGCTCAGCGTCATGGCCGCCAAGTCCCCCGCCGACGCATTCCTCATGTGCGGCGTGCGCTTTATGGCCGAGACCGTCAAGATGCTCTCCCCCGAGAAAAAAGTCATCCTCGCTGCCCCCCACGCCGGCTGTCCCATGGCCGAACAGATGGACCCCGCCATGATTCAGGAAGTGAAGGCACAGTACCCCGATCATACGGTCGTGGCCTATGTCAATACCACCGCAGCCCTCAAAACCATCTGCGATGTCTGTGTGACCTCTTCCTCCGCTGTGCGCATCGTTGCGCAGATTGAGAACGATAAAATCCTCTTCATCCCCGACTGCAACCTCGGTGCCTATGTCGCTGCCAAGGTGCCCCAGAAGCAGATCCGCCTCCTCAACGGCGGCTGCCCCGTGCATTCCCACATCACCCTCGAGGAAGCGGAGCTTGCGAAAAAACGCCATCCCAATGCGCTTCTGCTTGTCCATCCCGAGTGCATCCCCGCTGTATCGGCACTGGCGGATTATGCCGGTTCCACTGCGGGCATTATGGATTATGCACGCAGATCCGAGGCAAAGGAATTCATCATCGGCACCGAGATCAGCATTGTGCAGCATCTGCAGTTTGAATGTCCCGACAAACGCTTCTACCCCATGTCCGAACGCCTGATCTGTCCGGATATGAAGGCCACCACCCTCATGGATGTATATCTCGCCCTGCAGGGTCAGGCCGGTGCGGAGATCGAGATGGATGCTGAGACAGCGGCCGCAGCAAGACGCTGCATTGACCGCATGATTGCGCTTGGAGGTTAAAATGAAAACGGCAATGATTGCCATGAGCGGCGGCGTGGACAGTTCCGTGGCCGCTCTTCTTATGCAGCAGCAGGGCTATGACTGCGTCGGTGCGACGATGACGCTGTTCCGTGCAGGCGATCAGATCGTCTGCGAGCGGGCATGCGGCGCACCGGATGATGCCGCCGATGCAGCAGCCGTGGCGGCAAGACTTGGCATGAAGCATCATGTTTTCGATGCCTCGGCAGCGTTCCGGACGCATGTGATGGCCGGTTTTGCCGATGCCTATGAGCATGGCCGCACGCCGAATCCCTGCGTGGAATGCAACCGCTGCCTGAAATTCGGCTGCCTGATGGATAAAATGGCAGAGCTTGGACTGGACTGCATCGTCACAGGACACTATGCAAGAGTTGCAAAGGATCAGGAAACCGGCCGTTTCCTGCTGAAAAAGGCGGTCGATCCCGCAAAGGATCAGAGCTATTTTCTCTATGCCCTCACGCCCTCGCAGCTGGCGCACATCCGGTTTCCGCTGGGTGAGCTGGAAAAGTCGGAGGTGCGGCGTATCGCCGAAGAAAACGGCTTCGTTACGGCAAAAAAGAAGGACAGTCAGGACATCTGTTTTGTACCGGACGGGGATTATGCGGGATTCATTGAGCGTTTTTCCGGCCGAAGCTGTCCCGAAGGGGATTTTGTTGATCTGCAAGGCAGCGTGCTTGGTCGACACCGTGGCGTGATCCACTATACGATCGGCCAGCGCAAGGGGCTGGGGATTGCGGTGGGGCATCCTTTGTATGTATGCGGTCTGGACACGGATCAAAACCGCGTAATTCTGGGAGAAAATGAAGATCTCTTCCAGGATGCGGTGACAGCGGAGCGCGTGAATCTCATCGCCGTGGATGCCATGCCGGTGCCCATGCGGGTGGAAGCGAAGATCCGCTACCGGCACACGGCACAGCCGGCGCTTGCATGGGTGAGTGATGACGGTCTGCTGCATGTGAAATTCGATACACCCCAGCGTGCAGTGACACCCGGTCAGGCCGTTGTACTGTATCAGGGCGACACAGTTCTCGGCGGCGGAACGATCATATAGAGAAGAAATATGAACATAGAACCCCGGAAGAATAATATCTTTCGGGGTTCTTTTTATCTTCAATCATCAAAAACCTCTTTAATGCTGTCATAGTGCAGGAAGATGCCCTCAGCAGCAAAGGCCTCGATCTGGCTGCGGTCGGCGAGCATATAGCCCGTCATCTCTGCCAGCTGCGGGGTCACATCCTCGTCCTTGAAATCAAGCACGAAGCGATACACATCGACAAAATAATTGTCGCCCTTGCTCTCACGGCGATAGGTGAACTGCAATCCGCCCTCACAACCGGACACATCGAGTCCGGTTTCCTCCATCACTTCACGGATGACGGCATCACGGGAATCCTCCCCTGCTGTCACGCCGCCGCCCGGCACTTCCCACCAGCCCGGTGCCCAATGCTTGTCGAGTGCACGCTGTGTGATGAGGAATTTGCCGTCGGGACGCATGATGACGCCGAGCACGGTAAGGTGATAATCCCCCTCCTGCATGGTAAAATCATTCCGCTCCATGGTGCGGCCGGTACGCTGCTTGTTGATGTCATAAATATCCCAGTATTCCATTGTTTTTTCCTCCGATTCTATTTCGATTGATTATCTCTGGCTTTCGCCTGCATGGTCATGCACCGTCCGGAAGGTGGATGAGCAGGCCATAATGTCCGCCGACTCGTTAAAGAACTCGATGGCCAGATAATAGCTGTCCGACGGATTTGAGGGATCCTCAATCAGCCAGATCACGACAAATTTGTCATCATCCGTATAGTGACAGTAGATCTGCTTGGCGTTATAGCCGGCCACGGTCACGGATGCACCGGTCAGGCCCTCAACATTTTCATCCTCGGCCATGTGGTAAACGATGCTGTTGGCGGCATCCTCATAGGGGATCCCCTCATAAAAATCGAGCGTGATGACATTGCTGCCCGTGGGGTCGGAATACTGTGTCAGACCCGAAACGCCCTCCTCCTGGAACTGCACAAAGGTCACCGGCACTTTGATATACCCATTTTCCGCATCGCCGACCTCCTTGAGCTGTCCGGTATAGACGAATTCTCCGGAGTCATCGGCAATGGCCCCCTCCGGCACAAAGGGCTTTGTGGCGGGCTGGGTCTCGGCAATCGATGCAGTCTCTTCCGCCTGACCGCAGCCTGTCAGGCTCAGCAGGCCGCAGACCGCCAGAAGTGCGGCTGTATTTGCGAATTTCATGGATGTCTCCTCTCCTTTTTGCTGTGTTTCTTCTATTATAGCATATTCTGCCGAAAAATGCAATATGGGAGGGGTGGAACCCTGTGCTCAACCGGGGCGCTGCCCCGGCATCCCACAGGGTTTTTGCCCCCTCACCCCCAACCCCCTCTCCCCCACGGGGGAGAGGGGGCTTTTAGGGCGGGGACTGCGTCCCCGCCCCCCGCCAAGGGGGCAGCGCTGCGCTCGCCTCCTTGACCCCCTCCAGCTGCACACTCGGTTTGCTCGCCCCCTTGACCCCTCCGGCTGCACGCTCGGTTTGACCGCTCCCCTTGACCCCTCTGGCTGCACACTTGGTTTGACCGCTCCCCTTGACCCCTCCGGCTGCACGCTCAGTTTGACCGCTCTCCTTGACCCCTCCGGCTGCACGCCCCATGCACTCGTCACTGCCCACAGGGTTTTTGCCCCCTCTCCCCCACGGGGGAGAGGGGGCTTTTAGGGCGGGGACTGCGTCCCCGCCTCCCGCCAAGGGGGCAGCGCTGCGCTCGCCCCCTTGACCCCTCTGGCTGCACACTTGGTTTGACCGCTCCCCTTGATCCCCTTCAGCTGCACGCTCGGTTTGAACGCTCCCCTTGACCACTCTGGCTGCACGCCACTGCCTACGCCGCATCCCATCAGAACATACCCGCAAAAAAGCCATCCTCCCAATGGAAGGATGGCTTGATGTTAATCAAAAATTCGTGCAGGCTTTGAAAAGAAATAACCCTGTGAATAGTCTACGTTGTATTCGCACAGAATCATCTGAATGTCCTGATTCTCCACGAATTCCGCAATGACCTTCTTGTTGTGCAGACGGCACCAGACCGCTACCAGCTCCAGCAGACTCCGGCAGTCCGGATCTTCACAGATCTTGCGGATGATCCCGCCGTCAACCTTCAGATAATCCAGATCCAGTCCGATTACATGCACCAGATTCGAAAAACCACTGCCGAAATCATCCAACGCAATCTTGCCGCCGTACTGATGAATCCGGTCGGCAAATTCACCGATCGCCTTGTAATCGTCAATGTCCTCCGTCTCTACCACCTCGAATACATAATGCTCCGGATGGCGTGCACGCTGCATGTGCCCGTAAATCAGCTCGGTCATGGCCGGATCCAGAATGTCCTGCATCGACAGATTCATCGTCACACAAGCATCCTTGTCCTCAAATGTCCGCATTACCTTGTCAATCAGACAGCGGGACAGCTCACCGTACAAACCGTATTTTCTGGCTACGGGGAAGAATTCATCCGGAAAATAGAGCTTTCCATCCTCATCCGTCAGACGCATGAGGGACTCGAACATCGTGATCTGCTTCACGTTATTGTCGAAAATGCCCTGATAGAACGGCTGCACCCGCTGATGGCTGAGTGCCTCGTTGATGATGTGCAGCATCTGGACATCGTGCACATTGCGCTCCTCAAAGCCCATGTCCTTGGAATAGACAATGAAACGCTTCTTGGTGTCGGTGCGGAGTACACTCTGTACCACCTTGGCACTGCGCAGGAGATTCACCTCGTGCAGCACCAGACAAAATTCGAATACCGGCATCAGACGGAAATAATTCGCCGAAACCAGATACTGATCCAGCCGCCGCATGGCCTGTTCAAAGACTGCATCCTCAATCTGATCGTTGCCGCAGATGAGGATTTCACCCTGCTCGGACAGATAATAGCGGACGCCGTATTCACGCAGGAAGGCCTGCATCTTCGACAGGACTTCCTGGAACATGTAATGGTAGGAACGATAGCCGGCATAGGCAATCAGCTCGCTGGCATTGCGGATGGCAATGAGGCAGAGCTTGTTGAGCTTGCGTACCTGAATGTCATAGGCAAGCTTGGTCATATTGCCGAGCCGCTCGGTTTTATCCGCATACAGCAATGAGCGGATGCCGGAGAAAATTTCTCCCTTGTCCTGCATGTTGCTGCGTTCGCCCATGGCACAGGAGCTGAGATAATCTACCAGATGCTCATTGTCATGGTGCAGATTGTGCGTATTGTTCAGCACCTGGGTATTGAGGTTGGGATAAACCTCCTGCGTGGCCACCGAAGTCAGCGTGAACGCACAGTTGCCGAAGCGGCAGCTTGTGCCATCATAGAAGAACTCGCCGCCAAGGAAGGCACCCGAGGCACATGTATTCTTGAGCGGCCCCGTCTCCCATGCAGAGCAGTTCTGCAGGATCTTCTTGCGGAGCGTACAGCTGTATACAAACAGCGTTTCCGCAGGATGCCGCTTGATTTCACGATAAAGACGGTTAACCTCATCGACGATGACATTGGGATTGACATAGCCGATGCAGATGGTCTCATCGGGTTCAATATCATCGGTCATGAGGAACACGGAGGCTTCCCGGCTGTCACCGGAAAGCTGGATGGCCCATGCCGTATCGGGCTGGCTGCTGCGAATGAGCGGGAAGATATTGAGAATCTCCTGATTCTCCTCGACCACATGCTCACCGGTCATATCGACAAGCCACTTGAAGGCGGGAATATCATCCACAGCACGGATGCTATTGCCCTTGTAATCCGTCACACGGAAGGAATCGCTGATGCGTTCGACACCGAGAGCATAATCGGCGTAGCAATAGAGATCTTCATCGAGGATGACAGCGGCAGAAACGGTCTGATTGCTGCATCCTTCGAGTGTGAAGGTATAATCGGTGCTGGAAATGCGGCCGTCCTCCATCACGGACATCTGGTTGGCCACGCCGCCGACGAGGCGGACATTGGGTGCAAGATCAGTGATTTTCCGTGCAAAGCGGGAGCAGTGATAATACAGCTGCGGGACAAATGCGAGCAGGATGCCTTTTTTGCCGTGCAGGGACAGGGCATCACAAAGCCGCTCGGCGAGCAGGTCACCGGGCACAGCGATCCCGTTTTCAAAGCAGGGCACATGGGCACTGTCGATGGCGCACTGTTCCGTCATAGTCAGGGACAGAAGGCACACCTCGTTCATATGCCGGCCGTTATAGATGACGCTGGTGCTGCTGCATCCGACAATCTGCGCATTGGGCAGATAGGTATGCAGGCAGGCGAGCATTTCACTCATCTCACTGCTGGCATGGACACCAGTATGGATGCGCAGCACCATGGGTGCAGCACAGTCGATGTTCTGTTCCGTCAGGAATTTTTCAAACTCCTGAAGTGTTGTAAACAAATGGTTGTAAGTTTTCATTGTCATTTCCCCCATCACACTGTCTCTTTATATATCAGTATGATCTTTTGTCGTTGGTAAATTTATGAACGTCGTTGGTCAACAAAAGCTTGGCAGAGCGGCCGGAAATCCAGCCGGACTAATGCAAACGAATCTGCATATATTATAGCATATTGTGCAAAGAATTGCAAGAGTTATTAAAAAATTCAGGAATTTTAGCCAAATTTCGAGTGGATTATTCGGCATAGAAACGGAACCAGCCGAGTGTACTATGGACAAAATCGACGGGAGAACGGGAATAGGACTCTTCATAATGGGCATCGGTGAGGAAATTGGATGCACCGACGGCAACGACGCAGGCATTTTTTCTCCCCTCATCACGGGAATAGGCCATGACGGTGAGGCGTTCCTCCTCAAAGGTGAGGGGGTCATCTTCCGTACCGCCGCAGGGCGTACCGATGGCAGTGGGAGCAGTCTGGAGCATGGCATCGATCTTGATGGTATCGAAATTCTCACGATACACGAAGTGGAAGCTGCGGGCATCGAGAAGGAAGGGAAGGCCGGATGCGGCTTCCTCGGAATAGAGGGTCATATTGGACGGATAGCTGATGACATCGGCGAGGATAAAAGCGTCATTGTCGTTCAGCATGCGTGTGGAATCGGTTTCGGTGATATGGTCATAGTCGATGGTAAGGCAGAAGCCGTCGAGGAAGTGGCCGAGGTTCTTATAGCGTGTTTCGGCTTCATTGGCAGGGAGCAGAAGCAGGACATGGCGTCCCTGATCGGCATAAGCATCGAGGGCATTCAGCTCATCGGATGAGAGGTCGGCGGTGGGAGAATTGATGATAAGGAGGTCGGTTTCCTCGGGGATTTCGAGGAGGGAGACCTCTTCCCACTCATAGCCATCCTGTGCAGTCTGGGCAACGAACTTGGAGATTTCGGCATCATCCATCTCGCCGTGGCCGGTGACATAGCCGATCTGACAGGGAGCGGGGGGTTCGGTGGCGGCAGGTTCTTCCGTAGCAGCAGAAGAACTTTCGGCAGCGGAGCTGCTGTCAGACGAGGAGGCATTCTCCCCTGTGCTGCACGCACCGAGGGTCACGGCAAGCAGCAATGCCGTGCAGAAAAGTGCTGGTTTTCTGTTCATGGGGCATGATTCCTTTCTGTATTTGGTTCCCTTTTTTATCATGGGGATGTACTGGTTACTATTATAGCACATTATGCAGAAAAATGCAATATGGGAGGGGTGGAACCCTGTGCTCAACCGGGGCGCTGCCCCGGCATCCCACAGGGTTTTGCCCCCTCACCCCCAACCCCCTCTCCCCCACGGGGGAGAGGGGGCTTTTGGGGCGGGGACTGCGTCCCCGCCCCCGCCAAGGGGGCATCGCTGCGCTCGCCCCCTTTGAACCCCTATGGCATTCCGGCTGCACCTTGAAACCCCGCAGTACCTCGGCCACACCTTGAAACCTCGCAGCTTCCGGCTGCCCCCGCAAAGCCAACTCCAAATAAAAAACCGCCCATCAGGGCGGTTTTTATTATCAGGCTGTAATCGGAAGCGTCTCGATCAGATCAACCAGATGCTTCAGAATAATCAGCGAGTCGGCTGCGTCTGCATTGCCGTCGCCGTTGCAGTCCGCATTGCGCTGCTGCTGGTCATTCAGGGACTGACTGCCCATCACAAACTTGTTGAGCATGATCACATCCACAATGCTTACGCCTTCATCCACATTTACATCACCGTACATCGTCTCTTCCCCGATGTCACTCGTTGTGGTCTCTGTCGGGTCGGATACCGGTTCGCTGGCTGTGGTGGTGGCTTCTGTTGTTGCTTCTGTTGTGGCCTCGGTGGTTGCTTCCGTCGTCGCTTCGGTAGTCGCCTCCGTGGTCGCTTCCGTCGTGGGCACCTCTTCCTCCTGTGCCTTCACAAATACTGTGTAGTTCACGCAGGATGCACTCTGGCCGTTTGTGCCAAGGGTAATCACTTCGCCCGCAGTAAAGGCCTTGCTGTAGATCTTAAAACTGAAGTCCGTGTTGTAGGCTGTGGTCATGTCCGTCAGTGTCCAGCCCTGCAGCCATGCAGGTGCCGACGTCACACGCTCGTCCAGTGCCACATACACTTCAATGTCCGCACCGGCTGTGAAGGCTGCAAGATCATCGCTGATGTACTTCGCATCGCAGGATGTCAGAATGCGTTCTGCGCCGGTCAGTGTCTCGGGCAGCGTCAGATAAGCCGCTTCACGGTCGCCGAACAGACGGTCGCCCGCTGCGGAATCCTTCGCAATTTCCCAGAACTGTGCGGTTGCCGCATCCTTCACGGCAAGATCCGTCACAAGTGTGCCCTGCATCTCCACAATCCATCTCTGGTTCGCACTGCCGTCATACTTCCACTGCACTGCACTGGTACCCGCTTCTGTGGAGCCTGCCACAATGCCGATGCCGCTCTGATCCTTTGTGGCCTTGGTGGCCATCTGATAGGTGCCGTCACCGTTTGCCACGAACTTGAACAGCTGGGCATCACTCTCGGTATCCGTCCAGATGCCGATGTTTGTGCCGTTGTCCGCTGCACCATAGTCGAGGTCGAGCAGATACGTTCTGCCATCGCCCAGTGCGGAATAGATGCGGTAATAGCCGTCACCGGCTTCCTCAAGTGTCCATGTGTTTGCTGCGGCAGCTTCCTTGCCGTTCTGGATGACATCCGTACCGGCAGCCGCTGTACCGTCTGCCACTTCAAGATAGAGACCGCTGCCTGCATTCTTGAAAGTGTAGGCATTCGCCGTGCTGAACAGCGAAGCCTCCTTGCCGGTCGCCAGCTCGCCGCACTCGATGTCCTTCAGGAACGGGCAGGGATAGGTCTTCATCACATAACCGGCAAGATCGCTGTCGGTGATGTACTTCATGTCAGAGAGCTTTGTCACGCTGCCGGAATAGGTGTTGCAGAACACCTTGGTGTCAATTGCGGGAATCAGGCTGTAGCCGTAATTCTCCGTACCCGGATTCCATGTGTGGCTGTAGCTGAAGCCCTTGTTCATGGTCCATGCATCGCCATTGACACTTTCCGCTGACACGGAACCGGTATCACGCATCGGGGAGCTTGCACTGCCACCGCCTGCGAATTCCAGTCCCTTCAGACCCTCGAAATAGCAGTACTCGGTGAGCATCTTGCAGCCGTCACCGGCAATGATCTGCTGGGAAGGATCGGAGATGGAATATGTGTGATAGCTGTTGTAAACGTGACCCGTACCATTGCCGATCTGGGGAGTACGGCGTGCGCAGTTCTCCCACTTGTTGAACATCAGGGTCGTGCGGTCACGGGTGGTCTCGGTGTTCTGCGTGCCATAGGCCACTGTCCAGTAACGGTTGTTGAAATGGTTGTAGGAGATGGTGATGTAGTCAGGGCTGATGCCGTTGTAGCAGCCGTCCGACCAGTTGTCCACGGGGGTGTTGATCCAGATGAACTTGCCGACCTCCACATCTCTGTTGTGCGCAAAGCTTGCGCTGAAGTCATTGTGGTCGAACCAGATATTTCTGCCGCAATAAATGTAAACCAGAATCACGCCGCAGCCGTTGGAATTGAGCTCCGTGGCACGGAAATGCAGGTTCTGCAGCACGATGTTGTTGCTGGGGGTGATGTTAATATCGCCGTTGAAATCATCGTTTCTCCAGCGGGAGTTGTAGATGATGTTCGCCGAATACGAGCCGAGGATGGTCTTGTCGTCCTCGATCTTCTGATCGGCCTGATCCCAGTCGTTGAATTCAAGATTGCCCGTCACAACGATGGTCAGGGGTTCTGTGCGCTTCATGGCAGCCACGCATTCTTCTGTGGTATCCACGAATACCGTTTCGCCCAGCAGACCGCCGATGGTACCGGCCTTTTCACCGCCGGAAACCTTGGCATTGGCGGCAAAGCCCTCCAGACCCTTGAGGTTCAGCTTGTACTTCTGATAGGTCGCACCGCTGTAGCTCTCGAGTGCAAACGAATTGGTGTCGGGGGTGAAGGTCAGTGCCTTGCTGCTGTCGGCATTGCTTGTGATCTTGTAGTAGAGATCATAGCCCTCAAAATCCTTCTGCACGGATGTGATGTTCCAGCGCTGGTTGGCCGCATCCGTATCGGAAGACACGGTGCAGTAGCCGTTCTCGGCCGTGAGCACCAGACCCGTATCGGCACTGACGATCTCATATACGCCTGCGCTGATGTAATTGAGGTACCAGTTCTCTGCGGATGTGCCGTTGTTCTTGGCGGATGTGACCGGCGCACCGGCTTCGGCAGCGCTGATGTTCACATTGCGGTTCGTGTCGGCAATGCCCATACGGAACTGCTGCACGGGATAACTGAAATCCGATGCCGCCGCCGAGGCCTTCACACTCATCTGCGCAAGACCCGCCGGATCGAATGCTGCTGCACTCACACCCAGTACTGCTGCCGTCAGAATGCCGGCTGCTCTTTTTACCATTTTCATATGATTCCTCCCAAATTTGAACAATTCATGTCAATGTTTCTTACAATGACATTCTACCACATCCCCCGCCGGAATGCAATACATAAATCTGCCGCCGACTAAGTGATTCTGCTATTTTGTTTTTCCAAAGGCAACAAAATGGTATCTTTTCCCCCGCTTCCCCATTGCCTTCATATGGTAATTTATGGTACAATTGGTTTGTGCAAAGTGCTTTCGCCTGATAAAACAATAATATTTTGAAAAAATGCCCTGATTTTTTGTGGATTTTTCTCATTTTGCTCTTGACAAATGTCACAATTTCTTATATAATAGACATAGGAGATGATTCGTTGAAAAGTATCCGATTTCTTAATTCGTAACATCGGATGAACGGAGGTTTTTATGAACAAACGAAAAACGATCGCCGTGTTCATTGCCGATCTGCAGACCGAGTACAACCAGCAGATCATGGAAGGCATCACCGATCAGGCACGCATACTCGGCTATAATATAGATGTATACACCTGTTTCTCAAACCGTGAGGCGGACGAGATCATGCAGGTGGGCGAGGAGAACATCATCAACCTCTTCGACCCGCAGACCGCTGACGGCATTCTGATTCAGAAGGCATCCTTCAACAAGCCCAGCATCCGCAACCGCCTTGACCGTCTCTGCCGTGAGTCGGGTCTGCCCTATGCCGACCTTGATGACTACGAGCTGGGCGATGGTCTCAAGGGCGACCGTGTGCTCTTCTGCGAGCTGGTGTCCCACCTCATCGAGGTGCACAATGCCCGCAAGATCTACTGTCTCACCGGTATGGCGGGCTTCCATCAGTCGGAGTCCCGTCTGGAGGGCTACCGTGACGCCATGAATTTCCATGGCCTGCCCCACGATAAAAACGACGAATTCTACGGCGATTTCTGGACGGAGGCCGCCAAGGCTCTCGGCGAACGTATTGCCTGCGGCGATCTGGACAGACCCGACGCCGTAGCCTGTGCAAACGGTGCCATGGCACTCTCGCTCACCAATACGCTCATCAGCTGCGGTCTGCGTGTACCGGATGACATTGCCGTTGTGGGCTATGACTCCTTCTTCGGCAACGTCCTGAACACCCCCTCGATCACCACCCTCTCGGGCATGCATTTCAACCGCGGTGTGCTCGGCGTGACAGGTCTGCACGAGCGCATCACCGGCGAACGCTGCGATACGCCCCATCTGCGTGATGAGATCATCGAACCCGGTGAGAGCTGCGGCTGTCATCATCAGCGCCACGGTCTGTTCGAATGGTACCGCAAGGAACTGTCCGAGCTGATCTTCTATCAGGAGCTGTACCAGGCCAGCGGCATGCTCCACAGCATTTCCCGCCCCGATAATCTTGTGCACTTCTCCGAGGAACTGCACCGCTACAACTACCTCGTGCGAGGCATGGAAAAGATGCACATCTGCATCTGCGACGACTGGGACGGCATCAACAACACCGAGGCCGACACCTACCGTGTCACGGGCTATTCCGACCAGCTGCTGGTCTATCGTCACGGCTGCAACACCGAGCGCATGTCCTACTGCATGATCGACCGTGACGAGCTGCACAGCCATATTCTTGAAAACGACGAGGCAGCCGTGCATTTCTTTGTGCCGCTGCATTATGAGGACAGATGCTTCGGCTTTGTGGCACTGCAGGTGCAGAAGGAATACTTCTCCTTTGACCGCCAGTTCTGGACATGGACAAAGCAGGTCAGTGCGGCACTCGAGACCATCCGCATCCGTAACTACATCCGCAAATTCAGCGAACGCACCCGTCTCAACGCCCTGCGTGACCCGATGACGGGACTCTATAACCGCCGTGGATTCGAGGAAATCTCCGCCGAGGTCTTCGAACAGGCCATCATCAACAAGGAAAAGTTCCTGCTGCTGGCGGTGGACATTTACCAGTTCCGTGAAATTAACCAGAAGATGGGTTATGCCTTTGGTGACAGCGTACTGATGACACTGGCGGATGCGGTCAACAGCAGCTGCCGAGGCAATGAGATCTGCTGCCGCTGCGGCGATGACAATTTCTACATTCTCGGCTCGTTCGACTATCCGGCCGATGCGGGCAAGGTACATATGGAAAACATCCGGCGGTATTTCGCCAAGCATCTGGAGGATACGGGCGGCAATCTGCACATTGAGCTGGACATGGGCTGCACCTGTGAGAAGGTGGGCGAGGACGATTCGCTCCACGGACTGATTGCGAAGGTGAACCGCATCATCGAGCAGAACCGTCTGGAGGACAACAAGCGCATCACCTATCTCAACAGTCTGCTGGAGCTGCGCAAGCAGATCTACAAGGATCCGCAGAAGCGCTGGACGGTGGATCTGATGTCGCAGACGATGCTGCTGAGCCGTGCCTATTTCCAGCGGCTGTACAAGAAGAATTTCGGCGTAAGTGCGATGGCGGACGTCATCACGGCACGCATTGCACTGGCCAAGCAGCTGCTGACCTCGGAGCGGCGGAGCATTGCCGAAATTGCGGCGGCCTGCGGCTATGACAGTGAAATCTACTTCATGCAGCAGTTCAAGAAGGAAACGGGCATGACCCCGACGCAGTTCCGCAAGCAGAAGCTCTCCCCCCTCGGCAACGAGACGATATGATTTCAAAAACCCCATGCACTGCATGGGGTTTTGCATTTGTTCAACATTCATATTTTTTCAGAAAATTTTGCGAATACGATTGACAAATGTGTTTAATTATGCTATCATAGAATCAGGAGGATGATTTTTCCGTGCATCGAGGGAGATGTGCGGAATGGCCGAAACAGAAAAGGGGTGAATCCGATGGAGGGATAAGCTGTTGTTCTGAGGAAAACAAACACAACGATTGAAACGTAATTCCCACCGAGTTAAGGGAGGATGTACATGCTTATTAAAAAATCAATCGCCGGACTTCTCGCCGGCATATTCTGTCTCTTCATGCTTCCCGCATCTCCCATTTCAGCCGAAGATGCGTACACCTCAGACAATCCGATTGTCGACACCCCTGAATATGCAGAAAACTTCGAGATGCTCATGAAAATGACCGATGAAGAGCGCATCGCCTATGTCGCACAGAATGACCCCGAAGAGAATATTGAAAATTTCTGCCTGCTTTACAGAGAGGCGGTGGATAGTTATCCCTATTATGCAGATCTATATGAATCTTTGGATTATTCGCCGACATTCTCTTTCCGATTTCTTATGAGGGACGGCTGGCAGTATGATGTTGATGATTCGCCTTTGCCCGACATTCTGAAAATACCGGAATCGCTGATGCTCGCACTGAGCAATGCCCGTACTGTGAATTGGGAAGGCTCGCCGTTTGCTTATTATAATATCACAATTTGGCTGAATCCGTATCAGGGTTATTCTTATTGTGATGAAATCGCCAGTTTTGTAGCACTCCTTTGTGCACATCCGGACGTATTCAATGTCTATGCAGAATACCCATTGCGTGGCGACACTACCACCGAAACCACCACCACGGACACCACCCCCGAAACCACCATCACCCCCACTTTCGACGACCTGCTCGCCATGTCCAAGGAAGAAATCTGTGCACTTTCTGAGGAAATGCCTGCGGTGTACGAGGAAGCCGAAAAGGCATACAGACCGTTTGAAAACGGCGGATTCTACATTCAGCACCTTGTATTGTACGAAGAATTCGAATTGTATGAGGACATCATTGCGCTTCTCGACCTGCCCATTCTGGATACGGATGCATTCAGTTATATGACCAATTTCATTACGTTCAATCCTGATGGAAGTGAGAACCATCTTTATTCTTATGTCATCGACCCTGACTATACATCCTATCAGGGCTATGACGAGAAGACGGTGTTTATCGGCTCATACATCTGGCTCAGCACGCATCCGCATGTAGAAAGGCTGTATCCGGAATACATTATGGGTGAAGGCAGTGAAACCACAGCTGAAACCACCATCACACTCCCCGAAACCACCACACTCCCCGAATCCACCACACTCCCCGAATCCACCACCACACTCCCCCCTGAGACCACCACTGCATCCACCACCGCATCCGCAACAGCCGCCGCAACAACTGCTGCTGCAACAACTGCCGCCTCCACCACAACCACGGCAGCCGCATCCGGTGCCGCATCCTCCCCAAAGACAGGGGATGCATCCGCCGCTGCACTCTGCATGGGCGCCGCCGCTGCACTCGCCGGCATGTGCCTCTGCCGCAGAAAATCCAGATGACCCACAAACCCGCCGCATGGCGGGTTTTCTTTTTGGGAAGGATGCCCCCAAAATTCTGCCCAAGACCTCTCCCCCCCTCCCGTTAATTTTTATGATATTCCACAAAGTTTCTGAAAACAGCCGAAATTCCTTGACAAATCCGTATTTTCGGTGTATGATAATAGCATACCAATTCAATAGCAGAACCATTGGCGTTTCGATCGTGTGGTGGATGACACCGGCAATCGGGATGCTTATTTTTTTACAGGAGGCTTATCTATGTCTGATACACCGGCTTACTCCAATGTTACCGAATATTTCGGCTGCAACGTATTCAGCGATACCGTCATGCGTGAACGTCTGCCCAAAAGCGTCTACAAATCCGTCCAGCGCACAAAGCAGTTCGGCATTGCCCTCGAGCCCGCTGTGGCCGATGTCGTTGCCAATGCCATGAAGGACTGGGCTGTCGAGCATGGCGCCACCCACTATACCCACTGGTTCCAGCCCATGACCGGCGTGACTGCGGAAAAGCATGATGCCTTCATCACCCCCACCGACCACGGCCGCATCATCCTCGAATTCTCCGGCAAGGAGCTGATCAAGGGCGAGCCCGATGCCTCTTCCTTCCCCTCCGGCGGCCTGCGTGCCACCTTCGAGGCCAGAGGCTATACCGCATGGGACCCCACCTCCGATGCCTTCATCAAGGATGATTCACTCTACATCCCCACCGCATTCTGCTCCTATACGGGCGAAATCCTCGACAAGAAAACACCCCTGCTGCGTTCGATGAACATCGTCGGCGAGCAGGCACTGCGTATTCTCCGCCTCTTCGGCAACCAGTCCGCTACCCGCGTGATGACCACTGTCGGTGCGGAACAGGAATACTTCCTCGTCGACAAGAGCTATTTCGATCAGCGTGAGGATCTGGTCATCACCGGCCGCACGCTCTTCGGTGCCAAGCCCCCCAAGGGTCAGGAGCTTGAGGATCACTACTTCGGCAATATCAAGCAGCGTGTTTCCGATTACATGAAGGAGCTGGACTATGAGCTCTGGAAGCTGGGCGTCTATGCCAAGACCAAGCACAATGAGGCTGCGCCCGCACAGCATGAGCTGGCTCCCGTCTTCACCACCTCCAACATCGCCGCTGACCAGAATCAGCTGACCATGGAGCTGATGAAGAAGATCGCCCGCAAGCACAATCTCATCTGCCTGCTGCATGAAAAGCCCTTCGCCGGCATCAACGGCTCGGGTAAGCATAACAACTGGTCACTGACCTCCAACGACGGACAGAACCTGCTCGATCCCGGTGCCACACCGCAGGATAATATGCAGTTCCTGACCTTCCTCTGTGCCATCCTCAAGGGCGTGCATGAGTATGCACCGCTGCTGCGTCTGTCCGCCGCATCCGCCGGCAATGACCATCGTCTCGGCGGCAACGAAGCGCCCCCTGCCATCATCTCCGTATTCATCGGCAGTGAGCTGGAGGCTGTCATCGAGGCACTCGAAAGCGGCAAGCCCTATGTGTCCAATACAGCCGAGTTCGACATCGGCGTGGATGCCCTGCCGAACTTCAAGAAGGATACCACTGACAGAAACAGAACTTCCCCGTTTGCCTTCACCGGCAACAAGTTCGAGTTCAGAATGCTCGGCTCCGCCGATTCCATTTCCTGCACCAACACCATTCTCAATACAATCGTTGCCGAGGAGCTGCGTCAGTTTGCCGACGAGCTGGAGCAGGCCGAGAACTTCGACAAGGCCCTCAAGAAGCTGCTCGTCCGCACCATCAAGGAGCACAAGCAGATCATCTTCAACGGCAACGGCTATGCCGACGAATGGGTCGCAGAAGCCGAAAAACGCGGCCTGCCGAATCTCGTGTCCACCGTCGACTGCGTACCGCTCTACAAGCGTGACGAATATGTCGAGCTGTTTGAACGCTTCAAGGTCTACAGCCGTGTGGAGATCGAGTCCAGAACAGAAATCCTGCTCGAAAACTACACCAAGGTCATCACCATCGAAGCGCTGACCATGCTGGATATGGCCCGCAAGCAGATCATTCCGGCTGCGGTCAAGGTGACAAAGGACGTCTGCGATGCCGCCCTCTCAAAGAAGCAGCTGGGTCTGGATGCTGCCTTTGAGACCGGCTATGCCTCCCGTCTTTCCGGCCTGACAGCGGGCATCGGCAATGCGGTGAATATACTCGACGAAAAGCTGACCGCCGCACAGGCCATCGCCGATGTGGAAGGTGCCGCAAAGTTCTGCCGTTCCGATGTCTTCACGGCAATGCAGTCCATGCGTGCACTGGTTGACGAGCTGGAGACCATTGTTTCCGCCAAGGACTGGCCGATGCCGTCGTATACGGATCTGCTGTTCTCCGTATAATCGCCCGCCGGCACATTTTCATACAGCATCCGCACAAGATAAAGATCAACAATACATCAAAAATGGGAGGATTTATGAAAACAACCAAGCTTATGGCAGCCCTTCTTGCTGCTGCAATGATGACCGCAGGCGGCAGCCTTCTGCCCGTCTCTGCCGAAACTGAAACGACATGGAAGTACGAAAACTGCGGCGATTACATCAAGATCACCGGCGGTGATGTGAACGCTTCCACACTCATCATCCCTGAGGAGATCGAGGGTCTGCCCGTCACCTGCATCGATAGCTGTGCCTTTGAGCAGTACACATCTCTCACAAGCGTTGTGATTCCGGACAGCGTCACAACCATCGGCGAGTCGGCGTTTGCCGAATGCGGGAATCTCGTTACAGTTGTGCTGCCCGAGGGCGTGGAAGCCATTCTCGGCTCGACCTTCTACGGCTGCACGAGCCTTTCCAACATCACCCTCCCCGATACCGTGACCAGCATCGGCAACTTCGCCTTCTACAACTGCGCATCGATGGATTCGCTCACCCTCCCCGAGAGCGTGGAGGAAATCGGCTACTCCGTGTTCACAGCATGTGAGAGCCTGAAAGAGCTGGCATTCCCCGAGGGTGTAACGGTCATCGGCCAGTACATGTTCCGTGACTGTGCGATGCTGCACGAGGTCACAATTCCCTCGACAGTTGTATCCATCGAGTCCTCCGCATTCAGCGGCTGCGAGGATCTGAGCTATGTGAACTACGGCAGCAATGCAGCGGCATGGGATGCAATTGCGATTGAGAACTACAACGAATCCCTGAAATATGCAGTCATCCGCTATGCTGACGGCACAGCAAGTGACGGCAGCACCTGGCAGGAGGAAGAGAATGCCGACCTCGCCCTCGCCGACCTGAGCGGTGACGGCATGATTGATGCTGTGGATGCCTCTCTGATTCTGCAGTACGCCGCCGACAAGGGTGCCGGTTCCACACAGACCCTGATGGAGTTCCTGAACGCCAAGGGGTACAGAACTGAATAAAGCCAAATCCTCCCTTTCGGGAGGATTTGGTTTGTCAAAAAGGGGGCTTTTCTAAAACCTGCCCCCACCCCAACCCCTCCCCCAAAGGGGGAGGGGCTATATTTGGAGGGTACTGCGCGGCTTACTGCCGCCGTCCCCTCTGTCACTTCGTGACGTCTCCCCACCC
>SVNX01000018.1 GCA_015066665.1 Ruminococcus sp. | reverse complement strand
CTGCATGAAATTTCTGCTCGAAAATCTGCGTATTATTTTAGTGTCAACACTCCCTAAACTAAAAATACGAGTCCAGCCCTGCGCCGTTCAGGTGCAGTGGCTGGACGGGACTTTTTCGACAGACTGAGCCCCTCGGTTCATCCGAGGGGCTTTCTGATATCCATATTCAGAGTGCGCAAATTTCAAATCGCAATGTCATGGGATGTTCTGCTTCAATCTTGAATTCCTGATGCACCGGTGCGCCCCAGCTGTCATCACCGCCGACGCCCATCTGCTTTGCGGCAATGCGTACCCATGTGTAGGACGGTTCAGGGAGTTCTTCACGATGCAGAGCGTTGTCGAGTTCATAAGCACTGTAGGGCAGGACGCTCATTTCAAAGGGATTTTCTGTTGCTGTAAAGGCAAGACCTGTGCCGTTTTCGTTGTAAACATTCACATATCTTACGCCTGTGCGGTTGCCGCATTCCTGGGGATTGAGATACTTTGTGAAGTTGTCTTTTGCATTTGATGTGTACACGCCGAGTCTTGCGCCGTTATTTCTGTCGATATAGTTTTCATCGGGTCCCATTCCGTAGAATGTGAAGGCATTGTACTGCTTCTTCATTTTGAAATCCATCGCAAATACGGGCATATCTGCCATTCCCTTCACACCGGGATAGTCAGCCTTGACGCCGAGTCTACCGTCAAAGTAAGCGGTATAAGTCACCTTGTACTCGAACGCCGGAACAGTCGGTGCGGCGAAAGTATAGGTCACATCAAGGCGGTCTGCGTGTTCCTCTGTGTCAAAGCCAATCTGCTTTGCGTACTTACCTGCAATCTGCCACTGTGCCATTGCAAAGGGATAGCCTGCACCTGCGTCGTTGTCGGTCATGGCTCTCCAAAAGCTGATCTTCGGTGCTCTGGTAATGTATTCTGTGCCACCATAAATCAGAGAGCTGATGCCGCCCTCTCGCTTGTCAAACAGCATGGAGAAGTTTTCACCATGCACGCCCACGGAGAAATCACCGTAGACGATCTCTGCTTTTGCAGCAGTGGTTTCCACCTTACTTTCGGGTGTTTTCACGATTTCCTGTGCAAAGGAAACCTCGTGTCCCTTGTCCGCCCAGATGGTATCTTCTGCAAGCACTGCGGATGCAGTCAGCACAAATTCGCCGCCATGTTCGGGGACAACAAGACCGATTTTCACACTGCCTGTTTCCCCAGCAGAAATGTTCAGACGATGTTCTTCAGTTGCAAGAATTTCACCTTCTTTTGCAAGTGTCACCTTGAAAAGATAGCCGCTTGTATCAATGAACAGATTTCTGTTTTCCACGGTCAGAACGCCATTTGTGATATTCATTCTGATGTTGGAGTAAAGCTGTTTTGCTTCGCTCACCTTCGGAGAATAGGTGCGGTCTGCGTAAACAATGCCGTTCGTGCAGAAGCCGTAGTCGGTCGGCCGGTCGTCGAAATCGCCGCCATATGCCCCGAACCGAGGTTGGATGCTGTTTAAGGTGAGTGGGTATGCCGACATTGGATTTGAGTCGGCAACCAGAACGCCATCCTTGTAAAGTGCCTGATCAATGTAGTCCCAGATAAAGCCGCCCTGATAGGCATCAAACTTGTCTTCAAGGTCAGTGTACAGCTTCATACCGCCGAGGGAATTGCCCATGGCGTGCATGTATTCACAGCTGATGTAACTTTTCCTCGGGTCGTTTTCAAGGTGCTCGATGATATCACAGGGCTTTGCGTACATCCGGCTTTCCATATCTGTGATATGGTCGTATTTTCGATTCCAGAACACGCCTTCATAGTGCACCAGTCTGGTGGGGTCGGTTTCGTGGAAGTATGCCGCCATTGCCGCAATGTCATCGCCGCAGTTCGACTCATTGCCGCAAGACCAGATGAGCACGCTTGCGTGGTTTTTGTCACGTTCGTACATGGACTTTGCACGGTCAAGGACTGCCTCCAGCCACTGCGGATCGGATGCCGGCACGACTTCATTGGCACCGTGGGTTTCAAGGTTGGTTTCGTCGATCAGGTAGATGCCGTATTCATCGCAAAGCTGATACCAGCGGGAATTATTCGGATAGTGGCAGGTACGGACAGCATTGATGTTGTTCTGCTTCATGAAGCGGATGTCCCAGAGCATATCTTCTTCGGTGATGGCACGTCCACGCTCTGCACTCCACTCGTGTCGGTTGATGCCCTTGAAAATGATACGCTTACCGTTAAGGCACATCAAATTATTTTTCAGCTCAAAGGTACGGAATCCAACCTTTGTTTCAGCAGTTTCCACGATCTCACCGTCTGCAATGATTTCTGCGGTCAGTGTGTAGAGATTTGGGGCTTCCGCACTCCACGGCATCACATCGGGGATGGATGCGGTCACATTCGCAGCATCACTTTCATAAACCTTGCTGCCGTTCTTGTCAGTCAGCGTGAGCTTGACTGCATAATCATTTTTACCCACAATAGAAAGCTCAGTGTTCAGAATGCCACTGCCCGAATGCGAGTCAGGATTCTGTCGAGCATGAGGGTATACCGTGCCAGGATTTGACCACGGTGTCCCATTCTCATAGTCGTAATCCGCAATCACCTTCATGTCACGAACATGGATTTCGGGAACGGCGTACAGATACACCTCACGGAAGATACCCGAAAACCGCCAGAAATCCTGATCTTCCAGCCAGCTTGCTGTGCTGTAACGGTAAACCTCAACTGCAAGCTTGTTGTCCTTTTCTTTCAGATAGGGCGTGATGTTGAATTCGGAGGGAGTGAAGCTGTCCTCGGCGTAGCCCACAAACTCGCCGTTCAGCCACACATAGATGGCAGTTTCCACGCCCTGAAAGCTGATGAATGTTTCCTTGCCAAGAAGCGATTCGTCCATATCAAAGAACTTCACATAGCTTCCCACGGGGTTACGCTTCTGCGGAATCTGCGGAGGAATGAGGCTTTCCTGTCCCTCCCACGGGTACTGGGTGTTGACATACTGCGGTTTGTCGTAGCCCTGCAGCTGGATGTGTCCGGGGACGGTGATGTCATCAAAGCCTGTTACATCAAAATCTGTCTTGTAGAAACCAGTCGGACGGTTGTCGGGATGTTCGGTGTAGTTGAATTTCCAAGTACCGTTCAGGGACTGTTTCAGCTGTTGTCCGTTCACAGTACATAAGTGGTCGGAGTGTGCAGGTTCACGGTTTACAGCGAAGATTTCGGGGTTTTTCAGCCAGTCGAGTGTCGGTTTCATAAGATCGTCCTCCTTAAATTTATGCTTGATGCTCTCTGTCCCAGTCGGCATTTGCCTTTTCCACATTCAGACGGGAGAGCAGAAGTGTCATGATAAAATTGAAGATCATCGGCAGCCAGAGATACATGAAGTGCAGAATAGGCGATGTTGTTTGCGGTATAGAATACGGCATTGAGCTGTGTGTAGGTGATGAAGAAGTATGCATATTTTGCGACATACCCCATCCGGTAGGAACTGCAAAGATCATGATCAGCATCAGGCTGTTGCCGATGTGCGGCCAGAGCATCCAGGGACGAGCCTTGCCCATTTTTGTCTTGGTTTTGCCGATCAGCGAACCGAATATGACATCTATAAATATGTCCGAAGCGGGTCTCGAGTTCTGCTTTGGGAACAGTGTTCATTTTCGGATGAAGCACTGCAATTCGATGAAAGGCGCCTTGACTTTCTGATTCTATTCTACCATATCCGGCACGCCGATTCCATAAACACAATGGGACAAAATATGCACAAAATGATACTTTGCTATTGCGATGCGGATTTGGATGTGCTATAATGGAGAAAAGAACATAGAAGGAGGTACGCTATGTTTACGAATGTTGCTTATCTGCATAATTCACTGACCGATATCGTCGATGAGAGCAAATCGCTGATTGTGACCAGCTGCGGCTATTATCGAGTACATAGCCGCCCAACAGTTTCAACGGAACGCCCGCAGGGTAGAAGAGATTATCAGCTTTTGTACATCGCAAAGGGCAAGGGGTATTTTTATTTCGATGGACTTGACGGGAAAGAAACGGTTATTACGGAAGGTAACATGATCCTGTTCCGTCCGGGAGAGATGCAGTATTATTACTACCATGCCCCCGATAAAACCGAGGTGTACTGGGTGCATTTTACAGGACGCATGGTGGAGGGCATTCTGGATAACTACGAACTTTCGCAGAAAGCGAATGTATTCTATACGGGAACATCCCCCGACTATGCATGGCTGTACCGCCAGATGATACAGGAATTACAGCTGTGCCGACCGAACTACGAGGAGCTGCTCACGCTCAATCTGCGGCACATCTTCATCCAGATCAACCGCTACATTAAAGAAGGACGCAAAAAGGGCAGCGATGCGCAGAACGAGATTGAACGTGCTACCCATTATTTCAATGAACATTACAACGAGCAGATCAATATTGACGATTATGCCGCATCACGGCATATGAGCACCTGCTGGTTTATCCGAAGCTTCCGGCAGATTGTGAAGGTCACACCGATGCAGTATATTCTCTCGCTTCGTATGGCGAATGCACAGAGCTTACTCGAATCGACGGAGTACAACATCTCCGAGATTGCAGAAGCAGTCGGATATGATAATCCGCTGTATTTCAGCAGGCTGTTTCATAAGCATATCGGGGTTTCGCTGTCGGAGTACAGGAAACAAAGAACATAATAGGTGCGTTTACTCGCCATGCGAGCGGCATTGATTCCATTGCTGATTCGGATTCGGAAACAGAGCAAGAAATATGATAAAATTGTGCGTGACTGGCAGAGGCAAAAGCCTGCTTACGAGCGAAAGATTGGGCAGTACAAGGAACGAATCGCATCCCTACGGCAGCAGGGCATAAAAACGCCATACGCATAAGGCGTACCTTGTGTGCAAAATAAATTTGGTGCCAATTGAAATTTGCATTAACAAATGAAAAATCCCTCGAAAATTCGAGGGATTATGTTGGTGCGGGTGACAGGAATCGAACCTGCACACCTTGCGGCGCGAGAACCTAAATCTCGTGCGTCTGCCAGTTCCGCCACACCCGCATATTCAATTTTACTGCATATTACCAGTTTAAATCAGGTAAATTACTTTCACATACGGATTGATAATTCGAGTTTTCCCACACAAATTCTCCGACAGGATGAAACGTATTTTCAGCATCTCGTTCATAAACCTGTCTGCCAATACTTTGCCCATTTTGGTCAAGCCAATTCAGTTCAACTGTTTCAACTTCATTGAACTCATTAATTCCACCATAGAAAATCAGTATTCCAATTGATGCACACAGTAAATTACTGTTTTCTGTTGTGTCATTAGTTACGAATTGATATGTTCCTGTTAAGATTGAGCCTTCGATCGTTTCGGAATAAGTAAAAGCATTATTCTTTTGAAAGTCACGGACAGTGCCTTTGAAATTCTGTTGCATTTCGTTTTGCAGCTGTTCTTCTTCCTGTAATGGTATGCCCGGCAATGTTGTAGTTGACTGTGAAACGATAATAGCTTCGGTTTCAGAATTAGTTACTTGATGTGAATTTTCTGATGCTCCGCAGGCAGAGAGAAATAGCATGGGTGATATCGCTGCAATAAAAACTGTATTATATTTCATCTGCATTGCTCTTCCAAATTTTCGCACTGTAGTAACGCACCCAAAATCTCGTGCGTCTGCCAGTTCCGCCACACCCGCTTATAAATGTATTATACCATACTTCCACGGATGCTGTCAAGCATCCGTTTTTTCTGCCCGATTATTTGGATGATGTGTACAGAACACAGCTCCGTTTTTTGTTCATGCCTACAAATCTGGAAGAAAACCGAATCTTTTTGTCAGAAAACACTCCTCTCGTGTGTATTGGTTATAGAATGCATCTTTTGGCACCGGCCGCAGCCGGCACGTGCCTGACTATAGATTGAGGTGAATGACATGCGCACGAAAAAACGAAAATGGAAACAAATCTGCAAAGAATGGCTCTGGCTTTTGCCGAGTGTGGCAGGTGTACTGATTTTCTTTGTGATCCCGTTTCTGGTCGTGATCTACTATTCGGTTCTGGACAACCCCATCTTCTCGAATTTTGTGGGGCTGGAGAATTACGCAAAGCTCCTGCAGAATGCTGCATTTCTGCGGGCATCACGGAATACCGCATTGTATTCTGTGATTGCCGTACCGCTTTCGGTGGTGCTCTCACTCTGGCTCGCCTTTGCTCTCAATGCACGCATTCCCGGGCGGAGCTGGCTGCGCACCTGTTTCCTCTGCCCGCTGATGGTGCCGATCGCATCGGTCGTGCTGGTGTGGCAGGTAATCTTCCACTACCACGGCACCCTCAACCAGATCACCGAGCTGTTCGGCGCAGCCCCCGTGGACTGGCTGAAATCCGAGGCCTCCTATCTCGTGCTGACAGTGCTGTTTCTATGGAAAACGCTGGGGTACAACATGATCCTCTTCATGTCCGCCATTGCCGGCATTCCGCAGGATATCATCGAGGTGGCGGAGCTGGAGGGTGCCGGCCGGTTCTACACCTTTCTGCATATCAAGCTGCGGTATCTGTCGCCGAGTATTCTCTTTGTGACGATTCTGTCGATTATCAGCTCGTTCAAGATGTTCCGTGAGGTGTATCTGCTTACAGGTGACTACCCTTACGAAACCATGTACCTGTTACAGCATTTCATGAACAATACATTCAACTCCCTGGACTATCAGAAGCTCTCAAGTGCCGCAGTGCTTTTGTGTCTGGTGATGATCCTCATCATCGGGCTGCTGTTCCTTGTGGAGAAGAAATTCGGAGAGGATGTGGAAGAGTGATGAAACGAAAACAACTGCGCCGGCGTGTTTTCAATGCCATGATCTTTCTCTTTGCCGCGGCGGCTGCGCTGCTTTTCATCATGCCGACGCTCCTGACCATCAGCAATGCCTTCATGACGGAGCAGGAGATCAACGCCAACTACGGTGCCATGATTGAAAGTGCCTCAGCGGACAGAAAGACCTATATCTCGGAGGAGCTGAATCTGAAATTCATCCCCGATATGGTCTCCCTGCGGCAGTTTGGTTCGGTGCTGTTCAAAAGCCCTGAATACCTGCTGAAATTCTGGAATTCCGTGATTCTGGTGGTGCCCATCACGCTCTTTCAGCTGGCACTGGCTTCCGTGACGGCCTATGGATTTGCACGCTTCCGGGGCAAGGTCAAGGGGATCATCTTCTTTTCCTACACGATTCTCATGCTCATGCCCTATCAGGTCACACTTGTCCCGAACTTCCTTGTATCGGAGTTTCTCGGGATTCTGGGGACACGCTGGGCAATCATCCTGCCGGGTATCTTCTCGCCGTTCAGTGTGTTCCTGCTGACAAAGGTCATGCGCCGCATTCCCACCGCTTATTATGAGGCAGCACGGCTGGACGGTGCAGGGGAGATTCAGATCTTCCGGCATATCTGTCTGCCGCTGAGCCGGTCGGCGATGATGTCCGTGGGACTGCTTGTGTTCATTGACTACTGGAATATGGTCGAGCAGCCCCTGATCCTGCTCAAGGATGAAGCAAAATATCCGCTGTCCGTCTTTCTCTCGCAGATCAATGCGGGCGATGTGGGACTTGCCTTTGCCGTGGCGGTGGTGTACATGGTGCCCGCTCTGCTGCTGTTCCTCTACGGCGAGGAATATCTTGTGGAAGGCATCACCTATTCCGGCGGCGTGAAGGGCTGATGACTTTTGAATGAAATGCATCCATGCGATCAAATACAGGAGGATACATATATGAATGAAAATGAAAACAAAGCGAGCCGCAAGGAACGCATCAAAACGATACTGATCATTTTTCTGGCCGTTCTGCTCGTGCTGACATTCTGCTCGAATACGATCATGAACTACAGCCTGCCCATCGTGGCGGCACAGTACGCAAGCTCGGGAACGATCACCGAACAGGTGCGTGCCTCGGGTCTTGTCACCGCCAATCAGACCTATGAGATCGTGGCCGAGGGCACACGCGTGGTCGAGAGCATTGCCTTCAAGCCGGGTGACAAGATCAAGGCGGGGGAGACCTTCTGCGTACTTGAGGCCGGCGGTGATGCCGAGGTGAAGGCAGCGGAAACCATGCTGCGTGATGCGGAGCTTGCCTATCAGAAGGCACTGCTCACAGCCGTACCCGATTATGCGGTACAGAATCAGGACATCGCCAATGCCCGTCAGGATCTGCAGGATGCGATCGATAAGCTGAATGCAGCGAGAAATCAGGGCGGCATCACAAAGCTGCAATATGACATCGCCCGTAATGCCGTGACCGAATGTACGAATAAGATCGCCACAGTCCAGGGCTGGCAGGCTGCTCTGGAGAGTGGAAATTACGCTGTTCTCCACGAAAGCGTCCGCAGCGGCATGGAAACGTACAAGGCAGCACTGGATGCCGCGGCCGCTGAAACCGCCGAGGCACAGGCGGCTTATGATGCTGTAGCGGCAAAGATCACTGTCAGCTCCGCAGCGCAGGCACTTACAGTGCAGAATCTTGAACGCATTGCAGCGGAAAAAGAGACCGCTTATCTCCGTGCAAAGGAGGATTATGAGGCGAGCAGCAGCGATCTGACCCTCCGCCGTGCCATGGAGGATGCTGAGACAGCGTGGCAGTATGCGCAGCAGGATGCACAGGCGGCAGCCGATGTGCTTGATGAGATCGTTGCGCTGGAACAGGAAGCCGAGCAGGCTGCCACATGGCTCCGGGGGAGACAGTCCGCCCAGGCGGCAGCCCAGGAGAAGTTTGACAGCTACTATGCAGAAGCTTCTGCCAGTTTTGCGGAGATGATTGCAGAATACACCATTGAAATGCAGAACGCCGGCCAGACTGTATCCGCCTATGAAGGGCAGAATATGGCTGATCTTTCAGCACTGGAGGAGCAGGTGAAGATGCAGGAGCGCAACCTTCAGTCACAGCTGCTGGCTCTGACTGAAACCAAGAAAAATGACGCCCTGACGCAGGAGATGAACCGCCTTGAACTGCAGAGCCAGCAGGATGCCATTGACAAGCAGAGAACCGAACTGGAAGAGCTGCGGAAGAACAGCGGCACGCTGACTGTAATCAGCAAGCATGACGGCGTTGTCAGCAGCGTGAACTATGCCGCCGGTGAAACCGTCATGGACGGTGAGACCATTGCTGTTGTGACGCTGACTGATTCGGGCTATGCAATGCAGTGCCGTGTGAGTGCAGAACAGGCACGCATCCTCAAGATCGGCATGGAGGCCGAGACCAACGATTCCTACAACGGCACCAAAGCCTTCCTCCAGAGCATCAAGGCGGACATTGAGAATCCGAACAGTACCGACCGTGTGCTGACCTTCCTCATCGAGGGCAGAAATGTGACTGTCGGTCAGAGTCTTTCCGTCTCGGTCACAGGTTCAAGTGCCATGTATGACTGCGTGGTGCCCTGCAGTGCCATCATGGAGGACAGCGACGGCAAGTTCGTCATGACCGTGCAGGTGAAGAGCACGCCGCTCGGCAATCGTTATACCGCCCGCAGAGTGGGCGTGACCATTCAGGCTTCGGATGAAATTTACTGTGCCGTGCAGGGTGAGCTGAGCCGGAATGAATACGTCATTACCGCATCGGAGTCACCGCTGAAGAACGGCATGCAGATCCGGATGGAGGACTGATGCCATGAAATTACGCAAAAAACAGCTTGTCTGCCTGATCGTGGCAGCGGGCATGCTTGCGGCATCGGGGCTGCTGACGGGCGTGAGCCGACATCTTGCAAGGCTTCCGTCCGATCAGTTTGCAGCAGAACGATGGGAGGGAACACGGGATCTGTCCTATTCCCAGTTCAGTGCGTTTTTCGGCGAGGATGCTGCGATGCTGCCGGAGGAGATCGAACCGCTTCGTGAGATGATGGATGCCTCCCTCGTTGCGGCGTCCCTTGCCCCCGCACAGGAAGACGCACGCATCTGGTACGATGCCTACAGTACGCAGGTCGGCACGCTCACAGCCGAGGGCACCCGCCCTGCGGGCACGGCAGCGATGGCTGTAGCCGTGGGCGGGGACTTCTTCCTGCTGCATGACTGGCGTTTCCTCGATGGCAGTGCCATCACGGAGGATGACCTGATGACTGACAGAGTGGTGCTCGATGAGACGCTCTCATGGGCATTGTTCGGCTCATCGGATGCAGCCGGCATGACGGTCATTGTGAACGGCAAACGCTGCGTTGTGGCAGGCGTTGTGGAACCGCCCTCGGATTATGCATCGGCGCAGGCCTATGGCGGGGAGCCGCGGCTTTATATGCCGTTCCGGCTGTATGAGGACTGGCAGGCGGAAACGGGACAGCGGGCAGCGGTTCAGTGCTATGAGGCCGTGCTGCCCGATCCTGTGCGGAATTTTGCCGCCGGTCTGATGGATGCGGTGGTGAAGCGTCCGGGCGTACAGATCCGGAACAATACGTCCCGCAGCAGCTTCGGGGAAACATGGCAGCAGCTGACGCATCTGCACGAAGCGGTGACCGTGGCCGAGCCGATTGCCTATCCGCATTGGGAAAATGCGGCACGCATCATAGATTTTGACCGTGCCCTGCTGCTGCCGGTGCAGCTGCTTCTGCTGGCTTATCCGGCATTGTACCTGCTGTGGCTCCTGTGGAAGGGCTATCAGCTTGTGAATGGCTTTATCCGGAAGAAAACCGAGGCCTATCGTCAGCGCTATCGTTCATTGATCCGGACGGAGGAGGATGAAACATAGAAATCGAATATATTCAGAAAGGATTCACTCATGAACAAATTGGTTTATCTGTGTATAGCGGCTGCGCTATTTATGTTCACTGCATGTCAAGGTGATGCAGGGGGGGATTATTCTGAAAATACTGATGGCGTTATTTCCGAACAAGTCCCCGTTCTGACAAATGAAAACGGCGATATTCTCATACGAATTGCAGCGGATGAAACAGAATATCTTCCAATAGAACTGCGGACTGCAATGGATTCATTCAACGAAATGGACAACGGCTATCATGTTGAACCAGTGATTTATGCACAGGCTGTGATGGGAAAGGATGAAAGCGGTGGACTCCAGACAGCAGATATGCGACTGTTGATGGATGTTATGCAGGGAGAGAACGTTGATGTTGTGATGGATTACTCTTTCTATGATCTGAGCAATTATGATATTTTGTCGGAGAAAGGGGCGTTTGTCGATCTGTATACTTTCCTTGACGGTGATTCGGGCATTTCACGTTCAGAACTCAACACCCATGTGCTGGAGATTCATGAGAATGGCGGAAAGCTTTATCAGATGCCGCTGTATTTTGGGATTGAAACAATGTGTGGAAAAAGTGATTATGTCGGCACAAAAGAGAACTGGACTCTCGATGAATTGATTACACATTGGGAGCAGATGCCAGAAGGCACTTTTTTCTGTAATAATACAAATCAGTGGCTTGTATATATGTCACTTGTTCGCAGTAATTTAGGATCTTTTGTAGATTATAAAAACGGTAGTTGTTCCTTTGATTCTCCTGAATTTATAGCACTTCTTGAATTTTGTAACCAGTTTCCGGAAACAAAAGAAAAGCTACAACCCGATTGGGATACAGTTTATTTTTTGCATAGCTACTCTTTCAATGGTTTTGATAAATTTCAAAGATGCACAGATGAAGATACTGTTTTTGTGGGTTATCCCTCAGAGAATGGATTGGGTTCATTTGTGGATACCCTGCGCAAACGCTACAGCATCTGTGCGGCGGCGCATCCGTCAGTACAGGAGGGCGCATGGGAATTTATCAGTTATATGCTTAATGAGGATGTACAGGCAAACAATAATGCCATTCATGATGGCAGTGATGTTGAGGAATATGGTTTTCCAATCAACAATGCCGCATTTCAAAGAATGGCAGATGAACAGCTTTCTCATCAGGGTGAGTCACGTCCCGTCACAGCTGGGGAAAAGGAATATGATCTTGGTTACCTGACACAAGCGGAGTATGATCAATTACTTATATTGATTGGCTCACTCAACCGAATGAATTCACCAATTGACAAAGCAGCACATAACATCATCGAAAATGAAGTGAAAGCCCTCTTTGCCGGTGAACGCACCGCAGAAGAGGTAGCAAAAGCGATTCAGGGGCGAATGGAGATTATGATCAGTGAGAGAATGTAGGTTTAAGTAATTTGCCCCGGAGGCAACGGCGGTGAAGTCACTATGCTGTGGTCAAAAATGAATGGCGTGTGCCTGTAAATGTCTGCCGGCAGATCGCATGCTCCGCATCACCGGACAATACAAAAAGAGCTGTGCTCCCGTTTAGGGAACACAGCTTTTTGTCATGCCGTTTCGTTTTTCGGTGTAGGATTTGCAAATTCGGGACTTCGGAAATATTTCCGGATGGTGATGGCAAAGAGCACACAGGCGAGTGCAGCGGCCAGATAATCCGTGGTGGGCTGCGCCATCGCCAGCATGCGGGGCGTGTGGAAGCTGTTGAAGATCAGCAGAATCGGGATGTACAGAATGCCCTGACGGCTGATGGACAGGATCAGTGAGGGGAGTGCTGCACCCGTGGACTGAATGGCATTGATCATCACAAAGAGAATGCCGATCACGGGGCCGGAATAGATGTAGATGCGGGCAAAGGACATGCTGAAATCATAGGCGTTCTGGTCATCGAGGAAGGCCGTGACCAGGGGGCCTGCGAATGCGTAGCAGATGACTGTCATCACAGCACTCAGCCCGAATGCAAGGCAGAGTGAGAACTTCAGCACGGCCATGTAGCGCTCCTTATTCCGTGCGCCGAAGCAGTAGCCGAGCAGGGGCTGAATGCCGCTGCCAAGACCGATCAGCAGCATCACCACGATCATGTTCACCTTCATGGCAACGCCAAGTCCCGCCACGGCCATGTCGCCGTGATCACCCATGAAATTGTTGATGACAATGTTCGAAACACTCATGAGAATGCTGTTGAGGGAGGCGGGAATGCCGATGGCGAGTACGCCCGTGGCAATGCCGTTTCCGATCCGGTAGTCACGGGGCCGTATGGAGAGCATGGATTTTTTGGAGAGCAGATGCGACAGGTAGAACACAGCGGAGAACAGATTTCCCAGAACGGTTGCAACTGCTGCGCCCGCAACGCCCCAGTCAAACCAGAGGATCAAGATGGGGTCAAAGACAATGTTGATGAGATTGCCGATGATCATGCCCGCCATGGCGGTCTTTGCACGGCCCTCGGAGCGGATGATGTGGCTGAAGCTGTTGCTGACGATCAGGAAGGGGATGGAAAGACTCACGATGTTCAGATACTGCATTGTATAGTCGAGTGTGTCCGCACTTGCACCAATGAGCAGGCAGATGGGGCGTGAAAAAATCCAGATGCCCGCCATGGACAGAATGCCGCAGACGAGTCCCGTCCAGAAGCAGAAGGAAGAGATGCACTTTGCCTTCTCGTGATCGCCCTTGCCCAGGGTACGGGAGATCAGAGATGTGCCGCCGATGCCGAAGAGCATGCCCACGGCCATGAAGATCAGAAACGCCGGTGTTGCTACGGAAACGGCCGCAACCTTGAAGGCATCCTTGGTCTGACCGATGAAGTAGGTATCCGCCAGATTGTACAGCAGCACCATGAGCATGCTGATGATGGAGGGGATGATATTACTGATGACAGCGCGCGGGACGGATGCGCTCCGGAAAAGCTCTGTGGTTTTGTCCTGCATGATGATTCTCCTTATTTGTTTGATTCCTAATCTATTGTATACCTTTTATGTGTAAAAGTCAATTGATGGACGAAAATTCGACATTCCAGTGGGTTTTCACAAATATTGGAACAATGTTTTAGCATTTTTGCCGGACACGGGAGGCGCTGTAGAATATGAAATTGCGTTTTTTGTACGACATTATGACAAAAACATGGATGATGCTTGAAAAAATAATGAAGCTGAGATATAATAGTAAACGTAAAAACATCCAAAATGTTTTGGAATATGGGAGGAATTTTGTATGAAAATGAGAAAAATTGCAGCCGGTGCATTGCTGACGGCTGCCATGACCGCATCGATGATGGGTCTGGAGGCTGCTGCTGAATGGCAGTCCATCGGCTACCGCGGCGACATCAACCAGGACGGCAGCGTGTCCGTTGTGGACATCGTCATGCTTCAGCGCAACATTCTTGCACTGGACGTGCTGCCCAATGAAACAGCCGCACGCTTTGCTGACATGAACGATGACAACAAGGTCAACGGCATTGACCTTGGCATCCTCAAACGCTGTGTTTTGAGAGGCGAGCAGTTTGAGCTGTGGGCAGATGTGACGGAACCGTCCACGGAACCGACAGAACCTTCGACCGAACCGACAGAACCCTCAACTGAGCCGACAGAACCGCCGATTCAATCGACAGAAGCTTTCTATGACGCCCCCATTGCTGAGGTGGATGCCGGTCTTCCGTCACAGGGTACGGGCAATCTCGTCATCTTCTATGTGGATTTCCCCGACTGCCGCTACACCACGGATTTTACAGCGGAGCAGATCGAGCAGATGGCCTTTGGTGAAGAGAATCCGGCCAGTGCCTGCTATCCGTTCGAGAGCATGAGCGCTTTCTATGCAAGATCGTCCAAGGGCGCACTGGATCTGAACGGCACAGTTTTCCGCTACACAGCAAAGGAAAATCAGGCTGTTTACGACAATGACAAGGTAAAGATCGTGGAGGAATGCTACGAGGCGTTCAAGGACAGCGTGGACTTCAGCCAGTATGACGGCGACGGCGACGGCAAGATTGATGCGACGCTCATCACCGTACCCACCGCAGCGGGCGACGATGCATGGTGGCCGTGTGCCGGCGGCTTCGGCGATCCGTATTATGCCGTTGACGGCAAGAATCTTGGCCATCTCATCACGGGCAATGCCGAGATCATTTCCACCGGTGACTACAAGAACTTCGTCAGCAGCTATCTCCACGAGATGGGCCACTGCATGGGTCTGCCGGACTACTACCTCTACAGCTCGAATGATTATGAAGCCTTCCACGGCGATGCCGGACAGGAGCTGATGGACGTGGATGCTTACTCCGATTTCGGCTGCTTCTCCAAGCTCATGCTGGGCTGGTACCGCCGAGATCAGGTACAGGTTTATGACAGCAGTGCGGGCAGCCAGACCTTCCTGCTGAACAGTGCCCAGACAGATCAGGGCAACTGTGTCATCATCCCCTACGGCACACTGGACGGTCAGTTCTTTTCCGAGTACTTCATGATTGAATACATCACGGACGATGACAACAACAGCGGCATTAACAGAGATATGAGCTGGTGGCAGAAGGTCTCCGAGGGCGTGCGTGTATTCCATGTCAAGGCCGATCTCCAGCGTGATTACTGGTATACCTATCTCAAGTACCAGAACGGCTCTGAATTCTGCGGCGGCAATGATGACGGCATCCGTCTGATCCGCCTTGTCGGCGATGGTCAGGGTGTCTTCACGACCGGCAGCGTCATCGGCAGCGGTACATCCGGCTTTGGCTGGTATGACAGCAGTGAAAACGAATCCATCAATCCCGGCGTGACCATTACCGTCGGTGATCTGGTAAACGGCCAGTACAGCGTCACAGTCTCCAATCAGTAAGAACGAATCCCCCTGTTTTTGAAAGCAGGGGGATTTTTTGCAGGGCAGGGCTGCCATCTTGACAGAATCCTGCGAATATGGTACAATCGAGAGACAGAAAGAAATCCCCGCTGCCCTTTGGCAGCACAAGCAAAAGGAGACCCCATGTTCACCAGATTTAAAAACACCTTCATCGGCGACCGTGCATTCTATACCCGCATTCTTACCCTTGCCCTTCCCATGATCCTGCAGAATGCCGTGACGAGCTTTGTCAGTTTCCTTGATAATATCATGGTCGGCCGTATCGGAACCGAGCAGATGTCCGGCGTTGCCATTGTCAATCAGCTCATGTTCGTATTCAATATCTGCATCTTCGGTGCCGTGTCCGGAGCAGGCATCTTTGGTACGCAGTTCTTCGGAAAAGGGGACTATACCGGCCAGAAGCATGCCTTCCGCTTCAAGTTCTATGCGGCCGGCGTCATTGTTCTGCTGGCACTGTGCCTCTTTGGTTTTGCCGGCGATCCGCTGATCTCCCTCTACCTCAACGAAAGCACCTCCGAGGGCGATCTTGCGCTGACGCTGGCATACGGCAGGGACTACCTCCACATTATGCTGTTTTCGCTCCTGCCATTCGGCCTGTGTCAGGTCTATGTCAATACCATCCGTGAAACCGGCCACACCTTCGTGCCGATGCTGGCAAGTGCCGTGGCGGTCGGCATGAATCTGGTGTTCGACTACCTGTTCATTTTCGGCATCGGGCCGCTGCCGGAGATGGGTGTGCAGGGTGCCGCCGCTGCAACGGTTATCGCACGCATTACGGAGTGCATCATCGTCATTGCATGGACGCATCTCCACCCGAAGCAGAATCCCTACATCACCGGCGTCTACCGCAGTCCTGTGATTCCGAAACGCATCTGTCTCGACATTCTGAAGACGGGTACGCCGCTGATGATCAATGAGATGCTCTGGGCATCGGGCATGGCTGTGATTGCCCAGTGCTATGCCGTCAGAGGTCTGGATGTGGTGGCCGCACAGAATATTTCCTCGACCATCACCAATCTCTTCAACATCGTCTACATCCAGCTCGGTGCCAGCATTGCGGTGGTTGTGGGACAGTATCTCGGTGCGGGGAAAATCCGTGAGGCACGCGATGCCGACACCAAGATGATCTTCTTCAGCGTGGCATGCTGCACCGGCATGGCCGCCATCATGGCAGCGGTGGGACGATTCTTTCCGGAGATCTATAATACCACCGACACCATCCGTGCTCTGGCACGGGAGCTGATTCTGATTTCTGCAGTGGTCATGCCGCTGTGTGCGTTCTCGCATTGTGCCTATTTTACACTGCGTTCGGGCGGCAAGACGATCGTGACATTCCTGTTCGACAGCGTTTATACATGGGCCCTGGTGATTCCGTTTGCCTATGTGCTGGCCCATTTCACCAGTCTTCCCGTGGTGGCCGTGGTGTTCCTCGTGCAGTTTTCAGAGATCATCAAGGTGGTGATCGGCTTTTTCATGGTCAGAAGCGATGTCTGGCTGCAGAACATCGTGAGTGAAACAGCAAAGGGAGGTGAAGATGATGAATATTCCGAATGATCCGGCCATTCTTGTGAGCTTTCTCAACACACAGCTGCGGGATTTCTACCCGAGTTTGGAGGAATTCTGCAAGACAAATGACTGCGATGGGCAGGAAATCTGCGAGAAGCTTGCAAAGATTGGATATGCGTATGATGCGGAGCAGAATCGGTTTCGTTGATGACTGTATGAAGGAGGCACCATGATTCTGAGAGAATATCAAAAGGGAGATGCAGCACAGATCTGCAAATGGCTCCGGACAGAAGAAGAGCTGTACAAGTGGTCTGCTGACAGATTCAACAAGTTTCCGCTTCTTGCACACGACATTGAGAAGCACTATGCACCGCAGATTGAAACCGGCCGCTTTATTCCGCTCACAGCGGTGGATGAAAATGATAATGTACAGGGGCATTTTATCATCCGCTTTCCCAAAGATCACGATGATACGACGGTAAGATTCGGATTTGTCATCGTCGATCCTTCTTTGCGGGGCAGGGGATATGGAAAAGAAATGCTTCGTCTTGGAACTGCGTATGTGAAGGAAAAACTCGGTGCAGATAGAATTGATTTGGGTGTGTTTTCCAATAATAACAGTGCAATGCATTGCTATGAAGCGCTCGGCTTCAAAGAATATGGCAGACGAAATTGCGAGATGCCCATCGGCGTATGGGAATGTATCGACATGGAACTGCTGATAAAGTAAGAAAATACATGCTTTTCTCATTGTCTCATGAGAACAGGAGAACCAAATGAAAAATCAAAAAACCCATATCTCCGTCATCATCCCCGCCCATAACGAAGAACGCTATGTGGCACGGTGCATCCATTCCATCCGGAAGGCGGCCGGCGTGTACGGGGGCAGAGTGGAGATCATTGTCGTCTGTAACCGCTGCACGGATGCGACCGAAGCCATTGCCAGGGCACATGGTGCAAGGGTTGTGCATGACGAAACCCGCTGCATTGCAAGTGTCCGCAATGCCGGCATTAAGGCGGCGAGGGGACGCATCATCGTTACCATTGACTGCGACAACCGCATGACGAAGGGAACGCTTGCCGAGATCGCCGATCTGCTTGACAGCGGCCAATTCATTGGCGGCGGTGCACCCATCCGCTTTGAACGTTATTCCTTTCCGCTCTGGTGCAACGATCTGCTCTGCCGGATCTCGTTTGGCATTACAGGGCTGTACTGCGGCATTTTCTGGGCGGAGAAGCGGACATTTGATGCGGTTGGGGGCTTCGTCGAGAAGAAGGCGATGGAGGATGCCGCCACGGCAAAACGCCTCCGTGCATACGGAAAAAAACAGGGGAAACGCTATACCACTCTGCGGCAGAATCATCTGATCAATTCGACCAGAAAATACGATGATCTGGGCGATTGGCTCTATTTCCGGCTGATGTTCGTGCATGCCGGCACGCTCCTGAAAGCCGCATTCGGCGATACCGAGGGCATGGACAAGCTGCTGGATGAATTATTCTACGACTACAACGACAAACACTGACGAGGAGGGCTGCATATGTCGGCCGGCATGACGGATGTTTCATGGTATCTGGAGCATGTGGTTCTGCCGCTGAAACGGGCTGGAATTCGGATAAGTTCAGTGGAATTCAGGGGAAGCATATAAATATCCCCTCACTCTTATGAAAACATCCCTCTGCAAGAGGGCAGCCCTTCTTTCGCGCTCCCTTTGTGGGGTGAGTACTGCAGGGTTTCCCCAATCCTTCTACACCGCATTTCCCCCATGAAAAGCCCTCTGCAAGAGGGCGGGTTTGAGGGGGCGGCAGCCCCCTCTCTCATCCCCCTCCCTCTGGGAGGGGGGCAGGGGGAGGGGAGTTTGCCCGGACTTCCCCAAGCCTTTTTTACTTGTATCCGCATTTTTAGAGGGATTTTTCAAAAACCAATTGACAAACGACAAAAAATATGCTACAATACAATATAGCGTACTAAAGCGATACAGCTTACGCACACGACCGCTTTCCGCAGCAGACGGAAAGATATGCCCATACGGACAGGCGGGTCGGATTGCCGAGCGCAGCGGCATGCTGCATTATTGATTGGGTTCAAAGCCCAAATTTTATAAGATGATAACTTTATAATCAACATCACTTGTGAAACGGTCAATAAGAGGCGGCAATGCGCAGCAGTATCCAACAAAAACGGCGGAATTCTCGGATTTTGCGTTGTAATTGCCAAGGCAGGTGATGGTATCCATCAGCTGCTTTTTTTATTTTATCAGACGAGGAAAAGACTATGAATATCGAAAAACAAAAATCGGCGCCGGTGTATGAAGCACTCGAACGCTTCCGCAGACAGCGTGTTGTGCCGTTCGATGTCCCCGGCCATAAGCGAGGACGCGGCAACCCCGAGCTTGTGCAGCTTCTGGGCGAGAAATGCGTCGGCATCGACGTCAATTCCATGAAGCCGCTTGACAACCTCTGCCACCCTGTTTCTGTCATTCTTGAGGCGGAACAGCTCGCAGCGGATGCCTTCGGTGCATCACATGCCTTCTTCATGGTGGGGGGGACCACGTCCTCCGTGCAGACCATGATCCTCACAGCCTGCAAGGCGGGGGATAAGATCATCCTTCCCCGCAACGTCCACAAGAGCGTCATCAATGCCCTTGTCCTCTGCGGTGCGGAGCCGGTCTATGTCAATCCCGATGTGGACAGCCATATCGGCATTGCGCTGGGTATGGAGATTTCGCAGGTGGAACGTGTCATCAAGGAAAATCCCGATGCTGTGGCGATTTTTGTCAATAACCCAACCTATTACGGCATCTGCTCCGATCTTCGCTCGATCGTCAAGCTCGCCCATGATCACGGCATGCTCGCCCTTGTGGATGAAGCACACGGCACACACCTTTATTTCCATGAGGCACTGCCCGTTTCGGCGATGGAAGCCGGTGCAGATATGGCGGCCGTCTCCATGCATAAATCCGGCGGCAGCCTGACACAAAGCTCCCTCCTGCTTCTCGGAAAGAGCATGAATATGCGCTATGTTGAACAGATCATCAATCTCACCCAGACGACCAGCGCATCCTATCTGCTGTTGTCGAGTCTGGATATTTCAAGGCGAAATCTTGCTCTGCGTGGGCGTGAATCCTTTGAAAAGGTGAGCCGTATGGCGGAATATGCAAGAGAGGAAATCAATTCCATCGGCGGCTTCTATGCCTATGGCAAGGATCTGGTCAATGGCAGCAGCATTTATAATTACGATGTCACAAAACTCTCCGTATACACGAGGGACATTGGCCTTACGGGCATCGAGGTCTACGATCTTCTGCGTGATGAATACGACATCCAGATTGAGTTCGGCGATATCGGCAATATTCTGGCATATATCTCCATCGGCGACCGCATTCAGGATATTGAACGTCTGGTGGGTGCACTGGAGGACATCAAGCGTCTGTATTCCCGTGACAAATCCACCATGCACAATGCGGAATATATTTCCCCGATCGTTGCCATCACGCCGCAGAAGGCATTCTACTCTGAAAAGGAAATGATCCCGATCCGTGAAACGGCGGGACGCATCTGCGGCGAATTTGTTATGTGCTATCCCCCCGGCATCCCGATCCTTGCCCCCGGCGAGATGATCACAGCGGAGCTGGTGGAATATATCCTCTATGCCAAGGAAAAGGGCTGCTCCATGCAGGGCCCGGAGGATCCTGATCTGGAGAAGCTGAATGTGTTGAAGGGAGTGTGACAGATGGACTACTGGTTTTCAGAACTGCATACGAATAACGTGAAAATGTCCATACGAGTGGAAAAACAGCTGTTCACGGGCGAGAGCGATTTCCAGCGGATCGATGTGTTTGAATCCGAGGAATTCGGGCGTTTCGTCACATCGGACGGCAGTGTGATCTTCTCGGAGAAGGACGAGTTCACTTATGATGAAATGATCGTACATGTGCCGATGGCGGTGCATCCCCATGTGAAAAAAGTCCTTGTGATCGGCGGCGGTGACGGCGGCGTGGCGAGGGAGCTTTCCCATTATGACGAGATCGAATCCATTGATGTGGTCGAACCGGATGAACTCTTTGTTCAGGTCTGCAAGGAATTTTTCCCCGACAATGCAAAGGGTCTGGAGGATGAACGTGTCAATATCTTCTATCGTGACGGTCTGCGCTTTCTGCGCCGCAAGGAGAATGAATATGATCTGATCATCAACGACAGCACAAATCCCTTCGGGCATACGGCAGGACTGTTCACGAAGGAATTCTACGGCAGCTGTTTCAAGGCTCTGAAGGAGGACGGCATTATGGTGTACCAGCACGGCAGCCCGTTCTTCGATGAGGATGAGGAAGCCTGCACGGCGATGCACCGGAGGGCGTTCCGCTGTTTCCCGATCAGCCGTGTGTATCAGGCGCACATCCCGACCTGTCCGTCCGGCTACTGGCTGTTCGGCTTTGCGTCCAAGAAATACCATCCCCTCCATGATCTCGATGCCGCACGCTGGAAAGCGAGGGGCTTGCAGACATGGTACTATACCACCAATCTTCACACCGGCGCATTCATGCTCCCGAAGTATGTGGAGGATCTGCTGGAAGAAGCGGAGGAACGCAGGAGGCTTCCAGCGGAGGGAAGAGTATTGAACGCAAGCTTCGACGAAATCGAATAAATAACAATTTATGGGGAATTTCCCCATTCATATTTATAGTTTGCGATACGGTATGGAACACTGTTCTCATACACCTGCCCAAGAATGCATTTCTTGCAATTGCAAGGTTTTCCAAATTGCCCCCTTGTGGGGCGATTTGGAAAACGCTATGGGATTCCAAAGGGATTACATCCCTTTGGCAGGGGGTATGGGGGACAGCGTCCCCCATACAGTTACCGCAAAACAATCAACTACGAAAAGGAGAATTACCTATGAAACTGTTAGTTATCGGCTGCGGCGGTGTTGCGACCGTTGCAATTCACAAGTGTTGTGCAAACCCTGTATTCACCGAGATCTGCATTGCGAGCAGAACCAAGTCCAAGTGCGATGCACTCGCAGAGAAGCTCCGCCCGACCACAAATGCTGTACTCACCACTGCACAGGTGGATGCGGACAGCGTGGATTCCCTCGTTGCTCTCATGAACGAATACAAGCCCCACACCGTCCTTAATGTCGCTCTGCCGTATCAGGATCTGACCATCATGGATGCCTGCCTTGCCTGCGGTGCAAATTATGTGGATACCGCAAACTACGAAGCAGAGGATACTGACGATCCCGAGTGGCGTGCCATCTACGAGAAGAGATGCGAGGAAAAGGGCTTTACTGCGTACTTTGACTATTCCTGGCAGTGGGCATATCAGGAGAAATTCCAGAATGCTGGTCTGACCGCACTCCTCGGCTCCGGCTTCGATCCGGGTGTGACCAGCGTCTTTGCAGCATATGCACAGAAGCACTACTTCGATGAAATTCACTACATTGACATCCTCGACTGCAACGGCGGTGACCATGGCTATCCCTTTGCAACGAACTTCAATCCGGAAATCAACCTCCGTGAGGTTTCTGCAAACGGCTCTTACTGGGAGGATGGCAAGTGGGTGGAAACCAAGCCCATGGAAATCAAGCGTGAATACAATTTCGAGGGCGTGGGCATGAAGGATATGTACCTTCTGCATCATGAGGAAATCGAATCCCTCGCAAAGAATATCCCCAATGTCAAGAGAATCCGCTTCTTCATGACATTCGGTCAGAGCTACCTGATGCACATGAACTGTCTGCAGAATGTCGGTATGCTCGGCACAACACCGGTGGAATTTGAGGGTCATGAGATCGTCCCGATCAAATTCCTCAAGGCGCTCCTCCCCGATCCGTCCACACTCGGCCCGAGAACTGTTGGCAAGACCAATATCGGCTGTATCTTCCGTGGTATCAAGGACGGCAAGGAACGTACTATCTATATCTATAATGTCTGCGACCATCAGGAATGCTTCAAGGAAACCGGTGCACAGGCGGTATCCTACACGACAGGTGTTCCGGCAATGATCGGTACTTCTCTGGTGGCAAGCGGCATCTGGGCAAAGGCCGGTGTGTTCAATGTGGAGGAATTCGATCCCGATCCGTTCATGGATGCACTGAACAAGTACGGTCTGCCGTGGGTGGTTGACGAGAATCCGGTACTCGTGGATTAAGCGGAGTGCCTGTGTAAGGGGAGGGCTGATTTCAAAATCCCTCCCTTATCCTTTCTGAAAGGTAAGAAAACTAATGAACCTGAACCAATTTCCCACCCCATCCTATATTCTGGATGAAGCAAAACTTATTTCCAATCTGGAGATCCTCAAAGGCGTGCAGGAACGCACCGGATGCAGAATTCTCCTTGCACAGAAAGCATTCTCCATGTTTTCTGTCTATCCCCTGATCGCAAAATACCTCTCCGGTACGACCGCCAGCGGACTGTATGAAGCAAAGCTCGGTCGGGAGGAATTCGAAGGCGAAGTGCATATCTTTTCCCCTGCGTACAAGGATGCGGATATGCCCGAAATTCTGGCGGTTTCCGATCATATCGTGTTCAATTCCCTGCGCCAGCTGGAGAAATTCGGCAGTATGTGCCGCAGTGCCGGAAAGAGCATCGGTCTGCGTATCAATCCCGAATGCTCCACGCAGGAATCTGCCATCTATGATCCCTGCGCCGTCGGATCCCGTCTCGGCGTGAGAGCCTGTGATCTGACAGCATTTCCCGATGTGGACGGACTGCATTTCCATACCCTCTGCGAACAGAATGCCGATGCCCTTGAAATCACGCTCAAAGCGGTCGAGGAAAAATTCGGTGACTATCTCCACAAATGCAAATGGGTGAATTTCGGCGGCGGTCATCATATCACACGCCCCGATTATAATATTCCACTGCTTGAACAGCTGATTGTGGAATTCCAGAAAAAATATAATGTGCAGGTCTACCTCGAACCAGGCGAAGCCATCGCTCTGCGTGCAGGCTACCTCGTGACGGAGGTTATGGACATCGTGGAAAACGGCATGGACATCGCCATTCTCGATGCATCCGCTGCCTGCCATATGCCCGATGTCCTTGAAATGCCCTATCGTCCGCCTCTTTTTGAAAGCGGCGAAGCAGGGGAGAAAGCCCATACCTACCGCCTGTCCTCCTGCACCTGCCTTGCAGGTGACATCATTGGGGACTACAGCTTCGATCAGCCGCTGAAAATTGGTGATCGGCTCTGTTTTGAGGATATGGCGATCTATTCGATGGTCAAGAACAATACATTCAACGGCATGCCCCTCCCCGAGATCGGCATCCTCCACACGGACGGCAGCTATGAAACGGTCAAGAAATTCGGCTATTCTGATTTCAAGGAGAGATTGTCATGAGTAAGCTCCATACCATCCCCAAAGCCGATGGATTCCATATGCCGGCAGAATATGCCCCCCATCATGGAACGATCATGATTTTTCCCGAACGCAGGGGCTCATGGAGCAATGTCCCCAAGGCACAGGAGATTTTCAGCTGCATTATCCGTGAAATCGCAAAATCCGAAACCGTCTATGTCCTTGTGAGCGAGGCACAGCGTACCCGTGCGGAAGAATTGCTTTCCGGCGATACACGCATCCATCTTCTCACCATCCCCCAGAATGATGCTTGGGCAAGGGATACCGCCCCGACCTTTGTCGTGAATGATAGGGGAGAGCTGCGTGGTATCGACTGGCAGTTCAATGCATGGGGCGGAGAGTTCGACGGACTCTATGCCCATTGGGAGGAGGACAACGCGCTTGCTTGCCGATTTTGCGAAAGCATCGGTCTGGACTGCTATGATGCACAGCATTTTGTGCTGGAGGGCGGTTCGATCCATTCCGACGGCGAGGGGACGGTTCTCGTCACCGAAAGCTGCCTGCTCAGCCCCGGACGCAATCCCCATATGACAAAGGAACAGATCACCGATACGCTGAAGCACTACCTCGGTGCGGAAAAAGTCATCTGGCTGCCCCGCGGCATTTACAATGATGAAACCAATGAACATGTGGATAATGTCTGCGCATTTGTGAAGCCTGCGGAAGTGGTGCTTGCATGGACGGATCAGAAAGATGATCCGCAGTATGCGCTTTCTACGGCATGTATGGAAGTGCTGAAAACAGAGACCGATGCAAAGGGCAGAGCCTTCACCGTGCACAAGCTTCCCATTCCGGATGTGCCCGTCTGCGTGGAAGCATCCGATATGGACGGCTACGAGTTCGAGGAGGGCGAGGATACCCGTGAGGTCGGCGAACGTCTGGCGGCATCCTATGTGAATTTCTACATCTGCAATCATGCGATTCTCCTGCCGCAGTTCGGCGGTGAGAATGCAGAGAGCGACGAAAGAGCCGCCGCCATTCTGGGAAAGCTTTTTCCGGAACGCACCATCGTGAGGATCCCCGCAAGGGAAATCATTGTCGGCGGCGGGAATATCCATTGTATTACACAGCAGATACCAAGGAATGCTTAATGCAGGTGAAGGGGGCGCAGCCCCCTTCAATAAAATGCCCCTCCCCCAATGGGGGAGGGGTTGGGGTGGGGGCGATTTTGAAAAGCCCTTCCTTTTGCAATAAAATGTAAAGGAGATAGCCTATGAGAAAAGTAACCGTCGCCGCTGTGCAGATGTCCTGCACACGGAATGTACAGGAAAATATCGCCCGTGCGGACGCTCTTGTCCGTGAAGCGGCTGAAAACGGCGCAAATATCATTCTCCTGCCGGAGCTGTTCGAGCGGCAGTACTTCTGTCAGGAACGGCAGTATGAATATTATCAGTTTGCAAAGCCGGCAGAGGAAAATGATGCAGTACAGCATTTTGCAAAGCTGGCCGCAGAACTCGGTGTGGTTCTGCCCATCAGTTTTTACGAGAAGGACGGCAACCGCCTGTTCAATTCCGTGGCAGTGCTTGATGCGGACGGCGCAATGCTTGGTATCTACCGCAAGACCCATATTCCGGACGATCACTACTACCAGGAGAAATTCTACTTCATCCCCGGTGATACGGGATTCAGGGTGTTTGATACGAAATATGCCAAGATCGGTGTCGGCATCTGCTGGGATCAGTGGTTCCCTGAGACGGCAAGAGCCTTTGCACTCAATGGTGCGGAGCTGCTTTTCTATCCGACCGCCATCGGTTCCGAGCCGATTCTTGAAACCGACAGCATGCCCCACTGGACACGCTGTATGCAGGGCCATGCAGCAGCAAATCTCATGCCCGTGATCGCTGCCAACCGCTATGGTCTCGAGGAAGTGCAGCCCTGTACGGAGAACGGCGGACAGAGCTCCTCTCTCCGGTTCTATGGCTCATCCTTCATTGCTGACAATACCGGCGCACTCGTTTGCCAGTCCGCGAGGGAGGGAGATGATGTGCTGGCTGCTGCATTCGATCTGGATGCACTTGCTGCCGATCGTCTCAGCTGGGGTATTTTCCGTGACAGACGTCCCGACCGCTATGGCATTCTCACAGAGAAATAGGTGATGTGATGAGAAAAATCAAGATTGTATGCCGTCCTGAGCAGAAGTCCTTTACAAGGCAGCTCTTTGTGGACGGTGAGGAAAAGCCGGAGGCATTCGATGCCGAGGCACGCAGTGCCGGACATTTTTTCGATCTGTTTGCACCGGCGGAGATGATGCAAAGATATACCGCACAGTATGGGAAACATTTCGTGCTGGTCTTCCGCACGGATGACGTGCAGATGCAGGAATTTGAAGCCTTACTTCAGGAGCATGGTTCTGTTCTCGGATAGAAGAAATCCGGAGACTGATACACAATAGGAAAGGGGAAGATAAAATGGATTACCAGTACATCACCGAAGAGGACATCCGCAGGGGTTATGTCGTTGTGACAGACAATGCGGTGCTCATGGAAGTGAATCTCTACAACACACGCATGGAGGAGAACCGCCGGAGGAAGAAAATGCGCAGTGCTGGATTTTCTGTGCTGCTGTTTATCAATATCGTCATTCTGATTCTGTCCGGTATGTTCATCAAGAATCTGCCGCTTTATCTGATTCTGACAGGACTTTATCTCGTGCTGTTCGTATTTCTGATCGGCATCAAGCATTTTCATCATCCCGTGATCGGCTGTGCCATCACATTGATGCTGATCCCGATGCATCTGATCTTCGGCATTCTGACCGTTATGAACGGCATTGTGTGCCTGGGAATGATGCGCAGTACAGGGCTCGAGCAGGAACCGGGCTATCCCGATTTCCGTGACATCCGCGCCGATTACCGGAAAGAGGAAGCCCCGAAACGCTATGAGTGGTAACGCTCGGAAGATTTCATCATATTATCACATTAATTTACAAAAATTCCCTTGACGGCAAAGGAATATTATGGTACACTGAAGGTACAGCAGTTCTGAGAGGCAGAACTGCGGAACGATTGGAGGTTAGTATTATGGAAGTAAAGGAAACCATTCTGAAGCTCGGCGGCGATGTGAAGAATTCCGCTGAAAAGATTGCAAAGGGTGCCATCGACGGTTCCAAGAAGATGGCTGAGAAGGTTAAGATCAAGCGTTCCATCAGCGAAGCAGAAAGCGTGCTCAATGCTGCATATATTGAAATCGGTAAGAAGTACGAGGAGCTCTACGGCAACAGAGGCGAGGCTGAGTTCGCTCAGATTCTGGCACAGGTTGCAAAGGCCAAGGCACAGATTGCTGTGGCAAGAGCGGATCTTGCTGCTATGGACAGTGCAGGTCTCTGCAGCGGCTGCGGCCATCATGTGCAGGAGGGTCAGGCTTATTGCTCTCACTGCGGCAAGAAGCAGGAAGCAGAGCCGCTCAAGGCTGAGGTCATTGACTAAAATTTCAATCCCTGAAGCATATCGTCAAGCCGCTTCTGATATTCAGAAGCGGCTTTTTTGTGAGGAGGTCGATTCAGATGTATGAGAGCACACGATGCAAGGTGCTCAATCGTGATGTGATGAAATATCTTGCGCTGGTGCCGATGTTCATCGGGCATATGATCGGATGGATCACCATGATGCGTCATCCTGAAAACAGCATGGGCACATACACCCTGCCGCTGCCGCTGCAGATCGTCGTCGATCTGGCACTTTTCTGTCCGCCGGTGATGTTTTTCATGATTGTCGACGGCTATAAATATACAAAGGACAGGAAGAAATATGCGCTGCGGCTGCTGCTGTTTGCCTGCATCACGCAGCCGTTTCATTGGCTGCTGTTCCAGCCGTCCAGCGGCTGGTGGACGTTCAATGTGATCTTCACATTGTTTTTCGGTCTGCTCTCCATCACCGCATGGGAAAGCGGACGCAAGCTGTGGCAAAGGATTCTGCTCGTCATTCTTTGCGCACTGGCCACAGCCGTAATGATGTGCGACTGGATCGTTTTCGGTGTCCTGTTCATTTTTTTTCTGCATGTTTTCAGGGACAGACCCAAGGCCCGTCTGATTGCCTACACCAGCCTGCTCCTTGTGCATACCCTGCTGAATCTCTTTTCGCTCGGAACCGTTCCGACAGGGCGTTTGCTCGTGAATATGCTTGTGATGTTTGTGGTTCTGATGGCCCCCTATTTCTGCATGACCACATTCTACAACGGCAAAAAGGGTGCTCATCCGGTTTTTGCAAAATGGTTTTTCTATGCGTTCTATCCGCTGCATTATCTGGTCATTTTTATCGTGAAGCTGGTGCTCGACCACATGCAGTAACAAAAATCCAGAGAAGAAACAGACTCTTCTCTGGATTTTTTTGAATCTATCAGAACAGCGTGAATTCATTCTTGCGGCTTTCGAGGACGCCTTCCTTTCGCAGTTTGCTGATCTCAGCGGACAGGCCGCTCCGGTCGACCTCAAGATAATCTGCCAGTGCCTGCCGGTCAAACGGTATGGTGAAGCGGTTCGATCCGGCCTTCTTCTCCTCCTGTGAGAGATAGGCCAGCAGCTTTTCACGCGTTGTACGCATGGCCGTGATCTCAAGTTTCTGGTGGAACTGCAGGTTCTTTGCAGCCAGATCCTTCATCAGGTTGAAGATGAGCTGCTGGTGAAAGCCGCAGGAATTGTCGCAGGTGTGCATCATCCGGTTTGATTCAATCAGAAGAATGGTGCAGTCCTCACTTGCCACAATTGACACCGGCACCGCACTGACCTCGGCACAGGCAAAGGCCTCGCAGATGATTTCTGAAGGCCCCGCTGTGCTTACAATACTGCGGTTGCCGTAATAATCCATGCGGATGATCTGCACGGAACCCGACAGGATGATGCCGATGTGCCGTGCGGGACTTCCTTCCGCAATGACGGTGAATTTTTTTTCAAACCGCTCCGCCTTCGCTCCGAGACAGGGGAGCATGGTGAGCAGATCCTCATCTCGGATCTGCATGAACAGGGGACAATCCCTGAGAACCGAAAAATATTTTTTCATTTTCTCTCCTTTTGTTGAAGATTCAACAGACTTATTGCTTCCATTATACTATAATAGAAACAGAAAAGCAAGAGGAAAGTCAGAAAAAACGCCCGCTTTTCCGAACAGATACAAAAAATATCCCCCAAACGAATCAGGAGGAATCAATATGATCCGGAAAATGATCCGCATTGATGAAGAAAAATGCAACGGCTGCGGTGCCTGTGCTGCGGCCTGCCACGAGGGTGCCATTGAAATGATCGATGGCAAGGCAAAGCTTACCCGTGAGGATTACTGCGATGGACTCGGCGATTGCCTGCCGGCCTGTCCGATGGATGCCATTTCATTTGAGGAACGGGAGGCGCCCGCCTATAATGAAGAGGCTGTCCGTCAGGCAAAGCAGCAAAAGCACGCAGCCCCATGCGGCTGTCCCGGCACCAGATCCAGAGCCATCCAGCGTCAGGCAGCGCCCCAGATTCGTGCCGCCGCAGGCGTCACAAGCCAGCTCATGCAGTGGCCGTGCCAGATCAAGCTTGTGCCCGTGAATGCACCGTACTTCGAAGAGGCCAATCTGCTGATTGCAGCGGACTGTACGGCCTTTGCCTACGGCAATTTCCATCAGGAATTCATCCGCAATCACATCACGCTCATCGGCTGTCCAAAGCTCGATGAGGGCGATTATGCCGACAAGCTCACCCAGATCATTGCAAACAACAATATCCGGAGCGTTAAGGTCGTCCGCATGGAAGTGCCCTGCTGCGGCGGCATCGAGAATGCCGTGAAGCGTGCACTGCAGGCCAGCGGGAAATTCCTTCCCTGGCAGGTGGTGACCATCTCTACAGATGGTAAAGTTCTGGAATGATCTGAAAAAATTCTGTGAAATGTAGAAGAATGGATTGAAATTCAATTCAATTTGTGGTATAATAAACAAAAACAAAACCGACGGAGGTAAATCATCATGAATATAACACAAGATATCCGATACATCGGCGTCAACGATCATCAGGTTGATCTGTTTGAGGGACAGTACATCGTGCCCAATGGCATGGCCTATAATTCCTATGTGATCCTCGATGAGAAGATTGCGGTCATGGATACTGTGGACGCTGCCTTCACACACGAGTGGCTCGACAATCTTCAGAATGCCCTCGGCAGCCGCAAGCCCGATTATCTGGTCGTACAGCACATGGAGCCCGATCATTCTGCGAATATCGTCAGCTTCATCAAGGCTTATCCGGACGCCAGGATTGTTTCTTCTGCCAAGGCCTTTGCCATGATGAAGAACTTCTTCGGCACAGATTTTGCTGACAGACAGATCGTGGTCGGCGAAGGCGATACGCTCTCCCTCGGTACACATACCCTGACCTTTGTCACAGCCCCCATGGTGCACTGGCCCGAGGTCATCGTGACCTACGACAGCAAGGACAAGGTACTCTTCTCTGCGGACGGCTTTGGTAAGTTCGGCGCACTGGATGTGGAAGAGGACTGGGCATGCGAGGCACGCCGCTATTACATCGGCATCGTGGGCAAGTATGGTACACAGGTGCAGGCACTCCTGAAAAAGGCCGCCGGCCTTGATATCCAGATCATTGCGCCGCTCCATGGCCCGATTCTGACAGAGAACCTCGGTTATTATCTGGGACTCTACAATACATGGTCATCCTATCAGCCCGAGGATGAGGGCATTATGATCGCCTATACCTCCGTCTATGGCAATACAAAGAAGGCCGTGCTGCAGCTGGCCGACAAGCTCCGTGCCAACGGCTGCCCGAAGGTGGTTGTCAATGACCTTGCCCGCTGCGATATGGCAGAAGCCGTTGAGGATGCCTTCCGCTACAGCAAGCTCGTTCTGGCAACGACAACCTACAATGCAGAAATCTTCCCCTTCATGCGGGAATTCATCCATCACCTGACCGAGCGTAATTTCCAGAACCGTACGGTTGCCTTCATCGAGAACGGCAGCTGGGCACCCATGGCCGCCAAGGTGATGAAGGGCATGTTCGAAAAGAGCAAAAACATCACCTACACCGATACCACCGTGAAGATTCTCTCCGCCCTCAATGAGGACAGCACCGCACAGCTGAATGCGCTTGCCGACGAGCTCTGCAAGGAGTATCTCGCACAGCAGAGTGAAACCGCCAACAAGAATGACCTGACCGCTCTCTTCAACATCGGCTATGGTCTCTATGTGGTGACATCCCATGACGGAAAAAAAGATAATGGTCTGATTGTGAATACTGTGACGCAGGTGACCAATACTCCCAACAGAATTGCTGTGACCATCAGCAAGGAGAATTATTCTCACCATGTCATCAAGCAGACAGGCAAGATGAATATTAACTGCCTGACGGTCGATGCACCGTTTTCCGTATTCGAAAAATTCGGCTTCCAGAGCGGCAGAAATGTGGATAAGTTCGCAGACTGCGAACCGCTCCGTTCTGACAACGGTCTGATCTTCCTGCCCCGCAATATCAATTCCTTCATGTCCCTGAAGGTGGAGCAGTATATCGATCTTGACACACACGGCATGTTCATCTGCTCCGTGACGGAGGCACGCGTGCTCTCCGACCGTGAGACCATGACCTACACCTATTACCAGAACAATGTCAAGCCCAAGCCTGAAACCGAGGGCAAGAAGGGCTATGTATGCAAAATCTGCGGCTATGTGCATGAGGGCGATACCCTCCCTGAGGATTTCATTTGCCCGCTGTGCAAGCACGGTGCCGCTGACTTTGAAGAAATCAAGTAAATGGAGGAAAATGTGATGAAAAAGTATGTATGCGATGCCTGCGGATGGGTATACGATGAGGAACAGGGTGCACCGGAGCTGGGTATTGCCCCCGGTACCAAGTTCGAGGATCTGCCGGAGGATTTCGAGTGCCCGCTGTGCAGCGTCGGCAAGGATATGTTCTCTGAGGAAAACTGAACCATGAAAAAATCCCGTGCTTTGCAGCACGGGATTTTTTGCAGTGATCCGGTCAGCAGCAGCCGCAGCTGTTGTTGCCGCAGTCGTTGCCGCAGCTGTTGTTGTTGCCGCAGCAGCAGAAGAAGATCAGAATCAGGATGATAATCCACCAGCAGTTGTTGCCACCAAAGCATCCGTTCATAAGTCAAGCACTCCTTCAATCAGTATTGTATTGTGAAGCAGCTCTCTGCGGCCGCCTCATAGTACATAGTATGACAGCGCCGGATTTGTGTGATTGTCCGCAAAGAAAAAATTCGTGCACGGTGATTCCTGCTGTTTCGACAGATATCGCATGACAGCTGTGGTATACTATAAAGGATCCCACGCTGCCCGCTTGCAGGGCAATGCGGAGAAAACCAGAGCAGGAGGCGTTGCCGTTTGCCAAAAAACAGTGAACATTATGATATCGACCGGTTCTCTGAGAGTGCCATGCTCTCACTTGATGCCGCCATGTATTATGCAGGGGAGATGGGGCATACCTATGTCGGCACGGAGCATTATCTGCTGGGACTGCTCCATCAGAAGCCCAATGCCGCTGCGGATATCCTCTGCCGCTATGAGATCACGGATGACCGTGTACTTGAGCAGATTGTCCGTGCCGTTGGCAAGGGCAGCCGGACTTCCCCCGGCTATCGCTCCATGACACCCGCCCTGCATCGTATGTTCCGTCAGGCCCAGAGCCTTGCCGATGCACAGGGCCAGGAGGAGACGGATACCCGCTGGATGCTGCTGGCAATGCTGCGGGATGAAAACTGTGCCGCCGTGGAGCTTCTGCGCACAATGCAGGCGGACTGTCCCATGCTTGAGGGCGAATGCCTTGGCTCGCCGCCCCGCTGTACCCATGCTGCACCCACAGCCAAGGAACTGCCCCATCTGTTCCGATTCGGCACACTTCTGACAGAATCTGCCGAGGAGCCTCTGATCGGCCGTGAGCAGGAGGTAGAACGCCTGATGCAGATCCTTGCTCGCAGAAGCAAGAACAACCCTTGCCTCGTCGGCGATCCGGGCGTGGGCAAAACCGCTGTGGTGCAGGGATTGGCGGCACGTCTGGCACGGGGGGAGGTACCCGCACAGCTGCAGGGGATGTTTGTGTTTTCCCTCGATCTGGGAGCAATGCTGGCAGGTGCCAAGTATCGCGGTGATTTTGAGGAACGCATCCATGCCTGCATCGATGAGGTCGCAGCGAGCGGCCGGATCATCCTATTCATCGATGAGCTGCATACCATTGTCGGGGCGGGTGCAGCCGAGGGAGCGATTGATGCGGCAAATATGCTCAAGCCCCGCCTTGCACGGGGGGATCTGCGGATCATCGGCGCCACGACCCCATCCGAATATACCCACAGCATAGAAAAAGACGGGGCACTGGCAAGACGCTTCCAGTGTGTTGCCATCGGGGAGCCGTCGCAGGAAGAGACTCTTGTCATCCTCGAAGGCCTGCGCCCATGCTATGAGAAGTACCACGGCGTCACGCTCTCCCGTGCCGTCCTCGAACGCTGTGTGGCCCTCTCCCATCAGTATGTGACGGATAAGCATTTTCCGGATAAGGCGATTGATCTGATGGATGAGGCCTGTGCACGCGCAGCCATTCGTTCAGGCGGAAGTATCACGCCCGTGGAAATGGAGGATGCCGCAGCCATTGCAGCCATCCGCACAGGTCTGCCCCTCCAGACGCTGACTGAGGGCGAGCAGGCACGGCTGCTTCATCTCAGACAGGCACTCAGCGAACGGATCGTCGGGCATGAGAATGTGATCACCCAGCTGGCGGATGCCGTCTGCCGGGGTGCTAGCGGCTTTCGCGATCCACGCCGGCCGGTTGGCTCGTTTCTGTTCCTCGGGCCGACCGGTGTCGGCAAAACCGCTCTCGTACGGACACTGGCCGAATGCCTCTACGGCTCGGCATCGGCTCTCGTCAGGGTCGATATGTCCGAGTATATGGAGGCCCATGCCGTTGCCCGTCTGATCGGAGCACCGCCCGGCTATGTCGGACACGAGGAGGAAACACCGTTCTGCGAGACCATCCGCCGCCGTCCCTGCAGCATTGTGCTTTTTGATGAAATCGAAAAGGCCCACCCCGATGTTCTCCGGATCCTTCTGCAGATGCTGGAGGACGGTACGCTTACCGACAGCAGCGGCCGCAAAATCAATCTGCGCAGCTGCATGCTCTTTCTCACTTCGAACATCGGTGCGGCAGGGGAGGGGTGTGCACTCGGATTCGGCAGCAGCATAGCCGATCGTTCCATGGATGCACTGCGTAAGACACTGCCGCCGGAGCTGATCAACCGGATGGATGAAATCCTTGTATTTGAATCACTCAGTCCCGTTCATCTCGGCCGCATTGCCGGACAGCGTCTTGCAGAAGTGGCAGAGCGTGCTGCCGGTATGGGCATCACACTTACCGCCACAGAAGCCGCTGTGGAAGCCATCGCTGGATGCCCCGAAACAAGACGCTACGGTGCCCGTCCCATCCGTCGTATGATTATGCAGGAGGTGGAAAATCCGCTGTCCCGTATGTGGCTGGACGGCTCACTCCATGCCGGTGATGCAGCGGTTGTGGATGTCGCAGAGGGACATCTCTGCATTCGTGTTCAGTGCCCTGCCCGGCTGTAATCAGATTCTTTGTTTTAAATATTCAGACACAGTCTGTCCATATAAAATATAAAAACGCAGTCCGCTCCTGTGCTATAATAATAAGCAGAAAACCCATGCACATGAAGTACAGGAAAAAAGGAGAAGCACAATGGACGAACGTAATGAATTTGACGGTATGCCCATGAATCAGGGCGGCATTGACAATAATCCGTTTGATGACAGCAGCCCTTTTGATGAGATCAGCACAAATCCCGAACAGAACGATATTCCCGATCCGGCCGCACATCCTTCGACGTATCAGAGCAGCTTTGTGAGCCTGACAAAGCCTACGCCGTCAGTGACACCTGCACCGTTCGTTCCCGATCTGCAGCCCGTTCCCCAGCCGCCGTCGTCTGCACCGATGCCCGATCCCGTACCGCAGCTGATGCCGTCCGTATCAGCCCCCGATCCCGGTACCCATACCACAGCCTCGCCGATGCCGTCCATTCCGGAAGTTCAGCCCATCCCGAAGCCTTCACCGAAGCCCTCTGCAGAGCCGTTCGGTGAGGCCACATCCGGTGAATATATCTTCGCAGAGGATCCCCATGCTGCGCCGAAGAACAGAGGTGCACAGCCCCGGGAAAGCTATGAAATGCCGGATGTTTCCGCAAAAAATGATACCTATGATTACGGAAAACCCTACAGCCAGCAGAATACGGAGCAGAATCCCTATTCGCAGGAATTCAGCAGCGGTGCAATGAATTCGGGACCCGTCGTTTCCCCCGAGCTTGAAAAGGAGGCTGCGAATATATTTGTATACGGCATGCTGAGCATCATCATCAGTATTGTGATCGGTGGCTGCTGCTGTACGATTCCGGGTCTTATACTCGGTATTGTTGCCCTTGTCAGGGCAAAGAAGCTCAAGCCCATGATGAATCAGCTTTCACCCGAGGCACAGCGCAGAGTGCATACCGGAAGGGTGCTGAGTATTGTCGGCATTGTGCTTGGCATCATGTCCACGGCAGCCGGTGCATTGATCGGCGGCGTGAGCATGCTGGAAACCATGCTGGCCGAAATGGATTCCTATTACTGATACGAATCCCCTTAATTCTGAAAGATAAATTCGAATATGAAGAAAGCCCCGTTCTTACGGGGCTTTTATGCATGAAAAACACGCATTTCCGGATTGCAGAAATGCGTGTTATTTGATGTGAAACAGTTCGATCAGAGAGGATTCGCTGCCCGGCGGGAGCATCTCCGGCACAAAATTCCGGACAATCGCCCAGATGATCAGTGCACCCAGAACGATGCACCAGAACCAGAGGGCTCTTGGGAACAGCTTCCATTTCTTTCCGAATTTGGCTGCTACAAGCTCAATATACCACAGCACAATCACAATGAACAGTCCGAGCGTGGAAGGGTTGCACCGCAGGGAATACAGAATATCCCCCCTCAACAGTGCCAGTGCGGCTCTTGTGCCGCCGCATCCGGGACATAGAATGCCCATGTTCTCGTACATGGGACAGTACATCAGTTCACCGAGCCATGCCGCCAGCGGGTACAGATACCGCTGTAAAAGGCACGCCGCCAGCAGGAGTGCGGGCGGCAGCCAGATCAGTATGTATTTCCGGATCGTTTTCATCGGAACATTACATGTCGTTCATTGCTTCAGTCAGAGCCTCTGTGAAAGCATTGCCGCCCATGATAACATTGGTGATGATATTGAAGATGAGACCGGCTACGCCCAGACCAATGGCAACAAAGCACAGGATCTTACCGAGCTTAACCTTCTTCTGTGCCTCAGGGGACAGATTGCCCATGAACGGTGTGAGACCGTTTGCCTTAACAAGACCAACAATGCCGACAACGGGGCCGGGGATGATGCAGCAGCAGAAGCCGATGACAACTGCAATGATGACGCTGACAATACCCAGTGTCTGTACTGTACCGGCACGCTTTTCCAGTTCAGGATCATTGCCGCCGCCGAAACCGCCGTTCATGGGGTTCTGGTTGTAAGCATCCTGCGGAGCACCGCCGTACTGATAGTTGGAAGTGCCGTCGTTGCCGTAGGGGTTGTAGTTGTTGTCCGGATTTACCGGAGTACCGAAATTGTTCTGTTCGTCCATGATGATTCTCCTTTATTATTTTGTGAAAAAACTGTCAAAACAGTTTCCTTTATTATAGCACAGTATTAACACAAAAACATTAACAAACTATTTCTAAATCGTGAATCAAATATAAATTTGTGAGATTTGTGCCGTAAAACAAAAGAAAGACCCGTGGGAACGGCATTGACAACGGGACCATATCGTGTTAAGATAAAAGAAATCAGAGCTTATGAAAGGCGGTGCACGGCATGATTGAATTCCCCTTCAGTCTTTTTGCGGAATCTGAGCAGTTCCCGATTCATATCCAGTATGGTTATCATGAAGCGGATGACTGTTATCTGCATATGCATCGGGATTTTTCCGAGCTGGTTGTAGTGCTGGGCGGTAGGGCACAGCATATCGTCGGTGAGGAAAGCTATCCCATCGCCATGGGGGATGTGTTTGTGATTGACCCTTACACGGCACACCGGTTTACAGAGGCTGTCCATCTGAAAATATGCAATCTGATGTTCCGTCCGGAAGAGGTGTTTGCGGGACTCTATGATATGAAACGGCTGGCCGGATTTCAGGCGCTCTTCATCCTCGAGCCGCATTATTCCCATAACTATCATTTCTGCAGTCAGCTGCGGCTTGCTGCATCCGATTTCACAAGTGCCCAGCAGCGTATTGAGGAGATGATGGCGGTGTACACGGACAAGCCTTCCGGCTGGCAGGATCAGATCGCTGCACTGTTCCATCTGCTCTGTCTGCAGCTGTCACGCTGCTATCAGGAGACATCCATTGAGAAGGGAAATGCCTTTGTCAAGCTGGCGGGAGCAGTGGCATATCTGGAAAATCATTGCTGCAGTGAGATCAGTACCGAGACGCTGGCGGATATTGCAGGGTATTCAGATCGGCAGTTTCTGCGGCTCTTTCAGTCGGTATTTGAAACCACACCGCACAGGTATATGACAACACTCCGCATGAAGAAGGCACAGCAGCTTCTGCGCAGCAGCGGTATCAGTATCGGGGAGATCGCATGGAAATGCGGCTATGATGATCAGAACTATTTCTGCCGGGTATTCCGGAAACACACTGGCATGACGCCAAGTGCCTACCGGAAGCTTTCAGGTGCAGCGGACAGAATCGGCACATAAAAAGGACGCATTCCATTTGGTGGAATGCGTCCTGCTTTTTATGCAGTGGGCAGGGAAACAAGATCCACAAGGGATTTGAGAATGCTCAAGGAATCACCGGCATCCGCCTGTCCGTCAAGATTGACATCGGCATTGCGGTGTGCAGCATTGCTCAGTGTTTCCGCACCGAGCACGCTCTTGTTGAGCATGATGACATCGACAATGCTGACGGTCTCATCGCAGTTGACATCGCCGTAGAGCACGGCAGAATCGCTTGTGTCGGATGCAGTGGTGGTTTCAGTCGTGGATTCCATGGTTTCCGTCTGCGTGTCACGAGGAAGGAAGGCCCAGCTGTCTGCGGTAATGCCGACATCACTGAATACGAAGTACAGATCGCGGGTGCCGCCCACATCACCGACCTCATCACTGCAGATCGTCCGGAATGCATCGGGTGAGTCAAAGTCAATGCTTGTCAGCAGGGCACCGGTCGGCTCGTCCAGATGCACTTCAAGCCGTCCTGTACCCTTGACACGGGCGCAGAAGGTGACAGGGGTGTCGAGCAGCGGCGCATTGCCGAGGCCGGGATCCTGAATGTCCGCAGCGGCATACAGCTCGATGGCATTGGCAGAAGCAGAGTAGCGGAAATCGGCATAGTCGGATGTGTAAACCGTATCGCCGTCGCCATAGCCGTTCCAGATGTTGCGCAGGCCATCGGCCCATTCTCGGGTATTGGTCAGCTCGGAGGAGATGTCGAACTCATATTTGCCGTTTACGGTCATGGTCCCCACCACAAAAGTGATGAGGGCATCGTTCGAAAGGGTAAAATAACCCATGTTCATCATGCCGGATGCACCCTTTATATCACAGGTGATGGTGTACTTGCCGGGGCCGTCCACATCGACAGTACCCGTGACATTGTTGCCGGACGAATCGGCCGGATGCATGGAAATGGTGGTCGGCTGATCGACGCTCAGCACCTCGATGCTGTATTCGATGGTGTCCACATTGGTCAGCTCCAGAACCGGTTCGGCATCGGGTACATCGGCATCGGGGGAAGCGGTAAATTCCACATCACGCACGCTGAACCAGGCACCGGCCGCATCGCTGACGACCTTAGTGGCGTGACGATCAGATGTATCGAACGAAACTTCAGCAGTATTATTCAGCTCTCCGGCCGGTTGGGAGGAGAAGGGGGAGACGGGTGCAATGGCATCGGGGCCTTTTTTGGTGCCGCCGATTTTTTCAATGGTGACGGTTTCCTCATCCACTTCGATCTTGTCGACATTCAGACTGCGGTAGCTGCCTGTGATGCCCATACCCCGCTTGAGCATCAGCGTGTGGTAGAAGAGGTAGTATTCACCCTTGTACTTATGCAGATGGGTGTGGTTGTTCGAATAGTCAAATCCCGCTGTACCGGGGTTGATAAAGTACTCGCCGCGCATTTCCCAGCTGGCAGGGTCGAGGGGCGTTTTGGTAGTCATATAGACCATACTGCACTGAGAAGGAACGGGACAATCATAATCCCACTGGGCGGAATGATCGTTCCAGTCGTTGTTGTAGGTATAGACATAGGTGCCGTTGATGAAGTTCAGCTCGCTTGCTTCAAAGTGGTAGGGAGCGGGAATTTCGGCAATCTCACTGTCGAGGGAGACCATGTCCTCACCGAGCCGCACAATGCGGTTGGAGCCGGGCATGTAGTCGCTGCCGTCGGCAGCAATGCCTGCACCGAAGGAGAGCCAGCCGACACCGTTGTCATCGATGACAGCACCCGGATCGAAGGGATTGGGGCAGTCGCCGAGACCGGGCGTGCCGGACGAGATGAGGGGTTTGCCGAGGGGATCATCCCAGGGACCTGCCGGATCGGTGGCATGGATGACGCCGACGCCCAGACCATTGTTGGAGAAGTAGAGATAGAAGTGGGTCTTGCCGTCCTCTTCCACACGGGAAACCACGGAGGGTGCCCAGGAGTTGACGATCCACGGTGCAATTTCACCAATGTTGATCTCGCCGTGATACATCCAGTTGACCATATCCTCCGTAGAGAATACAACCATGGACTTGATTTTTTCGTAGGTGTTGTCCTTTTCGGGACCTGCCTGCTCGAACTGCTCATGATCGTTTGTGCCGATGACATAGAGACGGCCGTTGTATTCCACCGCAGTCGGGTCAGCACAATAGAATTCCGAGGAAATGGGGTTGTTGTACTTTGTATCCTTATAGTTTTCGGTGCTGATCTGCGCCGGATCGATGGCGATGCCGTCGAGCGTCTTGACCGCATCCGCAAGGGATATTTCTGAAGCCGTGCCCTGAACCGCAGGGACAGCAGTCATGCAAAGTGCCGCACAGAGGGTGCAGGCGATGAGTCCGTTCTTTTTCATTGCATTCTCCTCCAGTCGTGAAAATCGATGCTCTTTGATTTCATTATAGCACATTCATACGCAGAAACATAGAAGAATACGGACATCTGTTAGCACAAAACGGACATGATAGAATGCTGCTTGGACAAGAAAGAACCGCCCCCTGCGGAGCGGTTCCTGGTTATTATGAAATACGTTCGAGATACCAGTGCTGGCAGGCACTGCCTGTCAATACCCACTGCTGTACATTTGCGCCTGCACCTGTTTCAGCATTGATGACTTCGACGCACTTTGTTCCCGAAGAACATTTAGTCAGAATCAGATAGGATCCATCCCGATTGCGGCGGAGTTCGAATTTCTGGGAATCATCGCCCCTGAATGAAGCAATCTCCACATTGGCACCATCTGTATTCTCACCGCCTGCAACGGTCATATAACCGGACTTGCCGTCGGACAGCTGGGATACAATATAATAGTATCCGTCCCCTGCGTCCTTGATCGTCCATGTATTGTTTGCCTTGCCCGGCACTGTGCCGTACTGCTGGATATTTGTGCCGTCCGCTGTACTGGATTTATAAACATCCATACAACGGCTGCTGTTGGCATTGCGGATGGCATAAACCGCACTTGTATCCATCGCAGCTTCGCCGATATAGCAGATATCGGGCGTTACGGTCGGTTCCATGTCGTAGCCGAGGAAGTAGTCGAGTACGTTTGCCTGATAATAGCCCTTGGCTGTCATGCAATTGCGGTAAGCGGGATTCTGTGCAAGGCAGTAGATGCGCTCATTTGTTGCATGAGTGGTAGTGTAGATGACCAACTCGTCCGTATCGTAGTTGACATGTACGGTCTCTTCACGCCAGTCTCCGATGATATCCGCATGGAGCATGCCGACGCCGCGTTCACTGCCGCTGCCGCCGTAGATCTTCCAGCAGGTATCCACACGTTCCACACCCTTGGTCTCGTAGTTCCAGCCCTCGATCTTGCCCTCGTTGTAGGATTCGCTGCCAAGGTCGCCGTCCCAGAACAGACGGAATACGGGGTACATGTAAGAACTGGAAATCAGCTGATCATCCATGGAATAAGTGCCCTGGAACGACCAGACCTCCAGACCGTCATAATTCGGGTCGATGTCGCCGATATTGCCTCTGCCTACGTCCGCAGTGCCTTCTGGTGCATAATGCTCCCAGATCAGTTCGCCTGTGGACGCATTGTAGAAATATTCGAGCAGGCCGTTGGCATTGTCCTGCTGAATGCCGTAGCCCATCATTTCCGTGCCGTTGTTGGCGTTGCAGAACGAGCCGACATACCAGCGGTCGCCGTGCACGACATTCTTCACGGTGTAGCGATGGCTGCCGTCGCCATTGAGGGCATAGCCCATGTGGAGCACCTCATCCTTGCCATCGTAATCGACATCGGCCACACGGATGTTGTGTGCTTCGGCACCATAGGCACCAGCCTTCCACTGCTGAACGAATTTGCCGTTTTCATAGGCATAAGCCACATTGTAGCTGTTGAAGGACTTGTCATCATTGCGATTCTTCACCCAGCAGACAAGGGAGGGCTTTACGCCGTCGAGATAACCGATCTCCATCATGCAGGCCTTGGGGCCGGCTTCGATCTTATCATCCGGCACAGGCGCCGAATCCTGCATGGCACCGGTCATGCCGTCGATTACGGCAATGGCCTGACCATTGGTGACGCTGTTTGAATAGGTTGTACCGTCGCCGAATTTCACGCCGTCTGCCACGCGCACCATGACTTCCGCATAGCCGTCGCAGTCGATGTCATAGACAGTTGCACCGTCCCACATGCCCACGTCAATGGTTGCTGCACCCGGTTCGATCTGGTAGCGATCCACGCTGTTCGGGCCCATGTCGATCGTCCAGAGATAAGTGCCGTCATTGAGGTAGGCTTCAAGCTTCTGGGTCTCTTCATCGCAGCGGTCGATCAGATAGTCATAGGCACCGTCGCCGTTGAAATCGCCGACCCAGACGAAATGCACGGTGCCGCCGTCCCTGATCGGAACAGTATAGTACGCACCTGCCCCCTTGTTGGCGGGGAGGGTGAAACTGCCGTCGGCGTCCTTTTCCACACCGTTGTAGACGGTCTTGACGGTGTAGGTATTGTTCTTTGTGAGGTCGGCAGTCGTGTCGGTAAAATTCGTGCCGCCCGTGAGGACTTCTGCATTCACTTTAACTGTTGTGCCGTCCGTTGTACGATAGACGTTGAAGCCCATATCCGTTTCATCAGAAGCAAGCAGACGCCAGCTGATAAAGGCAGCGTTGCCCACGCTCACGGCCACCACACCTCTGTCGAGGCGTTCCATCATGCGGCTGCCGGAGAGTGTCTTGATGCCATCATAGGGATCCGGTGCCACCGGTTCCTGATGTTCGTACGTCACACCGGCCGGAAAACCGTCGATGCGTGCAAGAATGTAATCCTGCATCATCTTCACATCCGCCGCATCAAAGCGGCCGCTCTCATCAAGATCGCACAGCTCCTGCTGGATGGAACTCATCGTATCCGGTGCGTTCAGCAGAGACTTCATTCGTCCCAGGTCAAAGCCCGTCAGTGTGCCGCTTCCGTCGAGGTCGCCATAATAATATGTTTCTGCTGCCTGCACGGCACGCTCCTGCGGAAGCGATGCACTTCCTGCAAGAAGCATGGCCGATGCCAGGCAAATGGCGGTACCTTTCCGGAATGTCTTTTTCTCTTTCATTCCGATTCCCCCTGTTTTTAAGAAAATGTTAATAAATACATTATAGCAACGATTTCTTGCTTTGTCAATCCTTTTTTGCATATGTGCTGAAAAAATAACGTTTTTTGAAAAAAATGTGGCTGTTTGGTTGACAAAATGTTGAAAAACGGGTATAATAAACGAAAGACCACGAGGAAGGGGCAGTGAAACAGATGCGGACGGATGCAATTGGTTATCATCATTATCATCATGCAGATTTTATCAATGTGCGGCCTGAGGGCAGCGGTGACTGGCTGATGATTCTGACGCATAGCCCCGCATGCTTCTGGATTGACGGCGAGGAAATCCCTATGCCCGCACACAGCCTGATGATCTACACATCCGATTTTCCGCAGAAATACACTGCAAACGGTACGGGCTACCTGGACGACTGGCTCCATTTTGAACCGGATGAAGCCGAAATCCAGCTGATGGAGACACTGGGCATTCCGATAAACAGGCCTGTCAGTCTTGGCAATGTGTCGTCACTTTCGGCGATGCTGCGGAATATGTGCTATGAATTCTACTCCATTCATCCCAACCGCCAGCAAACCGTGAATCTGTATTTTTCCATGATGCTCTATAAAATCAATGAACTGATGCAGACCGAATATTCCGATCATGTTCTGTCGGAAACGGCACACAGCGCACATCTGCTCTGGATCCGTGAATCTATTTTCCGCTGGCCGGAGCAGGACTGGAATCTTGATGCGCTCGCCAAGGAAATGCATCTGAGCCGCTCCCGCTTTCAGCATTTGTATACCGAGACATTCGGCTCCACGCTGACGCAGGATGTGATTAACAGCCGGATGCAGTGCGCACGTTCGCTGCTGCGTGAAACGGATATCCCGCTCGAAGAAGTTGCTTACCGGTGCGGGTATGCCAACAGCGCCCATTTTTCTACACTCTTCAAAAAAATGACCGGCGTGACGCCGAAGCAATACCGCAGTCAGAAACCGGAATAAGGAGGGAAATACGACATGCATGTTTATCAGCTCGGATGGCACTGGGAACATCCGGAGACGCTGGCCATTGAACGGCCAAATGGGCACTTTGGTCTGCAGATCATACTTGTCCGCACCAAGGGCCGTCTGTGCATGGACAAGAAGACCTACCATGTAGAACCGAATACGCTTTTTCTTGTGGAAAGCTGTCTGCCCCACTGCATTTATGCAGAAGGGGAGCCTTATGTGGACGACTGGATCCGCTTCAGCGTGGATCCCGATGATGCAGCATTTATGGAATCTCTGCATCTGCCGTTCAATGTTCCGATCCGCCTGCCGGATGAAAGCGTTTCACAGCTGATCCGGGTGGGTGATGAGATCTTCCGTTCCGGCATCCAGAGAAAGAATGAAACGCTCAGTCATATTCTCCGTGCGATTCTCTCCCATGTCAGTGCCTGTGCGGCACCGCGGCACAGAAATCCGAGGAATCACTATGACAAGGAGCTTGACAAGCTTAAACGGGATATCTATGATCATCCGGCTCATGACTGGAATGTGACGCATATAGCCGAACATCTCAGCCTGTCGCCATCGCATTTCCAGCGTCTGTATAAACAGCGTTTCGGGGTTTCCTGCATGAACGATGTGTTCATCAGCCGAATGCATTATGCCGGCAAGCTTCTGCTGGAAACGGAATACACCGCCAAGGAAATTGCGTTTATGTGCGGCTATCAGAGCTATGAGAATTTTTCAAGAGCCTTTACAAAATTTGCCTGTGTATCGCCGGTGCAGTACCGTGCGAAATTCAAAGAGACATAAAGGAAACGGAGGATATGTCCTCCGTTTTTTATCGTGCATACGGATTTTTATGCAAGAAAGGCTTTGCGCTTTGCAAGAAAATGCGAGGCGATGGGCTTGATGATGACGCCCACGAAAACAGAGACAGTAAAACGTCGTGCACAGCCCCAGCACGCCGAGCAGTGCATTTTATGTGAATAAAAAAGTAAATGCTGTTGCGCTGTCATTGCGTACATCCCGTATTGTATTTTTTATCCGGATATGATATAATTATGGACAGCTGCGGCCGTGACGGCCGGATGGCCAAAGGAGAGATTGCAATATGAAACAAATACTGATTGTGGAGGACGATGCCGCCCTTTCAACGGGTCTGTGCCGTGCTTTGAAAAGCGATGATATTGAAACCGTTCCGGCAGGATGCCTGCATGATGCAAAGGAAAAGCTTGCAAAAGAGGATTTTGCCCTCGTCATTCTCGATGTGAATCTCCCCGATGGGAACGGATTTGACTTTCTGCCGCACATCACCCAAACCTGCGGCATTCCCGTGATCATGCTGACTGCCAACGACCTTGAATCGGATATCGTTGCCGGACTTGAGGCGGGGGCGGAGGACTATATCACAAAGCCCTTCAGTCTTGCTGTGCTGCGTGCAAGGGTACATACACAGCTGCGGCGGACGGCAGCACCTGCACCGAAATGCGTCTTTACGGACGGCGTCTATGTGTTCGACTTTGAACGTATGGAATTCACCGTGGATGGTGTGCCGGTGGAGCTGAGCAAGACAGAGCAGAAGCTGCTGCGGATCCTGACGGATAACGCCGGCATGACCCTTACACGCGACAGGCTCGTTGACCGGATCTGGACGGATGGTGCCGCATATGTGGATGAAAATGCGCTTTCCGTAACAGTCAAGCGGCTGCGTGACAAGCTCAATGCCCGTGAGATCATCCGGACTGTTTACGGCATCGGCTATATGTGGGTGAAGCAGCATGGGGCGTGATGTGATTCTGATCGACGGATGGGAGCCGATTCTGCTCATTCTGGGACTTGCAGCCGCTGTGACTCTGGCATGCTTTTTCTTCTTTCGGATGCGGTATGCAAGACAGATCCGCAAACTTGACGCCATGCTCGATGCAGCCATTGACGGCAGCTTTACCGAGAGCAGGTTCGATGAATCCCAGCAGTCGTATCTCGAAAACAAGCTGTGGAAATACCTCTCCTCTTCGGAAATGTCCGCACGGAAAACCGCAGAGGAAAAAGCGAAAATCAAAACGCTGATTGCGGATATTTCCCATCAGACCAAGACACCAGCGGCCAATATCCGGCTCTATGCTGAGCTTTTGGCAGAGAGCGATCTGCATGCGGAGCAGCAGGAATATGCAGAGCAGATTGCGGCACAGTCGGAGAAGCTTTCATTTCTGATTGCATCGCTCGTCAAGCTCTCACGTCTGGAAACCGGCATCATCGCTCTTTCTCCTAAAAAACAAAGCCTTGCACCAATGCTGCAGGATGTCATTGCGCAGGCTCAGCCCCGTGCGGAAGAAAAGGGACTGTCACTGTCGCTTGCATGCGGTGAGGAGACGGCGGTGTTCGATGAAAAGTGGACCGCCGAGGCGATCTGGAATATTGTTGACAATGCGGTCAAATATACCGAGCACGGCAGCATCCGGGTTTCTGTGCAGCAGTTTGAATTATTTGTCTGTATCGAGATTGCCGATACAGGGTGCGGCATTGCGGAATCGGATCAGGCGCAGATCTTTACACGGTTCTATCGTGCACAGAAAACGGCCGCCGAGGATGGCCTCGGTATCGGGCTGTATCTTGCCCGACAGATCGTGGCTGCGGAAAACGGCTACATCAAAGTGACATCCGAAGTGGGAAAGGGCTCTGTCTTTTATGTATTTCTTTCAAAAGTGTAAGAATTGTTTTGTGCGGAGAAAGAATGTGGAAAGAAGGATATGGTAGAATCCGTATTGTAGAGAGATTTACAATACGGATTTTTTAAAAAAGGAGAGATGGTTATGGCGATTTTATCAACACTGAATCTGCGGAAAACATACGGCAGCGGCGAGAATGAGGTGCGTGCGCTGGACGGCATTGGTCTTGAGGTGGCGCAGGGTGAGTTTGTTTCTGTTGTGGGAACGTCGGGCAGCGGTAAGTCCACACTGCTGCACATGCTCGGGGGACTCGACCGCCCCGATGCCGGTACGGTCTATGTTGACGGAAAGGACATCTTCACGCTGAAAGATGAGGAGCTGACCATTTTCAGAAGACGCAAGATCGGCTTTGTCTTCCAGAATTACAACCTCGTGCCTTCTCTGAATGTATATGAAAACATCGTGCTGCCTGTGCAGCTCGACGGCAGGGAGCCGGACAAGGAATACATTGATTCCCTGATTGAGACACTGGGACTCACCGAAAAGCTCAGCAATCTGCCGAATCATCTTTCCGGTGGCCAGCAGCAGAGAGTGGCCATTGCCAGAGCTCTTGCGGCAAAGCCCGCTATCATCCTTGCCGATGAACCGACCGGTAATCTCGACAGCCGCACCTCGCAGGATGTGCTCAGCCTGCTCAAGGTGACAAGTGCCAAATATGCACAGACCATTGTGATGATCACCCACAATGAAGAGATCGCACAGCTTGCCGACCGGATGATCCGGATCGAGGACGGAAAGATTGTGACGGATAAGTAAGGGGGGATTGCTGTGAAGATGAATCAATCAAAATTCATCCGCCGGGTGAGCGTACGAAACCTGAAAATGACCCGAACGAGAAGTCTCATTTCCATTGTGGCCATTGCGCTGACGACGCTCCTCTTCACCTCGCTCTTCACGATTCTTTTGACAATGTCGAAGGGCTTTGAGGAGTCCAATTTCCGGCAGGTGGGCACCTATGCTCACGGTGAATTCAAGAATCTGACCAGGACGCAGTTCGATGAACTGTGCACCGATCCGGACATTACGGCATACGGCGTGAGAAGAATTCTGGGTATGGCTGCGGATGAGAGGCTGTACAATCACTATACCGAAATCAGCTTCATGGACAAAAACACCGCAAAGTGGAGCTACTGCAAGCCGGAAAAGGGGCATCTTCCCAAGGAGAATACGAATGAAGCGGCCACGGATACCCGTGTTCTTTCCTGCCTTGGCATCAAGCCGGAAATCGGACAGACGTTTTCTCTTGCAATGGACATCGACGGTGTCATCGTGACCGAGGAATTCGTCCTGAGCGGTTACTGGGAATATGATGAAGCTGCCCCTGCAAGTCACCTGCTCCTCCCTGAAAGCCGCTATGAGGCAATTCTTTCGGTGCAGGACAGCCAGTATGAGGAGGCATATCTCGGTGCCTACGGACTCAATGTCATGCTGAAACGGGACTATAACATCGAGGATCAGCTCATTGCCATTCTCGAACGCCACGGCTGCATGAATGGCAGCGACGGCGAAAATGCCATAGCCATTGGCTCTAACTGGGGCTATATGGGCGCAAACCTGACGGACAGCCTCGATGCGGAAAGCATGATCACCCTCGCTGTGATTCTATTGTTCATCATGCTGACAGGCTACCTCATCATTTACAATATTTTCCGCATCGCCGTGGCCAATGAGATCCGCCACTATGGCATGCTCAAAACGATCGGCACCACACAGTCCCAGATCAAGACCATGGTTCTGACGCAGGGACTGGTGCTTTCGGCAGTCGGCATTCCGCTCGGACTTTTGTGCGGATGGCTGACGGGCAGTGTGCTTTGCCCTGTAGTGCTGGAAGAAGCGAATGTATCCGAGACATCGGCGTCGGTCAGCCCGTGGATTTTTGTCTTTTCCGCCGTCTTTGCGCTGATCACCGTGCTGATTTCCTGCTTCCTTCCCGCAAGGGCGGCTGCCCGTGTCACACCTGTTGAGGCGCTGCGCTATACAGAACAGGCCGTCGGCTTCAGCAGAAGAAGCGGAAAGAAGGGCGTCTCCCTGTTCGGTATGGCGAGGGCGAGACTCACCGGCAGCAAGGGCAGGACAGTGCTTGTGATTGCATCACTGTCGCTTTCCATTGTGACCTTCACACTCACATCCATTCTGGCCGGCAGCTTCAATATGGAGAAGTATCTTGCCGATATCAAGACGGATTTCATCGTGGCAGAGCCGGAATATTTCACATACGACTGGGATGAAACGAATGCCATCCATACCGAGGAGCATGCCTTCCTCAGAGAGATGGACGGTGTGACAAACAGCTTTGTAACTTATGGCATCTCCATGACATACAACCCCGATGCCTATCTCAGCGAGACGATTGTCCGCTCGGTCATGACCGAATGGGGCAATGATGAATATGTCATCAATGATTATTTTACCAATCATCGCAGAGATGACGGCACGGTACCGTTCAGTGTGCAGGTGCTCGGCATGGAGGAGAATGCGCTTTCCAAGATCAAGGTGTTTGAAGGCGACATTACGAAAATTGCCGGGGAAGGCTTCATTGCCGTGGAACGGAATGAAATCTTCAGTCTGGGAGACAAGGTGACCATCCGCTATACCGATCTCCATGAATATGTCAACACAAGAACAGGTGAAGTATATGCGGATGCATCCGAGATTGAAAATATGCCCATCAGTGAATGGCAGTACCTTGAAGTCAATGAGCAGTCACATGATGTCGTGTACGAAATTGCAGCGATTGTGGATATCCCCTCAGAGCTGGGCTATCGTTTTTCGACGGGTGCCGGACTGTTTCTCACAAGTGATGCGGATCTGATTGCCCAGTCGGGTTATACCGCCCCAATCTACATTGCCCTTGACACAACGGACGAAGCGGAGGCGGAGATGGAGACATTCATCGCCGATTATACCGATCGCATGACTCTCGACTATACAAGCCGTGTCAAGGAGGCCGCAGCCTTTGCGTCCTTCCAGAGAATGTTTATGATTCTCGGTGCCGCACTCAGCATCATCGTCGGACTCATCGGCGTGCTGAATTTCATCAATACAATGATGACAAGTATCCACGCAAGACAGCGGGAAATTGCTGCTCTGCAGGCCATCGGCATGACGGGACGGCAGCTTTGCACAACGCTCATCTGGGAGGGCATGATCTACGTCGGCGGCACCGCAGTGACGGCACTGGTGCTCAATCTGATTACCATACCGCTCGGCAGCGTCGTGGAAAAGCTGTTCTGGTTCTGCGATTACAATTTCAGTATACTGCCCCTTGCGGCATCTATTCCGGTATTCGCAGCCGTAGGCGTTCTTGTGCCGCTCATCACTTATCGGCTGTGCATCAGACGTTCCATTGTCGAACGGCTGCGTGAATGCGAATAAAAAGAATCCCCTCCCTGTTTTTGACCCGCCCCTTGTCAAGTAGACAGCGCAAAAAACAAAAACAATCTACGTTGTGACTAAAAGCAGTCTGTGCAATTTGTGCAGGCTGCTTTGATGTTGTCAATTGGCAAGCCCCTTTTGAAGTGAG
>SVNX01000017.1 GCA_015066665.1 Ruminococcus sp. | reverse complement strand
AACCCCTCCCCCAAAGGGGGAGGGGCTATATTTGGAGGGTACTGCGCGGCTTACTGCCGCCGTCCCCTCTGTCACTTCGTGACGTCTCCCCACCCCGTGGGGAGCAGCCCTCCACCCGCCAAAGGGCATAGCCCTTTGAATCCATTGAAGTTTTTCGACAGACTGAATCCTCCCTTTCGGGAGGATTTTTTTGCATACAAGGCGGCGCCTCTCTCTGCAAGGCGTCAGCGAGCAGACATACTGCTCCCCTTACACAAAAACAGCGGCCATTGGCCGCTGTTTCTGTGATGGATGATTATATTATGAGAGGGATTTGGTTTGGAAAAATGGCTTACCAGCCCATGTTGCCGGTATTGCCGCCGGTGGTGCCGCCGGAGAGCGTACCGCCGATGTACACTTCGCCAATGCATTCGGGCATCAGCTGTGTGCCGCCGGAAACTGTGCCGCCGGTCTGGGATGTCACACCGTTTGTTGTGGTGGCACTGCCGCCGCTTGCAGACAGGAAGGAAACAATGACATTGCCTGTGCTGTCAAGGAAGCTGTAGCGGGTTGTCAGATTGGTATTGCCGCCGCGGTTGATGGTGATGTAGCAGGCACCGCTCATGTTCTTTGTGCCGTCACAGTCGGCCGGTTCCTGACCGTTTGCACCGACATAACCGCCGGTCATGTTGATGCTGCCGTTGGAGTCAAAGCCGTCATGGTCGCCGCTTGCTGAATTAACCACAGCCAGACCGCCGCTGATATTCAAAGAATAGGAGCCGCCGCCTGTGCTGCCCATACCGCCGGGTGCCCAGGAGCCGCCGGAAGAATCCGCACCGCCTGCTGCGTTGTAGCCGTCATCGGTGGTTACGGTGTAAACGGTACCGCTGTACTGGTAGATGTTCAGAGCTTCCACGCCCTCATATGCAAAGGGAACATAGACCTGTACATCGTCAAATACGTTTGCATTGCCGTTTGTACCAATGGTGAGGTTATGGTCGGAATGCATTGCATCATCGGCACTCTGGAGATTCATCACGCCGCCTGTGAGTACCATATCGCCGCCGCAGTGGAGGGCGTCATCGGTTGCATTCACCTTGATGGTGCCGCCGGTGATGGTCAGGTTGCCTGCACTCTGCCAGGTTGTGCCGGCCTCGTCAAAGATACCCACGGCCTTGATGCCCTTGCAGCTGAAGTCGGTCTTATTGGTATTGCCGCCTTCCATGCCGCCCATGCCGCCGCCCCAGCCGCCGGTGCTGCCGGTGGAGCCGGAGGAGGAGCCGCTGCCTGTATAAGAGGAGCCCTGATAGGTTGTGATATCGAGTGTGCCGCCGTTGATCTCCACAGCCTGCTCACCCTGAATGCCGTCGCCGTAGGAATTGACGGTCACGGAGCCGCCGGATACACGGACAAAGCCCTTGTCGGTTTCCTCGGCATTGGTGGAGGTGATGCCATCGCCTGCGGTGGTGGTCACGCTCACGTTCAGAGCAGTATAATCGGTATCATCGGGATCGCCGATGCGGACGGAATCATTGCCGCGGATGCCGTCATCCACAGCCGTTACCTGAATGGTGCCGTTCCAGATCTTCAGGTCATTCTTGCAGACGATACCATCGGCAGTGTTGCCCTTGACGATGAGGGTACCCTTACCCTTGATCTTGAGGTCGTCGCAGGCATAGAGGGCACCATTGATGGTCTCGGCGACACCCTCACTGTTGGTCTGGATATCGGTATGGCTTGTACCGTCAGCGATGGTATTGACGGAGCCGTTCTTGACGGAGATGACGCACTCATCGCCGACATTTTCCACGAAAATGGGGGCCATAGTGGCATTTGTCAGTGTAAGGCCTGTGAGGTTGAGCTGCACGAGGGCTTCCGGCTCTGCGGTATCGTCGGTGGATACAACGAGGCGTCCGGATGCGGAAGTGCCGTTCACTTCATACTCGCCGGCCTTCTTGATGGTGACTTCGGTGCCATTGACAGCAACGGCATCATCGGGGGAAACGACATTGCCGGAAGCGTCATAGAGGGTGACGCTGCTTTCGCTGTAAGTAATCTTGGCAACGGTACCGGTTGTTGTCTCGGGGGGTGTGACACGCATCTTTTTCTTGAGCATAGCGAGGTCGAAAGCATTGACCTTGCCATCGGCAACGAGGTCGCAGTTGGCGAACTTGGTTTCGTCAAAGGACGCCTTGCCGAAGAGATAGGACTGCAGCTCTACGATATCGGCTGCGGTGACGGCGCCATCGAGATTGGCATCGCCGACCATGGTCTGGGACGCAGCGGAGAAATGGAGCACGGGCATTGCAGCGACGAGGGTGCCTGCTGCGAGAAGACCGGCCATACCGCGGCGGAAGGGATTCTTCTTCATAATCATTACACTCCTTTATCACGTTCGTTCTTCATTCTTCATTTTCATTCGCGGGGGAGATGGCATCCCCGCCCGACACGTCCCATGCCTTTGAATCCGCTGCCGCTGGATTCGGACGTATCTTCGGGGCCTTTGCCGCACTGCAGCGAAGATGCTTCTCAGCGATTATCCACATTATAGCAACGCTCTCTTAAAGGAATCTTAAAAAAACAAAAAATTTTATTTTTTTGGAAAAAGGGGAAAATGGGGACACTGCCCACCCCGACAAAGGACTGCGTCCTTTGCACCTGATAAGGTTTTTACGACAGACAAAAGCAGCGGCACAATGGCCGCTGCTTCTGCGATAGATATTAAAGTATGAGAAGTGGGATTGTCTGCGTTTCATCAGGATACACTCGGCATGGCCGCAACATTTGTGTACTGCGTCACCGTACCCGTGTTCTGGAACGATGCGGAAGCCTCCGCACCCTGTGTCATGGCAAAGCCGCCGACGGAAACCGCATAAGTTCCCGCAGCATCCAGTGCCGCATCGGAGACAAGCACATAGCTGTACTTCTTGTTCGGCTGGTAAATGTTCTCGCCGATGGCAATCGCATTGGCCTTTGTCCACTCGGCCGCCAGATCCAGCATCATGATCGTCTGTGTGCTGCCTGCAAGACTCACGGCCACACCCGCACCCGTCACCTGATAATCGGTGGCTGTGGCGAGTACCTGACCGCCTGTAATGTTCAGCAGTCCCGCGGCATCGAGACGGAAGCCTCTGTCGCCGCCCGCTGTCAGTGTACCGCCCGAAACGGCAATCTCTGTGCAGGCCTGTACGGCGTCATTGCCGGCCTTGACGGTCACGCTGCCGTCCAGCAGATACACGCCCTTGTCCTTGGACTTCAGGCCATCCGCAGAGGAATCGATGTCAATGACAGCGCCCTCGATTTCAATGTTATTGTCGCCTACGATCGCATCGGCATCGGCGGTATCCGCGCCGTCCGCCGTATTCACAATAATGGTACCGCCGTTGAGATTCATTTTCTTATCGGCATAAATACCGGTGTTCATGTTGGAATTCACCTGCAGCGTGCCGGTACTGTCATTTGTGATGGTGAGCTTATTTGAGGTATAGATCACGCCGCTTTCAGCATAGGCAGCCGCAGCGGTATCGGTGAGGATATTCTCGCCCACGAGGGTGATCTTGGTCTTCTCCGAGCCGGAGGCAGCGGCGGTATAGATGGCTGACTTTGTGGAACTTGTCATGGTGACATCGGTCAGCACCAGTTCAACATCGGCGATGTCCTCGGCTGCTGTTTCGACATAGATCTGGCCGTCCGTGAGAGTGCCATCGATATAATACACACCGGAGGCGGTGATTGTAACGGTACGATCCGTCACCTGTACAGTGCCGTCCGCATCGCCCTCGACAGTGATGCCGGTATCAGCGAGGTGGATGGTCACGGGTTCGGCGATGGGATTGACACGCATTTTCTTTTTGAGCATACCGAGATCGAAGGCATTGACCTTGCCGTCGGCAGTGAGATCACAGTTTGCAAACATGGTTTCATCGAAGGCAGTTTTGCCGAAGAGATAGGACTGCAGCGTGACGATATCCTGCGCAGTGACAGCACCATCGAGGTTGGCATCGCCGGCCATGGTCTGGGATGCAGCGGAAAAATCGAGCACGGGCATAGCGGCAGCGAGTGTACCGGCAGCCAGTACGCCTGCGAGCATGCGGCAAATTTTTGTTGTATTCATAGAATTCCACTCCTTTGCATCAAATTCATCCGATCATATATGGACACCCCCTGCCGGAGCGCAGACCGGACAGGGAGGGTGGCCGTCTGCCTCCATTATAGCGGCGGTTTCTTAAAGGAAGCTTAAATTCGGGGGATTTTCTGTAAAAAATGCGAGAGTTCGGCGTGCCCATGGGGTTCGGGGACGGCTCGTCCTGTGGGGTTCGGGGACGGCTCGGCCCGTGGGGACGGCTCCTGCTCGTCCCCGAGCGGGTTGAGGGTGCGCAGCACCCTCAACCAATCCCCCCTTCCCCGTGGGGAAGGGGGGCAGGGGGGATGGGGCTAAGCCATGCAGGAATGGAGGGCAGCGCCCTCCGTGAGTGCATGGCCCCTCCGGTGCACCAAAAAAAGGGGGACGGTGCCCGCTCGTCCTGTAGGGTTCGGGGACGGCGTCAGCTCGTCCCCGAGCGGGTTGAGGGTGCGCAGCACCCTCAACCAATCCCCCCTTCCCCGTGGGGAAGGGGGGCAGGGGGGATGGGCTAAGCCATGCAGGAATGGAGGGCAGCGCCCTCCGTGAGTGCATGGCCCCTCCGGTGCACCCAAAAAGGGGGACGGTGCCTGCTCGTCCCATGGGGTTCGGGGACGGCTCGTCCCATGGGGACGGTGCCTGCTCATCCCGTGGGGTTCGGGGACGGCTCGTCCCGTGGGGTTCGGGGACGGCTCGTCCCATGGGGTTCGGGGACGGATCGTTCCATGGGGACGGTGCCTGCTCGTCCTGTGGGGTTCGGGGACGGCGTCAGCTCGTCCCCGAGCGGGTTGAGGGTGCGCAGCACCCTCAACCAATCCCCCCCTTCCCCGTGGGGAAGGGGGGCAGGGGGGATGGGCTAAGCCATGCAGGAATGGAGGGCAGCGCCCTCCGTGAGTGCATGGCCCCTCCGGTGCACCAAAAAAGCAGGGGCGTATAGCCCCTGCTTCCTGCATTACTTGCTCAGCATCTCCTTGAAGCGGCGCATTGCTTCAATCGTATTGTCACGATCGCCGAACGCCGTCAGACGGAACCAGCCATCGCCGTTCTTGCCAAAGCCCTCGCCCGGTGTGCCGACAACTGCAATTTCAGCAAGCATCTTGTCAAAGAATTCCCAGCTGCCCATGCCATCCGGACACTTGAACCAGATGTAGGGGGAGTTCACACCGCCGGTGTACTTGATGCCAAGGGATTCCATGGTCTCGGCAATGATCTTGGCATTCTCCTGATAGTAACGGATGTTCTCCTTGATCTGCTTCTGACCCTCTTCTGTGAAGACAGCTGCCGCACCGCACTGTACGGGATAGGATACACCATTGAACTTTGTGCCCTGACGGCGTCCCCAGAGCTGCGCAATGCTCACCTCTGTGCCGTCGGATGCCTTCACCTTCAGTGCCTCCGGTACGACTGTGTAGCCGCAGCGTACGCCTGTGAAGCCCGCTGTCTTGGACAGGGAGCACATCTCGATTGCGCACTCCTTGGCACCCTCGATCTGGAAGATGCTTCTGGGCAGTGCGGGATCGGTGATGAATGCCTCATAGGCTGCATCGAAAATGATGATGGACTCATGACGCTTTGCATAGGCCACCCATTCTGCCAGCTGCTCCTTGGTGTAAACAGAACCGGTCGGATTGTTCGGAGAGCAGAGATAAATCAGATCGGCATGCACGCTGTCATCGGGCATTGCGGCAAAGCCGTTCTCTTCATTGGAATCGGCAAAGATCACCTTGCGGCCGCTCATGCGGTTGCTGTCCACATATACGGGATAGGCGGGATCGGTGATGAGTACCACATTGTCATCGCCGAAAATGTCAACGATGTTGCCGCAGTCGCTCTTGGCACCGTCATTCACACGGATCTCATCCGCAGAAACATCCGCACCAAAGCTCTTGTAATAGTCGGCAATGGCATTCTTCAGGAAATCATAGCCGGCACCGCTGTCCTCATAGCCCTTGAAGGTCTCCTTCACGCCCATTTCATCGGCGCCCTTCTTCATGGCTTCCACAACAACCGGAGCCAGAGGCAGGGTCACATCGCCGATGCCCATGCGGATGAGTGCAGCATCGGGATTGGCAGCCTTGAAGGCATTGACCTTCTTGGCGATGTTGATGAACAGATAGTTCTTTTCGAGCTTCAGGAAATTTTCATTGATCTTTACCATAGTTTTACTCCTTTGATGTATGTTTGCCCGCTCATTCGCTGAGGGGACAGGGAATCTGTGAAATGTCGATCTCACCGTCAAAAACATGGGTGGCAGGCCCCGTCATCATGACACGGCCGTCGGACTGCCATGTGATTTTCAGATCGCCGCCGCGCAGGCTGACTGTGATCTCGGTGTCCTGCTTGCAGAAGCCGTTCAGAACGGCCGCCACAACTGTGGCACATGCACCCGTACCGCAGGCAAAGGTCTCGCCGCTGCCCCGCTCCCAGACACGCATGAACAGGTGGGTGTCATCGAGCACCTGCACAAATTCGGTGTTGATGCGCTCGGGGAAGAGCGCATGGTGCTCAAAATGCGGGCCGATCTCCTCCAGCTTCATCTGCATGGGATCCTCCTGCGTGAAGACAATGCAGTGGGGATTGCCCATGGAAACGCAGGTAACCGTGTACTCGCTGCCGCAGACGGAAAGCGGCTGCTGCACGAAGGTCTCCCCTTCTGCCTTCACGGGAATGTCGGCGGGCTTCAGAATGGCCTTGCCCATATCGACCGTGGCATCGGTGGCAACGCCGTCCGATGTCCTGAGGGTGATGTATTTGATCCCGGACTTGGTTTCCACGGAGAGCTGTTCCTTCTGCACGATGCCGTGGTCATAGGCATATTTGCCGACACAGCGGATGCCATTGCCGCACATCATGCCCTCGGAGCCGTCCGCATTGAACATACGCATACGGCAGTCTGCCACTTCCGACGGCAGGATGAGGATGAGACCATCCGCACCGATGCCGAACCGGCGGTCGCTGATGAACATGGACACAGGCTCAGGGAACGGGACGTACTCGGTAAAGCCGTTGACATAGACATAGTCATTGCCAAGACCGTGCATTTTGCTGAATTTCATAAAACCGCACTCCTTTCGGGATTCATAGGTCTATCTTTAATTCTACCATGTTTTCCGGAAAAAATCAAGTCTTTTGCTGAGATTTATCGTGTCTTGCCCACGAAACACGGAAAATGGGGCTTCCCCATAAGCCGCCCCCGTCGCCCCGCTCCTCCCCCAAAGGGTGAGGGGAATCGGACGGGGCTTGGCAGCCCCGTCACTCCGCCCAGTGCACATCATGTGCGCTGCATTGTGAAAGCTGAGATTTATCGTGTCTTGCCCTCGAAATGCGAAAATGGGGGAGCTTCCCCATATACTGCCCCCTCCCCTGCCCCTCCCCCAAAGGGTGAGGGGAATCGGACGGGGCTTGGCAGCCCCGTCGCCCCGCCCAGTGCACATCATGTGCGCTGCATTGTGAAAGCTGAGATTTATCGTGTCTTGCCACGAAACACGAAAATGGGGGGGGCTTCCCCATATACTGCCCCCTCCCCTGCCCCTCCCCCAAAGGGTGAGGGGAATCGGACGGGGCTTGGCAGCCCCGTCACCCCGCTCCGTGCACATGCTGTGCGCTGCATTGTGAAAATAGGGGGGCTTCCCCATATGCCGCCCCACGCCGGATGACTTCGTCTTTACAATCTGCTGCTTTCATCAGACTGTTTCTTTTGCTTTTTTATTTTCTTTCTCTCTTTCTTCTTCCCCCTCGGGGGGAAGAAAAATCAGATTCAGATTCAGGTACAGGAACAGATTCAGGTACAGGAACAGATTCAGGTACAGTAACAGGTTCAGGTACAGGAACAGGTTCAGGTACAGGAACAGGTTCAGGTACAGGTACAGGTTCAGGTACAGGTACAGGAACAGGATCAGGTTCAGGATCAGTATCAGGTTGTTTTGCTTGTTTTGGTTGTTTTGAAAAAGCATATGCTTTCGAAACGTACAACAGTCCAAAATCAGAAAAACGCCTGTCCTGCGATGAAATCAGCTTATTTCACATGGTTTTCGGCATGTTGTTGATTGTACAAATCGATACAACTTCGGCGCATTCTGCGATCGGCACAGATGGACAAATGCGTACAACTCCGGTTTTCCCCCGTTTTCCCCCTTCTTTCCACTGTGGAATCGTGTGGAAAAGTCCGCAGGGAGCGCCCGGCAGCGTATGAAGCTTGCGCAGAACTGCGATAATATTGCAGTAAGATGCATTTTTTTATATTGACACATCCCCCGAAATCCGATATAATAAACATAATGCGGTCGGACCGGAATCGCCGGCGCCGCCTTTTTTTAGAAAATGAAAATGAAGAATGAGGAATCGAACATGGAAACTATCTACAAGCTCCACATGGGGCCGGCCAAGTGCGCCGTTGACCTCGGTGACGGCAGCGAGCGGGGAGAATATGTCAATCAGGACTACATCCTCCACACCCTCGGCCGTCCCCACAGAAGCATCTCCCTGATGTACTGCTACTATCCCCTCGATGAGGGCTGGCCGGGCCGTGCAAGTGTTGTGCATGCCAATCCCGATGTCAGCTTCGCATGGGATTATCCCTATGACGACTACTTCACCTACAAGGGCGGTCTCGGCGGCAGCACCGACGGCGAGCCTTTCACCTGCATGCGTGAGATCCGTGCCCACGGACAGGATGTCACCCTCACCCTGACCATCGACCCCCATGTCTCCGATGCGCATCTGGCGGCCATCGGTGAGGATCTGCGTCCCTTCGGCCGTGTGCTGCTCCGCATCAACCACGAGGCCACCGGCAACTGGTTCTCCTTCAACCGCCGCTGCTCCTATCAGGAAGTGGCAGATTTCTTTGTGCGTGCGTCCCGCATCATCAAGGCGCATGCCCCCAATGTCCAGACCATCATCTGCATCGGCGGCATCGAGCATAAGGGTGCCGAGGAAATGGAGAAGGAAGCCGAATTTGCCCAGACCATTCCCGCAGCCGACATCTGGTCGGTGGACAAATACATGGCTCTGCACTGGGGCTGGCCGTATGATGTGGCCGAGACCGGCGGAAAGAGCCACAGCCGCAGCAAGGTGCGTGATGTCTATGACATGACAAAGGCCAGCTACGAACGCTACTGCCAGCTCAACGGCGGCACGCCGAAGCCCATGATCATGTCCGAATTCAATGCGGACGGCGATGTGACCGGTGCCTATGATCAGGCGGCCATGGTGCAGGAATTCTGCGATATTCTTGAGGAAGAGCAGGCTGACTGGTTCACGGGCTTCACCTTCTATCAGTTCCGTGACAGGGGCAGACTGGGTCTGGAGATCGAGGACCCGAACAACCCCGAGGTCGGCATTGCACAGCCGGTGATGGAAACCTACAGAAAGCTCATTCATTCCGAGCGTTTCCTGCCGAAGATGACCGAGGGCGAAGAGACCCAGCTGCCGGTGACACTGCGCTGGGGCAGCTCCGAGGATGCCGAGGGTCTGGCAATCCCGCTGCATTTCGAGGGCAATCCGACCTTCTGCGAGGTCTATTTTGAGGATGAGGGCAACTACATGCTCGAGATCAACGGCCACTGGTTCTGGAAATCCCCCAAGGCCAAGGTGATCGACATGATGTCCGCCTTCTACAAAAAGCCCCTCTCGGGTGCCTGTGACATGACCCTGAAAATCTTTGCACCGCCCGCAAGCGGTGAGAATGATCTTTCCCTTGAGGACGGTCTGTTCAATTCCTATGCAACAATTGAAAAAATGCCGAAAATCCGTATCCGCTTCGCACCTGTGGAAAAGTGATTTGCAAACTATTTATGAATTTTTCGGATTCTGTCCAAAAAAGCCTTGACAAATTCCAAAAATGTTGTATAATTTATAGTAGGAGATAAAGTCCTGGCATCATTGCATTTTACCCTGAAACGATTTCGGAACAGTGGATGCAGCAAGACTATTTTGTATAGGAGTTGAGAAGTATGGGAATCATTGACAGTCTGAGCGGCGCAGGCCGTGGTATTACAGAGAAGACGAAAAATGTTTCTGAAGTGAACAATCTGAAGCGCAAGATCCTGTATGAGGAGGAGCGTATTGTCGAGGTATTTGCAGACATCGGCAAGAAGTACTACAAGAATCCCGATGAGGATCCGGCTGTACTGAAGGCACTGTGCGAGGATATCGACACAAGACGCCGCCGCATCAAGAAGATGCGTTTTGAACTGAACGGCATGCGCGGCTTCAAAATCTGCCCCAAGTGCGATGCTGAGGTTAACGAGAAGTTCCAGTTCTGTGGTGTATGCGGTGCAAGACTGCCCGACTCCGACGATGAGGATTTCACCTCTCTGGAGACCAACGATTACTACACCGAGAGCGACAGCTTCTTCAATGCTGACACCATCAAGAATTATTAAGATATGAACGAACCCCTGCACATGCGGGGGTTCTTTTTTTACGAAAAATCCCCCTTGACAAAAAGCGCAAAACATGGTATAATGACACAGTATGAATACAACTGTACTTTCTACACGGACGATTCAAACCAGGAGGATCAGGATGGAACAGCGTACACAATTGATTGTCGTGGATGCTTCCGTATTGCCGGAGGTCATCGGCAAGGTGCTCGAGGTCAAAAAACTCCTCGCCAATAGGGAGGAGAAAAGCTCCGCAGCGGCCTGCAAGCGTGTCGGCATTTCCCGAAGTGCATATTACAAATACAAGGACTGCGTCTTCACCTATGAGGACAAGCTGACGCAGCGCATCATCAATCTTCATGCCGTGCTCCGTGACGAGGCCGGCGTGCTGTCCAGCGTCCTTTCCGTTCTGTATGACCTTGATGCCAACATTCTGACAGTGAATCAGAGCATTCCCGTCGACGGCGTCGCAAGCGTTACTTTTACCGTCAGACTCCATGGAGAGGTGCAGTCCCCCCACCACCTGCTCGGTCTGCTCTGCGATGTGCCGGGTGTTGTGGATGTGAAAATTCTGTCCGGTGAATAATCCGGTATCCATCGATCACGATCAAATCTTTAGGAGGATTTTGAAATGAATAAATTTGCAGTGCTGGGCTGCGGCGTTGTCGGCTCCGGCGTAGTGGAACTCTTTGAAAAGAACAAGGCGCTCATCGAAAAGAGATGCGGAAAGTCCCTTGAAATGGGCTATATCCTCGATCTGCGTGACTTCCCGGACAGACCCTACGGCAATCTGGTTGTCAAGAGCATTGATCCCATCCTCGCCGATCCCGATGTAACCGTTGTGGCTGAATGCATGGGCGGCGTGGAGCCTGCCTTCACCTTCGTCAAGGCCTGCCTTGAGGCCGACAAGAGCGTGTCCACCTCCAATAAGGAGCTGGTGGCCAAGAAGGGCGATATCCTGCTCGCTGCTGCGAAGGCGCACAATGTCAACTTCTTCTTCGAAGCCAGTGTCGGCGGTGCCATTCCGATCATCCGCCCGATGCACAAGTGCCTGGCTGCCAATGATTTCTCCGCAGTTTCCGGTATTCTCAACGGTACCACCAACTTCATCCTCAACAAGATGATCTGCGATAACATGGACTTCGATACCGCCCTCAAGCTCGCACAGGAGCTGGGCTATGCCGAGAAGGATCCCACCGCCGATGTGGAAGGCCACGACGCCTGCCGCAAGATCTGCATCCTCTCCTCCCTTGCATTCGGCAAGCATGTTTACCCCGATGCTGTTTTCACAAAGGGCATCCGTGAGGTTGACCTGACCGATGTGAAGCTCTGCAGCATGCTGGGCTATGCCATCAAGCTGATTGCACAGGTGAAGAAGCTCGAAAACGGCAAGATCCTGCCGACGGTTATGCCCATGGCCGTACAGGGCGACAATCTGCTCAGCCAGGTCAACGGCGTATTCAATGCTGTGATGACCGATACGGACGGTGCGGACCGCTCCCTGTTCTATGGCCGCGGTGCCGGCAAGTTCCCGACTGCAAGTGCCGTGCTGGGCGATATGATCGAGCAGGTACAGCTCGATGGCACCATCTCCGCACAGACATGGGAAGCCTCCGACAATGCTGATTTCATTGAAGATTATGCGGCATTCACAGCCAAGCGTTATTTCCGTACCACCGCTGCCGATGCGGCCACACTGACTGAAGTGCTGGGCACGCTGGGTGAGAGAACCGTTTCCACAGAAGAGGGCGAGACGGTTTGCATCGCTGAGACCGAGATGAATGCAGCACAGGTGGACGCTGCCGTCAAGGCACTGGCGCAGAAGGGTGTGCAGGTGCTGGCACAGTATCCGATCCTGCTGTAATTTCCGAAATAGCTGAAAATATAAGCACCTGCCGGACGGCGGGTGCTTGTTTTTGTCGAAACAGCCCACGATATTTGATGGGGACAATGAGGCAGTGCGTCTGCTCGCTTACGCATCGCAGAGGAAAGAACATCAAGACTAAAGGCGAAATAGGCTCTTCAGTTACATTTTGATGCTTTTTGAATCAAAACCATGCAAGGGGGACGCTGTCCCCCTTGACCCCCTGCCAAAGGGAATGATTCCCTTTGGCATCCTCAGGCTGCTCCGCGTTATCTTTTGATGTTTTTCTGACAGACTGAAGCACCCACCGGACGGCGGGTGCTTTTCTTTACAAAAAACTCACCGCAGCATGTACATTCGTGTACAACCATGCGGGTTTTTTTGCCCCCTTTTGAAAGGGGGTGTGATGATGCAATTGAAATTCTGTACCATCTGCGGTCTGCTCGGCGGTGTGCTGTCATGGTGCTTTGGCAGCTGGGATGCCGCTTTGCAGGCCCTCATCATCTGCATGGGCATCGATTACCTGTCGGGCGTCCTCGTCGCAGGTGTGTTCCGGCATTCGCTCAAATCCGAAAACGGCGGACTCTGCTCCCGCATCGGTTTTCAGGGACTCGTCCGGAAGGGCATGATCCTCCTGATCGTCCTCATCGCCCACAGGCTCGATCTCATCGTCGGGGGCGGCTGGATCCGTGACGGCGTGTGTGCTGCCTTCCTTGCCAATGAGCTTGTTTCCATCCTCGAAAATGCCGGTATGATGGGCATCCCCTTTCCCAAGGCGCTCCAGAATGCCATTGATATTCTGAAATCGAAGGGAGATGAAAAGCATGACTGACGCACAAAAACAGTTCATCGAAACCGTCGGTGCACTCGTGCAGGCCGATGCCGCCGCTGCCAGAATCCTTCCGAGTGTCACCATCGCACAGGCCATTCTCGAATCGGGCTGGGGGAAATCCGCCCTCACCCAAAAAGCCAACGCCCTCTTCGGCATCAAGGCGGACAAAAACTGGACGGGGCCCGTCTATGCCAGCCGCACAAAGGAATGTTATGACGGCGTACGTTTCACCAAAGAAACGGCTTGCTTCCGTGCTTATGCAGATTGGGCGGAGAGCATCGCCGATCATGGTGCCTTCCTCTGCGGACTGTCCCGATACCGGCATGTGATCGGGGAGGACAATTACCGTGCCGCCTGCATCGCCCTGCAACAAGCGGGCTATGCCACGGATCCCGACTATGCGGGCAAGCTCATCGGGCTGATCGAACGGTTCGAGCTGACACGATTCGACCAGCAGACCGTCTATACTGTGCAGCGTGGCGATACGCTGACAAAAATCGCCCGCCGCTTCGGCACAACTGTGGACGGGCTTGTGGAAGCAAACCGGACGAAATACCCCCGCATGACGAGGGATGATATTCAGGCGGGTTGGGTGCTGAAAATCTGATGAAGGCGGCTTTGCAGCCGCCTTACATAATTCATGTGCCAAGCAAAGCCTTCCGCAGTGCCTCCGGCGTGGATACGATGCGTTCCGCTCCGGCTTCGATCAGCTGTGCACGGTCACGGAAGCCCCAATCCACGCAGATGCAGGAAAGGCCTGCATTCCGTGCGGTTTCAATGTCCACATTCGAATCCCCGATGTAGACGGCATCGGCCTTGTCCGTGCCAAGGCGTTCCAGAATTTCAAACACCGCATCCGGTGCGGGCTTGCGGGGGATGCCGGGACGCTCGCCGAAGGCAAGGATGAACAGATCGGGGAAATAATGGCGGATGAGGGGCTGTACGGCGAAATCGCCCTTGTTCGAGAGGACGGCTGTCTCCATGCCGGCTGCTCGGAGTGCCTGGAGCATTTCCGGAATGCCGTCATAGGGCTTGGTCTTGACATCGCAGTGCGCCTTGTAGTAGGGCGAGAAAATCCCATGCACACGGTCGATCTCCGCTTCCGGTGTGCCGGCGGGAAGCGCACGCTCAATCAGCTTGCGGATACCGTTGCCGACAAAGCGGCGGACTTCCGCAATCGTGCGGACGGGATAGCCGCATTCGGAGAGGGCATAATTCACCCCATCCGTGAGGTCTTCCAAAGTATCAAGAATTGTGCCGTCCAAATCGAAAATAGCGAGTTTGTAGTTCATAGGTAACTCCTTTAGTTTGTGTATGTTATGACTCCGACAACCAAAGATCAATAATGGATTCAAAAGGCGATAGCCTTTGGCGGGTGGAGGGCTGCTCCCCACGGGGTGGGGAGACGTCACGAAGTGACAGAGGGGACGGCACCTGTAAGGTGGGGGCAGTCTTGGAGCACTCACCTCAGAAAAAGCATCTGCATTGCATTGCCGGATGATTGATTTACTGCTTTCTGCTCCGCTTCGTCCACACCACAAACCCATACACTGCATTCAGCAGATAGAATGCCCACATTGCGGTCATGATGTAATCGCCCGTGCCGAGCCACATCACAACGGTCACCGCATCCACAATGATCCACAACAGCCACTGCTCACGGAAGCGCAGCACCATCAGGGCATTGGCCACGATGGAAATCACCGTGCTTGTGCTGTCGAGCCACGCCGCATTGCCGCCCAGTGCTGTCAGAATCATCTTGTAGCCCCAGATGCCAAGTGCCGTGACCGCAAGGAGTCCCGCCACCCATGGGAGCGTGAGCTTCCGGCATTTCACCAGATCACCGTCACCGTCGGCGGCATTCTTTTTCCAGAGATACAGCCCGATGAACTGCGTCGGCAGATAGTACAGGGCATTGAGCATCACTTCGCCGTAAAAACGCATCATCCACGAAACAATGATGTAGGCGATGATATTGGCAAAGCCCCAGTAATACTGCGCCCGTCTGCCTGCGGCACAGAGTACCACGCAGAAAATACCGGCGATCGCAGCAATGGAACTGATGACAGTATACCATATCGGGCTTTCTTTGTCAATCACTGCAAAATAAATGGTAAATCCAATTACGCCCAGCACCTCAAACCATTGGAATGGGGTCATGTAGGCGGCGATTTTTTTGAATGTGTTCATAGTTGTTCCTCCTGCCTTATTCGTTTTCTGCAGATGTATTAGATGTATTTCATCGGAAATGGGAGGCCTTCCCAGACTCCCCCACCCCCTTCCCCCTCCCCAAGGGAGGGGGATTGGCTGCCGCTGCTGCGCAGCGGCAGCATGGATGGCAAGTTCATAAATGGTGCAGCTTTCCAGATGTCCCTCCCAAGCGGGGGGGATGCATACCGGACACATCAGATATTCAGCATTTCCTTCGTCAGTGCCACCGCCTTGCGGAAGCGTTCGTCATAATCCCCACGCACCTCCACGAAAGCAAAACCATGCTCCCGATAGAGATTCTTGATCGTCGTGCTGTAATATTCCCGATCCGCCGCAATGACCTCGCTCCGGTCACCGTCCTGCACGAATTTCACATCCGGCTCGAGGAACAGAATCAGATCATAGTCATTGAGTGCCGCAATCGCATCGGCAAGAGCGATGTTCCGCTCCTTGTCCTTCCCCTCCAGAAATTCCAGAAAGAAGCGGGTGATCAGGCAGTCCGTATCCTCAAACAGCACCATCCGGCTGTGCTTGACCGCTTCCCGTTCACGCAGCTTGTGCGTCAGCAGAATGTCCGTGAAATCCTCCGGCAGCATCAGAACATCCGTACCGGAACGCTCGGAAATGTCCCGACCGACTTCCTCCAGAAAATTTGTGTTGAAGTAATTCGCCAGATTCTCTGTCAGCGTGGATTTGCCCGTGCTCTCCGCACCGATCAGCAGCACTTTCTTCACATAATGCGGTCTCGCCACATTCGGGATCATCTCCCAGCAGCGATAGGGATTTTCTCTGATCTGCGTGGAAGAAATGCCGTTTCTCGGATAAATCACAAGCTTCGCCTCCGGATAGCACTTTGCCCAGAAGCTGTCATCCGTGTAGTCACTGCCGCAGAATACCACGTCGATCGGCTCGCCGGCAAATTCCTTGACCTTCTGCGCATCTGCCATCCAGTAGTCCTCGCAGTCATACTCCGCCTTGGTCGGTGCGGTATCCTCCAGAATCATGATTTTCACATTGCCGATGTGCTTTGTGATCTGATAGATCCAGCGATAACGCTCACGCACGTCAATTTCGTCACGGTGCGTCCCGTGGCTGATCACTACGATCAGACGCTCGCACTGATTCGCACTGCGGATGATGCATTCCACATGTCCCATATGCAGGGGATTGAAGCTGCCGCCGTACATACCGCATTTGTATTTCATTGAAATCGCTCCCTTCATGTAAGTATGTTTTTGCTACTTACCTTAGTTCTATTATAGTATACTTTTGCTACTATGTCAAGAGGGAAAATGAAATTTGAGAAAATTTAGTGAAATCTTATGAAAAACGTAATGAAATTTGTGCAAATAGACTTGAAATGGGTGGGGATGTATGGTATAATGAAAGCATATATTCCAATCACAACAGGAAAGCAGGTGCCGAAATGGATGAAAAGAACTTTTACCTTGACACAATAGAACAGATCGTACCGGCACAGCGGGAACAGATCATGACGGCGTTCTACGAATTTCTGGAGCTGGAGCATCTGTACGAATCGGCAGCGGAGATTGTGAAGACGCAGCTGGGGATTTATGACAATGAATTCAGCATGAAATTCCAGCGCAACCCGATTCACAGCATCGAGAGCCGCATCAAATCGCCGCAGAGCATTGTGGAGAAGCTGCAGCGCAAGGGATTTCCGGTTTCGGCGAAGTCCGCAGAGCAGCATCTGACGGACATTGCGGGCATTCGTGTGATCTGTTACTATATCGATGATATTTACGCAATGGCGGAGCTTCTGACCATGAATGAGGCGTTTCAGGTGATCAAGGTCAAGGACTACATCAAGAACCCGAAGCCCAGCGGCTACCGGAGCCTGCATCTGGTGCTGACGGTGCCGGTATGCATGTCGACCATGACACGCCGTGTGCCGGTGGAGATTCAGATCCGGACGATTGCAATGGATTTCTGGGCAGCGCTGGAGCATCAGCTGCACTACAAGACGAGCTGTGAGGTGCCGCCCTCGCTCAAACAGGAGCTGCTGGAATGTGCGGAGACGATTGCACTGACGGACATGCGGATGCAGGACATCTACCAGCAGATTCACGAGCTGGATTAAGGCGGCTGCCGCCCCTTTGTATCCTTACATATAAAAAAGCCGCTTCTGCGGCTTTTTTTATTCATTCTTGATCTTCTTCCAGTAGGCGGCAGCGGCCTGCTCCTGCTTATTATCGCCGAATTCATAATAGACATGGTCGGCGATGTTATCGGGCAGATACTGCTGCTGCACATAATGGTTCGGGAATGCGTGGGGGTACTGATAGCCGATGGCATTGCCGAGCTTCTGGGCGCCGCCATAGTGGCCGTCCTTCAGATATGCCGGAATATCGCCGTAATCGCCCGATCGCACATCGGCAATGGCAGCATCGATGGCATTGATCGCCGAGTTCGATTTCGGTGACGTGCACAGCAGGATCACCGCTTCTGCAAGCGGAATTCTCGCTTCCGGCAGACCCAGCTGCAATGCGGTATCCACACAGGCCTTTACAATTGCCACGGCCTGCGGATGGGCAAGGCCGATGTCCTCACACGCAATCACGAGCAGACGCCTTGTGAGGGAAATGAGATCACCCGCTTCCAGCAGTCTTGCGGTATAATGAAGAGCGGCATTTTCATCGCTGCCGCGGATGGATTTCTGGAGTGCGGAGAGGATATCGTAATGCGCATCGCCGTCACGGTCATAGCGCATATTGCTGCGCTGTGTGAGCGATTTTGCAATGTCCATGGTCACACGGATGCCGTCGGCGGTCGGTTCACCGGAGAGGACACAGAGTTCTGCGGCATTCATCGCCTTGCGGACATCGCCGCCGCTGCCCTGTGCGATATGGGCAGTCACGCCCTCCTCGATTTCGATGGCATTCCCCTGTTCTTCCTGCATAATGCGGAAAGCACGGCGGACGGCTTTTTCCATCTCGGCTGCATCGACGGGCTTGAATTCAAAGACGGTGCTCCGGCTGATGACGGCATTGTACACGGCGAAATAGGGATTTTCGGTCGTGGATGCAATCAGCGTAATATCGCCGTTTTCGATATAGGAAAGCAGACTCTGCTGCTGTTTTTTGTTGAGGTACTGGATCTCATCGAGGTACAAGAGAATGCCGTTCATCGAGGCGAACGTCCCCACATCGGCGATGACGGATTTGATGTCGGACACGCCTGCCTGCGTGCCGTTGAGGATGTGCAGGGTCATATTGGTGCGGCTTGCGATGATGCTGGCAAGGGTGGTTTTCCCGATGCCGGACGGGCCGTAGAAAATCATATTGGGAATGCGTCCGCTTTCGATGATGCGGCGCAGGGGTTTCCCCTCCCCCAGCAGATGCTGCTGTCCGACAACATCATCAAGGGTTTTCGGTCGGATGGAATCGGCAAGTGGCATGGTATCAGCTCCTTTCGGTGAATTATTTTGTGGGGGCTCTGCCCCCACACCCCCGCTCAAGGGATGGAATCCCTTGAGAATCCCAAGGCGTTTTCTATATGCCCCAACAGGGGCATATAGAAAACGTTAGGACGCAAGAACACATTTCTTGAGAGGAGTATGAGGGCGGACTCCTCGCAGAAAACGATTCGCAGGATATAGAAAAGGGCGGACACCTCCGTCCGCCCCCATTTGATGTATGATATTTTACTGATACAGCGGATACTTCTCGCAGATCGCAGTCACGCCTGCACGGATCTCGTCTGCCTTGTTCTCGAAGTCCGTTGCGCACAGGTAGATGTATTCAGCGATCATTTCCATTTCCTCAACGCCCAGACCTCTGGTGGTCACAGCCGGTGTACCGATTCTGATACCGCTGGTGACAAACGGCTTCTCGGGATCGTTGTGGATTGCATTCTTGTTCACAGTGATATATACCTCGTCCAGTCTGTGTTCCAGCTCCTTGCCGGTGATGTTGAACGGACGCAGGTCAACCAGCATCAGGTGGTTGTCCGTACCGCCGGATACCAGATTGAAGCCGCGCTTTACCAGACCCTCAGCGAGTGCATTTGCATTCTCGATGATTCTCTTCTGGTATTCCTTGAACTCGGGCTTCAGAGCTTCGCCGAAGCATACTGCCTTAGCTGCGATGGTGTGCATCAGAGGGCCGCCCTGTGTGCCGGGGAAGATTGCGGAGTTGATCTTCTTTGCGAGGTACTCGTTGTTGGTCAGAATCAGACCGCCTCTCGGGCCACGGAGGGTCTTGTGAGTGGTGGTGGTTACGATGTCCGCATAGGGAACCGGAGACTCATGGAGACCTGCTGCAACCAGACCTGCGATATGTGCCATATCCACCATGAACAGTGCGCCAACGGCTCTTGCGATCTCGGAGAGCTTCTTGAAATCAATTGCTCTCGGATATGCGGATGCACCAGCTACAATCAGGCGGGGCTTGTGCTTCACAGCCAGCTTGTAGACTGTCTCATAGTTGATGGTTTCAGTCTCATCATCCAGACCGTAGGAAACGAAGTTGAAGTACTTACCGGACAGATTCACAGGAGAACCATGTGTCAGATGACCGCCGTCTGCAAGGCTCATGCCCAGAACGGTATCACCGGGCTGCAGCACTGCGAAATAGGCAGCAGTATTTGCCTGTGCGCCGGAATGGGGCTGTACATTGGCAAACTTGGCACCGAAGAGCTTGCATGCTCTCTCGATGGCGATCTTCTCTACAACGTCAACGCATTCGCAGCCGCCGTAGTAACGCTTGCCCGGATAGCCCTCAGCGTACTTATTTGTCAGAACGCTGCCCATTGCTGCCATCACAGCCGGGGAAACGATATTTTCACTTGCGATCAGCTCGAGGTTTCTTCTCTGGCGTGCCAGCTCCTGCTGCATGCCTGCGCCAACCTCGGGGTCAACGCTTTCCACATAACCGATGGTGTCGATCAGATTGTTAAACATAGGTGGATTCTCCTTTGTATTCGTATTTCAGGCTGTCGAACAACAGCTATTTTTATTATACACGAACTTCGTCGGAATTGCAAGGGGTTTGGAAAAATTTCTTGACAAAGAAAGCAAAATCTGGTATCATGAAATCGGCTGATTCGTGAATCGCGCAACGAAAGGACTGATACACATGTACAAGCAGACAGAACCGAAATTTTCCTTTTCTGCCACAGACATTGTGGGGATGATTTTTGCACCGCTCGGGCTGTTTTTTGCCCTGCTGGGACTTATGCTGCGTGGGGCTGACCGGCTTTTTCTTCTGATCTTCGGCGGTGTGGGGCTGATTTTCCTGCTCACCGGCACGGCCATGCTTCTTTTTGGCTGGCAGAAACGCAAGCTGCTCCGCCGGATTGTTGCCGAAGGGCACTTTATCACTGCCACAGTAACCAGCGTCCAGCCCAATTACAATGTCCGTGTGAACGGCCGCTGTCCGTACTTTGCCGAATGCTGCTTCACAGATCCTGTCACGGGTGCCATTCATCTTTTCCGGAGCCAGAACATCTACTTCGATCCGACGTCCCTCCTCATGGATGCCTCTGTGCGTGTCTACTGCAAGGACGGGGACTATCGCCATTACTATGTCGACGTCAACAGTCTCCTCCCCGAAATCAAAAAACACTGATACAAACACAAACTCCCGGATAGACACATATCCGGGAGAATTTGCTTCTATTCAATTGTATCGATGCGGTCAAGCCGCGGTCATCATTTTGTGCATCGGTAAAACACGTCCTTTATCTGGGTTCTTTTAAAATCCGATTAACCATTACTTTCACATCGCATCCCAGCTTTCCTTGATGATTGAAGGCAGGATCACATTTCCATGGGAAACCCTCCAGTCAGAAGAATCGAACTAATGCATACTATGTAAAGTTTCAGGTGCCTGTTTAGTCCTATGCACGCGTTCCTGTACACTGGCGTTGAAACTTGTTCGCATACAGGAATTGGCATTGCTCAACCGAAATCCGCAGAATTGATTTCATTCACTTGGAACCCGCCATGCACTGATAGCCGTCTGTTCCCATTCACTTAACTGCGGACGGCGAAGCCGCCTGCTGCCATGATTCCATATTTTCCACGGGGCTCGCCTCCTTTTCGACCGATTGCTTCCACCGAAGGTCATGCCTTAGTTCCCGATGGGAAGCTCTGCCTGTATAAAGTGCTGCAGTTCCTTTATCTTGATTCTATTATACCACGGCTTTTGTGAAATGTCAATAGGTTTTTCAAAGTTTTTTGTGATTTTTTGTACTTTGTGAAGACTGCACATGTTGAAAACGATTTCGTTCGGCAGACTGCACAAGGGGGCGGCTCTGCCGTGACTGCCCTCCCCCCGACCCCCTCCCGAAGGGAGGGGGCGATGGATGGCGGTGCTGCGCACCACCGCCGCCAAAGGCTTCGCCTTTTGAAACCGTCTTCTGTGAGCGGAAGATGCACAAGGGGGCTCTGCCGTGACTGCCCCTGCTCCCGAAGGGAGGGGGCGTTGGATGGCGGTGCTGCGCACCGCCGCCGCCAAAGGCTTTCGCCTTTTGAAACCGTCTTCTGTGAGCGGAAGATGCACAAGGGGTTGGCGCTGCTGTGACTGCCCCTGCTCCCGAAGGGAGGGGCGATGGATGGCGGTGCTGCGCACCGCCGCCGCCAAAGGCTTTCGCCTTTTGAAACCGTCTTCTGTGAGCGGCAGATGCACAAGGGGGCGGCTCTGCCGTGACTGCCCCTGCTCCCGAAGGGAGGGGGCGATGGATGGCGGTGCTGCGCACCGCCGCCGCCAAAGGCTTCGCCTTTTGAAACCGTCTTCTGTGAGCGGCAGATGCACAAGGGGGCGGCGCTGACGTGACTGCCCCTGCTCCCGAAGAGATGGGACGATGGATGGCGGTGCTGCGCACCGCCGCCGCCAAAGGCTTTCGCCTTTTGCAACCGTTTTCTGTGAGCGGCAGACTGCACAAGGGGGCGGCGCTGCTGTGACTGCCCTCCCCCCGAAGGGAGGGGGCGATGGATGGCGATGCTGCGCACCGCTGCCGCCAAAGGCTTTCGCCTTTTGCAACCGCCTTCTGTGAGCGGAAGATGACAAGGGAGCGGCTCTGCTGTGACTGCCCCTGCTCCCGAAGGGAGGGGGCAATGGATGGCGGTGCTGCGCACCGCCGCCGCCAAAGGCTTTCGCCTTTTGAAACCGTCTTCTGTGAGCGGCAGACTGCACAAGGGGGCGGCTCTGCTGTGACTCCCCCTGCTCCCGAAGGGAAGGGGCGATGGATGGCGGTGCTGCGCACCGCCGCCGCCAAAGGCTTTCGCCTTTTGAAACCGTCTTCTGTGAGCGGAAAATGCACAAGGGGGGCTTGTGTGACCCTCCATGGGCGTGGATTTCATGGGACTGCTGCTGAAAAGCGTGCATCATACACATCGCTTTTCCCGCCCCCCTGCCTTGACAAACGCCGGTATATATAGTATAATAGAACCAACACAAAGGGGAGCTGTCATGGCTGAGAGGAAGCATTTGCTTCGACCCATAACCTGATGCGGATAATGCCGACGTAGGGAAACATGGATTCTTTGCGTCATCGGTTTCCGGTGACGTTTTTTGCTCCCGTGAAAGGATGATTTGATGAAAAACCAAACGCTTCGACTGACCGAAACCGGCGTACTGCTCGGCATTGCCGCAGTGCTGACGGTGATCCAGCCGTTCCAGCTGCCGTTCGGCGGCGGCATCACGATCGCTTCCATGCTGCCGGTCGTGCTGCTCTCCTATCGCTACGGCGTGAAATGGGGGCTGTTCTCCGCCTTTGTCTTCAGCCTGATTCAGATTGCCACCGGCTTTGGCAATGTGCGCGGCTTCTTCCTGCCGCAGGACGGTCTCTCCACCATGCAGGTGCTCGGGATGGGCATTTGCATCGTGCTGCTTGACTATGTGGCAGCCTACACGGTACTGGGACTTGGCGGTCTCTTCCGGAAGCGCTTCTCCCCCTCCCTTGCACTGGGACTGGGTACATTCACGGCACTGGGACTGCGGTATCTTGTGCACATCATTTCCGGTGCGCTCTTCTTCGGCTCATGGGCGGAGTGGTTCTTCACGCAGGAAGGTTTCTATGCGATCGGCGATGTGATCATGGCACACTGCTCCGGCACAGAACTCGCCCTGATTTACTCGGTCTTCTACAACGGCCTGTACATGATTCCGGAGATCCTTCTGACGACAATTGCCGCACTGATTGTGGCAAGAGTACCGTATCTTGCCAAAAAGCGTGAGCCTGCGGCGGCGGCAGCATGAAAGGAGTCTCCCCATGCTTTGCATTGAACCGACACCGGAGATGCTTGCCGAATGGCGGGTCATCCATCAGAAATACCGTGACCGCCTCACCCCCAACCGCAGGAGCGGTACAGAGCTGATCGCCTATCTGCTGGCACGCTATCCGCTGACCGAATTCAAGGATGCCTATGCCGCATCCATTGTCAGCGACAACATCACCGAAAATCCCCATAGTGCCGCCAAGCTCCCTGCGGGCACCCTGCCCCGTCCCAGAACCTTCTGGCTCGAGAATCAGGGGACGGGCGCACGCTTTTTCACCGACGATCCCATCTATCGTGACCAGACCCGCATCTTTGTGGGCATTGACGAGGTCACGGGAGAATTCCACATCGAAATGAGTCATCTGCTCTGGGACGAGCTGTTTGCCTTCCGCGGACTTGATGAGGAGGATCTGCAGAACTGCTATCTTGTGGCCGAATACCTTGCCTGCCGTGAAAAGCAGCTCACCTTCCGCACGGCGTCCCTTGCCGATCTGGATACGCTTGTCCGCACACGCATTGAGGTGCTGCGTGCAGCCAACAGCCTCCCCGAGGCGGCGGATCTCTCCGCAGTCGAAGAAGCCTCCCGCCGTTATTACGAGAAGGCTTTTACGGACGGCAGCCACACGGCTCTGCTCGTTTTTGATGGCGAAGAATTCGTCGGTGCGGGCGGTGTGAGCTACTATCAGGTCATGCCGACCGTCCATAATCCCACCGGACAGAAGGCTTACATCATGAACATGTACACTGCCCCCGACCATCGCAGGCGGGGCATTGCGAAGAAGGTGCTTGCCATGCTCGTGGACGATGCACATGGACGGGGCATCACCCACATCACACTTGAAGCCACTGCCATGGGACGGCCGCTCTATGAGGCGTTCGGATTTGTGCCCATGGCCGATGAAATGATTCTGCCCGAAACGCTCTGACAGGAGGTTCTGCAATGACAATCCGCAACGCACAGAAAAGCGATATTCCCGCCATTCTCCGCCTGCTCGGGCAGGTGCTGATGGTGCATCACAACGGCCGCCCCGATCTTTTCAAGGCGGACTGCACGAAATACACGCCCGAGGAGCTGGCGGCTCTGCTTGAGGATGAAGCACGGCCGGTATTTGCGGCCTTTGACGATGCCGGCACGATGCTCGGCTATGCCTTCTGCATCCTGCAGGCACACAGCGGCGACAATATTCTCACTGATATCCGCACGCTCTACATTGATGATCTCTGTGTGGATGAAGCGGCCCGCGGACAGCATGTGGGCACTGCACTGTACGAATATGTACTGGACTATGCCCGCGCCATCGGCTGCTATAATGTGACACTGAACGTCTGGACATGCAACGCTTCGGCGATGAAATTCTACGAAGCCATGGGGATGGCGCCGCAGAAAATCGGCATGGAGCAGATTCTGTAAGGGGGATATTATGGCAAAAGCCGGCGATATTTTCTGCCTCTGGTTTGCGCCGGAGCAGGTCTGGATTGCCCTGCAGGTCTGGAAGCCCCATGGCATTCCGGAGCAGAGTCCCGATGAAACGGACATCGACAAAATGAACCGCAAAAGCACGGGCGTGATGCTGCTCGACTGGCACAGCCCCGATTTTCCGACGCAGAACGATGTACAGCGCATGCAGCGATCGCACAGCTTCTGGAGGAACTGGTGATCCCAGAGGAAGAGCGGGAACCGCTCCTTGCTTTCTTTGATGGAATGATGCCATAGTTTTTGGCAATGTGTATAAATCGAGATTCCGGATTTATGCACATTGCCGTTTTTTATAAAATCATGCAGCAAATCGAGGCTGAGACGGCACTGTATGAGTGAATCGATTCGAATGCAATGTCGTGATGCGTGCTGTGCAAGCAGATTTTTGGGGGTTCGGGGGCGAGCGCAAGCACTGCCCTTGCGGGAGTCTTGGGGTTCGGGGGCGAGCGAAGCTCTGCCCTTGCAGGCGCCTTGGGGTTCGGGGGCGAGCGCAAGCGATGCCCTTGCGGAAGCCTTGGGGTTCGGGGGCGAGCGCAAGCGATGCCCTTGCAGGCGCCTTGGGGTTCGGGGGCGAGCGCAAGCGATGCCCCCGAGCGGGGGCGGGGTGCGCAGCACCCCGCTCTTCTCCCCCCTTCCCTGTGGGAAGGGGGGCAGGGGGGGGATGGGCAAGCTCTGCGCGATGCCGGTGCAGCGCACCGGTTGAGGGCAGAGCCCACCCTGCGACATTGCAAAAAGGAGGAACATCCATGACGGATTTTGCCGCCGATGCGGCTCTTGCAAAAAAAGGAGACGCAGCCGCCTTTGCACGGCTGTATGCAAAGATCTACGAAGATCTGTACCGGATTGCCAGATACAGCCTGCGCAATCGGGAAGACGCCTGCGATGCGGTCAGCGATGCCGTACTGGAAGCGTTCTGCAATATCGGAAAGCTGCGGGATGAGAAGGCCTTCCGGAGCTGGATGATGCGGATTCTGTCCGCACAGATCCGGCGGCGGCAGCGGGAATACTACCGTGCACCATCCGTACTGGAGGAAACCATTGGCGAAGACTTTGATTTCCGGCATACCGAGCTGCGGGAAGCACTGGCAGGGCTGAGCAGTGAGGACAGGCTTCTGCTGTCACTGTCGGTACTGGGCGGCTACACCGGAAAGGAGCTTGCCGAAGTCAGCGGCATGCGTGAAGGGACTGTCCGCTCACGGCTGTCACGAATCAGAGAGAAGCTCCGGCTGGCGCTGGAAGAATGAAATAGGACACGCCCCAAAGAAGTCATGAACGAATCACGCACAAAGAATGCGGCTGTTCCCTGCACGAAGCCGAAACACCGCCCCACAAATTCTATATGAGAAAAAACCATCCAGAGTGGGAAAGAGCGAAACCCTTCCCGCCTCGGGATTCGGGGCGAGCGCAAGTGATGCCCTTGCGGAAGTCTCGGGGTTCGGGGGCGAGCGAAGCGTTGCCCCCGATGGGGTGCAGGGGCGAAGCCCCTGCACTCAAAGCCCCCTCTCCCCCCGTGGGGGGAGAGGGGGTTGGGGGTGTGGGGGGACAAGCTCTGCACGATGCCGGTGCAGCGCACCGGTTGAGGGCAGAGCCCACACGAAAGGAGAATCACCATGAATAAACACGATGAGCTGCGGGACTATCTCACCCGGGAATCCGTCCCCGAACAAATCAGCCCTGACAATATGCAGTCCATGCTGGAAGAAAAGGCACCCGCCAGAAAGCGGAGCCGCACCATCCATAGAACCCTCCGGTTCACGGCCGGTGCCGCTGCCTGTGCCGTGCTGTGCACATTTGGTGTGCACTATGCCCATGAGAGCGGTATCGGCTTCCGTGAGGCCGCCCCCCGCTCCAACAGCTTTACCGATGAAAACGGCAAGCCCGTCTCCCGTCCCACCTCCACCCTGCGTGCGGTCAGGGACTATGACGAGCTTTACAATCACCTTGCTTCCATCCGTGATAGCGGTGACTTCAATTTCCTCTTTACCGATGCGGAGATGGTCATTCCCGGTGCAATCGGCGGTGCCATGGATGACGGTGCTGTTGATCTGTATGCGGGCGCACAAATTTACAACGGCAGTTCCACGATCACAACCGGCGTCATCGAAGAGGAAAAAAGCCCCTCCGGAAATTTCTCCCAGACCTATTCGCAGGAAGAAGGCGTCCTCGAAGCCGATCTCGTCCAGACGGACGGCAATCTCATCTACTATCTCTACACTGATTACAGCAAGAGCAGTACCCACGGCCACACCTTCCTCAATACCGCAGCAGTCAGCGACGGCCGGTTCCTCAGCTCCCACCGCATCGATCTGTCTGCGAATCTGGAAAATTTCGGCCGCATGCAGGAAATGTATCTCTACAATGGCATGCTCATCGTCATCGGTTCGACCAGCAGCTACATGACCTATCCTGCCGGCGGTGAGCCGGCGGTTTCCATCGGCGGCTATGAAAACACGACATACGTCCATTTCTTTACTGCGGAAGAATTCCCCAAGCACATCGGCTCGTACGCGCAGGAGGGCACCTATACGGATGTACGCATCACGGCGGATGGCTTCCTCTATCTCGTCACCAATGACAGCTCCGAGATGCTGTATGCACTCGATGAAACCGCCGAGCCCGAGCAGTTTGTGCCCACCTATGGGATGGATGGCTGCATTGAACTGCTTCCGGCCGAGGACATCCTGATTCCGCAAACACTGCCGGAGGACATCGCACAGCTTTCCTATATCGTAACGGGCAGTCTCGATCTGCGCACGGAGGGCAGCTTCACGCACTGTGATACCAAGGCCGTCACCGGACTTGCAGGCAATGTCTACTGCTCCGACAGCAATCTCTATGTGACCTGGGGCTGGGACAACACACAGATCCACCGCATTGCACTGGAGGGCGGCGCCATCACGCCGATGGCCTCGGCGGAAGTCAAGGGCCGTGTCAACGACCAGTTCTCCATGAGCGAATATGACGGCTATTTCCGCATTGCCGCAAGTACAGAAGACTGGTCGGAACCCAATGCTCCGATCGAGGACATCCGGAACAATTACCTGTATGTGATGGATATGGAACTGAATATGGTGGGCAGTATCGGGGATTTCGGCATCGGCGAGACGATCCGTTCGGCAAATTTTGCAGGCAGCACGGCCTATATTGTGACTTATGAGCAGACGGATCCGCTCTATTCGTTCGATCTGAGCAATCCGGCGGCACCTGTGATGCTGGATGAATACAAGATCCTCGGCTACAGCACCTACATGCAGCAATGGGACGAAGGCCTGCTGCTGGGCTTTGGTGCGAATGCGGATGAAGAGGGTGTTGAGGACGGCGTAAAGCTTGTGATGTTTGACAATGCCGATCCCACAAATCTGGATGAAGTCGGGATCCACATTCTCAGCGGCGGCGAGAGCGGTTATATCTGGTCGGAAGCGATGCACGAGCGCAAGGCACTGCTGATTGCGCCGGAAAAGAATCTGATTGGTGTTCCGGTATCACGGGATGTATATAGGGAAGATTACGGACCGGAAGGTAACACCTGTCAGACATCGTATCAGTTCTTCTCATATGAAAACGGGCAGTTCATCCACAAGGGCGAACTGACGAAGAACGCGGGCTTTTTCGACTATTTCAACAGAGCGGTATACATTGGCGACTATGTCTATGTGCTTTCCGGAAGTGATTTTGCCGCAGCAGCGATTGACGGGATCACAGAAACGGACAGGGCAGCATTTCATTAAGTTGTCCGGACATTCTGCCCCTTCCCCATGTGGGGAGGGGACAGTGTTTTTATGGAAATTTTGGGAGAACTTATCTCGGGCTGCACAAATGTGAAACGTAAGCGGTCTATCGGCAGCGGCTCTGCGCGCCGATGGAATGTGGGGGCATTGACTCCTGCAGGCGCCTCGGGGGGATGCCCTTGCGGGCGCCTTGGGGGGCGGGGGCGAGCGAAGCGATGCCCTTGCGGGAGCCTTGGGGTTCGGGGGCGAGCGGAAGCACTGCCCTTTGCAGGCGCCTTGGGGTTCGGGGGCGAGCGGAAGCGATGCTCTTGCGGGAATCTCGGGGTTCGGGGGCGAGCGAAGCGATGCTCTTGCGGGAATCTCGGGGTTCGGGGGCGAGCGAAGCACTGCTCTTGCGGGAGTCTCGGGGTTCGGGGGCGAGCGCAAGCGATGCCCCCGATGGGGTGCAGGGGCGAAGCCCCTGCACTCAAAGCCCCCTCTCCCCCCGTGGGGGGAGAGGGGGTTGGGGGTGTGGGGGGCAAGCTCTGCGTGATGCCGGTGCAGCGCACCGGTTGAGGGCAGAGCCCCTCACAGAAAACCAAAAAATCTGCGTCCTCCCCTTCGGAGAACGCAGATTTTCTTTTATTTCAGCAAAATTCTCTCATCGCAGTACTCGCAGACAAGCGTCGTACCCTTGCCCGCAAAGCTCTTCGGCAGATAGGGCTCCGCATGCGTAATGCACTTCGGATTCGGACAGCTCACACCCTTGTGCACCTCACCCGCCAGCAGCTCCGTCTTTGCCTTGCTCTGGAGCATCGTCAGAATCAGTGCCATACGAATGTACATGCCGTACTTTGCCTGCTTGAAATACATCGCTCTCGGATCATCATCCACGGGCACCTCGATCTCATCCACCCTCGGCAGCGGATGCAGTACGATCATGTCGGGCTTGGCCAGCTGCATCTTCTTCGTGGTCAGAATGTAGGTATCCTTCTGCGCAAAATATTCCTCCTCGGAAGCAAATCGCTCACGCTGAATGCGTGTCATGTACAGCACGTCCAGCTTCGGGATGGCATCCTCCAGACTCTCCGTCTCCTCATAGGTGCCGCCATGTGCACGCACAATGTCCTTGATGTACGAGGGCATCCGCAGCTCCTTGGTCGAAATCATGATGAAATGATTGTCCGGATAACAGCTCATCGCCTTGCACAGCGAATGCACTGTTCTGCCGTTGTAAAGATCACCGCACAGTCCGATCGTCAGACCCGAAAGACGCTTCTTCTCACACTTGAGCGTCAGCAGGTCGGTCAAGGTCTGCGTCGGATGCAGATGGCCGCCGTCGCCTGCATTGATCACTGGACAATCAGCTGTCAGTGCTGCAGCCTTTGCCGAACCCATGATCGGATGACGCATGACAACCACATCCGCATAGCCGCTCACGATTTTTGTCGTATCCTTGAGGTTTTCTCCCTTCGCTACAGAGGACGTGGCCGGATTGTCAAAGCCGATGACCGTGCCGCCCAGCCGCAGCATTGCCGTCTGGAAAGACATCTGCGTGCGGGTGGAAGGCTCGTAGAACAGCGTGCCCATGATCTTGCCCTTGCAGCTGCCGGCATAGAGTGCCGGATTCTGGAGAATCTTCTCGCCAAGGTCAAGCAGCCCGTTCCACCAGCTGACAGGATGGTCGTTGAGGTCGATCAGATGCGGGAATTCAGAAATCATATTTATACCTCCGATATTGAAATGGATTCGTAAGCAGTTACAGCACGGATGTACCGTTGATCAGCGGAGTGCCTCCGCAGGCAGCTTGTGCCTTATGCACTTCGCGCAAGCGGCACATCATAGCACGGATGTGCCGTTAATCAGCGGAGTGCCTCCGCCGGCAGCTTGTGCCTTATGCACTTCGTGCAAGCGGCACATTATAGCACGGATGTGCCGTTAATCATCAGTTCGAAACGCAGGCCCAGGTACTGTGCCGACTTCTTGCACAGCAGCATTCTCTGCAGGAAGATCTCAAAATATTCGGCAACGGATGAGATTTTCGGGTCGATGGTCAGCTCCAGCACAATGGCGGTTTTGTCCTCATTGAGATGCACCTCGGAATGCTCCACCGCATAGTTCACACGGTCGTGTATGTCAAAGGTCAGCAGATCCGTATTCCGGACACGGCTGCGGCGGACATCGGTTTTGTCCGCAATGATGAGTGCCGCCGAGATCGGATTGAGGGGCTGACCTGTGCTTTCGTCATGGTTGCCGATCGCCGAAATGATCTGGCTGATCTCCGAGGCCGGCATGTTCATATTATCAAGCAGACGGAATGCCATGACGGCTCCGCTCTGCGCATGGTCAATGCGGTTGATGATGTTGCCGATATCGTGCATCATGCCGGCAATGCGGGCAAGCTCCGCAGTGCGTGCATCATAGCCCAGCTCCTCGAGCAGCGTACCGGCCGTGTGTGCCACCTTTCCCACATGGGCAAAGGAATGCTCCGTGTAGCCAAGTGCCTCCAGCTCTTTGTCGGCACGGCGGATATACTCCTGAATATCGGCATTTTCCTTGATGTATTTGTAGGTCACATTGCTTGACATAAGAATGGCCTCCTCTCAAAATTGCGTCACGTTTCTTCTCCGAAATAAACCCCGTACCAGACAAGGAACATGAACACCGTCCAGATCTTCCGGCTGTTGTCACGCTTGCCGTGATAGTGGGCATCCAGCAGCGTCATGAGCTTTTCTGTATGGAAGAACTGCCCCGCTGCTTCACTCTCAAATCGTTCCCTGACAATGCGGTAATACGTCTCCTCCCGCAGCCAGACACGGATCGGCACGGGGAAGCCCAGCTTCTTCTTGGCAGCCGTTTGGGCCGTGCGTTCCGGTGTATCCTGCTTTGCGGCAAGACGCATGGCATATTTTGTCACATAGGGTGTGTGCGCATCGGTCACAGCCTTGCGTGTCACACGGTATTTCGCCGGAATGCGTTCGGCGACAGCCATGACCTTTTTGTCCAGAAACGGCACACGCAGCTCCAGCGAATGCGCCATGCTCATCTTGTCGGCCTTGAGCAGAATGTCTCCCGCCATCCACATGTGCAGATCCAGATACTGCATCTTCGTCACATCGTCCTGACCCTGCACCCGTGCATAATGGGGTGCCGTCAGCTGCTGCGGCTCGGGGGCATCCGTGCGGATCTTCAGCAGTGCCCTGCGCTCGGCGGGTGTGAACATGTAGGCATTGCCGATGAAGCGTTCCTCCACATCCCTGCCCTTGCGGACAAGGAAATTCACGCCTCGTCCTGCGGGAAGCTTTCCGGCCGCCGCCGCAATCCCCCGCCGCATGGCCCGGGGGAGCTTTTCATAGGCGCTTGAGCCGGGCTCACTGTAGATATTATACCCGCCGAAGATCTCATCCGCACCCTCGCCCGAGAGCACCACCTTCACCTGTTCTGCGGCCAGCCCACAGACAAAATAGAGTGCAATCGCCGATGGGTCGGCCAGCGGCTCATCCATATGATACTGGATTTTGGCAAGGTGATCCCAGTACTCCTCCGGGGTGATGACCTTGCTGTAATTCTTCCGGCCGATGGCTTCAGAAAAATTCTTCGCCCAGCCGATTTCATTGTATCGTTCATCCTCGCCGAAGCCCACGGTGAAGGTTTTGTCCACCTCAGCAACGGCGGCAGCATAGCTTGAATCCACGCCGCTCGACAGGAACGAGCCGACCTCAACATCGGCGATCTTGTGCGCCTCGACAGAATCACGGAACACGCCGGAAATCTGCTGCACCCAGTCCTCCAGAGCGGGCTTTTCATCCGGACAGAACTGCACATCCCAGTAGCGGCGGATGTCCATTTTTCCGTCCTTGTATGTGAAGCAATGCCCCGGCAAAAGCCGGTACACATTCTTGAAAAAGGTTTCCTCCATGGCGGAATACTGGAAGGTCAGATAGGTCTCCAGCGCCGCAGTGTTCAGTTCCTTTTTGAAATCGGGATGATGCAGAAAGGCCTTGATTTCGGAGCCGAACAGAAGAGTCCGTCCCATCCTTGCATAGTACAGGGGCTTGATGCCGAAGAAATCACGGGCACCGAACAGCGTCCGGCGGGTTCTGTCCCAGAGGACAAAGGCAAACATGCCCCGCAGTCTGTCCAGCAGCTTTTCGCCCCATGCGGCATAGCCATAGATCAGCACCTCGGAATCCGTTTCCGTCCGGAAGCGGTAGCCGAGTGCCTGCAGCTCCGCACGGATTTCACGGAAATTATAGATCTCGCCGTTGAACACGAGCACGAGATTGCCGTCCGCACTGTAGAGCGGCTGATTGCCCTGCTCGGTGACATCGATGATGCTCAGACGCCTGTGACCGAGGGCGATGCCGTCTTCCACAAACTTTCCCTCCGCATCGGGGCCGCGGTGACGGATGGCATCCATCATATCCGTGATGACACGCTCCGGCCGGGGCGTTTCTCCGATAAAGCCAACAAATCCGCACATGATATTGCCTCCGTTCTGTGCACTGTTTCTCTTTTCTTTACACAGTGCATCAACTTCTCCTACTATTATACTATAGTTCTTTGGAATTTGCAACAAAAATTACGGATTTTCTAAAAAATATGCGCAAACCACTTGCAAAATTGCTGCATATCGGTTATAATGAAATTATCACCGCAGAGAGCAGTCCCGTTCATCTGCGGAACCCATTCAGGAGGCAACTATGGCACAGTCAAGCAAAAGAAAACACGGCAAGGTCGAAGCGCGCAAGACCAAACCCCTGGTGCGTTTCAAGCTGGGGATCCTGCTGCTGCTCATCGCCATTTCCTTCGGCGGCTGCTTCACGCTTCACATTCTGACAGCCACAGCCCAGCCCGACTACTGGGAGAAGGAAATCATCGGCAGTACGGAAGCGACCGAACCGACCGACGCGGAAGATACGGCCGATGCCACGACATCAGCCGCCATCAACCCCGTACCCGCTTCAGAACGTGCGGATGACAGCTATCTGAGCGCATGCGTCTTCATCGGCGATGTCTCAGCATTCACCACATATCATGGAACGGCGTCCGGTATGGTCTATGCGGATGCCGTTTTTGCTGTCACAGAGGACGAGCTTGCTGCACTTGCCGCCAAGGCCGGCAGCCAGAATGCGGCTGCGGTCTATCTCTGGCCGCCGCTGCCGGAGGATGAAACCCTTGGTCTTGCCTCGATGGAAACCCTGCTGGAAGCACTGCAGAAGCACACGACTGCACCGCTCTATCTTCTGACGACACTCCCCGACAGCAGCCGTGAGAAGAACCTCCGTGCCGATGCATGGAACGCCTCACTCCTGCAGCTTGCCGACCGGATGGACGTGCATTATGTTGACATCAGCACGCCCCTCAAGCGCAACGATGGTCTGCCGGAAGCGGCCTACGACCGGACCGATGCGGCCTGGAAGCGAATTGGAGAAACAATTCTGACCCATATTGCTGAATAATCAAACGAACAGGAGGCATGTCTATGGCAAAACCGATTGCATTCTACCCCACCCGCACCACCAGAAAAGAAGTCATCAAAATGATCGTGCTGCACGTTTCCCTTGCTGTTCTCTGCACAGCGATCCCTGTAACAGGATTCTGTCTGCGTCTGGCGGAGGATGTCTCCCGTGTCCGCACGGAAGCCGAACCGCTGCTCACAACGGCAACGCTGATCTGGATGGGCGTGGCCATCGGGGTACTGCTTCTGGCGCTGGCTTATCTGATCTGGATGGGCATCAAGCTCTCGTTCAAGCTGCGTGATGAGGTGCACATCTGGACATATTACAAGGAGACGCTCTCTCTCATCACGACCTTCATGAAAGTACGGCATCCGCTGGAGCACATCACGAAGATGAAGATCCTGATCCGTCTGCAGGAGAACTCGATCCTGACCGTGGAAAAGGTGATGATCCCGCTGCTCTGCGATGTGGCCGATGTATTCGGTGCACGCGTGCACGAGGTGACGGAAGTGCTTGAGCTGCGTGACATGAAGGACGCCACGCTGGTTGTGACGGAAAAATTCCAGAAGAAGATTCCGAAATCCACGGAGGGCTACGCAGAGCTTATCGGCTATCTGGAAGAACGTCTGGTGAAGAAAGAGGCTGCATCCGATACATAAACCGCTGTTTTCAGCGGTTTTATTTTTTGCCCCGAGGCAGAGACCTCCTTGGAACCGAAAAAGGCACCGCATCAGCGGTGCCTTTACAATTATCTGTTGTTGATCAGCTTTGTCAGCTCAACGGGATCTACAATCACGCCATCCTTGTATACACGCATATTGCCGGATGCGATCTCATCGATCAGAATCACTTCGCCGTTGTTGTAGCCAAACTCGAACTTGATGTCCCAGAGATCCAGACCGATGGTCTTCAGATCGTCTGCAACGATCTTTGTGATCTTCAGCGTCTGCTCCTTCATGCTGTTGAACATTTCCTGGCTCATAACGCCCAGAACTGCCAGACCCTCGCTTGTTACCAGCGGATCGCCCTTCTCGTCGTTCTTGAAGGTGCACTCTACATAGCCGCCGTCAATCACTGTGCCGTCAGCCATGTACTCGCCGTATCTTCTGATAAAGCTGCCTGTTGCGACCAGACGGCAGATGACTTCCAGACCATGACCGAATACAGTTGCGGGCAGTACTTCCATCGTTGCATTCTCAATGTCAGCACTTACATAGTGAGTCTTGATGCCGGCTTCCTTGAGCTTTTCGAAGTAGTAAACGGATGTCTGGAGATTTGCCTTGCCGATGCCGTCGATGGTCAGACCAACGGTGTTCTCGCCGGGATCGAATACGCCGTCCTTGCCGGTGCAGTCATCCTTGAACTTGAGCATTACATTGCCGTTCTCCAGCTTGTAAACGTCCTTCGTCTTGCCAGTGTAGATCTTTTCCATAGTGATAACTTCCTTTCATTGATTGGAATATAGACTAAACTTGATGATGCGGTCGGGGGGGATTATTCCCACTCGATCGTGCCAACAGGCTTGGGGGTGAGGTCATACAGCACACGGTTGATGCCCTCAACCTCTGCTGTGATGCGGGCTGTGATCTTGTGGAGCAGTGCATAGGGGATCTCCTCGATCGTTGCGCTCATGGCATCCGTTGTATTCACGGCACGGATGATCGCCGGCCAGCCCTCATAGCGCTTTTCGTCCTTCACGCCGACGCTCTTGACATCGGGCACAGCGATGAAGTACTGCCATACGGTCTGATTGAGACCGGCAATCTCAAACTCTTCACGCAGGATGGCGTCTGCCTCACGCAGGGCATGCAGACGGTCACGGGTGATTGCACCGAGACATCTTACACCAAGTCCGGGGCCGGGGAACGGCTGACGGTCTACCATGGAAGCGGGCAGACCCAGTGCCTTGCCGACAACACGAACCTCATCCTTGAACAGGAACTTCACAGGCTCAACCAGCTCAAACTGCATCTCTTCAGGCAGTCCGCCTACATTATGGTGGGACTTCACGGGCTTGCCGCTCTCCTTAGCCTTGATGGACTCGAGGATATCGGGATAAATGGTACCCTGTGCAAGGAAGGAAATGCCGTCAAGCTTGGCAGCCTCCTCATCGAACACCTTAATGAATTCGCCGCCGATGATCTTGCGCTTCTTCTCAGGATCTGCAACGTCCTTGAGAAGATCGAGGAAGCGGTCAGTCGCATCGATATAAACGAGGTTTGCGTCGAGCTGATTGCGGAAGACCTCAATCACGGCTTCGCTTTCGCCCTTACGCATCAGACCGTGGTTGACATGCACACATACCAGCTGCTTGCCGATGGCCTTGATCAGCAGAGCCGCAACAACGGAGCTGTCCACACCGCCGGACAGCGCCAGCAGCACCTTTTTATCACCGACCTGTGCACGCACTTCTGCAATCTGTTCTTCAATGAACGCCTGTGCGAGCTCAGGGGTGTTGATTCTTGCCATGGATTCCGGTCTTACATTACTCATATTACACTCTCCTCCAGATGAATACGCATCAGCGTACGGCGGAATGCCGTCGTTTTGACGGGATATTTTTGATATATATTATAATACCACAAACGGTTTCAATTTTCAATAGTTTTTTTTAAAAAACCGCAGGAATACAATGGTTTTTTCATCCTGTCGAATGCCCTTCCCGCCGTCTTTGAGATTTTTTCCCGAAAAACAGGCAATTCAAATTCCGCCCCCTTCCAAGGCCCGCAGTGGAAATTTATGAAAAATGACGAAACGGCGATCTTTCCATCCCCCATGCCAGCGGAAACAGCCGCCCGCCGATTGACTTCCTGCCGCTTTTGTGGTACAATAAAAATGGAATATCATCTAAGGAGGTCATCCATGAAATTGAATAAAAATATCACCGCAGTGTGCGCATCTTCTCTGTGCGCCGTACTTCTGTGCGGCTGCGGTACGGCATCGGAACCGGCAGAAAGCGGTTCTTCCGGTGCATTCGACCGCTACGAGATCGCCACGACGCAGCCCATTACTGAAGCGCCTACCGACGCCCCCACTGAAGCTCCCACAACGGCACTGCCCGTTACCGAACCGCCCACGACCACGGCCGGCGGTCTTTCTGTCGGCATCCAGATCGGCGGCGAGAAAACCGATCCGCCCGCCGACAGCACCCTGTCCACACTCCGTGCAGCCGCAGAAACACTGTATTACGCAAGCATTTATCCGAACGGGACGGACTGTATTCTCGACGGCTTCGGACAGATCTCTGACATCCAGTTCGCAGTCATCGACATCGACGAGGACGGCGAGATGGAGCTGATGCTGCGGGATGATTTCAACTGCATGGCGGCCATGGTCGAGTATGTGTTCGGCGTGGATGATGCCGGCAATATCGTTGAAGAATACTGTGCCTTTCCGGCAACGGTCTACTACACCGGCGGCTATGTGACAAGCGGTGTCTCCCATAATCAGGGACATGCCGGCCGCTTCTGGCCGTATGGCGTCTCCCGCTACAATCCCGCTACGGGCGTCTATGAGGACATTGCCTTCGTGGATGCATGGGACGGCGAGAGCTTCCCCACAGGTTATGAGGGCGAGGCATTCCCGCATGACATCGACACCAGCGGCACGGGCATTGTGTACTACATCAACCAGAACGGCGCCGACGGCGAACCCATTGATGTGACCGCATATGAAGCATGGTACAGCGAAACGCTCGGCGGCCGCAGCGAGATCACCATCCCCTACCGCAATCTCACCGAGGCAAACATTGCCGAGGCCTTTCGCTGAGAAGATATGAAAATATCGTGAAAACTTTCCCCATCCCCTTGCATTTTCTGTTAAAATATGCTATAATCAATGTATCCCACCATGTCCTCTATGGGGCATGAAATTACGAAAGACAGGTGTATACTATGGATATCAAGGCAAAAATCGAAGAACTGACCGACAAAATCAAGAACGACAAGGATCTGCAGAAGAAGTTCCAGGACGATCCCATCTCCGCTGTGGAATCCCTGCTCGGCGTGGATCTGCCCAATGATCAGGTAGAAAAGATCGTGGACGGCGTCAAGGCCAAGATCAGCCTCGACAGCATCGGCGATAAGCTCGGCGGTCTCTTCGGCAAGAAGTAAGTCCGGCTCCAAAATCAAATGTGTATATTTCTGCCCCGTCGGTGCATAATAGCATTGTCCGACAGGGCAGAAATTTTTTGCGCCGCGGCGCATAGATTAGGAGATGCATGAATATGATGAAAAAGAATTCCAACATTCAGTGCACCGTTTCCCAGTGCAAGTACAACATGGAGACCGAGAACTACTGCAGCCTCGACTGCATCAAGGTCGGCACACATGAGGCCAATCCCACCGTGCCCGAGTGCACCGAGTGCGATTCCTTCGTGAAAAGAACCTGCACAAACTGCGAGTAAGTACGGCGTGCCGCAGGGGCTCCGGTCCCTGCGGATTCGTCAGAATGCACAAAACTGTGAGGTCTTTTCCCTACAAAACGTAGAAAGCGAAGAGAAATCTGCCGTAAACTATTGAGATAAAACGAAAAATCGGTTATAATAAAGACAGCAAATTTATTCCGGTAAGGAGGAAGCATCATGTTCGATAAAACAATGACATTTTCAGTGAACGAGGAGCGGGAGATTGAGCTCAAGCGGAATCTTACCATTATTTATGATGCTCTTGTACAAAAGGGTTACAATCCCATCAATCAGATTGTTGGTTATATTCTGTCCGAGGATCCGACTTACATAACCACCCATAATAATGCACGCGCTCTGATCCGCCACATCGACCGTGACGAGCTGCTGCAGGTGCTTGTGAAGTCCTACCTGAACCACTGATTCTGTAAAAAACGCCCGTACTGCATAGAAGCGGTACGGGCTTCCTGTTTTTTTCACGGCCATTCCCATCTGTATCGTCCCGCTCTTTGCAGATACTAATTACGGCGGATACGCCAAAGAAAAGAGGGATGGTATGAAACGAATTGCGGCACTGCTGCTGGGTCTGAGCCTGATGCAGACAATGCCGGCGGCAGCCATCGGCTACGGCCAGGGCAAGGCCACGGATGCAGACGGCTGTCCGTTGGATGCGCTTGCATTCGATGCGCAGTACGGTGCGTACGACGCCTATGCCACAACACCCGACCGGAAACGGGTGATTCTGACATTCGATCAGGGCTATGAAAACGGCTACACGGATGACATTCTGGATACGCTTGCCGAAAAGCAGGTCACGGCGATTTTCTTCCTCACCGGCGATTATGCCAAGCGTGAGACGGCACTTGTGGAGCGGATGATCGCCGAGGGGCACATGCTTGGCAACCACGGCATGACTCACGCAAGTCTCCCCACTCTGGATGGGGCAGGCAAGCGGGAGGAGATTGGTTCGCTGCATGAATTTGTGATCCAAAAATACGGCTATACAATGCAGTATTTCCGCTGCCCCTGCGGCGAATACGATGAAATGACGCTGGAAACGGCCCAGTCGCTCGGCTACAAGACGCTGTTCTGGAGCGGAGCACATGTGGACTGGCTGGTGGATGATCAGCCCGATCCGGCAGCGGCACTTGAATCGCTCACGGACGCAGCCCATGGCGGAGAGATCCTGCTGCTGCATTCGGTTTCTTCGGCCAATGCGGCGATTCTGGGCGATCTGATCGACAATCTGCGGGCAAAGGGATATACACTGTAATACGAAAAATCCCCCTCCGCATGGAGGGGGTACATGATTTATACGATCAGATCTGCAAGCTCATAGCGGATGGCCTTCCGGAGTGCTTCGGGTGACAGCTCCACCTGATAGCCGATCTTGCCGGCACTGAAAATGATGGTCGCAAACGATGCGGCCGATGCATGAATTGTGGTGCGGAACTGCTTTTTCATGCCGATGGGCGAGCAGCCGCCGTGTACATATCCTGTCAGAGGCAGGAGTTCTTTGGATTTGATCATGGCGATGCTCTTCTCCCCGACGGCCTTGGCGGCTTTTTTGAGGTCAAGCTCCTCTGCCACGGGTACGAGGAAGACGAAATACTGTTTTGAGCTGCCGACCGTGACGAGGGTCTTGAACACCTGTGCGGGGTTCTGGCCGAGGGCTTCGGCGACCTCGGTGCCGCTGAGCGCATCGGTATCGGCATAGCAATGGCTCTCATAAGCGATCTTCTTCTGATCGAGCAGCCGCATGACATTGGTTTTTTCTATGTTCTTTTTCATCGGATGGCTCCTTTTCTGATGTTCCTGAATCCGCAGGGGCATGATTCGTTCTTCTCTCCGTAAGAGGCATCATCCCATGGCGGGGGCGGGGTGCGCAGCACCCCGCATCATAAGCCCCTCCCCTCGGGGAGGGGTTGGGGTGGGGGCAATCTTTGCACAACTTTCCTAAAGTTGTTGACATTGCCCCTCTGGGAGCGGGGCAGGCGTCTGAAAAGCCCCCTTTTCAAGCGGGGGCGGGGTGCGCAGCACCCCGCATCATAAGCCCCTCCCCTCGGGGAGGGGTTGGGGTGGGGGCAATCTTTGCACAACTTTCCTAAAGTTGTTGACATTGCCCCTCTGGGGGCGGGGCAGGCGTCTGAAAAGCCCCCTTTTCAAGCGGGGCGGGGTGCGCAGCACCCCGCATCATAAGCCCCTCCCCTCGGGGAGGGGTTGGGGTGGGGGCAATCTTTGCACAACTTTCCTAAAGTTGTTGACATTGCCCCTCTGGGAGCGGGGCAGGCGTCTGAAAAGCCCCCTTTTCAAGCGGGGGCGGGGTGCGCAGCACCCCGCATCATAAGCCCCTCCCCTCGGGGAGGGGTTGGGGTGGGGGCAATCTTTGCACAACTTTCCTAAAGTTGTTGACATTGCCCCTCTGGGGGCGGGGCAGGCGTCTGAAAAGCCCCCCTTTTCAACAAGTGCAGCCCGCCTGTCCGGCGGGCTGCTGACATTACTGATACACAGGCTCGCAGGTCAGGTTCACACCAAGTCTGCGGAAGACCTTTTCATCCACGGCCGACAGAATGACGGAGGAATGCACCTCGCAGCCGCGGAGCTTGTCCAGCTGCTGCATGCACAGCTCTGCCTTTTCATCCGTTGCCGCACAGATCGACAGGGCAATCAGCGTTTCATCCGTATGCAGGCAAGGATTGCGGTTGCCCAGATGATCGACCTTCAGATGCTGAATCGGCTCGATGATCGTCGGGGACATCACATGCAGGCTGTCCTCAAGTCCGGCCAGCTTCTTGAGCGCATTGAGCAGCAGTGCGGAGGACGCACCCAGCAGCTCGGAGGTTCGGCCCGTCACAATGGTGCCGTCCGGCAGCTGCATTGCGGCAGCAGGCGCACCGGTCAGAGCGGCACGCTGAAGCGCAGGGGCGGTCACCTCACGGTCATTGACGGTGATGCCGGCTTTCTTCATGAGGAGCTTGAGCTTGAAGGTCACATCCTCGCCGATGAGACCCTTGCGCTGGTCGCACATGGCGGCATAATAACGGCGGAGAATTTCCTGACGGGACGCATCCTTGGTCACTTCATCATCAATGATGCAGTTGCCGGCCATATTCACGCCCATATCCGTGGGGGATTTGTAGGGGCACTCGCCGAGAATATTCTCAAGCATGGCTGTCACAACGGGGAAAATCTCCACGTCACGGTTGTAATTGACAGTGGTTTCGCCATAGGCATCAAGATGGAACGGGTCGATCATGTTCACATCGTTAAGGTCGGCGGTGGCGGCTTCATATGCCAGATTCACCGGATGCTTGAGCGGGATATTCCAGATGGGGAAGGTCTCAAACTTGGCATAGCCGGCCTTGCAGCCGCGCTTGTTTTCATGATAGAGCTGGGACATGCAGACGGCCATCTTGCCGCTGCCGGGGCCGGGTGCAGTCACAACCACAAGCTCACGGGTGGTGGGAATGTATTCGTTTTTGCCGTAGCCCTCATCGCTGACGATCTTCTGGATATCGGAGGGGTAGCCCTCGATGGGATAATGGCGGTAAACACGCACGCCAAGGGCTTCCAGACGCTTCTGGAAGGCGACAACGGCGGTCTGACCGTCGAATCGGGTCATCACGACGCTGCTGACATAGAGACCGATCTTGCGGAAGCAGTCAATGAGACGGACAACATCGAGGTCATAGGTGATGCCAAGGTCGCTGCGGAGCTTGTTCTTGACGATGTCCTCGGCATTGATGGCCATGACGATCTCGACACGCTCCTTCAGCTGGAGGAGCATTTTGAGCTTGCTGTCGGGCTGGAAGCCGGGCAGCACACGGGATGCATGGTAATCATCGAACAGCTTGCCGCCGAACTCGAGATAGAGCTTGCCGCCGAACTGGTCAATTCTGTTCCGGATATGTTCGGACTGCATATGCAGGTATTTTTCGTTATCAAAGCCAATGGCTGTCATAGTGGCACCTCTTTCATCATCATGCGGATTTCCTTCCGCACGGGCAGATGGTTCTTCACATCATTTACCTATTTATTATACACCATTTCACTGTGAATTGCAAGAGAAATCTCATGGCTTGCGAGAGATTTTTGTCATCACGCCACCCATTCCTGCGGCGGAAAGCGGCATCGTGCCCTCCCAGATTGCCCAAAACCAGCACTTTTGCATTGTGCAAATCGCCTAATTTTCAACATATACAAGGCATATTTTCAGGCGAATATTGACATTCCCACACAAATGTGATACAATAAAAGCAACCTGTTAGATGTTATTTATCGCATAGCATCTGCATTTTTAGAAATGGAAAGGAAGGATCTTATGAAAAAACTGAAACGGCTGGCAGCGGGCATGCTGGCAGCGCTGTTTGCCCTTTCGGGCAGCTTCAGCGTCATTGACAAAAACGCCCTGCCCACAAACGCTTACACTTACGATGAAAATTCCGGCTGGATGACCCGTGAAATGAACGGCGGCGATCTGGAGTACGGCAAGTATGGCACCATGCACAGCATCATGATCAACGATGCAGGCAATGCGTCGGATTCGCTTTCCCTGATGTTTGAGGGGATGGACATGAGCGCTTCCCGCACATATCGTCTGACCTTCAGTGTCAATCCCTCAGCATCCGGTTATCTGTACTCGCACATTGACAGTCCGAGACAGACCGACCCCCACTGGATTTCCAATGGTCTTCCGCTTGATATGTCCTATAACGGCACCTATAGCCAGACAGCCATTGCATATGATCTGAACTATGCAGCTGCTTCCGGCGCAGAGGTTTCCCGTGTGAATTCCACGGTCAACTGCTTCACGCAGCCCATTCCGGCAGATGAATGGACAACCGTTGCATGGGAATTCTCCCCCGATATCTATACAACCGGCAGTTGGAGCTTCGGGGATGCCACCTGGTACATTGATTTCGGCGGTGCGAACAGCATAACGGGCACTGACTGCTTCCCCGCAGGCACCCATCTTCTGTTTGACAATCTCTGCCTGCTGGAAGTGGAGACCGGCCGCATTCTGACCTCCCAAAGCGACGAATTTGCGCCGATTCACACAGGCTGGCAGGTTTACGAAAAGAACAATGCCGATCTCTCTTATAACGGCTACGACGGCACGCATAAAGTAACACTGCACGACCACGGCGATGTATCATATGAGGTAAACAATGCTCAGTTCCAATATGACGGACTGACGCTGTATTATGGAGATACATACCGTTTCTGTTTTACTGCAAAGGCGTCAAATGCAGGCGGCATTCACATCACCTTCCGTGACAGCCAGAATGAATCGATTCAGTATGGCAACGCTAAAAACGTCCGTTTTCTCAACGCATTGAATTTTAAAGACGGACAGGATCTGACGAACGAAGAAGTCGCTTCCGTGCTCATGGCTGCTGAAGCCGGCGCAGTTCAGGAATACGAATCCTCTTTTCCAGTGCACGGACATTTGCTGTATGCAAACTACTACTCAATTGAGGGTATGGAATTTACCCTTTACGGTACTGATGCAAACGGCAATCCTCTGACCGGTGCCGTCGAAAACGTGGAATGGGCAATTGATTTCTATTCCCGGGGAGAAGATATGGTTCCCGTCGGCACCACGATCGAATATGACAACCTGTGTCTCATCAACGTAACCCGCGGTGAGGTATTGACCATACCGAAGACACCTCGAGCAAATCTCGTTCATGAAGGAATCACAGAAGGTTACTACACAATGTTGGATCCTACAAGCCCCCTCTACATTACTTATCAGGCCGGTGCAGAAAACAGCCTTCATGCTGCCAGCGTATCCCTGGACGATGGTGCAACTTGGTATACCCGTGATGAAGTTCTCGATAAATGGGTACTGCAGGGCGAAGAACATATACCCTCCTCGTATGCATATCCTCTAACAGTCGGTAATGAATACTCCTGCCCGCTTCCTCTGGAGGGGCTGCCCGGCATCAACGATATTTCAGAGGGCGTGCAGATCCGTTATCGTTTCCTCGAATACAACAACAAAGGAAATCACACAGTGACAGGTGCACTGTTTTTCGGAACACATTGGTCGGAAACCACCAAGGCCACCACAACCACCAAGGCTACTACAACCACCAAGGCTACAACTAAGGCCACTACAACCACCAAGGCTACAACTAAGGCCACTACAACCACCAAGGCTACAACTAAGGCTACCACAACTACCAAGGCTACAACTAAGGCCACCACAACCACCAAGGCTACAACTAAGGCCACTACAACCACCAAGGCTACAACTAAGACTACCACAACAACCAAGGCTACGACTAAGACTACCACAACAACCAAGGCCACAACTAAGACTACCACAACAACCAAGGCTACGACTAAGACTACCACAACAACCAAGGCCACAACTAAGGCTACCACAACTACCAAGGCTACGACTAAGGCCACTACGACCACCAAGGCTACAACTAAGGCTACCACAACCACAAAGGCTACAACTAAGGCCACTACGACCACCAAGGCTACAACTAAGGCTACCACAACCACCAAGGCTACAACTAAGGCCACTACGACCACTAAGGCTACCACCAAGGCCACAACTAAGGCTACCACCAAGGCCACAACAAGAGCCACAACCACGACCACAAAAACCACAACCAAGATCACAACGACGACAACCAAGCCCAATCTCACAACAGAGACCTTCGTGTTTGAAGAGGACAGATGGCGCTATCTGAACACTCGCACCAACTTCCACAGCCCCTATTACATTGACGATGAACTCTGGAATACGCTGCTTGCAAATGTAGAGAAAAAAGATCGGGCCAATCTCGAGAAAAAGAAAGCCAACCTATGGGGAGGTGACTGCTACGGTATGTCCGTGACCTCCATTCTGGCAAGCCAGGGTATTCTCAATCCTTCGGATTACATGGACGGTGCCGACACACTGTTCAGCATCACTGACAAACCGAAGGACAATGACAAGGTCGAATCCATCATCACCTACTACCAGATGCTGCAGTATACCACCCCCCATGCACAGGCACACGCCCGTCAGAACAAACTGACTGATAAGCAAAAGCTGGAACTGATGGTCAGCTATCTGGAAGCGGACACCGAAGTACTGTTCGTCTTCTTCTATAAAAACTCAAAAAATGAGCCTGTCGGCCATGCTGTTGTGGCATACGACATTGATTATCTCGATACACCGGAGCTGAAAATGAACCAGTTCTACTGCGACGGCGTAATCAAGCTCTATGACAACACCAAAACGACTGCCATCGATCTGTTCTTCAACAGCAAGACCGGCAGCTGGTGCATTCCTTCCCGCTTTCAGTGCATCGGAAAAGATGATCTGCGCATCGGTTATGTAGAAAACGACCTCAATAAGCTCAATGCTCTTGGCTGCCTGAGCGGCACCACAGGCCAAACCGATGAGGAATACATCCCCATCCTGTATTCGGGCGAACTCGACTGCATCTACATGTTCTACGATCCGAACGATGACAGTGCTGACGGCTCCATCCAGTCCGGTGTCGAGGATGTTGTTGTTTCCTCCAACATCGGCGGCGAAAGCAATGCTCTGGAATTCGCATTCATGGGCGGCAACAAGAGCTACACCATGCGTGTTGAGGATACGCAGACCGTTGATATGGATATGTCCTATCAGGATTCGCTGCTGCACATTGCAGCAGATGCTGCGGAATTCATCAACTTCGATCCGGCCGGTTCCATTGGCTTTACCGGCGGCAAATCCGATTACGAGCTGGGTCTGACCTTCAACGACGGCTTCTATGTGACCGACTGGTACCGGCTGGACGTAGCCGGACGCAGCACGGATCATGCCACCCTCACACAGGTGGACAACGGTTATCTCCTGAGCGCAGGCAGCCTGCAGAACATTCTGGTCAATGCCGGCTGTGACGAGCGTGAAGCAACGCTGTTCTTCTCCACCCAGTACAAGGAAGTCCTGATCTATGAGATCGACAGAAACACCATTGGTGTGGCTGTGGACACCGACGGCAACGGTACCTATGAAACCACGATCGCCAGAAGCGGTCTGGCGCACTCGGGCGACCTGAACATGGACGGCAGCGTTACCATCGTGGACGTTGTCTTCGCAAACAAGGTGCTCATGGGCGCAGAAGAGTTTGTATATGAAGGACAGTACAAGGCTGCGGACTGTGACGGCAGCGGCACACTGGACGCCGGCGACTCCCTCATCATTCTCAAGTCCCTTGTCAGTCTCCTTGATCCCCTCGGTTTACCGATCGAATTCTGATCCGAATCAGCAATCAGCACCCCGCTTTCTGCGGGGTGCTTTTTTTGAATGCCGCCGCTTCCCTTTTCTTTTGCAAATTCTCTCCTCCGGCTTTCACCCACTGAGCCGCTCACGCATATCCTGTAGGGAGCCTACAGCTCAAAAAAGGAGCGATGAGAATGAAACCTGACCGGAATACGATCCTGGTTGCCGGCGGCGATCTGCGCTATGTCTACACTGCGCATGCCCTCTCGGCACGCTGCACTGTCCATGCGGCCGGCTTTTCACGCAGGATTGTCCCCTTTGATGATATTATCCTGACCGGTTCTGCCGGCGAGCCGCTTCCCGTCTGTGATGTGCTCGTCCTGCCCATGCCCGTCTCCGAGGACGGCGTCTTTGTACCGGCCCCCTTCAGCAGCCAGAGCCTTTCGCTGAAGAAGCTGGCTGCCTGTGTCCGGCCCGATGGTCTTGTACTCGGCGGACGATTTGGCAAGGCAGCCGCACTTTTCCGTGATATGGGACTGACGGCGATCGACTACTTAGAACGGGAGGAACTGAGCACCCTCAACGCCATTCCCACGGCCGAGGGCGCCTTGCAGCTGCTGCTTGAGGAGATGCCCGTCACCATCCACAACAGCCGGATTCTTGTGCTGGGCTTCGGGCGGATCGGCTCGCATCTGGCGGCCGTCCTCCATGGACTCGGTGCCCACGTCTCGGTGGCCTCCCGTGAGGTGGCAGAGCTCGCCCGTGCCGAGCTTCGAGGCTGCCATCCCGTGCTGCTCTCCCGGCTGCACCGGCACACCTCCGACTTTGATGTGATCATCAACACCATTCCCGCACCGGTTGCCGATGAATCGTATCTTGCGGCACTGACGGGCGATCCGCTTTTGCTGGATCTGGCCTCCAAGCCCGGCGGCATCGACTGGGAAGCTGCACGGAAATACGGCCGCCGTGCGGTCTGGGCACTGTCCCTCCCCGGCAAAACCGCACCAATCACAGCGGGACGCATCATCGCCCGCACCATCTGCAACATACTCGATGAAAGGAGTGGATCCGATGATTGATCTTGAAGGTGTGCGGATCGGATTCGTGATGACCGGTTCCTTCTGCACGTTTCAACATGCCTTTGCACAGGCGGAATATCTGGTCTCGCTGGGAGCGGTTCTGGTGCCGGTCATGTCGGAGCATGCCGCACAGATCTCCACACGCTTCGGTGAGGCAGCGGCCCACCGTGAGCGGCTGGCAGAGATTGCCGGCCGACCCGTCATCTGTTCGATCGCCGATGCAGAGCCCATCGGGCCGAAGGGGCTGACGGATGTGATGGCCGTGGTGCCCTGCACCTCAAACACGGCGGCAAAGCTTGCACTGAGCCTGACGGACAACACAGCCACCATGGCGGTCAAATCGCATCTGCGTGGAAAAAAGCCCGTGGTACTGGCGATTGCCTCGAATGACGCACTGGCGGGCAGTGCCAAGCACATCGGCATGCTTGCCAATATGAAGCACTACTACTTTGTGCCGTATGCGCAGGACGATGCCGGAAAGAAACCCACCTCGCTGATTGCGGATTTCACCTGCACGGCGGAGACGATTGCAGCGGCACTGCGGGGAGAACAGTATCAGCCCATGGTCGGCGGTGCACGGGGATAAAACAAGCGGACAGAAGGCATTGCCCTCTGTCCGTTTTGCATGCAGAAACCCCACCAAACGGGATGGTTTTTTAGGTGAAATGCGGAAAATACCGCAGCGCCTTGCAAATCGCATCGTATTGTGCTATGATGGAGAAAGAATCGCAGGGGCTCTGCCCCAATTCCAGCAAAGGAGACCCACACCATGGCACAGATCATCCTGCAGCAGGCCATCATCATGCTCCTGCTCATCCTCGTCGGCGCCGGCTGCTTCCGCTTCCGGCTGCTCTCCAAAGAAACCGTCAGCCAGATTTCCCGGCTCGTCCTCACGGTTGTCAATCCCATCGTCATACTTCTGGCCTATCAGCGTGAATTCAAGCCCGATCTCGTTGCGGGACTCGGCTGGACATTCCTGCTCTCCGCCCTCTCCTATGCCGTCGCAATGGCCCTCTCCTACCTCCTCATCCGCAATAAGGAGGGCCGTGAAACCGCCATCGAACGCTTTTCCTGCATCTATTCCAACTGCGGCTTCATGGGCATTCCCCTCGTACAGGCCATGTTCGATTATGAGGGCGTGTTCTATCTCACCGCCTTTGTCACACTCTTCAATCTGCTTGCCTGGACGCACGGCGTCATGCAGATTTCCGGCGAACGCAGCCTGAAATCCGTGGCAAAAGTCCTGCGCTCCCCCGCCATCATCGCCATTGCCGCAGGCATGGTGCTCTTCTTTGCGCAGCTCCGCCTGCCCGATCTTCTCACCGAGACCCTCACCATGATCGGCAATCTCAACTCCCCCCTTGCCATGTTCGTTGCCGGTGCCACCATTGCGCAGACCAATCTCCCCGCCGTCCTCAAAAAGCCCCGTGTGTTCTACGTCACAGCCCTCCGGCTCCTCATCATTCCGGCCGCCGTCATCCTCCTGTTCCGGCTCTTTTCCCTGCCCGATATCATGGAAATGACCGTACTTGCGGCCACGGCTGCGCCCTCTGCGGCCATGTGCACCATGCAGTGCATCCGCTATGAAAAGAATGCCGCCTATGCCTCCGAGCTGTTCGGCGTCACCACGCTCCTTTCCATGGCCACCATGCCCCTGATGATGATGGCCTATGAATGGATTGGATAGCCCAGCAATCGCCAATATTGTGCACAAATACGGAATGGACAGCTGTTATTTGTTGTGCAAAAGTACAGAAAACAGGGCTTCACGGAAATTTCATTGTCTTTTTGTCGAAATTGTGATATAATAAAGATAACAAACCGAAGCATCAAAAGAAAGAAGGCGTCGTTCATGCTCAACGGCATCAGCAAACTGGATCTTAAACGCATCAACCGTATGCAGGTACTGCGTACTGTCTGGGAAGCCGGCCCCATTTCCCGTGTGGATCTTTCCCAGAAGCTGCAGATCACCCGTGCATCCATCACACAGATCTCCAATGCCATGATCGAAGAGGGACTGCTTGCCGAGATCGGCGAAGCACCCTACCAGAATAATCAGTCCGACAAGCTCCCCAAGGGACGCCGCAAGATTCTGCTCGACATCAATGCGAATTACAAATTCGTCCTGGGTGCGGTCATCAGTGAGCAGGAAATCACGGTGGGACTTTGCACCATGCACATGGACATTCTGGACAAGGCCAGCATGCCCTGCACGGATCACACCTCCCGTAAGGAGATTCTGCAGTTCATCATCAGCTCGGCGGAACGCATGATGAACAACAGCTGTCTGAAAAAAACAGATGTGCTCGGCCTCGGCGTGGGCGTCATGCCCATCATGATCGGCCGTATGCGTGTCTTCTATAAAAACGGCATGCTCGACTTCACCGAGCTTGTCAAGGCGCTTTCTGTGCCCCAGATGCCGACTGTATTCTGCGGCAATGCCGTATGGCTGCTGGCACTGGCCAATGCCGATACCCAGCGCGGCGGCATGCAGAACACCAGCCAGGTCTATCTCCATCTGGGCAACCACATCCATATTTCGGTGCTCAGACCCGAAAAATTCGAGAACGATTATCTGACCTACAGCTATCTCACCGAACGCTGCATCGTCCGTCCCGGCGGCCGTCAGCAGGATGGCTATCCGGCCGGTTCCGTGCGTGCACAGCTGTCCATTCAGGCCATGCAGGCCCGTGTCGCACAGGTCTACAGCAAGGAGCGCACCCCCTTCCTCTACAGTGCCACGGACGGCTATATTGAGCGTGTGACGCTCGAGGAGTTGTATCAGGCGGTAACGGCGGGTGACAAGCATTGTGAAGACGTTGTCCGTGAGATCATGCAGGACTGGAGCGTGCTGCTGCATAACATGGTCTGCAGCTTCCAGGCGCAGAAGCTTGTACTGCATCACTTCAATCTGACTGAACGCGGCTTCATGCATTTCAAGCGCTACGTCAAGGAATTCGTCGGCGATGACATTGCCGAACGCATCGTCTGCAGCACGGTGGAGGGCAAGACCGATTTCCTCGGCGGCTGCTCGCTGGTACTGATGAAGAATTTCTATATGAACGGCGGCATCTCCGAAACAGAGACGGATGAATAATAGGAAAAATAAAAGTGCATCCCTTTCGGGATGCACTTCAGCTTGTCAAAAAAGTATGATTTCGCTTAATTTTGCCCCACCCCCTACCCCCTCCCCAAAGGGGAGGGGGAAAGAGGGAGGGTGCTGCCGCTGAACAGCCCGTCCCCTCTGTCTCACTTCGTTC
>SVNX01000016.1 GCA_015066665.1 Ruminococcus sp. | reverse complement strand
CAATCCGACCGACACCTTCTACATGAAGCTTCAGTATGTGGATGCCGCTGGCGAGACCCAGTACTCCACCATCGCAGAGGTAACCGGCGTCAAGGGTGAATGGGCACAGCTCCACAATGCAAACTACAAGATTCCGGCCGATGCCACACAGATGCAGCTCTACATTGAAACAGCCGATTCCACGAATAATTTCTACATCGATGAGGCCATCGGCGCAGTGGGCGGCACAGGTATTCTCGGCCCCGGCCAGCCTGAAATTCCGATCGATCCTTCCACCGTCATCAAGGGTGACGTTGACCACAACGGCAGAATCAACGGTTTCGACCTCGCAGCTGCGAAGAAGGGTCTGCTCAAGGGCTTTGTCGCTGATGTGGATTCCCTTGCAGCCGACGTTGATGAGAGCGGCAAGGTTGAGGTTGTCGACATCGTTCAGCTCGCCAAGTTCATCATGGCTAAGATCGATAAGTTTACGGTGGTGGAGAAGCCCATGGCTTCCGTTGACACCGCCAAGATGGAGGCACTGTTCTCCGGCATCAACCCCGGCACCAGCATCAAGAAGGACGGCGAAAACAATCCGCTGTACACACAGCGTTTCGGCGCCGACCCCGGTGTTATGGAATACAACGGCCGTGTATATGTCTACATGACAAACGATATCTTCGAGTATGACGCAAACGGCAATCTCGTGGATAACACCTACGGCAAGATCAACCAGATCAACTGTATTTCTTCCGCTGACATGGTCAACTGGACTGACCACGGTATCATCCAGGTAGCAGGTTCGAACGGTGCTGCCAAGTGGGCAAACAACTCCTGGGCCCCCTGCGCTGCACACAAGACCATCAACGGCAAGGAAAAGTTCTTCCTGTACTTCTGCAACGGCGGCAACGGCGTCAGCGTTCTGACTGCCGACTCCCCCACCGGCCCCTGGACTGACCCGCTCGGCCACGGCCTGATCACCCGCTCCACGCCCAACTGCGGCAACGTAACATGGCTCTTTGACCCCGCAGTCTTCGTGGATGATGACGGCACAGGCTACCTTGCATTCGGCGGCGGCGTTCCGGAAGGCAAGCAGGCCGATCCCGGCACAGCAAGAATCGTTCAGCTCGGTGATGACATGATCAGCATCGTGGGCACACCCCAGACTCTCAATCCTCCCTATCTCTTCGAGGATTCCGGTCTCAACAAGATCGGCAACAAGTACTACTACACCTACTGCTCCAACTGGAATACCGGCGGCAACAACCTCGGTCTGACCAGCGGTGCCATTGAGTACATGGTAGCAGACAACCCCATGGGCCCGTACACCTACGGCGGCGAGCTCTTCAAGAATCAGGGCGTCTTCTTCGGTTACTACGGCAACAACCATCACTCCATCGTAGAACTGAACAACAAGCTCTACCTGTTCTATCACTCCCGTCCCGTAGCCGGTGCAATGGGCATCGACTTCAACTACAGAAGCCCCCAGGTGAATGAAATCACCATGAGCGGCACGAAGATGAATGCGGTAACCGGCACCATGACTGCCATCCCGCAGCTTCAGACACTGAATCCCTATCAGAAGGTTCAGGCTGAGACCATGTCCCATCAGGCCGGCATCAATGTTTCCGGTCTGGGCGATACCGTTGTCACAGACATCGGTGCCGGTGACTGGGTCAAGGTAACAGGTGCAAACTTCTCCAAGGGCTGCAAGAGCCTGACAGTCAGAGCATCCTCGGGCAGCGGCGCTGCCATCAAGGTCTGCGCAGGCGGTCCCAAGGGCGATGTGATCGGTTATGTGGAAGTGCCCGCAGGCGGTATGTCCGAGATCACCGTTCCCGTAAACAGCGTGAGCGGCACCAAGGATGTCTGCTTCGTATTCAGCGGTCAGATGGAATTTGACTGGTGGTACTTCGAATAATTTTGCCAACCCCTTTCTGAACATTTTCATACAGACCCCGCAGTCGCCCCCCGGCAGCGGGGTCGCCTTCCTATGAAGAGTTACCGTCTCTTCAGAAACCAACGAATATAAAGGAGTAATTTTATGCAGATTTCTATGAAAAAAGTACTCAGATCGCTTGTAGCCGGTCTGACGGCTTCCACCATGCTCTTTACAGCAACGGCTTTCCTGCCGGAGCAGCAGGCCTATGCGGCCGATGACTGCGTCATCAATGCCAACACCACCTACCAGAATATCCGCGGCTTCGGCGGCATCAACCACCCTGAGTGGACGGGTCAGGATCTCACGCAGGCTCAGCGTGAGACTGCCTTCGGCAACGGCGACAATCAGCTCGGCTTCACTGTGCTGCGTATCTTCGTCAATCCCAACCAGAACCAGTGGAATCTGGCTGTTCCCACCGCAAAATATGCTTCCGAAAATGGTGTTACCGTCTTCGCTTCCCCCTGGGAACCTCCGTCGAACCTTGCTGAATCCGGCGGCAGCAACGGCAAGCTCCATCTCCCCCGCTCCAATTACGGTGCCTATGCAAAGCATCTGAACGATTTTGGTACCTATATGAAGAACAACGGCGTCGATCTGTATTCGATCTCCGTTCAGAATGAGCCGGACTATGCCCACGAATGGACATACTGGTCATCGGATGAAACCACCGACTTCCTCGCCAACTACGGCGACCAGATCACAAGCACCAGAGTCATGTCCCCCGAATCGTTCCAGTATTCCCCCGAAAATGCTTCCTGGATCCTCGGCGGCAAGGACGGCGGTAAAAAGTATTACTCCAAGATCCTCAACAACCAGAAGGCCATGGCCAACTGCGATGTCTTCGGTACGCATTTCTACGGCACAACCAGAGACTGGATGAACTACAACGATCTCGAAAACTGCGGCAAGGAAATCTGGATGACTGAGGTTTACGTTCCCAACAGCACATCGAATGCGAATACATGGCCGGAAGCACTGGATGTTGCCGAAAACATCCACAACGGCCTCGTTGTCGGCAATATGAGCGCCTATGTGTGGTGGTATATCCGCCGCAGCTACGGCCCGATGCTCGAGGATGGCTCCATCTCCAAGCGCGGCTACATGATGGCACAGTACTCCAAGTACGTTCGTCCCGGCGACGTGCGTATCGCTGCCACCGAATCCCCCGCAGACGGCCTGCTCATCTCCGCCTACAAGGGCAGTGACAGCCAGATCACCGTTGTTGCTGTAAATAAGGGCACTTCCGATGTGACACAGCACTTCACATTCTCCTCCGGTACCATCACCGATGTCGACCGCATCCGTTCCTCCGGCTCCGAGAATCTCGCAAAGACCAATAACCTCGAGAACGACGGCTCTGCTTTCTGGGCAAATCTCCCCGCACAGTCCGTTTCTACCTTCGTTGTCACCATGAAGGACGGCTCCATCACCCTCCCCGATCCGCCCTCCGATACACCCTCCACGCCCAAGCCCAACGAGTACGGCTGGTACTTCCACGACGAGTTTGAGGCTGATACCTGCACATGGGAAGGCCGTGGCGCTGCCACCATCATGACTTCCGGCAGAACTGCCTATGTCGGCAGCGAGGCTCTCCTTGTCCAGAACCGTGAATCTGCCTGGAACGGCGCTTCCCGCTCGCTCAATCCCCTTGCCTTCGTGCCGGGTCAGGAATTCAGCTTCAGTGCGAATGTGACTTATTTCGACGGCGATGCCACCGATACATTCTACATGAAGCTTCAGTACACCGATGCAAACGGCGAAACCCAGTATTCGACCATTGCCGAAGTCACCGGCGTCAAGGGCGAATGGGCACAACTTGCCAACAAGAATTATAAAATCCCCGAGGGTGCCACAAACATGACCCTCTACATCGAAACCGCAGATACCACCAATAATTTCTATATTGACGAAGCCATCGGCGCTCTGCCCGGCGTGACCATCAACGGCGCCGGACAGCCCGAAATTCCGACCGAACCCACAACAGAGCCCACAACCACACCGCCTGTGACTGAGTATCTCCTTGGCGATGTAACCTGCGACGGCGTGATCAATGCATTTGATGCAGCTGCCTGCAGAAAGGCACTGAAGAAGTCCCTCAGCGCCGACGCTGCAAAGCTTGCCGCTGATGTCAACAAGAACGGCAAGATCGATGCCGATGATGCAAAGCAGATTCAGGACTTTGTGATGGGCAGAATCAAGAAATTCACAGCCGATCCCAACGGCAATCAGAATGTCACCACGGAGGTTTCTATGGCTGCATACACCGCACAGGTTCAGGCAAAAATGGTGGAAAAGGAGCCGGAATCCGAGCGCACCGAGCAGGCAGGCCGTGCCTATGGCACACTGCAGAAGGTGAGCTACTACTCGAACACCTGCAAGAGAAACCGCAATTTCAATATTCTCCTGCCGGCCGGCTACTCCACAAACAAGAAATATCCCGTGCTCTATGCAATGCACGGCTACTGGCAGAATGAAGACACCCTCGCCAGCGAGACGGATGAGACCATGCGTCTGCGTCAGATCATCGGCAATGCGATTGCAGCCGGTGAAGCGGAGGAAATGATTGTTGTATACCCGTATATTTATGCAAGTGCCACACAGGACGCCTGTTCTGCAATGGACGACGCCAACAACGCCGCATATGACAATTTCATCAACGAGCTGACGAACGATCTGATGCCTTATATTGAGGCGAACTATTCCGTACTGACAGGCAAGGACAACACAGCCCTGACGGGCTTTTCAATGGGCGGCAGAGAATCGCTGTATATCGCCAACAAGCGCCCCGATCTGTTTGGATATGTGGGAGCGATTTGTCCGGCACCGGGTGTTTCTCCGGGACTGATTGCAGAGAACGATTTCAAATTCACAGGCGAATCCCCCTATCTGCTGCTGCTGACAGCCGGTTCCAATGATGAAGTGGTTTACTCCACACCTTCCGGCTACCATAACATCCTGACAAGCAATGGCGTCCCCCACATCTGGCATTATGTGGACGGCGGTTACCATGGCGGCAACTGCATTCGTGCACACATGTATAATTTTGTGAGAGCGGCGTTCAAAGCTTCATAACCAACCCCCTGTTTTGCCCCCCGAGGATTCGGGGGGATTTTTTTGGCTTCTGTACTTGCGGTAAAGGTGAGAAATCGGTTGTTTTTGCCGTTCTCGGGGACTGGGAGCAAGTGAAGCGATGCCCCTCCTGTGGGTGCCCAGGCCTTCGGCTCGGGCTGAACTCCCCCCTTCCCCTCAGGGGAAGGGGGGATGGGGGAAGTTCTTCTATATGACGGAGAAGAGAAATATGTATATTTTCTCCTTTTATGTGCGTGCTGCCTGCGTGTTACCCGAGTGCTACATACCGTTTTTCAGCGCTCCTCACAGATTCAGAGGTAAAAGAAAAACCACGCAAATTCGTGATTTGCGTGGTTTTGTAAGTTTTTGAATGGGTGAGAAGTTATCTCTTGGAGTCGGCAATTTTTCATATCGCAACTTTGCATACTATTCAAATTGCCCTGAATTATGTAAGTTGAAGCACTTAATTTATTCCGACTTTCTGTACCCTTGAATAACTTTAATGACACTTTAATGACAGAAATGTCATTGCAAAATTCGGTGTACCTCTACGTTTTTGAAAAAATATCGGTTTATAACGGAGGTATAACTATGGACAATATTATCAAAGATATGTATTTCGGAAACGTTCTTCCATTTTGGGAGATACAGCACAGAGCCAAAGAATATGATGAAAAAGCAAAGCAAATTCTGAAAATTCAGAAAGAACTGCTCGAAGCATTTCCCGAAGCAGAACAGCTTCTTGAAAGTTACTGCACGGCACATTACGAATCTGCTGATATTTTCGGTTATCAGCAGTTTCAGCTCGGAATGAAAGTAGGCGCACAGATTATGATGGAAATGCTTAAGCCGATTGAGGAATAAATTTATGAGCCGACCTTGGCTGAGGTCGGCTCATATCTTGTGTATAAAAACTTACTATTCGAACAGATATTTGTTGAGAATCGTTTTCTTTTGTTCTTCGGCAATAACAATTTTGGATTCTAAAGTTTGAATCTCTTTTTCTAAAATTTCAACCTGTGCAACAATTTCCTTTTGCGTTTCAATGTCTACATTAACAATATCTAAATCAGAATAATAAACTTCAGGCACACGTCTATGACCGCTTTTGCCTGTCATTCGTAATTTTGCTTCTTCTCTAATTTTTTCTCTGTTCAATAATAAAAAAAGAAATTTGGGTAGAATCTTTGTATTGTCTGCTCGAATCACATGAAATTCCGTGCTGCCAAAACCGATACCATTGGTCAAATTAGTGGCTAAAGCACATTTTCCGTTTTCCATACAAGGTGTAATTTTTGCAATGATTATATCATTTTCAAGAAAACATTTATAGCTTTCTGAAACAACAGAGCCGAAATCTCTAATTTCTTGTTTGCATATATATCCGTTTTCGCTTACAGATGCCATATCAATAAATGATATCGAGTGTGATGGTTTATATGCATTTTTACTCAGTTTTGAAGGATTGATTGTAGCTACTTTTTTAATTTTTGTTTTATCATTGTTATTCTCTTCAATGTCTGAGATAAAGCTATTGATTTTGTTTTTCAAGCTATCAATTTGATTACGATATTCTTTGGTTTTGTTATCTAGAGTTTCAAAGCTTGCTATTATCTTTGACTGCTCTGATATACTTGGTAAAGGCACAACAATATCGTTCAAATCTTTTAAATTCAAACTCTTTCCAAAAGCTTTACTGCCAATACAATCCAAGTTTATTTTTCCAGAAGAAAATAATACGAATAAATATTTATCAGCAAGCAAATGAGTATATTCGTCTTTTATTACTAATGCTGCAATTGCTTCATTTGTGTATAAATCAGTCCCTGCTATTGCTGTTTTGCCAATAGATAATTTAAAACTTAATAATGTTGTTCCTTTAGGCACTAATTTCACATTGGATTTATTAACACCTAAATCTGTTATTTTTTCTTTTGAATCAACAATTGTATTTGAATTTAATTCTGCAACAGATACCCAAATATTATTTCCATCTTTATAATACTCACCTATCAGGTGTACCACCAATTTTAATATCACACATTAAACCCAGTTTATTTGTTGGGATTGACCATTTAATGTCACTCCTTTCTGTCAATTGTATAGTTTTTTCGAATACACAGGCTTTGTAGTTAATAAGATTTGAAATGTTGACAACAGAAATGTTGTTAGCCATTTCAAAATCTATCAATGGGTACTCCCCTATAAAAGCATTATATGTATAATAGTTTGCTTTTTTTGAATTAAGTGATACATCATATAATTTGCTACCATAAGGAGATACATTAATACCTTCATGCCCTCTGGTGTTTGAAAAAGTATATCCCAAAAATTCTTTTTCAGCCTGTTTTTCACCAGTTTTTACAATAACTGTTTTTTGCGGATATGTAAGCAAGAAATAAAGAAGCTTTTCTTTTTCGATAGTGAAAACCTTATCATAAAAAAGTGAGTTAAGCTTTGCTATCTGTTCTGCCGTTGATAAAGCTTTAAATGAAGCTTTGCTTTTTAAATTATTTACATCTGTCAAACTCTCAAACCACTTCAAATAATCTTTATATATATCTTGTGCCTTGAAAACCTCAGAAGGCTTTTTATTAACAAAAGAAATGTAGTCTTCAATAGTCAAACCTTCATAAACAGAACTTACATATTTACTGAATGCTTTTTCAATTCCTAAAACAGTAACATCTTTAGGTTTGTCAAAGAAATTCGAAATAGCTGATTCAATCTTCTTCCAATCCGAATTATCACGTCGTTTTAAGAATAATGTTACTGTATTTGTGTTTGTTGCCATGAAAGTATTTGGGCCAAATTCAGTAATTCCCACAATATAGAAATACTTTAAAAGGATTTCTCTTGCAGAAGTGTAAATGCCTGTGTTGCTTAAAATAGAACTCGGCAAAATAATACCTGCATATCCGCCTACTTTAAGAAGCTGTTTCATTCTTTCGATAAAAAGACATTCAATTTCTGAGCTGTTGTCTGTAAGCTTATTAAACAGTTCAAATGACTCTTCACCATACTGCACAGTAGATTTAAAAGCATTAACAGAGTAGGGCGGGTTAGCAATAAGAATGTCAAACTGTGCATTGTCCTTGCTATCCTCACTTGTTACAACTGTAAGTTTGCTTTTGTATTCTTTGGATTTCTTAAAGTGGTCTAAACCATTTGCACGAATAATGTTGGCTTCTCCGTCACCGTTCAAAAATGAGCTAACCTTTGAAGATTTTATTAAGCGGTAATCAGCATCAATACCATAAACATATTCTCCTGCCCATTCGTATTTGCCGTCATCTCCACACCAATAATTTAGTTTCTTTCTATCAGTAGGACGTGCTATCTTTGTATCAATTCCTTCAATGATATTCTGTACAGTATCCATATATTCTGTTAAGAAATGACCTGTACCACAGGCAAAATCAATTGCAGCAGGTAAAATACCATCAGAACTGCCATTTTTCAGCTTGTCGATAATGAATTCTTTAATTGGTAAACATGAAATTATGTAGTGAGCAACTGGGGTGGGAGTGAAGAATTGTCCTGCTTCTTGTTTCATACTTGTATTAAGTAGTTTTTCAAAGAAGTCACCCAAAAACTGTTGCTTATGTCCATAACGAAAACGGTAGGGTTGTAAAAGTTCAACCACTTCTCTGACTACTCTGGCATTAAGTTTAAATGAAGCATCGTCATAAACTTCAATGAAGGCAAATTCAGGATTTTTCTGCAAACGCAATTTGACAAACATTTGCTGTAATGCCTTTTTTGCGTCATCATCAGCCAGATTAATCAGGTTGTCATCAATATCCTTTTCAGTATAGTCGGTTACATCTATGTTAAGAAATTTATGCATACCTTTTTTGTAAAGGTCATTTAAACGCAACTGCAGAGACTGGTCAGTATCATCTTCTAACCACTGAAATTCAACTTGCTCCTCATCGTTTCTATCTTCATCAATGATTTTGCAAATGAAAAGATTTAATATCTTATTAAATGCATTAGGTTTATCCGACACAACATTATGACGCAAAATTTCAGCAAACTGATTAAAAATCTTTCCGCTGTCATCTTTAGTTATGGGTTGTAATCTCCCTCTTACAAGGGCTTTTATATCAACATCATACGCATTAATCCATTCTTCAAAAATACCATTATCTTTAAAATTTTTATTCCAATGATCAAAAATTTCTTTAGTATTGGAAAGTTCAAGCCACAATTCATCAACAGGAATTATTTCTGATTTATAATCTATATTATCTTCTACATAACGTGATGCATATAAACAAAGGTATTTTGCAGACCTATCCAATGAATAATAAGAAAATAATTGACCGCCATCTTTGAGCATTTTTTTGTGTTCTTTTGTAAACTCATTACCCCAAGTTTTGCATTCAATCATTAAGTAAGCTTTATCGTTATCATCTGTCACAACAATATCAAGCTTTCCCTTTAACTGCCTGCCCAAGGGGTACTTTTTTCCAAAGTAATACTCTTTGGCGGATATCCTTTAACAAGCAATCTATCTACACATTCTAACACTACAAAATTTTCTGATTTTTCAAAATTACAGGTTGTTGAATCGCCCCAATTTATACCGTTTGATTCATCGATATCATCAGCTCTATATTCAATTTTTTGGGTATTAAAATTAACTCTGATTATATAATTGCCATGATTGCCATAATACTTAACATAAACACCATCCCTACCATTCTCAGCAGTAAATCCTATCTGTTTTATTATAGATTTTATGTTTTCTATAGAAATCATAGCAAACACTCCTTATATATTATAATATGCCCTAAATATTATACCATTTTTTGTGCGTTTTGTCCATTGACAAGCCGCACAAAAATACTATTTCAAAAATGTTGATAATAATAGACCTGCTGTTTTCTCTTCTATATGAGAAAACAGCTTTTCTTTTATCTTACCGTATAAAAGAGCAAAAACACCAACTCCCACTCCCGATTTTATACAACCCTACAAACTTTTCGCTTTGGATTATATTTTCGCCCTCTAAGTGGCCGTAATTTATGAGAGGTGTATTTTGCATTGAAAATTTCGCCGCTTTTTGTGCAGATATACAAACTTTCAAAAACTTACGCAAACAGACTTAAAAAATCAGCCGTTTTTGTAGGTACTTATGAAAGGGTATGACGCTCTCTCGAAAATAATGAAAAACGGAGGAAGAAATTATGACAAGAAAGACAAAACAGGAGCTTATCGCTCAGATTGTTGCAATGCTCAACGCTGTTATTGAGGTCGAGAACGAACAGCAGATTGCAGAGCAGAAATCATCTGTACCTGTCGAAATGCTGACTGTCAAGGAATGCACGGAGGCTGTCAAGGGACTTTCCGAACACACCGTCCGTCAGCTTATTGCACAGGAAAAGATACCGTTCATCAGAACGGGTCAGGGCAAGCGTGGTAAAATTCTCGTCAGCAAGGCTGGGCTGCTGGAATACTTGGGAGGTGCCGCCTGATGAATTACAGAGAATATCAGAAAATGCTTGACCCTGCATATCTGAAAACCGTTTCGATGAATGAGATTTACGAAACCGTGTTTGAAAGCAGACCGCCGCTTGTTGACGGTCTGCTGTATTCGGGAACATATCTTTTCGTCGGCGCTCCGAAGCTGGGCAAGAGCTTCTTTATGGCACAGCTTGCATATCACATCAGCACGGGTATCCCTCTTTGGAATTACCCCGTCCGAAAAGGTACTGTTCTGTATCTTGCCCTTGAAGATGATTACCGACGATTACAGGAAAGAATGTACCGTATGTTCGGAACGGAAAGCACGGACAGCCTTTTCTTTGCAACCTCTGCAAATCAGCTTGGCAAGGGGCTTGACGAACAGCTTCAGGGGTTTATCCGAGAACACCCCGACACAAGACTTATAATCATCGACACCCTTCAGAAAGTCCGTGAAGCAGGCGGAGATAATTACAGCTACGCCAACGATTATGAGATTATCACTCGGCTCAAACATTTTGCAGACAACTATGGAATATGCCTGCTGCTTGTTCACCACACACGCAAGCAGAGGTCGGAGGATAATTTTGATATGATTTCGGGAACAAACGGCTTGCTCGGTGCGGCTGACGGCGCTTTTCTTCTTCACAAGGAAAAGAGGGTCGGCAATTCTGCCGTTCTTGAAATTTCGGGACGTGACCAGCAAGACCAGAAGCTATATATTGTCCGCAATCCCGAAACATTATACTGGGATTTGGAACGCACCGAAACCGAACTATGGAAAGAGCCTCCCGAACCTATACTTGAAGCAATCGCTGAAATTGTAAATGCGGATAATTCCCTGTGGGAAGGGTCGCCGACGCAGCTTGCCGAAATCCTTAAATCCGACATACCGCCTAATGCTCTTACAAGAAAGCTGAACGTGAATGCAGGTCGGCTGTACAATGAGTATGGCATTTCTTACACAAATAAGCATACTCACAGCGGACGTCTGATACGGCTTGTACACATCAAGCCGTGACGGTGTGCGACGATTGCGACGATATTTATGACAGCGGGTGCGGTAGTGAAAACACCGTCACATCGTCGCATATCGTCGCAGAATGCAGAGGGTATCCCTCTGCTCCACTGCGGTCTGTGACCGCTTTTCAGAGGGGTCAAGAGGAACTGCTTGCCCACGGACTATTTGCCTGCAAAATAGTCCTAGTGGGTTAGAACTATTCCGATGAATAGATTTGCCCCTGAAAGATTCCCGAACAGAAAAAGGAGTGAAAAAACGTTGAGCTATGCAATTATCAGAAACGAAAATCACAAGATGAATGCCGTACCCCTCCTTGAACGTCACAACGAACGGCTTAATCATAATTACAGCAACAAGGATATAGACTTGTCACGCACATCTGAAAATTATCACCTTAAGAAGATACAGGCTGAAACTTATCAGCAGGAATTTGAGAGGATACGCACCCGACAGGAATTGAAAGGCAACTTACGTCTGCACGGCGAGAAACAGAGTACTGTTCTATGTGAGTTTGTAATCACATCGGATAAAGATTTTTTCGACAGACTCGGCAAAGAGAGAACTCGACGGTTCTTTGAGGACGCTTACGATTTTGTAACGGCAAAGGCTGGAGGTGAACAGTATATCCTCTCCGCTGTTATTCATATGGATGAAGCCACTCCTCATATGCACGTCGCATTCATTCCCGTCATCAACGGCAAGGACAGAAAGGGCAATCCCTGCAAGCGTATCAACTGCTCGGAATTCTGGAAAGGACGGGACAGTTACTCCCGTCTGCAAGATGACTACTATGATTTCATCACCTCCCGTGGATACGACTTGGAGCGTGGCGAAAAAGGAAGTACCGCCGAGCATTTGACCGTTGCGGAGTACAAACTGAAAAAGACGGAGGAACAGCTTGCCGAAACAACGGAGCAGCTTGCAGAGATTAAGAATATCGAGGAAGTCAAAACCGCAAATCTTCCGCTGAACACAGTTGCTATCAAGAAGGACGATTTTGAAATGTTGTCCACTGCGGCGAAAAATTATGTGGGTGCGAAAAAAGCTGAAACGGAAAATTTTCAGCTTAAAGCGGAGTGCACAAAACTGAAAAGCGAGAACGAGAAGCTTAAATCAGAGAGGGACAACCTATCGGGGCAGCTTCATCAGCTTGAATATGAATATGGCAGGTTTTATGAAACTGTTGCAGATAATATTGATTTCGCAGAGGAAAACAAGAAACTGAAAAAGGAAAATGAAGTTATTTCCTCGCAGGTGCATATATTGACAAATGATGTGATGTGTTTAAAACAGGAACGGTATCAGCTTGAAAAGCGCATTGAGGACAAGGAAAAAGAGCTAACCCAGACCAAATCTTTGTTGAAAGCTCTGCAAGAAAAATTCGACGGGGTTATGGAATTTATCAGAAATCACAGACTGAAAGAAAAGCTGGAGGAATTCCTGAAGCCTGTTACACATCGTAAATCAAGATAAATATTTTATGGCGTGCCCTTGCACTTCTTGACTTTACAACACGAAAGTGATATAATTAGGGTGTAGAGGTATGCCATAATAATTGAACGTAGGAGGACTTGATTATATGGCAAATATTATCGCTAATAAGAATAAAAACGGCGAAATCATTTCGTATCGTATCCGTGTTTCTCTCGGATATGATTTGAACGGCAATCAGATTCAGAAAACGACAACTTTCAAAATTCCGCCGCATACAACGGAAAGCAAGGGGCGCAAAATGGCACAGGAATATGCCGTTGAATACGAGCAGCACTGCCGCGGATATTCCACGCTCAGAGAAAATATGCGGTTTTCAGAACTGGCTGAATGGTATTTTCAGAACTATGCACCTGTTGAACTAAAGGAAAGTACGGTGTATAACTACAAAAGTCAGTACGAAAATCATCTTGCACCCAAAATCGGGAATATGAAGCTGAAAGATATTACAACGCCGAAAATCACTGAGCTTATGCAAAGCTACACGCTTAATCCTAACACAGTGAAGAAAATATATGTTGTAATGCAAAGCATTCTCACCCGTGCCGTTGAACAAGGCTTTATCCGTGACACTCCCTGCAAGCACGTTATCCTCCCGAAGCGCAGGAAAAACAAAAAGCCCGTTATGGACGAGCAGCAAGTAAAAGCATTTCTTAATTTTCTTGATACGGAAAAGTGGGACGCTGACCTTAAAACGATTGTCAAGGTGCTTCTTTACACGGGAATGCGTTCGGGAGAATGTCTTGGCTTACGCTGGGAGGATATTGATTTTGAAAACCGAATAATTTCAATCAACTACAATCTTGCAGACATCGGCGGCAAGCATTTTCTTACGACGCCCAAAACCCAAAGCAGTCAGCGTGTTATAGGAATGAGTCAGACCTTGCACGATATACTTACGGAACACAAGGCTTTTCAGGACGAGCTGGTTAAATCTCTCGGCACAAAATGCACTCACTCCGAAATGGTGTTTACGTCTGCACTTGGCAATTACAGGGACAGAGGTTCTGTGTACACATCATTCAAGCGATTTACCAAAGGCACAGAGTTTGAAACAATGACTCTGCACCAGATGCGGCATCTGAACGCTACTTTATTGCTTAACAGCGGCGTGGATTTAAAGATTGTTTCGGAACATCTCGGTCACAGCGGTGTTGAGGTTACAGCAGATGTGTATGCGGACGTACTCAAAAGCTCAAAGATGAAGATTGCGGATTTAATATCGCTTAAACTTGCATAATACAAGAGGATACAAAAAATCCCGTTGTTTTGCAACAACGGGATTTGTCCTTGAAATAATGACAGAAAAATGACACTTTTCTGTTTTTGTATGCCCCAAACCGCATAAATACGAGGTTTGTAAGGGCTGAAATTATCTCTTGGAGAACTGCGGTGCACGACGAGCAGCCTTGAGACCGTACTTCTTTCTTTCCTTCATTCTGGGGTCACGGGTCAGGAAACCAGCAGCCTTCAGAGCGGGACGGAGCTCTGCATCATACTGCAGCAGAGCACGGGAGATGCCGTGACGGATGGCACCGGCCTGACCGGTCACACCGCCGCCCTCTACTGTGCAGACAACATCGAGCTTGTCAATGGTGTTTGTCAGTGTCAGAGGCTGACGAACGATGAGCTTGAGGGTCTCCAGACCGAAATACTCATCAATGCTTCTGCCGTTGATTGTAATGGTGCCGTTGCCGGGAACCAGTCTTACTCTGGATACGGAATGCTTTCTTCTGCCTGTACCGTAATGATATGCAACCTTAGGTTCGTACATATTTTGACGCCTCCTCTAATTAAACTTCGATCATCTCGGGCTTCTGTGCTGCATGAGCGTGCTCTGCACCCTTGAAGGTACGCAGACGCTTGAGCTGCTCTCTGCCCTGTGCGGTGTGGGGTACCATGCCTGTTACAGCAATTGTCATTGCCTTCTCAGGCTTCTCAGCCATCAGCTGCTTGTAGGATACTTCCTTCAGACCGCCGATCCAGCCTGTGTGCCAGTAGAACTTCTTCTGCTCCAGCTTCTTGCCGGTCAGAACAGCCTTCTCACAGTTGATGATGATCACATGATCACCGCAGTCAACGTGGGGAGTGAAGGTGGGCTTGTGCTTGCCTCTCAGCAGATGCGCAGCCTTTGCAGCCACACGGCCCAGGGGCTTGCCTGTTGCATCTAAAATATACCACTTACGGCTGACTTCGCCAGCTTTTGCCATGGTTGTAGACATAATCATATTCCTCCATTTTCTATATTAGGTATGCGTTCACTTGTTCAATGCGGCCTTGCAAGGAACGGGGACTCCCTGCATATGCGGTGCAAAGCAGGTGAACGGGCCACCGTGGGCGGTTACTCCACGGATAACCATACAATCAGTATTATACAACATTTCCACGTTTTTGTCAAGTGTTTTTTTCCCGATTCTATGTTTTTTTCTATGCTTTTGCGTCTTTTTTTCCTTTTTTCCCTTCTCCCCTTCCGCATTCACAAATCAGTCCTGATTTTGTGCAAAACGCCAAAACTTCAGAAAACGCTTGACAACATCCCCGATTTGTGGTATAGTATATAAGGTGATTGACACCGTACCCCTTTAATGTCTGGGTGTGGCGCAGTTGGTAGCGCGCTACCTTGGGGTGGTAGAGGCCGTGGGTTCAAGTCCCGTCACTCAGACCAGTTTTATAACACAGAATAGCCGTTCTTCTTTTCGGAAGGACGGCTGTTTTGTTTAGTGCGACACTTACTGCGACACTTGTACCTATTTCTAAACAAAAAACCGGCAGAGGATTGATTCCCCTGCCGGTCTTGTTTTACATCTCAAAACCATGTGATTTTGAAATTATCTCGTGCCTATCTCGTGATTTCCTTTCAAATTTCACGGGATTTGAAATCTTTTCGAAAGATTTTCAAATAGTTTGCAAGTTTGACAACTGATTTTCAATCTTTGACAACTCTTTTTAAGATTCTTTGATGATTGTATCGCCGAATCCGGCCGCTTTAAGCTTCTGCATCATCGCTTCCGCATTCTCACGCTTGCCAAATGCGCCCACCTGTACACGGTACAGCTTGCCCGGCTCCGTTGTTGCTGTGGCATCGGTCACAGCCTTCTTTTTTGCGCCCCTGACTTCTGCAACAGCCTTTGCAATGGCTTCACCGCATTTCTTCTGTTCTGCTGTTTCGTCAAGGTGCTTTAGGTCGGAAGAGTCAATGAACAGCGTTTCAATCAAAACCGCCGTGGGCTTTGTTTCACGGATGATTGCAAAATAATCCTTTCCGCTTGAATTTGCCTTTGTCTTTGCGCCACGGTTCTTCACTCCGAAAGCCGCTGCAATTGCCTTTGTGATGGCTTCTGCGTATCTCTTGCCCTCACTGCTGCCGATGTGGTAAAAGCATTCAGTGCCGGTTCCGCCACCGGCGTTCAGGTGGACTTCTGCAACAAAATCATAACTGTCAGCATTGACGGCCTTGATCCTCTCTGTCAAGTACAGATTGCCATTATAGTTCATCGGTTCCGCTGCTTCGGTGTATGTTTTGTTGTAATACTCCGTTGCATATCGCACAATTTCCCGGGCGATCTTGAATTCATGGAAGCCGCCGGAAACTGCGCCGGGATCATAGCCGCCGCTTTTGGATTCGCCGTGTCCTACGATAAAACAGATTTTTCCCATAGTTCATTCTTCCTTCCGCTTCGTTTTGTTTTTAGCCCAGCCAGTTGACCGTTGCATTCGTAGCGCCCCACGGTGCGCCCTCGATGCTGTTTTCGGGTTTGTCGATCACGATCTTTGTCAGCGTGGAAACGCCGCCGAAAGCACTTGCACCGATGCTTGCTGTAGTGGACGGAAAATGCACGCTTGTGAATCCGCTTGCCCCTGCAAGTGCCAAATCGCAGAGCGTTGTAAATCCGTCAGGGAAATCAATGTCAAATTCAGAATCCTGATTATCTCTTGTTTTCATGCTTTTGAGCGGACAACCTGCAAAGGGGTTTCCGGAATCACGGGCGATTTCCTTGAGGTTCTTCGGAAGTACGACTGCCTCCAGTTTTGTGCATCCTGCAAAAGCAGAATCTCCAATTGTTGTGATCGCATCAGGGATTTCCGCATAGGTAAGAGCCGAACACCCTGCAAAACTTGCCACCATGCCTACCGCATCATCTGGAGTACTTACTTCTGCTCCGTAAGATGTGGTCACTGTAGTCAGGCTTGTGTTGTTTCCACCGAGCACGTTATGGATTGTATGCAATGCGGCGGACAGCTTGATTGTTTTTACATTTGTAGCACCCGCAAAAGCCCCCGCTTCAATTTTCGCAATTGCGGCGGGAATTTCAATAGTTTCAAGCATTGTTCCGCTGGAAATTGTGTTGCTTTTAATCCCTGTTGCATTTTCAGGGATAGTCACATTGTCGCTGCTCCCCTCTGTGACTTTAAAGGATTTCAACGCAGCGCATCCACCAAATGCCGAACTTGCGATACTGTGTACGCTGTTCGGGAGCGTCACCGTTTCGAGTGCCATACAGCCGCCGAAAGCACTTGCACCGATGCTCTCAACGCCTTCAAGAAAATTGGCTGCTTTCAGACTTGTGCATCCTGCAAAAGCATTGTTTTTTACGGTGGATACGGTTGTAGGGAACTGGACATTTTCCAAATTAGTGCATGAATAAAGGCTATATGAACCGATTTCCGTTGTCCCCTCCGGAATCACGACCTCTGTCACAGTGCGGTCGATGATGCCTTTCAGCATCGCAGGAGATGCCATTTCATCAAGAGATGCACCTACAATGTCAAAGATCGCCTCCGCATTCGTCTGCGCATCACCCGAGCCGCCCAACGCCTTAGAAATCACGTTCAGCGCACTGAGATTCGTGCTGGACTTGCTCGCATCAGCACCCAGACCCTCCGCAAGCTTTTTTAAATTTTCGAGATTTGTCATATGTTTTCCTCCTCATCTTCATTCGCACTCTTCAGCCGCTTAATCATCCGTGCCGCCCACTGCGCATCCGGATTGACAGCGGCGTAGTTTTCGAGGATGGACACCAGTTCCATCAGGACGATATACGCAAACACCGCAAATGCCGTCACCACGCCTGCGATCTCCGCAAGCTCCGCCGCCTGATAATACTGCCCCAGCGCATGGATGCCGATATCCAGTCCGCAGGCTGTCAGCATCACAATCAGCTCGCCGAGCTTGTTCATGCCGCCATGCCGCATCTTCTGGCTGTTGACCGTGTTTGTGCAATAGGCCTTGATGTAGCCCGTTGCAAAATCTGCGATCGCAAGCCCCAGCACGATCAGAATCATAATCATATACTGCATATTCCCACCTCCTAACTATTAACTATCCAGAATCACAAAGCCACGGGTGCACAGGTACCGCTTGCCGTCCATCTCGGTTACCATCGGTGCGGCCACCTCTGCAAACTGTCGCTGCAAGGGCTGCCAGACATGCTGCAGGCTGCCGGTCTGCGTGTAGATGGGACACAGCGCTGTACAGCCGGTGACGCTGTCGGCATTGTTCAGGTATACGTTATACGGTGCCGGTGCGGTGTCCGCTGCCGAAACAGCCCACAGGCCATAGGTGGACTCGGAGTAACTCATACCCTGTGAACCGTTATGCCGCTGTGATCTCTTGTCCATGGTATACAGTGCCAGTGCTGTGGCACCGCCCGTATCCTTGCAGATCACCACGCCGTTATTTGTCTGGCTGTGTGGCACGAGCAACAGGGCGTTGCTGCACACATAGACGCTGTCGGTGTAGCCGGTGGAGCCATAGCCCGCATAGAGCTGGGTGGTGCTGGCGTCGGGGTGGGTGATGGTAAAGCCGTAGTTTGTCGATGTACCCGTACCAAGGATATCCGCCCAGATGCGCAGAATCTCGGTACCGCCCACCTTGCAGCTGATGCTCTGGTTGGTGTCGCCCTCCACAAGCTCAACGCTGTCAAAGTAAGCGGGCACGGCGTGTGTCTGCAGGATGTCGAGCAGGGGCGTCATGTCCTGGGCGGTGGTTTGTGCCGTCAGTTTCGTGATTGCCATTAGGTTGCCTCCTCTGTCATGGTCATGATGCCGCTGAGAACATCGGGGATGGGTGCAATCCGACTCGCTGCCGATGCAGCGGCGGGGTGGGGGAGGGTGGTGCCTGAGCTCTCCCCTGCTGCCGTTCCGAGTGCAAACTCAAAATCAATGCGGCCGATTACAAACTCACTCATACAGCACCTCCCAGCGGGACGGGATGGAAATACAGTCTGCCCATCAGCTTGCGGTGCACCTTTTCGCCCTTGCGCAGTGCAAAGTGCATCCGGTAGCCGCCCCGCAGTCCGGCTGTCGCACTGCTCAGCACGGTCACCTCAAAGGCACCGTCCACAATCTCGCAGTCGAGCGTCAGCACCGCATCCGCAGGTCTGTCTTCCGAGGCAAGCAGCAGCTGCATGCTGCAGCCTGTCACATCGAGGCGTGTGCGCTCCCCGTCCTGCTCCACCACCGGCACGATCCGGAACGGCCCCAGTGTGTCCCCTGCCAGTGCCTCACTATAGGGGAGTTCTTTGTAGAATTTCAAACTATGTGCCTCCTTCCAGAGCGGCAATACGCTCTTTGATATTGGTCAGCTCTTCTTTCAGCTCGTCACACAGAATGCTCGTGCAACTTACTGAGCCGCTGGCTGTGATGCTCGTGCAACTTACTGAGCCGCTGGCTGTGATGCTCGTGCATCGCATCAAACCGTCGGAAGAAAAATGTGCTGTGCTTTGCCCGCCCCGATAAAAGAAAATCGCACCCGCTTGTGCAACAATTTCCGCACCCGTACTGTCATTCGACAATCTCCATTCAAGTGGGGCATATTTTGCATGCCACGCCCCGCTGTTGAGCTCAATGACGCTGTAGGTCTCATCTCCCGTGTTGATATGGATGCTGCCGCCGGTGATGTTGATGCTCTCGGCAAAGCAGTTGCCGTCCGGATCCACACGGAACGTCCCGTCGCCGTTCGTGATCTCGATGCCCCGCAGCACGCCCGCTGTGATAAAGTCCGCCACAATGGCACCGTCCATGGTGATGGCCGTGCCGTATGTCCCGTCATAGCCGGTGCTGCTGTAGCCAAAACCGCCCGTATTCCACCGCCAGACCTTCTGCGCAGTCGCCTTGTCAGGGGTGTCCATGACGAGGAGCTCATTGCCGTTCACGACGACATAGCCCTTGATGCCCGCCTGAATGAGGGCGGTGGCGTTTTCCTTGGCAAGCGTCAGGATTTCGGTGCGCTGCTGGGGAGCCTCATACTTGATATAGTTCGCTGTCCGGACATTCAGGTCGGTCAGTGCCTCCTGCTTGTCACCAAACTCGAGGGCGGGGGCGTAGGGCTTGTAGATGTCCACCGTGCGCTTGTAGATGCGCAGCCACTCATCCACGCCCATGACGGGATTGCGCACCGGATGCGTATTGCAGAGCCGGAAGGCTGCCGGATCCAGTCCGATCGTGGAGAGATCGAGCGCCTCGACACGGTATGCCTTTTTGATGCGGTTATTCTGTGCGAGGTACTCCCTGCCCCGCTCCATGAGTACGGCGGGGTCTGTGACATCGTCAAACTCGGCCACACCGCAAAGGACGCCGTATTTTTCCAGAGCCGTCACATCGTCGATATACGGGCAGTTCATGTTCACGCCCGCAATGGTCAGGCGTTCCTCCGTCTCGTCGCTGAGCCTTGCACCAAGGGGCATGAGACGGGTGATCATGGAGGTGGCATCCTGACTGCGGGAGAGGGATTTCATATTCTTCGTCAGCTCGATCGCCACGGATGAGCGCACGCCGGATGCCTTCAGGTAGTCCAGATACCGCACGCCATCCACATGACGGATGGACAGCTCACCGCCGAGCACATCCACAAGATTCGCCTTGATTTCCTCGAGTGTCCTGCGCCCGAGGGTCTTCACGGGCAGCACGCCATGGATGTCGCACTGTCCCATCCTGATCTGCTGCGCCTCAGCCACAAGGGCATTGTGGCGTGCGAGTACGGAATTGAGGAAAATGAGGATGTCCACCGTGCCATAGTCCATGTAGAGCAGGCAGGAGTCGCAGAGATAGCCCAGCTCTCCCTCACAGGTGACGGTTTTTCCGATGACGCCGTTCTGGTTCATGGTATCGCTGATCCGAAGCACACGGCCACGGAATTCCGCTTCGCCAGTCTTGGTGTTGGTCAGCGTGACAAAGGTTTGCATCTCACGGAGTGCGTCATAGCAGGTGTTCTGGGGATATACGCTAAAAGTAAAGGCAGGAATCAGCCCCGCTTCTTCGGTGAGCTGGCCGGATGCCGCACGCTGGAGACTGTCGGGAGACAGCTCGTGGAGCTTCTGCGTGGTCACGCCGTTTCTGATATCAATTTCGTACATCAGATGATGCCCTCCTCCTGTGCGAGCTGGTCATTCATGTATCGTGTCCAGCCTGCCTGATCGTTATCGTAGTTGCCTGCACCTGCAAGGGCGGCAAAACGCATGATGTTGTTGGCATCGACCGCATCGAGGACGCCGTCCCCGTCAGTGTCGGCAAGGGCTTCCTGCTCCGGTGTCAGGCCGGAGGGATTGCCCGCCCCGATCTGAGCGGCCGCTGCCAGCGCAATGGCACCGTCATTGGCGTCCACAATGCCGTCGGCGTTGAGGTCTGGGTAGCGGCTGGTGGAGGGGGTGGAGGGGTAGCGGGGATATGCATGCGGTTCAGCCGCAAAAGTCACACTGATCTTGTACAGGTTGTTCTGCTCTGTGATATTCACATCCGTGGCTTCTGCCATGTAATAAATATCTGGCTCCATGTCGTCATAGAGCTTCTGATATCCGCTGTAATCCAACCAATTCCGGATGCAGCGGATGCGATTCCGGGCTTCCGTCCCATTGTCGCACAGGAATACCAGCACATATTTTAATGTACGTTCTCCATAGGTCTGTGCGCCGCAGATAGTGCTGAAATTGTACACTGCATTGCTGTGGGGCACCCGCTCTGTAATGCGGTTCTTTTTGGCCTGCCCGATGTTCCTTGATGCCACACGGCACCGGAACGCCGACCACGAATGCAGACCATTCACTTCGATTCCGATCATTTTGCAAGCCCCCTCTGTTTCAGTACGAGATTCACACCCTGCTGCATGTCCACCTTGGTTGTGACGGCATCGGCAACGATTTCCTCACCGACCTGCAACTGGATGTAATAATTGACAACAGGCTGCTCCCCTTCCACAGTGTCAGTGGGATCCAGCGCAGACAAATGCTTTTCCGGCTGAACAGTAAGCCCGTTTGCGATTTCAAAAAGGCGCCGCTGCTGTGCCTGCGTCAGCACCATCTCCCCGCTTTGCGCAAGGATGGGCACTTCTGCTCCCATTTCATAATCGATGATGCCGCCCGTGTGGAATTTCGGCAGCTTGACCACGGGGATGTTGGGGATGGCGTCAATGCCGAATTTGCCGGTCACCATGTTAATGCCATTGATGGACGCATTCAGCATCCCGACAAGCAGATTCAGCACTGTTTCTGCAATCATAGGCAGCCCGTTCATGGCGTTTTCGAAAATTTTCCCAGCACTTGCCCACATGGTCTTCCAGTCCCCCTCAATGATGGCATTGATGAGATCAGCTGCCGCCGCCCAAGAGTCACCAAGCATGGCAATGATCTCCATGCAGTCCTCAATGACAGGCATGACCATCTCAATGGCGGCTTTCAGGGAGATACCGAGGTATTCGGCCAGGAGCTCGATGATGGGGACAAGGTCCTGAATGACAGGAGCAAGTTCTCTCAAAATATCAACCAGTATCGGGATGAGCATCTCTGCCAGATCCAGAAACACAGGAAGCAGTGCCATGACAACATCCAGCAGGGGCGGCAGGAGGTCAGTAATAAGGGTTAGAATTTCCTTGGACAAGCCTGTAAGAAGTTCCGTCAGCCTTGGCAGAATATCCGTTTTGAATTCTTCAAAAAACGGTTTCAGTGATTCGCCGATGTTTTTCAGCTCCGGCAGAAGCGTTTCGATCAGATAGGGCAGGAGTTCTCCGCTGACCAGTTTCTCGAACTCTGCTGCCAGTGGTTCAATCGCTTCTTTGGCAAGGGTTAGAATCGGGTCGATCAGGTCCAGAAAACGCTCTGCAATGGGGCCAAGCGAATTTTCCAGAAGCGGCAGAATCTCTTCGAGCAATTCGTTCAGCACCGGAATCAGGGCCTCGCCGATCGGCAGGATGACCATTTCCAGCGTGCGGCTCAATGCCTCAAACATAGATCCGAGGTCGTCATATTTGACCTCATTGATCTTACCGAGGGCGTCCTCTGTGTTGTAGATGCCACTGCCGATCTCGTTAAGTGCCGTCACGGCATCCGTTCCCAGATCCTCCCACATTGAGCCGAACAGTGCCACGCCTGCGGTGTTCTGTGCGAGGGGATCATCCAGTGCCCCGAGTGCTTCCACCGTCTCATAGAACGCAGTCTTTGCTGCATCGCCGCCGAGTGCGAACTTGGCACTCATGGCATCGGCACTGAGCCCGACTGCCTCGAAGCCTGCGGTTGTCCCATCCGAGCCATCAATCGCTCTGATGGAAAGTTCTTTGACTGCATCGCCGATCTTATCAAGCGACCATGCACCGGATTCTGCGCCCTTTTCCATGATGTGGAACATGTCGTCCGCAGTAAAACCGAACTTTGCAAACTGCACGGAATACTCGGAAATGCTGTCAATCAGTTCATCGGAATAGTCAAGACCATTCTGCGCACCCGCAGCAATCAGCCCCATGGCATTGTAGCCGTTGATGCCGAAGCTGTCCATCATGGCCTTGGCAGCACGGGTGGTCTCGACAATGTCATACTCAAATGTGTCATTGAGCATGATAGCCGCTTCCGTAACACGGGTAAGATCGGCGTCGTTCATGTCGCCAAGATTCTTCCTGACAAGTGCAAGTGATGCCGCAATATCCTCAAAGTTCTCGCCGAAATTGTCGGTATAGATGTCCTCCATAACCGCACGATACCGGTCCATATCCTCCACAGCCACATCTGTGGAGGCAGTGAAGCTGTTCATGGCCTTGTCAAGATCATTCGCCACATTGACTGCTGCCACGCCTCCGGCTACGACTGCCGCTCCCACGGCAAGCACCGTACCGCCGGCTACTTTTCCTGCTGTTCCGAGTGCCCCGCCGACAGAACTGAGGGCATCGCTGAGGCCGCCTTCTGTTTTCTCTGCGACCTCTTCGGATGCTTTACCGACCTTCTCCAGTTCTTCACGGTAGTTCTGCAGTTCCTGCTCCGTGGCAATGATCTGTCGCTGGAATGCCCGATATTCTTCGTCAGGGATTTCTCCTGCCTGATAGGCTCTGTCAACTTCCTGCTGCTTTTCCTTCAGATCGTCAAGCTCTCGTGTGGTCTGTTCCACAGCCTCAGCAAGGACTTTCTTTTTCTGGGCGGTCAGAACCGCATTCTTGCTGTTCTTTTCCAGCAGCTCATTGATATCATCCAGCTCTTCCGCAAAGGATTTTGTTTTCTTTCTGGTTTTTTCGGTCTCATCGCCGAACCCTTTGACAGGATCCGATGCACCGTCTGCTGATTCGCCCAGTCCCTCCGCCGACTCTGCAGCGGCATCCGCAGCATCTGCGATGGCTTCTGCGGCTTCTCTCATGGCTCCGGCCATGCTGTCTGCTGCTTCCTCTGCGGCATCCTCCACGACCCCGAGGGTGTTTTCTACAGTCCCCGCCGATCGTCTTGCCGCCTGTTCAGATTCCTTCAGATCCTTCTTCAGATCACTGGTGTCAGCACGGACACGATAGACAACCTCGCCGTCTGCTGCCTGATTTTCCGGCATAGCATCACCTTCCTTTATGCTTCAGCTCTTGCCTTCAGTGCATCTGCAAGACCTGCAAGACCCCTGCGGAAATTCTGCTCCCGTTCCTCCTGCGAGATATCGAGGGCATAGTACTGCTTGAGGGAAATCAGGTTTGCGATGTACTCGCCGTTGTGCTTATTGGCATGCGGGATTGGTTCACGACGGATGCGCATGACCTCCCGCATTTTTGTTTTCTCAGACAGGCCTTGGAACAGTGCCATAAACTGCCACCAGTGGAGGTTGTCCCGCTCAGTAGTCAGGTCGATGCCGTAATCTGCCATGAATGATGCATAGATATAGGCTCCATCCTGCAGAAAATCTACACAGCGAAGCCCCTGATGTTCCGTTTTCTTCGTAAAGCTGATGCATTCATCGAAGATTGCAGACAAGAGATCCGGCGGCGGATTCTTGTCCCTGCAGAGCATGGCAAGGGCAAGCGTCTGTTTTTCCCTGTCAAACAGCACAGGATCCTTCAGCAAGGCGAGCACTTCAAGCACGGTATTGAAGGCGAGTCTGAGACGCCACCTTTTCCCCTCGAAAACAATGCTGTCAGGGAGCGTCCTAGTGAGATCAAACATCATAAGCCGATCTTTCTGCGCTGACGGCGGTTCAGACATGTATTGTTTGCAAGGATCTCCCTGCGGCTCTGCACATAGCGTTCCACCGCAGGCTTGATGCAGTCAAACACAAACGGCAGCAGTGCTGCCGTCATGTCCACATAGGAGCCCTTAAAGTAAGCAAGGATCCTCTCCACGGCCTCCTCACCGCAGATGAGTGTAAACAGATCCCCTGCAGCCTTCTCAAATGATGCCATATCCCCTGCCTGCTTAGCCTTGGCGAGTGTCAACTCAAGTCTGCGGTAATCCCTTGCCATCGCTTCGGGGTTGATATCAATGTGGATGATCATTGCGGGATGATCGGACTCTGCCATCAGTTCCAGATCCTCCACAATACGCTCCGGTCTCTTGATCTGATATGCCATAGAAATTCTCCTTTTCGTTAAAATATAAAAAGCACCCCTTTCGGAGTGCTTCTGTTATTCAGTTTCCGTCACAACCTCCGGCTTGCCATTGAAATGGATTTCCAGAGACACAGCGGTGGCATTGTTGGCTGCACCGCCCGAGCGGGTGATCTTGGCAAGCGTCACAGGACAGGTAATCACTGCGCCGTCCGGACAGTACATCCTGATATCGGTCTCTCTCGCCTTGCCCCAGTTGTAGTAGACGGCGTCACCGAACATATAGTCCTGTGCGGGATCGCCGACCATGCGAACACCGGACAGTGTCACAATGAGCTGGCCGCCGGTCACAAAGCTGGAACCATAGCCGCCGTCGCCCAGGAAGGAACCCTGATAGAGCACCTCGTTGAGTGCCTCGGACACATTGTCAAAGCCCTTGGCGACCTCAGCCATTGTGGCTGTATCGCTCTCCGGTGTTGTGTTGATTTCAAACCGATAGTCATAGTTCAGCGAAATATCGGGTTTTACATTTTCCGGCATTTAAAAGTCCTCCTTGTTGTAGTATTTCAGGTTGATGATACACGAATAGACCCAGAAGTCACCATCCCGTGAGACATAATTCGGATATGTGGACACATGGACATGGTAGATACCATGGGGATGGTGTCTGGTTCTTGTAAGCTTGCCGCAGATGCCGCACAGCTGATCGAGTGCGTCCCGCTGCCCCTTGGATTTGCACAAAAAAAGCAGCGACGCATTGTCACTGCTGGTGCCGTCGAGATAGGTCTCTCCGGACGATGCAGGGGCAGGCTCGACGGAAATGCCGCCCTTTGCAGGCAACTGGCCGATGGATGCGCCCGTGAGCCTCGCTGCGTATTCCAGTATGGTTCCGAGCATATCAGCCCTCCTTTGCTGCCTGCCGCATGGCTGCACGGAATGTCTCAAGCCACTCCTTGCCGTGCTTGCTGTGTGCATACTGTGCCCAGAGCTTGCGGCGGCCATTGGCAAACTGGTATTCCCGCTCCGGATCGCTCTTCACTTTCTTCACACCCTTGCGGGAATATGGCTGGTCATCGATGAAGAAACAGGCTTTTCCGGTTTCCGGATCCACCATGACCACGCCATAGTACAGAGCCCTTGCATAGGGTTCTGTCCAGCGGATAATTCCTTTTTCCGGTTCAGAAAAGGTCAGACTGCTGTTGATGAGACCGTCCTGATCCTTCGGGCAATATTTGTTGCTGTCCTCCAGTGCCTTTTCCGCAGTGATGTACACTGCCTTGTCCGCCGCCTTCTGCAGCTTCTTCTCGATTGCACCGAGATTGATGTTCATTCTCACATCCATCAGACAAGTCCCACCTCCAGATGATGCAGCCGTGCTCCGTCATAGAGCGGCTCAACGGTTTCGACACGGTATTCTGTGCCGTTCCACAAGAGCTTCTGTCCCACCTCGAACTGTACACCCTGCGGAGCACTGTTCCGGCAGTCATAGAACAGCATCACCGACAGTGTGCACTGCCGGTTCTGCTTATCTGTGATGAGCTTTGTCATCGGCTCAATGCGGATCCGGCAGAGCTCTGCAATCGTTGTAAGTGATTCTTTCTGCCAGACATCCTCCGTCACGCCATGGAGCGATGCAGAATGGATGAGCAGCCGCTTCGGAATTGGTTTCACATGACCGCCACCCCTCTGTAGAGCAGCCCCACGGACTCGAGATAGCCCTTGGCAAGGGCGCAGAGCGAGAAAGCATCGCTGCTCTGTGTGCTGCTGCCCTCAGAATAACTGAATTTGCCAAGCGTCACCGAACTGTATCCGCTTTCCGTCAGGCTCTCCGCACCGCCCATACTGTCGATGCGGTCAGCCTGCGCACAGACTGCGCTGTACACGCTTCGGCGGAACAGCACAGGAATCTCCTCTACTGTGAAGCCACTCGGGAAAATGGCACAGTCCACAATATCCGCAGCACGGGAGAGAAGCAGGGAAAGTGCCTCATCCGTGCCGGAAAAACTGCCGTGCCATTCATTCTTGTAGAAGTCCAGCATTATGCTGCACCTTCCTCACCTTCATCGCCTTCATCTCCTTCATCGCCTTCATCGGGAGCCGCTGCAGCGCCCTCGGGGACGATGGCCGCAAAGGCATCGCCCTTGACGCAGAGATAACCCACACGCATGGTGGCCTTGATGGCGATCATGTCCTGTTCAGCCAGGGAAATAGGCTTGCCGTCTGCATCGACAGTGTTCTGGAGGGTGGCTTCCTTCAGAATCTCATACTCAATGCCCTGCTTGAGGCCAAAGAGCGAGTACTTCCACTCACCGCCGATGATGGTTGCCTTCGCCTTGTCCCATGCACCGTTGCGCACGAACTCGATGGGCTGGGAATACAGCTCTCTCTGGTTTGTGCCCTCTACAAAGAGCGCCGCACCGTTATCGTCACGGAGCTTTCTCAGGGTGCCCTTTACGCCGATGTCAGCGGTAAAGCCGTCCACATCGAAGCCGTCTTCCTCGACAGCAGACATGAGATCGGACACCACGATGTCAAACTTGCCCGTATTTGTGATGGTGTTGCCCGCTTCCTCAATCGCTGTGATAAGGGACGTCTCAAAGGGTGAGCTTGTTTTGAAGATGCAGGCTGCGTCAATGGTCTTGTAGAATGCCTCGGCGATGTGCTGCTTGAGCTCGCTGAATACGTCGATGGTTGTATCCTCGAGCTTCTCCTTTGTGACGGGAATGATGACACCCAGCTTCTTTGCCACGAGCTTGGGATAAATCCACTGCGCCGTGGAAGTCTGGATGCGTTCACCCTCACCGACCCAGTATGCACCGGGGCCATCGGTCATCACAGGGATCTTCTTTTCGTCGCTCTTCATCTCCTCTGCCTTGGACAGACGGATGATGCTGGAGCCTCTTGCGACATCCTTGATGATGTCAGTTGCAATGTCCTCCGGTACAAAGCCGGAGAGTTCGTCCTTCAGATACGGCATAAATAGTCCTCACTTTCTTAGCTGCGTTTTACCTGTTCGGCACGGATGATATCGATTGCCTTTGCTGATGCGGCAGGCTGGGTATTGCCGCCGGTTCTCACGCCCGTGGTAATACCCGGCTTAACGGATGCAGTGAAGGCAGGGTACTTCTTGACGATTTCATCAATCGCCTGTTCTGCGGTCACTTTATCTGAAATCCTGCTCTTGGCAAGTGCAATCACGTCGTCAACAGCCTCCGCTGTCACACCCTTGGAAAAGGCTGTCAGCTTCAGCTCAGCGGCAGCGGCTCTCTTCTCGGCGGCTGTCTTTGCACTCTCCGCCTTTTTGATGGCTGCGGCATGCTTCTCCGACTCCGACTGCTGGGATGCCTGCCATTTGCGGAAGGCCTCCAGTTCCTCAGCGGATGGGACATCCGGTGCGGGATCGGGAGCGGAAGCAGGTTCATTGTCGGGCTTGGAATCTGACGGAGCAGGATCCGGTGCGGGTGCAGGATCCGGCTCAGCCGGCTCGGCAAAGAACTGCATGGGGATGCGGAATAAGTTCTTCATAGTTTGACCTCGCTTTCTTGGATTTGGGTATAAGAAAACCGCCTGTTTAAGGGCGGTTTAATCATTATTTTTCATTGTTTCAAGTTCTTCTCTGCTAAGAGCGGAAGCATATCTGGGGTCATTTGGCAATATGATTTCAAATGGGTCAAGCTGGTAACGAGGAAATCGATCCTGCATAACAAATTCTGTTTCATCAGGATACTCGTCAATTTTTTTGTTCTCAGGAATATCAGAGATGTTAATCATTATTCAGCCCCTCCCATCTAAATTTCATATTATACTTTGTGCTGAAAGTTTCCATAGCCTCCATATCGATCTGATCCAGATAATGAAGTACGCTTTTTCCTTCTTTCGCAGCAATTTCCTTATATTTTTCCCCGACCTCATTTGCAACTTTTTCGTACTCGCTATTGATTTTCGACAGAGTTGAGATATCCTCGCTCCATTTGTCAGGCTGCTGCAGGATATAGGTGCCATATTGATTGCATGCTCTGATTTCTGAGAGCTGCCCTCTTCGCAGCATATTGATATCTTCAGGAGAGAAAACGGAATTATTCGGATGATTATGCGTCAGTACATTCCCCTTCATTTGCTTGATTTCCTTTGCAGTAAATGTTACAGAATCATTACTACCTTTTTTCATGAAGAGCCGGTTGCCGTCTGCGTCATAAAGAATAGCTGTTTCATAGCGATCCCCAGAAATAATCCGTTCGTTCTCATAAAGTTTTTTCTTTGCTTCAGGGGAAAATCGTTCAGAACCAGCAGCAAGCGATGTGCTTTTTGTTTTGGGGAACGCTGTTGTTTTTCGCTGCTTTTCTTTAATTATACCACTCCCGCCCGAAATGTCAAGCCCTTTCCGCTGGATTTCCGCAATTTTCTTGCGTTTATCCGCCGGCACGAATCCCTCCATGGACTTCTTGTAATCCACAACCGCCGTCCGGTCGGGCTTGTATTTCAGGCCGTTGTCATCACAGTATGTCCGGAGTGTCTGCACCCTTGTGTTCAGCTTCGCCTTGGCCTTCTTCAAACCTTCCTTGTCGCCTGCTGTCTCCAGCATCATGCACTCCCGGCGGGCTTTGCGCACACGGCGTTCCAGCTCACGCTGCTGCTGGCGTCTGGCATACTCCTTGGCATTCTCTTCCTCATCGATGGGAAAATAGGTCTGCAGGCTCACACCCGGCATGAACGGATAGATCTGATGCCCGCAATTGATCCCCAGAAGCCCGTCCGGCTCTCCATAGGAAGAATCCGACCATGCATAATAGCGAATCTCTCTTCCACGCAGATCGGTCGTGGTGCCGCCACCGCCGTTCCGGTTGAAGATCTTGCCCTGATCTCTGGCACACTTCGGGCGTGCGCCGGAATGGCTGGACACCTCCACCAGATTCAGCCCATAGTCGTCCATGCGCTGGAACTGTGCCTGATGCGCCACATTGGCGACCGTGGTGCGGATGTCCATGTTCACATACGCCTCGGGGCTCCATTCCCGCCCACGCTTGTCCACGAAGGCAGGGATGCCCTTTTCCGACATCTCACGGATACACTGCCGCATGGCCGCCTGACGGCTCTCGATGCCCGTGACGGCCTTGCCGGCTGCCTTGTTCAGCATGTCCAGAAACTCCTGCTTGTCAGACAGCTCTGCAGCGTCCTTGATTGCCGTCTGTGCGGCTGCCCTCGCCTTGTACTTCATGACGGTGTTGACCATGTTGAGCGACTGCCTCGCCTGCTTCTGATAGGTCTGCAGTGCGGCTGCCATGCTCCGTTCAATGGGGACCTCTGTCTGCTTTACAATGCCGTCTCTGGCAAGTGCCGCAAAACCCGGCTCCATCTCTCCGATGGCTTCGAGGGCGGCGGTTTCGAGAGTATCCGTCAGTACATCCGGCATCAGCGCCGCATAGGCTGCAATGGTCTGCATGTTGAGCTTGTCAAGAGCACCCAGCTGCGCCAGCATCTTCAGCTTCCACTGAGAGGACGGGAGGTCGAGCGTTCCCGCCGCCAGAAGCTCTGCGATATTGGCAAGGAGATCGGTCTCAAGCCCTGTGTATAAATCACTCAGCGGCTGGCTCAGTGCCAGCATCTCCAGCTTCGTCATCTTCCTCACCGCCATTCAGGAAATCGTCCACTGCAAGCGCTGTCACGCTCTGCTCCTTCGCCATGCGATCCAGTTCTTCCTGTGCCGTCTTTTCATCACACTTCTGCACTTCCATGATCGCCTTCAGTCTCGACTTCAGACCGGCCTCAACGAGCTTCACATTGTTGTCAATGAGCGTGTTGTCATCAATGATGATATTGTCCTTCCATCCGATGGTAACCGTATACTCGTGCTGCGGAATCAATCCAAGCGCAATACCGATGCTGATTAGGCTATGAACCAGATGCTCCAGCATCTCGCCGATGAGGTTCTTGTTCGTGCCGATCGTGCGTGCGGTTTTGCTGTCCTGTGAGATGACCTCCGTGGCTGTCTTCATGCCTTGTGCGGCATCAAACGAAAACGTACCGGCTGAAAATCCGATCTGAAAGCACAGGATATTCAGCAGTGCATTGATGGCACTGACATGTTCATCCACTCTCAGTGTCACAGTGTTGTCCGTGATCTTCAGCTGCTGTTCATCCTCGCATCTGAGCGCCATGAACGCTTCATCGTCCGCATCGAAGTACCGTTTGAACTCGCCTGTCAGGGGATCTGCCACCGTGCGGATGCAGGAAGCCGGTACAATGATGCGTTTCCTGCCGAGGATGAACTCCCGTGAGAAGCTGTCGAATGCAATGTCAAGCGCTTCCAGAGTATCAATGGCAGATGCAAACACAGATAGTCCCAGCGGTGAATCCGCCTCCAGATTATTGGATGTGCCTGGCTTGAAGTAACAGAACATGGGCATCCTGATATGATCATACACTGTATGCTCCGCCAACTCCGGAAACATTTCGGAAAGTGCACATCTCGTGCCAAGGGTATCCCGCATGCTGCTCCGGAAGGCCGCATGCTCCACTGTGGCAAAGCCGTTTGCATTCCGTCCATGCCTCTCGAGCAGTGTATAGTAGCTGCCATTCCGATACGAGAGTGTGCGGAATACGCCTTCCTGTACTGCGTCCCCCGTCCACGCTGTCGGGAGAAAATGCTCCGCCTGTACATAGTCCACAGCCGGCTTTGAATCATCGGCATAGACCTTCAGAGAACAGCCGCCCATGGCGTAGGCATAGGAGAGCAGCTCAGGGAAATGCTTCCAGAAACCCACCTCATTCAGCGTCCTCATAATATAGTCCTGATAGGGTGCATGGTCAAGGGTGATCTCCACCTGCTCCGAAAACGTCAGAGCAGAAAACTCATCGCAGACCACCTTGGCCGCCTGCATGAGCTTGCGTCTTCGGGTGCCCCTCGCATACAAACCGGATGCCTTCGCACGGTTCCATGGCGGTGCTCCGCCGAAGATGCGTTTGTGGAGTCCCATATGCCGGTAGTTTTCTTCCAGCTGCAGCAGGTGCATGTCCGGCCATGCCTGCGCAGTGTCCTGTAGGATGCTGCTCAAATTCTCACTCCTGTCTCTATAAGATCGCTCAGATTTGGCTCGATGCTGTACTCCATGGCATCGAGGCTGTCGATATTGTAGTTGCCGTCATCAAGGCGCACATCCTCGGATTTTTTGCTGTCCCAGACCGCCGTCTGCAGTGCCTCTATCACATGTGTGCAGCGGCTGATCACATAGAAACGCTTCTGCGACATGAGCTGACACACCAGACGGATGCGCCCGAGGATGGGCGTTTTTTTTGCGTTCCTGACGTTGATAGGGATTTTCTTCTGCATCACTGCAATGCGGATACCCTTGATCAGCACCTGCTCGGCACTATCGAAATAGGCATCGTAGATCTTGTATTTTCGCTGGCAAAGTCGGATGAAGTTGCATACATCTTCCTCCAGTTCCGCTGGAGATATAACCTCCTTGCGGTAATACTCCTCCAGCACAACAACCTTCCGCAGCCCCTTGGAAAATCCTGTGCAGATCCCTGCATGGGCGGATCCATTCCCGCCGAAGTCAAAGCCGATGGCGGCATACAGGATATCGTCGGGCGGTGCATCCAGCAGAAACGGCTCTGCATCGTCAGCAAACTCGTTGTAAATGACGCCCTCTGCTGCCACCCAGAGCCCAAGAATGAACCGTTTGAAGAAGACACCCGTCCATCTGGAACGGTAACGCTGTCTTGTCCGCTCCGAGAGCGACAAGTTGTCCTCCATCACGAAATGGAGATAGAGGATTCGTTTATCCTGCCTTTTGTCGATCCACTCTTTTTTGAACCAGTGGTGCGGGTTATCGGGGTTACAGTTGAACCAGAGCTTGGCACCGTCCACGGAACATCTTGCCACTGCCTGATTGACAAAGCTCTGCGGCATGAGTGCAACTTCGTCGCAGAACAGCCCGGCCAGTGTGATGCCCTGAATCAGATCCTGAGAGCGTTCATCCTTGCCTCCGAAAATATAGAAATAATTCTGTACCTTTGCTCGGGTTACGATGATCAGATTGTCAGCACGCTTGTCCTGCACCCTGTACCCACGGGACCGGAGCATCAGCTTGAGCCAGAACAACACGTTGCGGCGGAAGCTGCCGATGGTCTTACCGCACATGGCAAAGTTATTGGCATTAAAAGATGTCATCGCCCAGAGAACAAATGACAGGGACATGGCGACTGTCTTGCCGGAACGGATGGCACCGTCCGCAATGATGCCGTCATAGTCATGCACGGGCGAGCTTTCGCACCACCAGTTCAGCACCTGCCGCTGTTTCTTAGAAAACGGGCTGAACCGGAACACTGGGGCATTAGGTTTCATCCGCATCGCTCCAATCTGCTGCGGCAGTACCGCTCAAAGCTTCCAGGAAACCGTCATCCGGAAGGTCAGCAGCCACATCACCTTCCAGTTTCTTCTCCTGCAGGGCAAGCTGCTGCTTCTGGAGTTTCAGACGCTCTGTATCATTGTCCTTGCCGAGGATGTTCCGCACCTCACGGACGGCCTGTACATCGCCGTTCATGGCCTTGCGGAACAGCCCGACAAGCATCAGGGTCTCGTTGTCGATTTCCTCCGGCGCAATGCCCATCACTGCCAAAGTGTTGAAATTATCACAGTCAGAGACCGGCAGCCCAAGAATCATCTTCATCTTGGCTTTCATGTCCCTTCGCCGCCGTCTGGCCGCAGCGGATGCCTTGCCCGCTTTGGAAGCATTCTCTCGGCGTTCGCTCGGTGTTAAATCCTCCGGCCGAATCAGATTCTGTTCATTCAAGGTCACCACCTCTGGAAAAATGATAACACAAAAGCACCCGAATATTTCCGGATGCTCTGTGCACTGTATAGGGGTAAAATGGAATGGTGTCAAATGGTTGCAGAGGCAGGTTATGAGCCTGCTGAGGAGCCGTTCCTCGACTCTGCCACTGTGGGTGCAGACGGTTTAATGCACCCTGACAGTCCATCATGCATGAATCGGTTTTTACTCTGGTTGACCGAAAACCAGGTGGTGCAGCACGCAGGAGTCACACCTGCACCGGCTTGGCCTTCGCCGGAAACTGTTTGCCGCATCTGAGAAAAGAAACGGACGGCGAACCCGTTAGGGGAAGCGCTGCACTGCCCGTCCGTCGCTTTTCTGTAATTCTATTGTATCATACTGGGGTAGGTGTATTCAAGTGTATTCCGGTGTACTCTTTACTGCATCCAGTGCTTTTTTATGCAGTTTGATCATGTTTTCCTTGCCATACCCGATCTCCCGCCCGATTCTGGCAAACGACAAATAGCCGAGATAATGCTGTTCCAGAATCGACCGGAGTGTATCATCCCCGACCGAACGGATCGCCTGCTCCACCTCTGCTTCTACGGCGTCAAGCTCCTGCTCAAGCTGTGCAATCTCTGCCTCCACATCGGCGATGCTGTCGAGCTTTGCCTGCATGGCATTGCCGGAGTGTCCGCCGGAGCCTGTCTTGTCGTACTGGATGCCGCTGTATTCGGCACGAGCTACCCGCTCACGACGGACTGCGTACTTGCCCAGCAGCTTCATCCGGAGCGGATAGCCCCGATTCAACCACTCCTTCTTCCTGATCTGTTCATCCGACATCCGTTTACCTCTCTTTCTGTGTCATGGCGCACCCGATCGAGCATGGCGTCCATATGTCCCAGCGACAGTGCCTGATGGTAGTAGCTGCGGAACGCCCTGTCGAGCCGCTCAAAGTCCGCATGCAAGGCCTTGCGGTATGGATTTTCCAGCACTTTGCGATAGGCGGCCTTGTACTCGGACAGGCAGCTCTGAATGATGCGGCCGGCGAGGCGGATGAGGGCATCGTCCGTGCCCTCGGGGATGGGGATGATGCGACCGGAGCACTTGTTTGCGCTGCACAGCTCGCACAGGTCGCCCTTGCGTGACCGCCTGCCACAGACGATGCAGTCACGGGTCTTGCGTTTGTAGGTCATTGGTATCACCTCCTAAAATGCGCTGTATGCCCCGTTTGGTTTGGGGGTATTCTTTGTGTGCAGACCCTCGGGCGGGTCATACGGTTGATTCTGGCGAGGATGGGAGCGGTTCCAGATCATCTGAGACTCCGATATACCTGATATCTTCAAAATTTAATAAAATGTTGCTCCCGTTTTTTTGAATGGATAAGATCTTGCATCCCTTGTCAAGCTTGTAGTTATCGCAGTCAGGTATGGTCATGGTGCTTCCATCACGGAATACGATCTTTGTGTCAAACATTGTTCTTACCTCCATACATCTTTGTACCGCAGTTCGGGCAGTAGTTCACATCGGGCTTACTGGCTTTGTAGCGGGAGGTCATGGTGCGTCACCCACTTCTGCAAGCCACTGCTCGATCTTTTCCTTTTTAGCCGTCATTCGTCCACTCCCTCCAAAATTCGCACCCATCGCAGTACTCCTGCTGGCAGTTCCGGCATGGATACGGCGTACTCATTGCCGATACCCTGCAGCATGCCCAGACGATCAGGGCGATCAGGGCTGCGATGGTGATAATGATTGCGATCATTCCTCAAACCTCCCTTTCATGGTTTTCACAAACACTGCATCCCCCGTCAGAATCCCGATAACCTCAAATGCCATCACCGCCGCATTCTGCATATCGGGTTCTTTCACGATGTCATTCATCTTCTGGGAGCAGAGGCGAATGTTCTCCTGCCGTTCTCCATAGAGTTTCCGGCTTTCCTCATACAGTGCCTTGAATTCGTTGTATCTCCGGACAGCCCGGTGCTTTTCCTGTGCCGCCGCATCCCGATGGATCTTCCCATCACGCAGACTCTCGTGCAGCCGGCGCATGATCCAGTAGTAGCAGGTTTCGTGCATCGGTGCGAATTCCGGCAGGGGTTTCTTTGCGATTGCCAGACGTTCAAGTTCATCCAACATCATCCGGATCACCTCCGATGAGCCGGAGTGCGTCACTCACACTGCGGCAGATGCCGGCACGATGTCCGAGCCTGCGGACTGCGTTGATAAAGCTGATCTGCTCCTTTGTTGGTCTGCCCGTGTTGTTCTTGACTTCGATAAATGCCACAAATCCATTGCCGATGAACAGCAGATCCGACAGACCTTTCACGCCGCAGACGATCCGCCGACCGTCCGCTGTCAGAAAGTTTCCTGTATTCTGCCGGATGACAATGCCATGCTCTGACAACGCCATCCGAATCTGGTTCTGAATATCTGTTTCCTTCACGCTGATTCTCCTTTCTTGAAAATTCCCATTCGTTTCGCCTGGTGAAATGCCCAACCGTGCTTATAGCCTCGCTGTTTTTCCATAACGCAGAGTTCCTTCATGGATGTGCATTCCGATGGGGATCGCATCATGCTTACACGCCGCTCGATCTTCTGAAGCTCCTGCTCCTTCCTCTCCTCCATGATCTGCCGTTCCGATTTCTCGTAGACATGACCGCATTTCGGGCATGCCGGAGCTGGTGCATGTGTATAGAAGCATTCTGTGCACTGCTTCACGGATACGGCTTTCTCCTGTTTCTTCTGTGGCTTCGGATCCAGCGTCCACTGCCGTTCTTCATCGGGCAGTCCGAACCGATGCACATTGCCTACATGGTCGATGATGATCGCCCGCTTGTCAGGCTGATACCGCATACACCGCATTGCCTGCTGTGTGTACAGTGTCAGGGACTTTGTCGGTCTGAGCAGGATGCTGCATCCGCAGTCCGGAACGTCGAATCCCTCCGAGATCAGATCCACGTTGCAGAGGATCTGCAGGCGATTCTCACGGAAGTCCCGGATGATGTCCGCACGCTGCTGTTTTGGCGTTTCGCCGTCAATGTGTGCCGCCGGAATGCCGGCATCACGGAATCGCTGTGCGACCTCCATGCTGTGCGGGATCGTCGGACAGTAGCAGATCGCTTTCACACCGTCCGCAAGGCCATGGTAGTGCCGGATGATGTCGCCATAGATTGCAGGCTTGCCAAGAAGTTCCGCCGCCTGTGTCATGTCAAAATCGCCCGTTGATTTGCGTTTCAGACCGGACAGATCCGTCACTTGCGGCGCATAACAGTCAAAGTCTGCAAGGCAGTTCCGCCCGATCAGCTCACGGACAGTCGGACCGATGATGAGCTTGTCATTGATCTCACCTAAGCCTCCGCCATTGAGCCGGACAGGCGTTGCCGTCACTCCGACACAGTGCACATCTGCAAAGTGCTGATAGATCCGCTTGTAGCTGCTTGCAAGGCAGTGGTGGTTTTCGTCCGTGATGATCAGAGTGGGGCGTTCCAGCTTCTCAATGCGCCGTGATGCCGTCTGCACCATCATGATGCTGCACAGGTCCATGTCTGCTCCGTAGCTGCGGAATGTGTCCTCGATCTGCTCACAGAGTTCCCTGCGATGCACCAGAAACAGCACACGCCGCATGGAGTCCGTCACACGCTTAGCCATGTCCGCTGTGATGATGGATTTACCGCCGCCGCAAGGAATGACGATGCAGGGACGTTTATATCCGGCACGCCACGCAAGGGAGACATCACGGATGGCTTTCAGCTGGTAGTCTCGCAGCTGCATTTCCTTTCTCCTTTCTTGTGGGATTGTGGGATTTGTGTGGGACATTTGTCCCAACAAATTTATTTCGAATTATAGCCAAAATTTTGACGTTGTGGGACTGTGGGACAAAATCGCACATTCTCACGTCAGAGGGAAATATTTTTTCTCAAAGGTTCTTTTCAGAATGTTCTATTAAATTTCCTGTGTGTATGTGGGAGAAATGTCCCACAGTCCCACACTTTTTAAAAGCGGCTGAACATCGGGATATTTTCTTGTCAAAATGTCCCTCGTACTGTCCCTCATAAAGTCCCACATCACAACAGACAGTTATATTCGTCGCCATCATAGCTGTCACAGTCTTTCATTTTCATTGCAATGCACTCGACGTTCACGCCGTTGATCCGCTTCCCTCTGGTGTTGTTCCTGCCCCTCGTCAGAATCAACCCCTCCGACTTGAGCCACGACAGCAACGCCCGGTCATCGAACCCTGCATCACGGCAGGCACTGCGGAAGACCGACTGATTGACATAGGCATAGTCGCCCTCGATCGTGCCGTAGATCTCGTTCTTGTTCTCGCTCTGGAACTTGTTGGCGTTCATCGCCACCCAGTCGCACATATAGCTGTAGCCACGTTCTCCGACCGAGACAGAGGCTTTGGATTTGAGGAATGCGGAGATCTGTGCTGTGGTGAGATGCAGCCCCGTCCCGAAGATCAGCGTGTCCGCCAATGCGTCCGCTGTCAGGAGCAGAGCCGCTGCCATTGCTTGCTTTTCGGTCGTTTCGCCTTGTGCAAGCTCTCCGAAATACTGCTGGTACATTTCCTGCGCCTGCGTGATCCGTTCCTCGTTCAGTGATTCCACGAACCGCCGCCCCGCATGCCCATAGTGCGACCGGATCACCCTGCATGTCCCGATACCATCACGGATGACCTTTTCGGATGCTCTGCACTCGATGTCAATGACACGGTTCACTGCACCTGCACCGGCTGATTCCGATACGATCGGAGATTCTCCGGTGGTGAGGATGCACAGCGACCATGTCGGTGTTTTGTCAACGCCTCCGGCTTTGTTGCCTCTGGTTCTGCCCACACCCTGCGCCAGCTGGTACACGTCAAACTTGCTCCGCCCGTGTGAATCCTTTGACAGCTGCAGCTCATCAATGCACATCGGGATATTTCCCAGAAATGCGGCTGTCTTTTCATGTCCGACCTGTGTTGCATTGAACGTCTGCGGATACTTGCCGATTTCCGGATTGCCCCAGACGGAAGCCGCCAGCATCAGAGCGACGGATTTGCCCGTGCCGGACTCGCCACCCCAGAGATGGACGAAGAACGGCAGTGCACCGATTCTGGAGATCAGAACGGACGCAAAGGAAGCCGCCAGCATGACCTGTGCCGTCACGCTTTCCCTGCGACATCGGATCGCCGCCTGTTTCCATGTCTCAAAGTCGCCCTCCTGACGGATCGACCGGAAGATCTCGCCATAGCTTGCATCGCCGTCAAATGCAATGTCCTGCACATAGGGGGAAAAGCCGCCGTCCTGCATCCATCCGATACGGGATATACTGTCCTGCTGTGGGATGCGGTCGTAGTTGATGCCCTCCACATGGCAGAGAAAATCAGCGAGGGTTTTTGCGGTTTTGGAAGTCACCGCTGCGCCATATGCGGCAAGCTCGATGATTTTGGAGGAATCAAATAGTGTGCGTTTGCTTGCTGTGATTTTCCGCCATCCTCTGCCACGATAGAATGCGATCTCCAGCTTTTCCTCCCATGTGTCGATGTTCACAAGCCGCTTGACAGGCATGATCGGATGATGGCAGGCATACTCGAAGCCGTTGATGCCGGTACGATACACGCCGGACGCATCGCAGATCCAGTCTCCTGCATCCAGCTCCAGCGGCTGTTCCGGAAATTCGGTTGCATGGACGGGCAAATTTGCATTCGGCTGTTCGTTCATCGCCCTGCGTTCCTGCACATAGGCGGTGTACATGGACTTGAATCCCTTGTATCCTGCCTGCTGTGCTTCTGCTGCGATCAGCTCCAGCGCACGTTTCTGCTTGAATGCTGTCGGCTGCTCGAACACTTCACGGAACGGATCTTCGGTATTCTGGAAATCGGTCAGATCGTACTGCCAGCGGAGAACCAGCCCAGCGGCATTGAAGTCTATGAACTGGAAGTTTGTGTCCTCCTCGATAAGCCGCCGCAGACGGCGGACGGTGTTGGAGAATTCGTGCATCTGCTGTTTCTGGATCGCCGCCTGCTTCATCTGCTGCATGGCGGTGTTGACCTCTGTCTGAGTTTTGGCATTGTCTGTCAGCGACAGGATCACATCCAGCACGGCTTCAAAATCGGCATAGTCAATGTCCTGCAAATTTTCAGTGATGATAAAAATCACCTCCTTATGGAGAATGGGGGGGACGGCGTGCCCCATGCCCCCTCATCCATCCTGCATTTTCAATCAAAAGTTGCACGTTACGATGCAACCGGAATCAGAACGGCACATCCCCGTCACCGAGAATCTCCTGAAACTCGCTCACATCGAAGTCCCCCAAGATGTCGGGAGGCTTGTCTTGCTGGGTGTAGCCGCCCTGATACTGCGGAGGCGGTGTGGGCTGCTGGTACTGCTGCTGCGTCGTCGGCTGCTGATAGTAGCTGTTCTGCGCAGGCTGCTGGTACTGCTGCGGAGGCGGTGCATACTGCTGAGGCTGCTGGTAGTATCCGCCCTGCTGGGGCTGCTGATAGTAGCTGTTCTGCTGGTTCTGCTTGTTACTCTTATCGCCGCAGAATGTGACGTTGTCCGCAACGATGGACGTCCTGTAATGCTTCTGACCGTTCTGGTCGGTGTAGTTATCATTCTGGAGCTTGCCCTCGATGTGGATCGCACGGCCCTTGGAGAAGTAACGGCAGACGAATTCCGCCTGCTGCCGCCAGAATGTCACATCGAAGAAATCGGTCTTTTTCTCTTCACCCTGCTTTGTGTATCCACGATCCACAGCGACGGATACACGGCACATTGCAATGCCGTTCTGGGTCTGCTTCAGCTCCGGATCAGCGGTCAGTCTGCCCATCAAAATCACTCTGTTGTACATGTTTAACCTCCCATCAGTTCTGCAAATTCATCATACTCGTACTGTTCCTGCGGTGGCGGTGCGATCTCCGCTTCGACTACATTCTGCACTCCGACCTTTGCGCCGTCAGGCGCATTGTGAGGAAAAACGTCTGCACGGACTCCGTGCGGCGGCTCGATCGGAGCTTCCGGCAGGTCATATGCGCCGACTTCTTCTGCGGAGTACATACCAGCCATATCCTCCGGAAACGCCTCCCGAAGTGCGTGAACCTTTGCGACCTTATGGATCATCGTGGCAGGCTTCTGTGTCCAGACGGATTTCCCGCTATTGTATTCAGCCATCGCAACAGATGATTCAATCGGATTTGTGAAGCCGTCCACAAAAACTTTCGCCCATCCGCCGACAATGCGTTCTTCCGGCAGATAGAATTCTCCGACTCTGTAGTCAATCACACCATCCTGGCGCACGACAATAATGCCGCCGATGATTCCCTTGTACCGCTGATTCCGGTATGCTCTCTTTTCCAGAGCAGATTTACCGACCACGATCTGCGCAGGATTGTCCCTGCCGTACTTCACGAGATATGCTTCATGCAGAAACGGGTTCAGTCCCTGATGCTCACAGAGCTTCATGAACATCACGACTTCCTGCGGCGTTACGTTTTCTACTTTTCCGCTGACCAGATAATTCACGACCGTCTGCTCATCCAGTACAATGTCCGTGTTTCCGGCACGATACTGTACCATGTACTGCTGCGGCGGTGCAGGCTGCTGCACCAGATTATTCATGACTGCCATTACTGTTTTCCTCCTCTGATAACTTCAAATGCAATGCCGTTCTGCTTCATAAACGCCGAGAGTGCCTGAATCTGCGCTCTCGTGCCTGTCACACGGAACATTCCGGTGATCAGATGCTCATCCTGTACGGGTTCGGGCATCGGCACAGGTTCGGGAACCGGCTGTGGCACAGGTTCCGGCATCGGCGGCGGTGCCAGCTGTCTCTGCTGCTCCTGCTGGATCAGGACTGCGGCATAGGCAAGTGTCTGCCCCTTGTCATAGGTTTCCAGATATTTCCCCCAGATCGCAGGATACAGCGGCGACATGGCGTAGATGCTCTGCAGCTCCGCTTCCTCCGCAAGCAGTCGGTCAACAGCTTCGGAGATCTCACGTTTCAGCACATCCAGTTTCATCGTGGAATTCTTCCACTTAGGGTTCAGAATGCGATTAATGTCGATCCACTCTGCGTTCTTTTCGGATACAATACTGTTGAAGTATGCCTGCAGAACGTCACACTTTTCCTTCACGGCTGCCTCCACGATCGCTTTCACCTGAGCGTCGATGACAGCAATCGGCTCGTCGATCAGAGCGGTGATTTCCTTGCACTTGACCTCGAATGCTTCATACGGTGCAAGACACTGCCGCTTGATCTCCTTGCGGCGTTCCTCAATCGCTGTGCGGAGCTTGTTCAGATCTGCCTTGTCGGACTTCGCCTGCTTCATGGTTTCCGGCGTGACGGCAATCGTCTTGTACTTTTCGAGAGCCTGCGAAAGCTGTGCCTTGACCTCCTCCGCATTGCTCTCAATCACTGCCGGCAGTACCGACAGGTCGGTTGTTACTTCAAATTCCATTGATTTCCTCCTCGCTAAATTCTCGGCAGTATCAGCGGCGGTTCTTCGTGATCCGTGACACGCCGCCAGAACTGTACTTCTTTCTCTTTCAGATATGTGATTTCATGTTCCACTTCAGAACGCTCGATGTAATACTCACGCATAGCCGCCGCCCATCCGTCGCCTTTGCGGTAACGGATAAACGCCACGAGCACGACAAAATCCCATCCGGTGCATTGCAGCTGGTGGAGAATCTGCACATAGTAGTGCTCCGGAATCCTGTCCGTCCAGTCGTCCCACTGCCTGTTCTGCTGGATCGTGGTGGTCTTGATCTCCAGTATACCGTAACGGTTTCCGGTCGTAAGCTCGCCGTCCAGCGTGGCGTATAAGTACGGTGTATCCGGCTGTGCATACATCCGGAATTCGTGATAATCAAGATTGTACTCCGGATGATTCAGCTGGAACAGTGCACGGATGTGCGCTTCGGCTTCCTTACCGAACCGGACGGCAGGATTGTCGGAGATGTCCGCCGGCGTGGCGATGCCTGCCTTTTCCCGATACAGCTCGATGTTGGACTTGTAGGGATTGAGTCCGAGCACGGATGCCGCATCCGATCCGCCGATGCCGGATTTCCGGCAGGCAAGCCATTCGGCGTGAGTTCTGGGGTCACTCAGGATCATCGGTCAATTCCTCCACGCTGATGCTCGCTATTGTATCCAGAGCGCATTCCTCACACAGATGCTCGCCGCTCACAAGATACACTGTTTCATCGATCTCTTGCCCGCATTCATCACAGAATACGGCATTACGGTACTTCCCGAGACTGCAGCCGATGCACTCGGGACAGCCGTTGCAGTCGCTTGTTTTACGGATTGCCATCAGTCACTAAACCTCCCATAAAATTTGGCATAGCACCGCTCATGATACGCAAACCCGATGCCGAGTCTGAGATCGGCCGGGGATATCTCAAGGTTGCAGTGCTTGCAGTAGTGTTTATGTTTCATATTTGTTCCTCCTTGCATAATTCCGGAAGATTCGCCCTGACAAGTGCTGCCGGAACGGGCGGCGTCACAGCATTTCCGCATCTGGCCACCTGTGCGGCCTTGCTGTACGGCTTTCCCTCGAAATCATGATCAATAATATAATCAGCCGGGAATCCCTGCGCATTGAACAGCTCTCTCGGCTGCAGCATCCGCATCCGGATATCAGTGATGATGTATTCCTCTCCGTGGATTGTGACAAGTGCAAAACGGTCTTTCGTTGTTACCGTGTCAAGCGGTTCCTGCACGGATTTTGCGGCACCATTCGAAAAATACTTGACCAGGAATGCCTGCACTTCTGCATGATGCGCACCGCTGCAGGATATAGTTGATAGCGGCTCATCCAATGCCTGCCCATCCATGTGATTGCGCAGCGTAAGAATGTGGGCAGTGACAAGACTGTTGTGATCTTTGGCTGTGACGGTATCCAGCGGATCGTCTGCGCCGCTGCCCGATCCGGTATAATTGCCGCCATAGTTTTTCATAATGTGTGCAACGGATAAAGCATATCGGGGCTGTGTGTCAACTGTCATCAGGGGTTCTGTCAGCTCCTGCCCCCTGACTTCGTCATCAGCAGTCTCGCTGTGATACTGGATCAGAGAGGGTACAACGACACTATAGCCGTTTTTTGCGGTGACTGTGTTCAGCGGATCGTGGATGTTCTGCCCTCGGAAGCAATCGCCGCCATGGTTGACCGTCACGATAAACGGGTCGGGATGATCGATCACAAATTTCCTGATGCCTCTTGCAATCCTGCGGAGTGTATTTTCCGCAAGCGGCTTTTCCCGCTCAAAGATGCTCTTTGCGGGGATGCTCCAATCGATGCATTCCGCAGCGGTATGATATGGCAGCAGCCCGTTTGCTTCTCCATGCGTTGCTTCCGGCCAGATGATCGGATTCCCGTCGCTGCGTGCGATCATGTAAAATCGTGTCCGTGTTGTGGGTGCTCCATAATCGCAGGAGCGCAGAATCCTGTAGTCCAGCATATAGCCAAGACCCCTTGACAGCGCTTCAGCCATCTCCGATTCCGGCAGGATCCCGAGAGATGCACACATCTCACCATGTGCAGGATGCTCCGGCGGGATTCCCGTCGTCAGCGCCATACAGAATCCCTCAAAGATTTCACCGGCACGCTGCTTGATTGGCTTGCCTTTATCATCCAGCGGCCCCCATGACCTGATTTCAGGCACATTTTCAAGCATGATGACTCTGGGTCTTACCATGTACGCCCAGCGGACTGCAACCCATGCAAGACCACGGATATTCTTGTCCACCGGCTTTCCCCCCTTGGCACGGCTAAAATGCGTGCAGTCCGGCGAAAACCATGCAAGCCCTACCTTCCGGCCGCCGCACGCCTCAACGGGGTCAACCTCCCACACATCCTCACAGTAATGCTTGGTGCACGGATGGTTTGCCTTATGCATACGGATAGCATCCGGATCATGATTGATGGCGATGTCAACATTCCGGCCGACAGCCATTTCAATGCCGGTGGATGCTCCGCCGCCTCCGGCGAAATTATCTACAATGATTTCTCTTGACATTTCTCTCCCTTTCTGCTATACTTAACTCATACATATTTTCTTTCCCCCTGTCGCAGCAGCCGCTGTGCGGGGGTGTTTTTTTACCAGAAACCCATCTGGCCGTTCTTTCTGTTCCAGATCTCCTCGCGCTCGAGGACATTCATAGCTCGTTCCTCCCCCAAGCCCGCATCAGCTCACGTCTGAGAGCGGTCTTGGTCACGAGCACCTCGGCACGGCGATCCTGCTCGAGCTGCCACTCCCGCAGCTGCATGTCCGTGACCCTGTCCGCCAGATACAGCTCGTGGTCGAGCCACAGTGCAAAGGCGATCAAGGCCAGAATGCAGGTCAGGCAGAAGCTGTCGGGGCTGCTTGTCACAAGGAAATGCACGGCGGGGATGCATGCGGTGAGGGAGAGGAGGATAGTGATCATTTTGCGCATATCAGAACCTCCACTGAATCATGTACCAGCGGACGAAATGCGCCGTCGGTACGACGAAGCCACGGTTGAGCTTTCCGGCCTTGCGCTCGGCGATACCCAGAAGCCCCTGCTCCTGCAGCGCCGTGCGGAGCGTGTCCTGATGGCAGCCGAACAAATCAGCCAGCACCGGCACGGGGATCTGCATCGGGTGCTTGTCGATGATCTCGGCAAGCTTTTCATCATCCGCTGCGAGGAAAGCAGCGATTTTTTCTTGTGCGGTCATAGATAGTCCTCCATTCGTTATGTAATACACAGCAGCCGGAACGTCTCCTTGCCCTTGGGCGTGATGAACAGCTGTGTGCTCGAGAAGTTGGTCTTCTCGTTCGTGAATTCCTTCAGTTCGAAGAGGCCTGCCTCCACCTGCTTTGCGTACGGCATCAGCTTGCCCTTCTTGTCACGGTACAGATACTTCTTGTCGAGCAGAAACTGCACGAAGCGGTTCTGCTTGATCTTCAGCTCCTTGGCGGTCTCACGGATGCCCGTCAGCAGGTTCCGGTCGACCAGCTCGTCGAAGTAGTCGGCCTTCGGCTGCATGATCTGGTTTTCGACCGTCAGCTCCGATACCGTGACCTGCAGAGCCTTGAGCTTTACATTCGCAAGCTTCAGTGCCCTTGCCATGATCGCTTCGGGGCTGTTCCACTGTTCCTCGATGGCGATGAAGTACTTGCGGATCTCCCGACCCTTGTCCGTTCGCTGGAGCATACAGAGTTCTTTTGCCATGGGGATGGTCAGTGCGTGGTCGGTAGCAGGTCTGCCGTTGTCAGAGGTTTTACTCAAAATTGAGTAAAAGTCCTCACACTCTGCAAAACCATACTCACACATTCTCTTGAACCAGTCGTTATATCTGGTTTCAATACCCAGAGCCTCGTGCAGCTCTCTTCCCGATACGGTCGGAGAACCATCGTCACCGTAGTTCACATTAATCAGTTCGTTCATAGCGTTCATTCCTTTCTTGTTACTGGTCGGCAGATCTCTTAAACAGATAGGCAAAGTCAAGCTCAGGGAAAAGATTCTCTTTGATGGCAAACGCTTCTTCTACGCTGAAGCTGCGCTCCTGCACCTTGGTGCGGAATGTCGGCTCCGGCATACCGAGGATCTTTGCAGCCGCATTGTACGAAAGTCCCTTCTTGTTCAAGCATTCTTTCAAATTTGTGTACATAAAACACCGCCTTTCTATTTTTTGAACGCATTTTCGTTCGTTCTAATGCTATTATACACGCATTTTCGTACTGTGTCAAGTACCAAAATACGCCTTTTCGTATTTTTGTATATTGTAACAAAAAGAATACTGCGGTTTTGTGAGTTCGCACAAAATCAATCTATTTGTACGAATTTTCGTATTTTTGTATTGACTTAGTAAAGAATCTGTGCTATAATATGGGTGTAATTAGGAGGTGATCTTATGGGCTTCGGAAAATTGCTCGAAGAAAAAATGAAGGCCAAGAATGTCAAGCAGGCTGAGTTGGCTGAAGCTGTCGGATTGCCTAAGACTACTCTCAGCAGTATGATCCTGAGGGATAACACAAAAATTGAAATTGAAAAGTTCCTGAAGATCTGCAAATATCTTGACTGTAATCCGGAAGATTTTTATTCTGAATTCAAGACACAGAATAAAAAAATGCCGCCGCTTTTCACAGCAAAATATTATCAGCTCGACCCCCACGGCAAGGAGATGGTAGATACCGTGCTTGAAATGGAATATACCCGCTGCACTGCGACAGAGCAGGACGAGGACGAGGAACAGCACATCACACTGAGACTGTCCTATCTGGCAGCCAGTGCCGGCACGGGTGATTATCTTGATTCTGAGGATTATGAGCACATCACGGTCAAACGCACGGAAACAACGCTGCAGGCGGACTTCGCAGTGCGTGTCAATGGCGACTCCATGGAGCCGACCTATCATGACGGTGAGATTCTGCTGGTAGAGGGCACGCCGTACATCAATGTAGGCGATATTGGTATTTTTGTGGTAAACGGAAATGGTTATGTCAAGGAGTACGGCGGTGATCGCCTGATCTCCCACAATGAGGATTTTGAGGACATCATGCTGCACGATTATGACGTAGTCATCTGCTCCGGCAGAGTGATCGGGGTTTTGGAAGAATAGGTATAAAAAAAGCCCCGTTTGATACGGGGTTTTTATGTTTATTGATGATTGGAGGAATACATATGGGTCTAAATTTCAGGAAAAGTTTTAAAATTGCACCGGGCGTTCGCCTGAACGTCGGCAAAAAAGGCGGAAGTGTCTCTTTTGGTGGAAAAGGCGCAAAATTCACTGTAAATTCCAAAGGCCGCCGCACTACAACTGTAAAGGTTCCTGGCACGGGGTTGAGTTATTCGACAAGCTCAGGGGGCAGCAAAAAACGGAACACTTCATCTACTAAAAAAAGAAGCACCTCATCAACCAGAACGACTACGAATTCGACAAGACCAGTTACAACAAATTCTGTTCGTTCTTCGATCCCGCAGAAGTCCGCAGGCGTTCCGCTCCATGTCCTTCTGGCAATTGTAATCCCGCTTGTGGTGATATTTGGTTCTTGTTTCATTATGACCGGGATCATGGCAGTTCTGTCCCCTGATGATGAGCCAATAGAGAATTTGGAATCAACTTCTATTTCAGCAGATGACTTTGCCGCAAAATTTTCAGCCGATGAGACCGCTGCCGTCAATGAGTGCAAGAACAATATCTATGAAATCACAGGAGAATTTGATAGTATTACAAACAATGAGCTTGTAGTTTCAACAAATGTCATTGCCGCTTACTCCAACACCTATGACCTGTCCTTTGAACTGGCAGAGGGACAAACTGTGCCTGATGATATGATCCCAGGTTGTTCAGTCACCGTCAAGGGGCGATTCAAGCGTCTATCTAACCGCAGCCTTGAATTCAATGGATCCATTCTTATCTCTCATGGAGAAGTTAAGTTGTTTGGTATCTATGATGCGGTGGAACTGGCGCATCTAATGGATGATGAAGAGAAATTTGAGGAATCTATTAAGGGGAAATATATACAAATCACTGGCGAAGTAAAAGAAAACACGATCTATGATGGCGAAATTCATCTTTTCGGGGAATCAAGATACAGCGGATGGTATCAATGCGAAATGCTTGACAAACTCGAGGTAAATGATGTAGAGCCAGGCAATATCGCAACAATTCAAGGTAGGGTAGAAAGTACTTTCGGAAATTACAAGATGAATTACTGTAAGCTGATCTCTGCAGAAGAACCGACCACTCAACCTCCGACAGCCCCGCCTACAACGGAGGCTCTAATCTCAGAAACGGAAGTCGCCAGTACAAAAAAGACCACAACCACCCCCACTCGAATCCAAATCACATACTGGATCAACACAGACAGCGGAAAGTTCCATCACAGCAGATGCCGTACTATCAAGAATAAAAATGAGTCCTATTGGACAACACGAACCTGTGAACGTAAAGAATTGATTAATCAGGGATACTCGCCGTGTGGCGTCTGTGATCCGTAAAGCAAACAAAAACACCCCCTGTCAAAAGACAGGGGGTTACTTGGAAGGAGGCAAATATGGGACGTCCCAGAAAAGAAAAGCCGAATCATACCAGCGGCATGTACGAGGTCAAGATCACGATCGGCAAGACCTTCGACGGCAAGCTCGTCCGCAAGAGCTTCTACAGTGCGATCAGCAAGGCTGATGCCAGAGCTAAGGCGGAACAGTATAAAATTAATCGAGCGGTTCAACAAATCACCGGTGAAGTCCTTGACGAAAGTCCCGCCTCTTTTGAAAATTGGTCAAAAAAGGTACTGGAAAGCCTCAAAGGTACTGTTAAGGACAGCTCATGGAACCTGACCTATAAAACCAGCATCGAGAAGCACCTGATCCCGTATTTCGGGAAGCGAAGAATTGCAGACATCCGGCAGATCGACATCCAGAATTATTTCAATCAGAAGGGCTGCACACTTGCCCTTGAAACTCTGAAAAAGCACAAGATGGCGCTGGGCCGCATTTTTGATGCAGCCGTGCTGAACGATATGATTGCACGCAATCCCTGCATCAATATCAAACTAAAAAGCAGCGTCGGCGCTGCTCCCAAGCGCACTTACACGAAGGAAGAGTGCAGGAAGGTTCTGGAATACGCCAAGAGTCATCGTTTTGGCCTTGGTGTGCATCTGATGCTGATGTATGGCATTTCCAGAAGTGAATTACTCGGGCTGCGCTGGGAAGATGTGGATCTGGGCGAAAAGATCCTGCACATCCGACATGGCGTTGCAGATGTACAGGGAACGGATGGAAAAATGCAGGTAATCCTCGGCGAACCCAAAAACGATTTCCGCCGTCGTGACGTGCCGATTTCGACGGAGACGGCAGCACTTCTGAACGCTGCATTTTGTGATGACCATGAATTTGTGATCAGCAATACAAATGGAACGATGTGCAGCCCACGGACGTGGAGCAGACGGCACTATGATGTATTTATGAATGACATGCAGACACATTATGCCAAACAAGAGGAGAACATCCCCAAATTAACTCCCCATGAGCTGCGCCATACCAGGGCAAGCATCTGGGTTAATGACGGTGAAAACCTGTTTGCCGTTGCCGATGTGCTCGGGCATGCAGACCTGAAAATGCTCCGTAAACGGTATGCGCACAGTGATGTGGAAAGCACTCGAAAACTACTCAAAATTGAATGATCTACTGCGACACCACTGCGACATTTAAGATGTTTTTTTCAATTTTATCTTGGTTTTTGTAGTTTTAGAAACGGCGTAAAATAGCCAATTCTTCCGTTTTTTATGGGCTTTAGAAAACCATCCTAATCCCTTGGGGTGGTAGAGGCCGTGGGTTCAAGTCCCGTCACTCAGACCAAATTTGTATCACAATTGATACAATGTAGAAAATGCACTCTCGAAAGAGGGTGCATTTTTCTATGCTGTAAAGTATGAAAAGACAAACGATTACTGCAAGGTGGGTGCATATTTTTCAGAGTGGGTGCATAGCAAACGCTTTGGATGCATAAAGTGCAAACGATTACAGCGGCAAATGTGCCCATCGTTTGCGATCGCACAGAATCTCCGAGTTTACGCAGAAAAATAACCCTCGACAGTTTAACTGCCGAGGGTCAGCTTGTCGAAAAAGTCGTTTTCTGGGGTTAGCACCCCTGTAACTGCCCCCACCTTACAGGTGCCGTCCCCTCTGCCTCACTTTGTTCGGCATCTCCCCACCCCGTGGGGAGTCGCCCCAACCCCTCCCCCAACGGGGGAGGGGCTATATTGCGAGGGTACTGCGCGGCTTACTGCCGCCGTCCCCTCTGTCACTTCGTGACGTCTCCCCACCCCGTGGGGAGCAGCCCTCCACCCGCCAAAGGACTCCGTCCTTTGAACCTAATAAGGATTTTTGACAGACTGACCCTCGACAGTATTTAACTGCCGAGGGTTTCATCATTTCTATCAAATTTTTATCTCCGTTCCGTCTTTAAACAGAAATACCCTGCTTCCATCATGGAACACAGTCAGATTTTCCAGTACGGCATTCCACACATTTTCATCAAAAGCTTCGAGGATGGATGCTGAGGTTTCAAGAATTTTCAGAATATTCAGCATTCTGTTTTTTCAGTTGATTCAGTACAAATCGGCAGTTTCGGATCACCACTTTCCTCTGCCCGAAGCACCGTGCAAAGGCTTGCAGAAACTTCTGCTGAATTTCAGGCTCATATAAATGTGGCGTGGAACACGGCTGAGTCCGAGTCAGGATGTTGTCCGAGGACGAAGTTGTGCCGACATCGGATGTGAAGTCGGCAATGCATTTGTGCTTGAATTTGCTGCTGCACTGATAAATCACACGGCGATATTTGCTGTTGGAGTGCCCTTCCTTTGAAAAAAGTCCAGCTCTGGGCTGGACTTTTTCGACAATCTGAAGGAGCGTCCGAAGACGCTCCTCTTAGTGTTTATGCGGATTGGTTTCCTCCGTCATCCAGGCTTATTCCATGGATTTTCTGTTTCTTACCATAAGCAGGGCACCGAAGAGTACCATTGCCATAGCAACAAACAGGATGTAATCATAGATGTTAGAATCACCTGTCTGGGGGAGGTTGGAATCGGTTGTCGTTTCTGTGCTGTCAGATGTTTCGTCGGATTCTGTCGTGGTCTCAGTTGTCGTTTCTGTGCTGTCAGATGTTTCGTCGGATTCCGTCGTGGTCTCAGTTGTCGTTTCTGTGCTGTCGGATGTTTCGTCGGATTCCGTCGTGGTCTCGGTTGTCGTTTCTGTTGTGTCGGATGTTTCGTCGGATTCTGTCGTGGTCTCAGTTGTCGTTTCTGTTGTGTCGGATGTTTCGTCGGATTCCGTCGTGGTCTCGGTTGTTGTTGCGGTTGTGTCGGATGTTTCGTCGGATTCTGTCGTGGTCTCGGTTGTTGTTGCGGTTGTGTCGGATGTTTCGTCGGATTCTGTCGTGGTCTCGGTTGTTGTTGCGGTTGTGTCGGATGTTTCGTCGGATTCTGTCGTGGTCTCGGTTGTTGTTGCGG
>SVNX01000015.1 GCA_015066665.1 Ruminococcus sp. | reverse complement strand
ACACCGGCTCTGCAAGTATTTCCAGATTGATTAAAGACGCTGTAGAATTAAGGCTGATCAAAGCGGTTGATCCCACAACAGCACCAAGATACATGAAGTACATTCCAATCTGGGCTTAACTTGCTTATAACTTGCTGATCAGCTTGCCTATCTCGTTCAAAAAAAGAATGCTTTATCCAAATTCGGCGATGTTCAGCCGCTTTTCGGATTTGTTTCCTTCCTGTTTCATGCAAAACTAACTTGCTGGTAACTTGCTGGAAGAGAATGGCTGTACACAGTTTCAAAAATCGACAGTGCTATGGTACTGTCGATTTTTGCATAGGCATTTATCATTTTTTGCTCACTCATGAAAATGCTTTCTCTCACTATCAATATAATCCTTCACAAACTGTTCCGCCTCCGCTACACTCAATTCCAGCAGCTCAAAATCCACTGCTGCCGTGATCCTGTCCAACGGAATGGCGGACTGTTCGTTCTCGAATATCTCAATCACAAACCCTTTACACTGCACCTCGTTGCCGTCCTTATCTTGACGAGCAACAGATTCCTGCGAAATCTTCACATAAAATCCTCTATACTTCATTTTCTTCACTCCAATCCCATGACAAAATCTTCTTCCTCGTCCAGTTCCTCCTGCCGGATACGCTCCTCCTGCTCCGTCAACGCCTGTGTCAAAGCACGTTCCAGATAACGCTCGTCCATACCATTCGCCCGATAACCATTCTGAATCGTCCGGTAATATTGCTGGCTTGGTGGGGCGATTTCACCTCGGTTCATGACATAAGCCATACATTCTCGCACCTTTCCATCGACCTCCATTTCGAAGATCCAGCAGCGGTACAAGTATGTTTTGAACATTGTTTGTTAATTTGTTGGAAAGCCGTATGAATGCGTCATAAATTTCTGATTCGGGAATAATAGGGTTGCAGCATCTTGCAGCATCTTTATCCCTTGTGCGACATACCCAGCATTCATGATCTGAACGCATACGCTGTTTATATGTTGCACCACAGCTGCCACATAATATCTTTCTGGACAAAAAGTGATGATTACAGGCATATTCTCGTTTTCTTGATGCCAGTAATTCCTGAACATGCCAGAATGATTCTTTGTCAATAATCGGGGGATTGACGGCATTTGCATAGTACATCTGTACTTCACCATGATTTTTCTTTTTGACAAAAGGTACTTGTTCGGTGCGGTAATTTTTTTGAAACAATGCATCACCGATGTATCGTTCGTTGGTCAGAACGTATCTGACTGTGGTGATGTGCCATTTTTCACCGTATTGACTCGGAGAAATCCCCGAATTGTTAAGCTTTCCTGCGATTGTTTGCAATCCGTTTCCGCTGAGATACCAGCTGAATATTTTGCACACAATTTCTGCTTCTGCTGGATTTATTGCAAGGACATTTCCATCAAAAACATATCCGAATGGGGGAGTGGAGTTTCTGTATGTTCCATTTTCCATCCGTTTCCGGATACTCCACCGCATATTTTGCGAAATGGACACTGACTCCTCCTGTGCCAGCCCTCCCATGATGGTAATCATCATCTCATCTGTCATGTTTGCCGTGTCGATGTTCTCTTTTTCGAAAAAGATCGTAATTCCAAGAGATTTCAGCTCTCGCACATTCTTCAAGCAGTCCTTTGTATTCCTTGCAAAGCGGCTGATCGACTTCGTATAGATCCGGTCGATTTTCCCCCTGCGGCAATCTTGCATCAGCCGCTGAAACTCGTCCCGCTTGTCCTCACGAGTGCCGGTGATGCCCTCGTCGGCGTACACATCAACGAGTGTTTCTGTTTCGGAATCCTCGAATTTATGGCTGTAATATGTCACCTGTGCCATGTAGGAATTGAGCTGATCCTCACTGCTGGAACTGACACGGCAGTACGCCGCTGCTCTAATTTTCGTCGTATTTTCGACTAAAGTTGGCTGGATTACAGTTACCGTCGGCATGTCGCCACCTCCTTTTTACCCTGTTTCTATCACCATACCACATTTTCGTGCAGAATGGAATCACCATACTCAACAAATTTCATCCTCATTTTCTGTACATTCCATCCCACGGTCTGTCCATCCTGCCGTCACACAGCAGCAGGTGAACAGCATACCGCCGACCCCACCGAGCATTAAGCCGATAATAAATCCAATCATCCTTGCACCTCCAGTTCTCTTGTAGAAGGAAAGCAGGAAACCGCCTGTTCACGCAGTTTCTTCATGCACAATTCCTTCTCTTCCGAAGTCAATCCTGCCAGTTTTTCCTGCACAAATTTTTCAAGCAAATAACACGCATATTCTGCTTGTCCGTATTTTTTCATAGTCACACTCCTAAACTAATTTTGATTGCATTGTCGATTTTTCGCATCATTTCGTCGTCCAGCGTTCCCACATAATGCCGGATACGCTGGCGGTCAATCGTGCGGATCTGTTCCAGAAAAACAGTGGAATCTCTCGAAAGTCCGCCGCTTTTGCCAATGCGGATATGTACCGGCAGATAATGCTTTCCCGCTGTAGAAATCGGGGCGATGATGATGGTGTGGCTGTGGAAATTCCCCACATCATTCTGCACCACCAGCACCGGACGGATGCCGCCCTGCTCACTGCCGATCGTTCCTGACAGATCAGCATAAAATATATCGCCCCGCTTCACGGTCAATTTACCGCACAGAGAAGCTTTTTTTGTGTCTAACACAATTTCTGAACGGGCAGAACAGCACATCATTGTTCCTATCGTACCAGACACAGCCGTGGCATGGGTGATGCGGCGGCAATCGGATCGTCGGCTGGGGGATGCTGCTGCGTTCACCGCAGATGATCGGCTGCCATTGGCTGTATTTCCGCATTTTCTTGTCGCTTTTGATCTCCACATCGTTTCGCCTCCTCCAGTCTATGTAAACGGCGGCAGAAATCGCCGCCGTATTGTCGTTTTTTTCCTCCGTTTGATGCACAAATTTCGCTGTAATCAGCGTATTTTCATGTATCAAACGTCCGTGATATTCGTCCTCGACACCGTCACGGCGGAGCAGCAGGAACGAGCGACAGCGTATCGCTCTCATGGAAATCTCATCCCTCCGAGGTTCGCTCCGGAGCCGCCCTCATTGCCTGATTCCCCGACCAAGGGGTGCTGTGACTGGACGGAAGTAGCATTATCCTCCTGCGTTTCATGGCTCACGGGGTGCTGCCCCGATTTCCAAGCCCATATTGTTCGCTCGCTCGTTCCGAGGTCGTGGCGTATGGCTTGTGTAGCTGTCGGTTTGCTGACGACCGCAGGATTCATGTATTCCTGTTGTTGGTATTCGGTTTTCAAGATGCGGCAAAAGCTTCTTTTTTGGCTTTTACACCTGTATCGGAATAAAATAAGTGGCTTGACAACCTTATTCTTCAAAGTTTTTTATAAGTTCAGCAATTTTGCACAATAACCGTTTCTTTCTTTTATTGATTGCTTGTTTACTATAGCCAAACAGTTTAGCACACTCCGACTCTGTCATATCCCTGTAGAATATGTAGTATATCAGCCTGAGTTCATCTTCTTCGAGTGCCTGCAATGCCTTGAACAGACAGCATTTTTCCGCATTTGCGTCCATGATATTCTCAGGATTATTAATATTCGTGATAAACTCATGGAAGTTCTGGAACGCACCATTCAAGCCGCCCTTGAGCGAAGAAAAGGGGATGAACCATCTCTGATATTTCTGTTCACGCTTTTCTTCTCTCCAGTTCATTCGCCTGTAGGCATGATAAAATTCCTCAGTAACCTCAACGTTTTCGTATTGTCCCGTGCTGGGATTGAACACACTCAAAAATCTCTTTTCCATACTTTCCTCCGTTTCAATTTCTTGCATCAAAACGAAGGAAGTCACGGATATTCGGCAATGCTGCATTGCCATTTGCTGCAAAAGGGCATAAAAAATCTCCGTTTCTGCTTTTAAAGCAGAACGGAGTTCACCTGAAAAAACAAAAACAGAGCAGGATTCGACAATGCTTTAAAAGCTTGTCAAACTCCTACTCCATACTTTCGTATGTGTGGTGTCTGTACTAAAACTTTGGTTTTATTCATTCCCAAACACCGCATTCTGCGGCTATATCATCATTAGGGATTCTGCCTATGATGATAAATGGGACTGGATAAGTTTACTTCTACGATATTTACTTTTTTGCGGCATTTCCAGCATTTGATTACCAAAGCACACGATGGCGGATACAGCGGAAATGCCAATTCCTGATCCGTCACCACATCACAAAGCCGCCCGTCGCAGACGGGACAGCGGATCTGGTATTGCGTTTTCTCTTTACCCTCTGTCACATCTTCCTCATCCGCTGTCAGCGTTGCGGTCTGGTCGGCAGGAACAACATAACGCACCGGCACATCCTGCTCGGAAATGGTGTACACGATCTTCTCATTATTGCTGTCAAATACCGGAATATCGCTAAAAATCGCCGTTCCGTCCGCACCGGTGGTGATGGTGTAGCTGTTGCCGCCGCCCGTCACAGTGAATGTTCTGTCGCCGTTCTGTCCGTCCTCGGACAGCTTGTTGATCTTCAGACCACCGGTTTTCAGCTCATTGACAAACGCCGCTGTCACCGTCAGGTCAACCGTGCCGTTTGCAAGGCTTACATTCTGTGCCTTCGGGACGTTGTAGCGGCTGTCCACATTCACCTCGGAAATGGTGTAATCGCACGCAGTTCCGGCATTTCTGACATCATAAACCAGCAGGCGTTCATCCGCATCATCACCGAACACTGCCACGCCGTTTTCATTTGTGACCTCCGTCCAGCGTTCGCCGGTGGTGTTATTCACAACCTCAAACGTTCTGCCGCCGATAACGCCGTCCTCTGCGGTCTTGTTGATCAAAATTTTGCCGTAGGAGGGGGATTCCTTCACAGTTGTTATGCCGCTGCCGGAGAGGGTGTAGACGGTTTCATCCAGTGCATATCCGGTCGGGGCGGAAATTTCCTTTGCGTAATAAGTGCCGCTTTTCAGCTTGACGCTGCCCATGCCATCCTCGCCGATGGTGATTTCAGCGACCTTATTTTTGCACGCATTATCGGAATAAATCCCGTATACTGCGGTCGAGCCGTCCACGCTGCTTTTGCCGATTGCCATGCTCGTTTCGGCATCCACCTTACACAGCGTAAACTGCACATCTGCCTGTGCGATGCGGAATGCGGAGGTGTTCAGGGCGGAAGTATTCTTGCCGTCCGTGTTGTTATTGATGACAACGCCCTGCGAGCCGTTGGATTCGATTCTCCAGTGCTTTCCGCCGGAACCATTGCCGCTGCCGACGGTTTTGTCGTTGATCAGATGTTCAGAAACGCCGATACTGCGAAGATACTGCACAACTGCGTCACGGTTTTCAAACTCACCCATATAGATCCAGGCATGGTTGATGTCTTTCGTTTCAGACACAACGACCGAGCCAGCGGTAATGGTCGAGCCATCCGCACACTCCCAATAGGGATGCTCCTCCGTCTTGATATTCTGCTTCTCAATATCCAGTTTTGACGTAACACCGCCATAAGTGATGGTGCAGTCTTTGTCCATCGACAGCCAATGCACAGTGTCAACCGGCACAGGATTGTTCCAGTCAAAGCCGGATGTGCTGTAGCCGAGGTGGGTGAGCGTGTAATACACAAGTCCGGAGCAGTCGATGCCCTGTGTGCGGATGTATTCCTCGGTCAGCGGCTTATAGCTGCCCTGATAGTACACGCCGGTGTAGCCCTTATAGCCAAAGCTGTAGGGAGCACCGAGGAGGTTTGCCGCCTGTGCGATGACAGAATCAGCGGACGGAAATGCCGTATTTTCGGTCGACTCCGCCGCTTCTGTGGGGATGCCGCTGAGATTTGTGCCGATCATGGATGCGGCACAGAGTCCGGCGAGGAAGCCGGAGCCGAGTCTTTTCAGAATGCTGTGTTTCTTCATAAATTTTCTCCTTTGCAATAAAGAAACGCCGATGTTTCGGCAGTTTCAGAGTTTATTGGATGACTGCATTTCCTCCGCCTGCGGCGGAGGAAATTGCAAACAGATACAAAAAAAGAGCCGATTTCTCGCCTCTTTTCTTGGGTTCAATTCAATTGTATCCGGTTTTCGTATAGGTCAAACGCCTCGATAATGCTGGCGGTATTGTCCGCATGTTTTCCTGCGGAGGCATCAAATTCCCGCCATATGCCGTCGATTTTCACGACATTCACCACATGTCCGTACCAGCCGTCATACGATGCGAACGCAATGCCGCAGTCCAGCCCTGCTCCATCGTACAGAAAGTACGCATTCAAGGCATATTCGATGCAGTTGCGACCGCCCATAGCGTTTGCATCTGCAAGGGCTGCCGCTGCACGATCCAGCTCGCTGCCGCTGTAGGTTTCTCCCTGTGAGAACAGAGCATTGTAGTTGATGCTGTATTCTGTGATGAATACCCACATCTGGTGGCTGAGTGCGTTCATGTCCACAATTTGCGGTAGTTCTGTCGTGGTTTGTGTGGTGCTTTCGGGGGTTGTTGTGGTTGTGGAAATCGTTGTCACAACGGTTGGGCTTGTGATCTGCACCGTTGTTTCCTGCACAGCCGTAGATTCCGTGTAAACCACCGTTTCCTGCGTCGTTTCCGCCTCTTTCGCCTCTGTTATAATAATCGATTCGGCAGGCTCTGCGGATGCCGCACAGGTCTGGGTGGTTGCTTCGGATTCTGTCGCTGCTGAAAAACTCTCCGGCACAGTTTCAGGTGTGATTTCAGTTGAAGTCACCGTTTCCGGTGGCAATTCTGTTGTCTGCGTTTCCGCCATTATCTGGCTATTCTCCGTTGTTTCGGTGGTGGTTTCTGTCTGCATGATGGTCGCTCTCTCCGGCGAATATGCCATAGTATCGCTGCAGCCGGTCAGCGTTATCAGTAGCAGAAAAAGGAAACATGCTCTTTTCATATGCGTCCCTCCTTTGCCACCACCATACCACATTTCAGCATAGATGTCCAGCTTTTTCAAGGAAATTCGACCTTTTTCACAAGTGGGGGATCTGATTTTCTGGCAGAACCACTGAATAAATTTCATTACATCATCTCCGGTTCAATTTCTTCTTCCATTTCTTCATCCGCCCTGACCTCGATTTCCGACACCTGCTCCTGTGTGAGCTTCAGATCATAGGCGTTCAAGCGGCGAGCCGCCGCTGGCAATTCGTTGCCTTATCCGCAAGGGACGCCCTACGGGTGTGTGCCTACGGCACAAGCGGCAACAAGGAAACCTCTGCCGCCGCTTGCACGCAGTGCATAAGGCGGCATCTCACCTGCGGGCGTTGCCCGCTTAATGCTTGCGGTAATTTTCATGAAAATCATCCTTTCCTTATAATATATTGTTGGGGTGATACACAATAACACTTTGCTGACAGCTTACATCATGCCGAAATCCTGCGATTCTTCCTCCATTCCGAATAGAATCGCCAGCACTTCCTGCGGTGTAAGCTGCTGTACCATCGGTGTGAACTGTTCCGTATACTTCTCGATCTGCTCGTCCGTCAGCGAACAGGACACATGCTCGCCAATCGAATTTGTCGTATCACCGACCACGAAAAATGTTCCATGAATCAGCAATTCTCCAACGATCCGGTTGGGCTGGCTGCCGTTGAGCAGGAATTCGTCATTGCAGAAGATCAGGGCATCACCTTTTTCCTCAAAGTACACAGCCTCGATGTAGCCACCGACCACTGCCTGCATATCCGACACATCCTCGGAAATTTCCTTGACATATGGCGGCTTTTCGGGTTCACATACCAGAATCTTCATCCGCATCACCCCCTTTCTCGCACAGCGGAAGATGCCCTCGTTCCTTCAGAAATTCGTACAGGAACCGCCGCCCTCTCTGCGTCCAGTAGGTATGCACCGCCGACCGGCAATGCACATCGTCATACACAATTGTCCGGCTGCGTGTGTAGCCGTGATTGGCGTATTTCTGATATAAAACCCAAGTGCCGCACTGCAGCTGGAACTGCACACCCAGATTATGCAGGAGACGATTCATCTCACGTCCTGAAATGCCGTAGTCCTTTGCAATCACTGTGATCGGTACAGCGTCCGTGCAGGCAGTGATGAGGTCAAGATAACCACACTTCTGCGTAAGGATGCGGTTTTCCTCGGTCAGGACTTTGTTCTTGTCACGTTCCTCTTTGAGTGCGGTAAATGTGCGGATTGCAGTTTCCGGATCGGACAGCAGTCGTTCCAGTGCCTCTGTTGTGATGTGGAAGCCCTGCCTGCGGATGTCGGGGAGAACCTCGTCAAACACCCAGCGTTCAAACCGCTGTGCTGCCTCAAGTTTGGAACGGACAATCAGGCGGTACAGGTTTCCTTCGGAAATAAATTTCTTTTGCACCGTATGATAATCGCTCGTTCCATACTGATTTGTCCGCAAAACGGTCACGTCGTGTTTCACGACCCCATCTACCTTACAGTGCCGCACAATTGCATCACGGGGATTACTATATCCCAGAATTTCGGCACATTTGATTGCAGGAAAATATGCCTTTTCTCCCTCCCACAACACCTCCAGACAGCCAAATTCGCTGTTCTCAAACACTTTCATCTCATTCATTCGCTTTTCCCTCCATTCCAAATTCACGGTCACACCGCTTGTCCAATGGACACCTGTTGCACTTCGGATACCGGTCACAAATCTCCCAGATTTCTTCCTGTGTCATATCCTTCGGATAGATCCACATCTCCGGGTTGCCGCCGTCATCCCTGATGGCAAATTCCATCTCTCGTCCTGTCAGCAGATGCAGGACGATACGCCCTGCATCGTTTGCATGATCAATTTTGTAAATTCCAGCCATTAGAAAAATCCTCCGTTCTCATCAAAAAATGAAAGCTGAAGCCCCATTTTTTCTCTTTCGCTTGTATCGTAATTGGAAATGAACAATTCGGGGTAAACGCTGCCCTTCTCATACTTCTGCTTCAGATTGTTCGTCCGAAGAATCGGCTCAATCCAGATGCCGTCCCTCGCCCAGAGCTGCCGGATTTCGGGACAGTCGTTGTAGGATACCAGAAATTTTCCCTGACATCCCAGCAGCGTGTCACGCAGCCGCTGGTGATCCTCCGTTCCGAACGGTGCGTCATGGTAGTAATGCTCCGTCGAAAAATACGGCGGATCGCAATAGAAAAAGCTTACCGGACGGTCGTACTGCCGGATGAGCTGTTCGAAATCCTTGTTCTCGATAATAACTCGCTGCAGGCGTTCCGCCGCCATGTCAATCAGCGGAAAATCCGACCAATAGGAATGCGGCTTCGCACTGAAACACCGCAGATTATTGGCATAGCTGCCACGGATCAGCTGGTAAAACTTCACCGCCCTGTCGCAGTCACCGTACTGCGGCAGAAGCCCGTTTTTGTGCAGACTGGCGATCCTCTCAAAGTCCTCACGGGAATTCACAACGTATTCCAGCTGTTTCTTGAGTTCCTCCGGCTGCTCACGCACACAGCGGTACAGATTCGTGAGGTTGCTGTTGACATCGTTCAGCACCTCGAATGGAGTCTGCGGCTTGTGGAACAGCACCCAGCCGCCGCCACCGAATACCTCGATATATCGTTCATATTTCAGCGGAAAACGAAGCACCGCCGCTTCACGGAGATTCTTCTTTCCGCCCGTCCACGGGATAAAACTATTCATCGCTCACACCCCCTGCAAAGGCAGTCCTGCCCGTTATAGGGCAGGATACGGGTTTAGGCTGAATCAGGACGTTTCTTTTTCTGCAAGCTCCTTCTTCAGCCGCTTGATTTCATAGTCCGTATACTTCACAATCGCCGCAAGGCTGCCGATGGCAAGCCCGACAATCATGCCGAGAAGCATACCGATGAAAAGATAGGTCATGTGATCACCTCCATCTCCATTGTTTCTTCCTGCCCGAAATCCTCAATCATAAACGCATCCATCTGACAGCGTTCCGAAAGGAAATTCGGGGAGCTTTCTTCATCAAATGTCAGACACTGCTCTCTGCCAAGATCGATGCATTCCTTAGTGATGACCGTGCCGCCAAAATTCACACCCACTCTGTGTTCCAGAGAAACAAAATTCGCACCATAATCGGAATGCCGCAGCTGATAGCAGTGCAGTCCCATCGGGATTTCCGCATCAATATAGCGATTTTCGGTAAACAGAGCGACCTGCCCCGCAACCTCAATCACCTCAAATTCTTCCTCCGGCAGATATATGAAGCCTGTATTGGAGGCGTTGAGGTAAAGCCCATAATCCTCCGTACCCACCTCAAGCACCTCGGCTGCAAAGCGGATGCGGTCAAATTCGCTTTCGGGATAGTATTCCTCCGTGCGTTCTCCGCCGAAATAATTGTGCTTTCCGCAGTTTCGACCAATATCCTCATCAGCCCACCGGTGCTTGAACTCAATTTCGGGATACATTTCCGAAAGCCTTTGCAGAATGACATGGGGAGCAGACCATGCGGTCTGAAACCACAGGCGATTACTCTGACTGTAATCCATGCATTTATCATAGCCATACGCATTCCATTTCGTTCCCCAATTACCGAGCGACCAGTCGTACCAATTATTTTTGCCGTACTGCTTCATTTCCTTTTCACCCAACGGACCTCGAAAAATATCCGCAGGCATGGGGATGATTTTGTTAAAATCCAGCGTTCCGATGCCGAATTCATCCGTCTTGATGGCTTCAAGCATTTCTGCGATCTGCTTTCTGTCACCCTCGTAGCTGATGATATTTGTTACATGATTTGGCATATTTCTCCTCCTCTCTCTTTTTCCGGATACAAAAAAACAGCTGAGTTTCACTAAAAACTCAGCCGTTCATCGCCATATCCATTTCTTCTGTTTGCTCATTCTCCACCACATGGAACTGATCCGCTTCAGGGATCACCGCCAGCGTTCTTCCATTTTGCCAGCGAACCTGCACATTGCCGCTGTCATCCACTGTCACAACCTCGCCCACAGTTCCTGCCGGAACGGGGTAGGGATCGTTCATGTGATCCAGCTGAATCAGCGTCCCTTCGGGGTACATTTCCCTGTAACGCTGTACCTGTTCTCTACTCGGAAATCCTCTCATGCCATGCCTCCCATCGAAATATCGTCCATTTCAAGGACTTCTTCTTCCTCAAAGCCTGTATCCGGATTCGACTCCTGCATCTGCGTCTGAACCTTCCAGTCGTCGCTGTCATCCCAGAAATGCACCAGAATTCCGCCAAATTCAGCCGTTTGGATTTCCCTTTGCTCCAAAGACTCACCAACGCCGTCTGCTGCCTGACCTTCCCACCAGCTGCGGAATTCCTCAAGCTCTGCCTCGGTGAGATCAGCAGCAATCTGGCAGCACAGCACTCCCATCAGCACGCCGTCCTTTTCCTCGACCATCGGGAACGCCGAAACCACCTTTTCATCAATGCTTGCCGTACCATTGAAATATACCATCAAGCCACGGTTTTCTTCCTCCGGTTCTGCAAATTCCTCAATGAATCGGTTGATTTCATCCTTGCAGGCGAGCATTTCAGCATCATTCAATTCCTCATAGTCCATCTCCGAAATCGGCTCGTCCCACGAATATGCCGCTGCATCCGGCTCATGGACAATGTGCAGAGGGGAGAAGAATTTCATTTCCCGTGTGGGCTTGGCTTTCACTCTCAGATCGGGCTGACAGGGGATGTTCAGCACTGAAAAATTTGCACTCTCGATGTCCTGACGTTCTCGCAGAACAACCGCCACCGCCGTCAGGAGCAGAGCATTCACATCCGTTTCCGTGTGCATCAGAAGGTCGCTGAGCTGAAAATCCTCCTCACCCTTATGGGCAAGCTCGGCGGCTCTGTCTGCCATTGCCATGATCGTCCTGTGCAGCTGCCGTTCCTCGTTGGTGATTTCATTGTTTTCCAGAATCGCCTTTGCATTCGGAACGAAATGCGAATTCCGAGCATAGTCATAGCCCTCCGCCTCGACCAGCAGTCCATCGCCGGTTTTGGAATCGACAAACAGCAAACAGTGTGCCACGCCCTCCGCCATGTACATCAGATCCTTGTGCTGGGCAATCTCCGGACAGTCCTCCAGCGGGTGATCCCGCATCTGCTGAAAGCGGCTGCCGTACAGCGTGATGACCTTTTCCACCTCGACCTGCACCGTATCATGGCTGTACGCCTTATGGTGCAGGGGACAGTTGAGTTTCAGTTTCTTCATGTGCATCCTCTCCTTTCTCTGGGCAACAAAAAAAGCTGACTTTCTTGGCATCTCATCATTGTGAGATACCAACAAAATCAGCTTGCAAAGTTTGTGAATGATTTTTCTAAAAATTTTTGAGCTTTGAGGGTATTTTTTCTTCTGCACTCTCCGGAAGATCTCCCAAAGCCGCTTTTCGGGCTTTCAAAAAGGGTTCGAATCCGGTTCAACCCCCAATGTCATCTATGGTTTTACACTAAAAAATTTCGTCGTTTGGGTAGCGAAAAAGCCCGACGAATCGGGCTTTTTTGTGGTGTCATCTTTTTTGTAACACCAAGATGGTTGGGGTGGAAGGATTTGAACCCTCGAATAACGGAGTCAGAGTCCGCTGCCTTACCGCTTGGCGACACCCCAGTATTTTGTCTGTGTCCCTCACAGCTTTTATATTATATCACATTTCGAACTGCTTGTCAACCCCTTTTTTCAATTTTTTTCAAAAAAATTTTTTGGTTTTTCTCTCTATATATAAATAGGAAAGAGCCCTTGCCAAAGCTGCTGAAATGTGATGGATGTGTGATTAGTTTGCCCCGAAAACAGCGGGAAAATGTGCAAGTCTACAAAATTTGAAGGAATTGCCGTCTGGGGATTGACTTCTCAATCCGGCGTGCTATAATTAAAAAGGTCTGAGAACCGCAATATGCGGTGATTCATGAGGAGAATAGGAGGTGGCAGCATGGAAACATGCAGGATATGCCGCTTTTTTGTCAGTGCCGTATGCGATGCGACCGGCGCCTGATGAACAGCTATTTCATCGATTTGCCGGAAGGCTAAAAACAGAAAGGAGTACTGCTATGGCAGCAGCAATTACAGCCACAGTCATATTTGTGGTCATGTTTGTACTGGTTATCACTGAAAAAATTGAAAAGCATTATGTTACACTGGGGTGCGGTCTGCTGACTCTGATCGCCGTCTTCGGCATCTGCATGAAGGATTTCGGCATGATCTGGGATACACTGAACCTGAAATCCATCATCAACCCTGAGTTCTGGCACAGCACCGGCGCCGAGTCCGAATCCGGCGGCGTGGACTGGGCAACCATCCTCTTCCTGGCCGGCATGATGGTCATGGTTGAGGGCATGGCACGCGTGGGCTTCTTCCGCTGGCTCTGCATGCGTCTTGCCAAGATCGTTCATTATAAGACCATCCCGATTTTCTTTGCATTTATGTGCATGTCCTTCTTCCTTGCGATGTTCATCGACAGCATCACCGTAATCCTGTTCCTGGCATCCGTTACCATTGAGCTGGCACAGCTTCTGAAGTTCAAGCCCGTGCCCATGATCCTGGCTGAGATCTTCTGCGCCAACCTCGGCGGCTCCGCTACCATGTGCGGTGACCCGCCCAACATCATCATCGGTACGCAGCTCAACTACACCTTCATGGATTTTGTAACGAACACCGGCGTGATCGCCCTGATTTCCTTTGTGTTCATTCTGGTATATTTCTTCCTCGTGATGCGCAAGGAGTTGTCCGGCAATGCAAGCAGCACGGACTATGCGAATATGCCTTCCCCCGAAAGTGCCATCACCGATAAGCCCGGCTTCATCATCAACACCATCATTTTCCTCTGTGCGGTGGTGCTGCTCGTGACCCATTCCATGACCCACCTGACCGTGGCATTCATTGGCGTGGCCGTTGCGATCGTGACCATGATCACCTCCGGCAAGCATCTCCCTGAAGTGATGAAGAAGGTCGATTACAAGACCCTGCTCTTCTTCCTCGGTCTCTTTATTGTCGTGGCAGGTCTCGAAAAGACCGGTGTACTTGAAGTGATCGCTACATTCATTCAGAATATCAGCGGCGGCAATGCTTATCTCATGGTAGCCATTATCATCTGGCTGTCCGCCATTGCCAGCGCCTTCATCGACAACATTCCGTTTGCGGCCACCATGGTACCGGTTATCCGTACACTGGCTGAAACATCCGGTATGAGCATTGATACGCTTGCCTGGTCTCTGGCAGTCGGTACGGACGTCGGCGGCAGTGCCACACCCATTGGTGCTTCTGCGAATGTTGTTGGTACAGCCGCAGCAGCCAAGGCAGGTCATCCCATCGGCTGGGGTACCTACTGCAAGAAGATGGCGCCTGCAACGCTGATTGTCCTTGCGATTGCAACTGTATATATTTGTGTGGTTTATCTGTAATAAGAGAAATGGAGGGGAACACCTATGGAAAAACAAGTAATCATTGCCATCAGCCGTGAGTACGGCACAAGCGGACATAATATCGCACAGGGCCTGGCCAATCGTTTTGATCTGCCCCTGTACAACAGAAACATGCTCGACGACATTGCCGCCCACAAGGATGTGGATGTGAACAATCTGCATAAGTATGACGAGCGTCCCCGCAATATGCTGATTTCCCGTACCGTGAAGGGCATGTCCAATTCTCCGGAAGAGGTCATTGCCAACTTCCAGTTCGATTACCTGAAGCATAAGGCACAGAGCGGCGAATCCTTTGTGGTGGTCGGCCGCTGTGCAGAGCATGTGCTGCGTGAGTATCCGGGTCTGGTGAAGATCTTTGTCCTTGGCGACAAGGAGGATAAGATCCGCCTGGTTATGGAAAAGCGCAATGTTTCCGAGAAGGAAGCCGCTTCCATCATGGCACGCCACGACAAGAAGCGTAAGGCATACCACAACTACCACTGCCCGATCAAGTGGGGCGATTCCAGAGGCTACGATGTGACCATCAACATCAGCCGTCTGGGTCTGGAAAAGACCACGGATGTACTGGAACAGTATGTGCGTATGAGAATGGAACAGATGTAAGACAGAACACCCCTCCGTCATGGAGGGGTGTTTTTCAATCTGAATCCCAGTCCTGCAGGATCCGGTTCAGTTCGGCCTCGCTCCGGACAACAATGCCCTCCGCCAATGCCTGACGGTCGGCATCGGACAGGAGATACACCTCCATGTCCAGAATCCGGTAGGGCTTGGCACTGTTCTCACGGTAGAGTGCAAGATGCCCGCCGCATTCTCCAAGCACATAGCCGCACGCAGACTGATCCGAGAGGGAAGCGTCCCGCACCGCAGCCCGCCCCTTCTGCTGTGCCAGCCCCTTTGCGGCGGATATGGTGATGATCACCGCAGAAATTGCCATCGATGTAATCAGCAGATAAAGCTGCACCCGCTGCCTGCTTTGCATAGCAAGACTCCTTTCCGGTCTGTTTTTGCTCATTCCGATTTCTACCATGGCAGAAATCAGAAAATCCTGACAGATTCAGTATGTCCGGAATGGAAAAGTTTATGCAAAAAGGCGTTTTTTCAAAAAAAGTATTAACAAATCCGGTTTTATGTGCTATAATAACAATGTGTAACTATGGACAAAATCCAGCGCAGCAGCGTCATACTGTGCTGAAAAAATAACAGAGAAAGGATTACTGAATCATGCAAGAACGTACATCCGGTCAGCGCAGACGCCGTCCCTCGACGTCGCCGGCAGCTTCTTCCCAGAAAAAGAAGAAAAAGAAGCCGCATAAGGCCTGGCGCATCATCAAACGGCTTTTTTCAATCCTTGTTTCGACCATTCTCTCGCTGTTCCTGATCTGTATCATTACCGGCACAATCGTTGCCACGGCAGCGGCCATCTATGTCCTTGACTTCATGGATGAGGCTTCCACCATTACCCTTGAGGAAATGGAGCTGAGCTATAACACCAACGTCTATGCCACCGACAAGGACGGCAACCTGCTCAATATCTATCAGGTCAACAATGAGACACAGCGTATTCCCGTTACGCTCGATGAGATTCCCCGCCACACCCTCGATGCGTTTGTGTACACCGAGGACGAGCGTTTCTACACCCACGACGGTGTGGACTATAAGAATACCATCGGTGCGTTCCTGAACCTGATCCTCGAGTTCTGGGATTCCGAGCGAGGCGGCTCTACCATCACCCAGCAGCTCATCAAGAACGTGACCGGTGACGATGATCCGTCTCCCTCCCGTAAGATCCGTGAGATCTTCCGTGCGATGACGCTCGAGAAGAACTACGACAAGGACGAAATCATCGAGACCTACCTCAACTATATCGGCTTCGGCGGCTCCTGCAACGGCATTGAGCTGGCCTCCATCAAGTACTTCGGCAAGAATGTCGGCGATCTGACCATCGCAGAAAGTGCCGTGCTTGCGGCCATTCCGCAGTCGCCCGAATCGATCAACCCCTTTGCCGGCTATACGGATGACGAAACCGGTGAATGGGTGGCAAGCGGCCGTGTCCGCAACCGTGAGCGTATGGAATACGTTCTCTGGCAGATGTACGAACACGGTGCCATCACCTATGATGAATATCAGGATGCACTCAGTGAAGAGATCCTCTTCACCGATACCGAGGAATACAAGAAGCTCCATCCCGAGGAGAATGCTGACGAGTACAACGACGGCACCCAGCCGATCTCCTGGGCTGTGGAAGCGGCCATCCGTGAGGTGCAGTCCTATCTGATGGAAACCTATCAGATCGACAAGGAAGAGGCCCTCTCCCGCATCAACAGCGGCGGCTACCAGATCTATACCACTGTTGACTGGGAAATGCAGCAGTATGTTGAGGAACGCTACCTCGATCTGAATAATCTGGTCAGGGCCAAGGACGTGGCCAAGTATGAGGATACCAACGGTGACGGCACCATTGATGATCTCGATACTGTCATCTATCCCCAGTCCGCCTTCATCGCCCTCAACTATGACGGCAGCGTGCGCTGCGTAGTCGGTGCGGTCGGCGAGAAGACCCAGTCCATCATCTGGAACTATGCAACCATGGAACCCCGTCAGCCCGGTTCGACCATCAAGCCCATTACCGGCTACGGCTATGGTATCTATACAAATGAATTCCACTGGGGCTCCCAGATCCTTGACAGCGGTCTGAAGATGCCCGACGGCTCCATCTGGCCGGAAAACTACGGCGGCAGCAAGGGCTCCGGCAATAATGTTGCCCTGTCCTATGGCTTGATGAAGTCCCTCAATACCATTTCCGCACGACTTGTCGATGCCCTGACCCCCGAGCAGGTGTTCAGCTTTGCCACGGACAAGATGGGTCTGGAGCTGCTGGAAATGGATGCCGGCGGCCGTACCGACATTGCGCTCTCGCCTCTGAGCGTAGGTGCGCTGACCTACGGCGTAACCCTGCAGAACATGGTCAATGCTTATATCCCGTACGGCAACGGCGGTACCTATTATTCCGCTCATATCGTAAGCCGTCTGGAGCAGGGCAACCATGAGCTTGTTTACGAAAACAACGGTGATCCCTATGAGGCCGTTGACCCCGAAACCGCTTATGTCATGAACCGTCTGATGAAGAATGTTGTATCCTCCAATGGTACAGCGGGTGCTGCACAGCTCTCCAATAAGGATGTAGTCGGCAAGACCGGTACCACACAGAACTGGGATGACCTCTGGTTCATCGGTCTGACTGAGGACTTCGTGTCCGGCGTCTGGATCGGTTATACCGAACGTGACAGAATTGTAGCGAACCCCTCTTCCGCAAAGCTCTGGTACAATGTCATCGGTGAGTACGCAAACAGCCTTGAGACCGATGCTGAGTATCCTACCTGCGAATCCGTCATCTGTGCACCCATCTGCAAGAAGACCGGCATGATTGCAGGTGAGGGCTGTGAGAAGGGTGAGAAGGGATACTGGAAGCCGGATAATGCGCCCAGGTGCAGCGGCTGCGAGCCGGAGGAGACAACGGAAGATCCAAGTGCTACTACCGAACCCGGTGAGGCACCGTCCTCCACAGCTTCTGGCGGCACCACACCCAAGCCGACTGATCCGCCCGTTGTGGAACCCACGGATCCGCCCGAGCCCCCGCCGACCGATCCGCCTGCGGATCCGCCGGCCGATCCCCCGGCAGACCCTGCCGCATAAAGGAGAACTATGAGTCAGAACATCACATTTTCCGCACCCTGCCATTTCGGACTCGAAAAGGTACTGCGTTTTGAAGTGACGAGAATCGGCGGTGAAAACATCACTGTCCAGGATGGCAGAGTCAGCTGGACGGGTGATTTCACCACGCTCGCCAAGGCCAATCTGGAGCTGTCCGTTGCGGAACGTGTCCAGATTCTGCTGGCCGAATATAAGGCCGAGACCTTTGAGGAGCTGTTTGAGGGCATGTATGCGGCCCCCCTTGAAGCGTTTATCGGCAGGGAAGATGCCTTCCCGATCAAGGGCCATTCCCTGAACTCCACCCTGCACAGCATTCCCGCCTGCCAGAAGATCCTGAAGAAGGCCGCCGTGAAGCGCTTGCAGAGAGCCTACAAGACAAGCGAATTCCTGCCCGAGACCGGCAGTCTGCATCAGCTGCAGTTCACCATTCTCAAAAATCGCGTGAGCATTTATCTCGATACTACGGGTGCAGGCCTGCACAAGAGAGGCTACCGCCGCAATGCGAACCTCGCTCCCATCCGTGAGACACTGGCCGCCGGTATCCTCGATCTTGCCAGAATGCGCAGCGATACAATCATCTGTGACCCGTTCTGCGGCAGCGGCACCTTCCTGATTGAAGCGGCCCGCCGTGCGTGCAGAATTGCACCGGGTCTCGACCGCCGCTTCATTGCTGAGCAGTGGGACTGCGTACCGAAGTCCGCATGGCAGAATGCCCGCAGCGAAGCCCTTGACCGGATCGACCGCAAGGTTGGCTTCATCGGCTATGGCTTTGATGCCGATCCCCATGCCATTGCCCTGACAATGGATAATGCCAAGAAAGCGGGCGTTGCGGAGCTGATTCGTGTGGAGCAGCGTGATATTGCCGATTTTGAACCCATCCCCGATGCGGTGATCGTCTGCAATCCGCCCTATGGCGAGAGAATGCTCGAGCAGCAGGAGGCAAGAAATGTCTACCGCACGATGGGCAAGGTGCTGAAGACTCCTGCCTACATCATCTGCGGCGACGAGGATTTCGAGTTTGCCTTCGGCAGAAAGGCGGACAAGCGCCGTAAGCTCTACAACGGCATGATTTCCTGTCAGCTGTACAGCTATTTCGGCCCGCCCCAAAAATGAAGAGCATAAAAACAGCCTGCAAAAGCAGGCTGTTTTTTATGCTGTTCCATCCCCCTTGACATGAGAACAAAAATTCTGTATAATATGAGATAGAGTATCATAAGGGAGGGAACTGCCATGCAGGGTGTTTGCTTTACCGGTCACAGAAACCTGCCGGCGTCGGAGCAGTTGCGGCATGAACTGACGACGACAATTGAAATGCTCATTGCCATCGGTGCGGAGGACTTCTATGCCGGCGGCGCACTCGGGTGGGATACGCTCTGTGCGCAGACTGTCCTCTCGCTGCAAAGAGAATACCCGTGGATTCGTCTGCATCTGCTGCTGCCCTGTCCCGCCGAGGTGCAGACAGCCAGCTGGAATCCCATGCAGAAAGCGGAATTCTGGGCGATCCTCAATCAGGCAAACAGCGTGACCCATGTGTCCGAAAGCTATCATAAATCCTGCATGCGTAAGCGGAACGCCGCCCTTGTGGAAGCGGCCGACTGTATGGTCTGCTTCTATCACAGCAAGAATCCCCACAGCGGTACCGGCCAGACCGTACGCATGGCTGAGAAGAAAGAAATACGCATCATCAATCTTGCCAAATAAGACAAAAACACCCGCTGCATTGCAGCGGGTGTTTTATCATCAGAATATGGTTTCTGCTTACGCCTTGCCAACAGAGCCGAAGAGCTCCATCTTTTCCTTAACAGTCGCCTTGATTGCCTCGAAGCCGGGAGCCAGAAGCTTTCTGGGGTCGAAGCCCTTGCCCTGGAGATCCTTGCCTGCTTCAATGTAAGCACGGGTAGCTTCCTGGAAGGAGAGCTGGCACTCTGTGTTTACGTTGATCTTTGCAACGCCCAGAGAGATTGCCTTCTTGATCATGTCAGCAGGGATGCCTGTACCGCCGTGCAGTACCAGAGGCATATCGCCAACCTTTTCCTTGATGGCAGCCAGAGTCTCGAAGGACAGACCTTCCCAGTTCTCAGGATACTTGCCGTGGATGTTGCCGATGCCGGCAGCCAGCATTGTCACGCCCAGATCTGCAACAGCCTTGCACTCGTCGGGATCTGCGCACTCGCCCTTACCGATTACGCCGTCTTCCTCGCCGCCGATGGAACCAACCTCAGCCTCGAGAGAAATGCCCAGAACCTCACATGCATTAACAAGAGCAGTGGTCTTTGCAATGTTCTCCTCGATCGGATAGTGAGAACCATCGAACATTACGGAAGAGAAACCTGCGTTGATGCAAGCCTTTGCGCCCTCGAAAGAGCCGTGGTCCAGATGCAGTGCAACGGGAACAGTGATGCCCAGCTCCTCGATCATGCCCTCAACCATGCCAACGATGGTCTTGTAGCCGCACATGTACTTGCCTGCGCCCTCAGATACACCGAGGATAACGGGAGACTGATTCTCCTGAGCCGTCAGCAGGATTGCCTTTGTCCATTCGAGGTTGTTAATGTTGAACTGGCCAACAGCGTACTTGCCTTCGCGTGCCTTGTTCAGCATGTCCTTAGCAGAAACTAACATATTAAATGTCCTCCTAAATATTTTTCGCAGGGCGTCTTGCCCATCGTTATTATTATAACAAATTTTCCTGCGGATTGCAAGTGGTTTGGGGAAAATTTTTCGAATTTTGCGCAGTTTGTGCGGTTTTCATAACAATGCGGATACGGACGCCCGGATGTTGTATGGCAAAATTGCATGCGGTTTCTGCTATATGCATAAAAGAACAGGGTCTGATTTGTGTTTCTTCGTGTATTTCGGTGAAAATGCGAGAAAATCATTGACATTTCGGTAAATCTGATTTACAATATAGATATCGATCACAGAGAGGGAGGATGAATTATTATGTGGTCAAGAGAAATGTTAAAGAAAAATGCATGGAATTCCCTGAAGGGTTACTACTGGATGGCATTCCTGGTGTGCTTTGTGGCACAGATGCTCGGCGGCGGTACCGCCAATACCAGCTCATCGTTCAGCTTTCCGTCATCGTCAATGACTGAACTGACAGAATTGTCAAGCGAAGATCCGGAAAGTATTTTTGCGGTTCTGGCCATTCTGGCAATGGTGTTTGTGATTTTCATCATTACATATGTGTTTGTCATGGCATTTGCACTGGCAATTTATGCATTCCTCGGCGGCCCTGTTGAGGTCGGCAAGTGCAAGTTCTTCCAGCAGGCACGCACGGGTGATGTGAATTTCAGCTATCTGTTCCATCAGTTCGGCGGCGGCCGCTATATGAATACCGTAAAGGTGCAGTTCTTCCGCATGCTTTACACCACATTGTGGTCGATGCTGTTCTGGGTGCCCGGCATCATCAAGGGTCTGGAATACTTCCTGATTCCTTACCTGATGGCTGAGAATCCGAACATGTCCAAGGACAGAGCGTTTGAGATCTCCAGAAAGACCATGGACGGCGAGAAGTGGAACCTTTTCGTACTGCAGCTGTCCTTCATCGGCTGGGTGCTGCTGGGTATCATGGCATGCTGCATCGGTACTTATTTTGTTGTGCCCTATCAGCAGGCCACCTTTGCAGAGTTCTATGCCTGCATGCGTGCCAAGATGATTGCGCAGGGCATTACCACTGAGCAGGAACTGACCGGCTGTGCAGCCTATGTGGTAGAATAATTTAAAAATGACAAAGCCGGCGCATTCTGCAGTCGGCTTTTGCCGTACTTTGACGACATGAGAGGAGAGATTGATTATGTGGACAAGAGGAATGCTCAAGAAAAATGCCAAGGAGAACCTGAAGCAGTACTTCTGGATGGCACTGGGCGTCAGTGCGGTTGCCTTTTTGCTTGACGGTACGGAGGAGGGCGTCTATGTCGATTACAGCGGCGCCATTGAGGGCTTTGTCAATTTTATGACGATTTTTCTGGAAAGCGGGTATGATACCGGTACAATCCTTCTGATGAGCATCGGCCTTGTGGTCATATGCGTGGCGATCGGTCTGTGTCTGAATATGCTGGTTTACAGCATGCTCTGCGGCCCGATTCTGGTGGGTAAGCATATGTTCTATCTCCGTGCAAGGCAGGGGGACGTACGCTTCGGCAATCTGTTCTCCTCGTTCCGTGACGGAAGATATACATCCATTGCCAAGACCATGTTCTTCCATCATCTATATATTGCGCTGTGGGGACTGCTGTTTGTGATTCCGGGTATTGCAAAGAATATGGAGTATTTTCTGGTGCCGTACCTGATTGCGGAGAACCCGAAGCTGTCGTGGAAGCGTGCCTCTGAGATTTCGAGCCGCACGATGGACGGCGAGAAGTGGAATCTCTTCGTGCTGCAGCTGTCCTTCCTTGGCTGGTATATTCTTGGTGCATTGTGCTGCTGTGTGGGTACCTATGCGGTGCAGCCGTATGAGCATGCGACCTATGCAGAGTTCTACACCTGCATGCGTGCAAAGATGATGGCACTGGGCATTACGGATGAAGCCGAGCTGTCCGGCGAATATGAAGTGATCGGATAAGAGCGTCCCGATGCAGCTGAAAAACTGCGGCGCAGTGCTGCGCCTCTTTGATCAGCAAAAAAGCACCCCAAAAGGGGTGCTTTTGTTTTTTTAGGCAGCCGATGGAATCCGCTTGCGGCCGCTTTATGCCAGTACATTCAGACGTGTGGCAAGCTTCTCTTTCATAAGCTCCGTCACGCTGCCGTCCGGATGCCGCTGCAGGATGTAACGGCCGTTCGAATACACAATGCTCCCGTCCGTGCAGAGCGTGTAATCCAGTACGCCGCGTGCGAGGATCTCTTCCGTTCCGTCCGGTGTGCGCCGCAGCAGAACACTGCTGCGGGGAAGAATGCCCGCATGCGGATCGCCATGCTTTTCATTTTCCTTCCGGTTTTTCTCTGCGTGAATGAGATTGCCCTCGAAGAACAGATCCTTCTCGGATTTCTGCTTGGACTTCACATCACTGCGTCTTCCGCTGTTGCGCAGCGGTTCGCCGCCGTATAAAGTCGTGAATACATTCAGAAATCCGAACAGTCCCTTGATCAGACGGTAAGGGAACAGCAGGACATCCTTGAGGACGCTTCCGAGACTTGCATCTTCTTCACCCGCCATCTTGTAGGGGCGGCGGATGCAGTAGAGATTGTCCTGCTCATCCATTCTCGGCATCAGATAGTCGAAGCTCTCACTCTCGAGAATCGTATCCATGCACTCTGTGTGGATGTTGTAGGAGGCAAGGCTGCGGGGTGAATAGGCCGCCACCTCTCCGCCCCGTCTTGCAATGCCGGCTGTCGAAAACAGGATCAGCCGTCCGTCCGGTGACCAGCCCGGATGAAGCTCGCAGGAATCACCGCCGGTGATCTCCGTGTAGACGCTCGACGGCAGCCGGAACAGGGCAAGATGACTCTGGCAGTTCGGATAGCGCACACAAGCTGCTGTGCTGCTGCCGTGCACCGCAATGTCACCCAGCCGGATGTCATTGCCGGAACAGATGTGTCCCTCCTGTTCCGCCTTTTCCGAAAGCGAACGCTTGTACAGACCGCCGGAAGCATCCAGCTGCAGCGTGTACAGCAGACCGTCTTCGTAGGCGGCCAGTCCGCCGTAGGTCACACTGGCATTATGCGGCGTAGGATCTTCGGCCGTGCCCATGAACTGCGCACCCCGTCCGGTTGTCTTCCAGGCCTTGCCCTGCTGGATTTCGTGGATGGTGTTCTGGTAGTGCTGTGCCCGATAACTGGGCAGGTGAATGGATTTTCCGTTTTTTGCAAGATGAATGCCCTCAGGCGTCAGATAGAGCAGCTGCAAAATGATCCCTCCCGTTTGTTTCATATGGTAACATTATAGCATATTGCAGGGCTTTTTGTCAATTGCAGTGATGAAGTGCAGAGGGTTTGGATGACCCACATACAACAAACCCTGCGGAGACGGCTTTTCTTTCCACAATGCGAGAAGCACGCAAACGGGCGGAAAGTGGTTCTTTTCCCCAGCTTTGCACATGTTTCAACACACTATATCTTGTGGTTGCGAAAATATGTTCCGATTTTGACGCCTATGAATGCTTTGTGAAGAAAAAAGCGGCGGAGAATGTACGAAAACAGCCTAATTTGTGCTTTGTGCATAATTGCAAACAAGCTTTATTGTGAGATATGACGGACGTTTTCGGCTTGACAAGAGGCTGGATATGCGGTATACTATACTATAGCAACGGAAAAATGATACAAGATATTGTGTAAAGAGAAAAGACAAAAGCAGAACGGTTATCCTACGAGAAAAAACATACAAAATGGAGGATGAAGGACATGCTGATTCACATCATTAAGCGCGACGGCAGAAAAGTGCCGTTCAATGTAGAGAAGATTACAAACGCCATTTTTAAGGCTGCCCAGGCTGTGGGCGGCACGGATTATCAGGAGGCTGCTTCCGCTGCGGAAGAGGTATGCCGCCTGTGTGAAGCCCTGTACGGTGAGAATGTGCCGAGCGTAGAGCAGGTACAGGATCTGGTGGAGAAGGTGCTGATCGAGCGTGGTCATGCCCAGACAGCCAAGGCCTATATTCTGTATCGCTATGAGCGCACCCGTTCCAGAGAGATGAAGACCAACCTCATGAGCGTGCTCAACGAGCTGACCTTCCATTCTGCGAAGGACAGCGATATCAAGCGTGAGAACGCCAATATCGACGGCGATACCGCCATGGGCACCATGCTCAAGTACGGCAGCGTATCCGCCAAGGAGTTCTATGAGATGTATGTGCTCAAGCCCGAGCATGCCAAGGCACATGCGGGCGGTGACATCCACATCCATGATCTCGACTTCCTGACCCTGACCACCACATGCTGCCAGATCGATCTGATCAAGCTGTTCCGCGGCGGTTTCTCCACGGGTCACGGCTTCCTGCGTGAGCCGAACGACATCGCAAGCTACTCCGCTCTTGCCTGCATTGCCATTCAGTCGAATCAGAATGACCAGCACGGCGGCCAGAGCGTGCCGAACTTTGACTATGCCATGGCGGAGGGCGTCCGCAAGACCTATGCGTCCCGCTACAAGCAGAATGTCATCCGTGCCCTCGAGCTGCTCTATGGCTGCGAGGATGCCGAGGCACTGGCTGACGGTCTGATGGAGGCCATGGAAGCAGAACAGCTCTGCCCCGTTCTTGCCGACAACAATGGCTTTGCAGAGAAGGCAACCGCCTATCTGACTGCCAATATGGACTGCGGCAACGATGTGGCACCCATTCTCGCTTTCGCTGCCAAGCAGGCATACAAGGAAACCAACCGTGCTACTTATCAGGCAATGGAAGCGCTGGTGCACAACCTCAATACCATGAACAGCCGTGCGGGTGCACAGACACCGTTCTCGTCCATCAACTACGGTACGGACATCACACCCGAGGGCAGAATGGTCATCGAGAACATCCTTCTGGCCAATGAAGCCGGTCTCGGCAACGGCGAGACCCCCATCTTCCCGATTCATATCTTCAAGATCAAGGAAGGCATCAACTACAATCCGGAGGATCCCAACTACGATCTGTTCAAGCTGGCGTGCAGAGTTTCTGCAAAGCGTCTGTTCCCGAACTTCTCCTTCATCGATGCCCCCTATAACCTCCAGTATTACAAGGAGGGCGACTACCGTACGGAGATTTCCTACATGGGCTGCCGTACGAGAGTCATCGGCAACACCTACGACCCCGACCGTGAGATCGTCACCGGCCGCGGCAATCTGAGCTTCACTTCTGTGAATCTGCCCCGTCTTGCCATCAAGGCTGACCACGACCTCGACAAGTTCTTCGAGGGACTCGATCACATGATGAATCTGGCCATCGACCAGCTCATGGATCGCTTCCGCATTCAGGCACAGAAGAAGGTGCGCAACTTCCCGTTCCTGATGGGACAGGGCATCTGGCTGGATTCCGAGGGACTCGGCCCCGATGACTGCATCGGCGAAGTGCTCAAGCACGGCACACTGTCCGTGGGCTTCATCGGCCTTGCAGAAACCCTGAAGGCACTGATCGGCGAGCATCACGGCGAGAGCGAGCGTGCAAGAGCGCTGGGTCTGGAGATCATCGGCAGAATGCGTAAGCGTCTGGATGATGAATCCAAGGCAACGGGTCTGAACTTCTCCCTGCTGGCAACACCTGCCGAGGGCCTGTCCGGCCGTTTTGTCGGCATGGATGCCAAGAAGTACGGCGTGATCGAGGGCGTCACCGACAGGGATTACTACACCAATTCCTTCCATGTACCGGTGCATTACCCGATCAGTGCATTCGAGAAGATCCAGATCGAGGCACCCTATCATGCACTGACCAACGCCGGTCACATCAGCTATGTCGAGCTGGACGGCGACCCGCTGGAGAATCTCGCCGCTTTTGAGAAGGTCATCCGCTGCATGAAGGAGTCCGGCATCGGCTATGGTTCGATCAACCATCCTGTGGATCGTGACCCTGTCTGCGGCTTCACCGGCATCATCGGCGACAAGTGCCCGATGTGCGGCCGTCCCGAGAAGGATCACAATCAGGTGAGCTTCGAGCGCATCCGCCGCATCACAGGCTATCTGGTCGGCACACTTGACCGCTTCAACAATGCCAAGCGCAGTGAAGTGAACGACAGAGTGAAGCATAACGTATAAATACAAGCATGCTCTTCCGGCACGGCCGGAAGGGCATCTTTGAGTATCCGATAGAATAAGGAGTGAGCAGTATGCACCTTCAGCTTTCCGGCACAGCCAATGATTCCATCGTAGATGGCCCCGGCCTGCGCTTTACCATATTTGTACAGGGCTGCCCCCATCATTGTCCGGGCTGCCATAATCCCCAGACCCATCCATTTGAGGGCGGCACCGTGACGGAACCGGAGACGCTGCTCGAGCGGATCCGGAAGAATCCGCTGCTCGACGGTGTGACTTTTTCCGGCGGCGAGCCGTTCTGTCAGGCAAAGCCCCTTGCGGCACTTGGCGAGGAGATCCATCGCATGGGACTGAATATCGTGACCTACACGGGTTATACCTTTGAGTATCTTCTGGCGCACAGCGAAGAACAGCACTACGGTGAGCTGCTTGCTGTGACTGATTACCTCATCGACGGGCCGTTTATTGAGTCGCAGAAGAGCTATCAGCTGCATTTCCGCGGCAGTGCCAACCAGCGCATTCTGGATTGCAGACAGAGCCTTGCAGAGGGCCGTGCCGTCGAAACGGAGCTGTAAGAATGAATTACACCTATATGGTACGCTGTGCGGACGGCACGCTGTACACGGGCTGGACGAATGACCTCGACCGCAGGATTGCTGCACACAACGCCGGAAAGGGCGCAAAATACACCTTTTCCCGCCGGCCGGTGACGCTGGTCTATGCCGAAATGCATGCTGACAAGGTGCATGCCATGCAGCGGGAATACCGCATCAAACGCCTGACACGCACCGAAAAGGAAGCCCTTGCAGCGGCCTATACGGGTACACCCCTTCCCATGGACGATGCGGAGGCGGCAATGCCCGATACCACAGAGATCAATGAATGAACAGGAGCGATTGCTATGCTTGCGAATTACCATACCCACACCATCCGGTGCCAGCATGCCAAAGGGGAGGACAGAGCCTATGTCGAGGAAGCCATCCGGAACGGCATGAAGGTGCTGGGTTTTGCCGATCACTGCCCTTGGGTGTACGATGACGGCTTTGTCTCCGGCACACGGATGACGCCCTCGCAGCTGGACGAATATTTTACCTCCCTTGAGGCGCTGAAGAAAGAGTATGCACGGGACATTACCCTGTACATCGGCTTCGAATCGGAGTACATCCCCGAGCAGATGGCGGCACAGGACAGGCTGCTGGCGGATTATCCGGTGGACTATATGATCCTCGGACAGCATTTCCTCGAGCGTGAACCTCACAGCGCCTATACGGGCTTTCCGACCGATCGGCCGGAAGAGCTGATCCGCTATGTGGATCTGTGCATTGAGGGCATGGAATCCGGCCGCTATCTCTATGTGGCACATCCCGACCTGCTGCATTTCACCGGCGATCCGGCAATCTATGATGCCCAGTATCTCCGTCTGTGCCGTTATCTGAAGGAAAAGAACATCCCCGTGGAAATCAATCTGCTGGGTGTGGTGGAGGGACGGCATTATACCTCCGAACGATTCCTCAATCTTGCTGCAAAGGCGGGGAATTCTGTGATCATTGGCTGCGATGCCCACACCCCCGATCGCTTGTCCTATACCGAGGGACACGAAACCTGCCGCCGTATGGCGGAACAGGCCGGACTTCCGATTGTTGATTTCCTGCCCGGCTTCGGCCCTGCCCTGTAATGATGCATCCGCCGCTCACTGAATGTGGGCGGCGTTTTTTGCCGGATTTGCATGCTTTCTGTACAAAATACTCTTGACAAATTTTTCACAATGTGGTAAAATGTAAACAGTGTGTATTTAGAAGCAATGAAAAAGGAGTGACTCATTTTGGATGCATTTCTCAACAGCATCAGCAGTGTGATCAGCATCCCGCTGATCGTATTCATTCTGGCGGCCGGCATCTATCTGTCCTGCCGGACGGGCTTTGTGCAGGTGTTCCATCTGCCGCGCGCCCTCCGCTATATGTTCAAGGACGAGGACGGTGCAAGCGGCGAGGTATCCGGCTTTGCGTCGCTGTGTACGGCGCTTTCCTCCACCATCGGAACCGGCAACATTGTGGGCGTGGCCACGGCTGTGGGCATTCTGGCCGGCGGGCCGGGTGCACTTTTCTGGATGTGGGTGGCAGCCTTCTTCGGTATGGCGACCAAGTACGCCGAGGGTCTTCTGGCGGTCAAGTACCGTACCATCGATGAGGATGGTCATGTGCTCGGCGGTCCGTTCTACTACATCGAAAACGGTCTGGGCAAGAAATGGAAGTGGCTCGGCAAGATTTTCGCTTTTTTCGGTGCCTGTGTCGGCCTGATGGGCATCGGCACCTTCTCTCAGGTGAATGGCATTTCAGGCGCTGCAGAGGGTTTCTTTGCCCCCTATTTTCCGGCAACGGTGACGCTGCTTGGCATGGAGTATTCTGTTGTGACCATCATCACCGGCGTGCTGGTGGCTGTGGCTACGGGGCTTGTGGTCATCGGCGGCCTTCAGCGCATCAGCAGCGTGTCGCAGGTCGTTGTGCCGTTTATGGCGATCCTGTATGTGGTGACTGTGATTGCACTGTTCGTCACCAATTTTGACAAGCTCCCCGGTGCACTGGCAGAGATCGTGCAGGGGGCATTCGGCATCAAGCCGATTTCCGGCGGTATTCTCGCATCCGTCATCATGTCCATGCGCAACGGCGTGGCACGCGGCATCTTCTCGAACGAAGCTGGTCTCGGCTCGGCCCCCATTGCCTCGGCTGCCGCCAAGACAAAGGAACCCGTTCGTCAGGGTCTGATCTCCATGACCGGTACCTTCATCGATACCATTGTCATCTGCACAATGACAGGCCTGTCCATCGTGATGATGGGCTCCTGGGCGGATGAAAACCTCGAGGGCGTGGCGGTGACGACCGATGCCTTCCAGAAGGGCTTCCATTTCCTCCCGAAGGAAATCCCCGCCTTCATCCTGATGATCTGTCTTGTCTTCTTTGCCTTCACCACCATCATCGGCTGGAATTACTACGGCGAACGCTGCGTAGAATATCTCAGCGGCAAGAACAAGGCGGTTGTGATGGTTTATCGTATTCTGTATATTCTGGCCGTTTTCATCGGCCCCTACATGACCGTATCTGCGGTCTGGACGATTGCGGATATCTTCAACAGTCTGATGGCTCTGCCGAACCTGGTGGCACTCTTCGGTCTGAGCGGCGTGATTGCCTCCGAAACCAAGTCCTATTTCACCCGCCTGAAGGCCGGCGAAATCAAGGACTGACACAGCCTGGGAAGGAGACCTTATGGAACTGAAACAGCATAAAAAAGACCTGCGCCGTGCCTCGAACACAGCGGGTCTGATGATGATCGTTTTCTATGCATTGTCCATTGGTGTGAGCTTTCTGCTGCCCTTTGTCCTGTCCCTGTGCATGTCTCCTTACAGCAGCCATTATGAGGATGTGTATCAGCTGGCGGCCTATACGATTCAGTATCCTGTGATCGTTCCGACACTGCTGCTGCTGTTCTGGCTGCTGTGCGGCCGGAAGAACGGCATTTCCATCCGGAAGGGCTTTGCAAAGCCGGCTGTCCCCGTCTGGCGGATGCTGGTCTGGATTGTGATGTGCGCCGGTCTCATCTACATGTCCGCCTATCTTTCCCAGTTTCTCAATGTCATACTGGAATCGGCGGCCGACAAGCTCTTCGGGATTGATCTTGTACAGCCAGAGATGGCGGCACGCGAATCGCTCATGTCAAAGATCGGCAACATCTATGCCATCGTCCTGCTGGCGCCCTTTTTTGAGGAGCTGTTGTTCCGTTCTTCGATCTTCCGGAGTCTTCAGCCTTATGGGAACTGGCCGGCGGCCGTGATGTGCGGCATCCTGTTCGGCCTCTGGCATGCTAATTACGGCCAGACGCTTTATGCGGCTGTGATGGGCATCTGTGCGTGCTTCCTGGTAGTCAAGACCGGCACGGTGCTGGCACCCTATCTGCTGCATCTGTTCATCAATACCATCGGCGGTATCCAGTCGCTGTTCATCGGCGGCATCGATCAGGAGAAGCTGCTTGAAGCGGATATCGAATGGATGATTGAGAACATCGGCACGCTGTCGATTCTGATGGTGATGGGCGGACTGATCCTCTGCCTGATGCTGGCAGCGGTGATTATTCTGATTCTTGAGCTTGTTTTCCATCGTGAGACGTTCCGGATGGGAAAGAGCGAGACCGGACTGACCGGCGGTCAGGCATTTCTGACCATGCTGACATCCCCCGGCATGCTGCTTGCATGGCTGATGCTGATCGCCATGACCGTGCTGCGTGCGGTGGGACTGTGGTAACTGCCGATCGAGAAATATTGTTACAACGAAAAAACCCGCCGAAAGGCGGGTTTTCATCAATTCAGACAGGTCAGCTGGATATCCGATACATAGAATGTACCTGTGTTGTAGCCGAAGTCGAAGCCGACCTTGCCGATGGGATAATCCTGCGACATGGTAAAGGTCTGGGTTCTGCGGACTTCCGATGTGCCCACGCTCTCCTTCTTCCAGCAGAAAGTGGCGTAGTCATCGCCGTTCTTCTGTACAAAGGCGGCAACTGTGCCGTTTGTGTCGCTGCGCAGGGTATAGCTGAGCTGGTAGGTCTTGCCGGCCTTGAGGGAAACGGGCGCATAGTACGCCTGCACACCCCATGTCTGGGTACCGATCTGAGTGCACTGCACGGTCAGATCGCCGTCCTCGGATACGCTGATTGCGCCGTCGCCATCGGCACGGCTGAGCATCCACAGGGAACTGTCGGAAATAAGCTCACTGCTGTTGGAAACTTCATTGCCATAGAGCTGGTCGAGATAACGCTTTGCATACTCAGGACGCTTCTGGAAGAAGGTTTTGAGACGGTTCACTTCATCGTTATACCAGCCGTTCATCTTCTGACCGTAGCTGTCATAGAAGCGCAGGTTTGTGGCAAACAGTGCCTCACGCTGTCTGGCGGCATAGTCGTTGATGAGCGGTTCCACTTTCTCATAGGCAAAGGTCGTCTCAATGGCCTCAGTGTAGATCTCATAGAATTCCTTACGGAAGGTCTCGTTGGCCATCAGCTTGCGGAACAGCATGCCGACATTCGTCCATTCCTGCTGACTGTTGAGGTTGCCGAGGGTGTCATAGGCGTGCTGGGTGGTGGATTCGCCGTAAAGGGCAGCGGCATACTCAACGTCATACATCATGAAACGCCACTTGCCGTCCGCATAGGGATTGGTTTCATCCACAGTATTGGTACGCCACATCTCCCAGTTGTTCGTCCAGGTCGGATTGCACCAGTCATAGCTGCAGATGTAGGTCTCGAATGTGATGTAGCGCATGAAGTTCTCGACATCAATGGTGTCGCAGACACGCTGATAATTGTCCGCATTTGTGAGATCTGCGTACATAGCCCAGTTATAGAAGCTGACATAGCTGTCGAGTACAGCCTGATCGCCTTCACCCTCGCCGTTCTTGACGATGGATACATTTTCCTTCTCTACGCTGTAGTGCGATGCGAAGTACTCATCATCCAGATGTTCCTTCATGGCATACATGCCCCAGAATTCGCCGTTTACAAAGACGATGCAGTCCTGGGAGGCCTGTCCGTCCAGACCCATGGTGAAGCCGATATCCTGCAGCAGCTCGTCACGGCAGTGGAGTGTCTGGTTGTCGTTGCCGCCGTTGCGCAGGGTGATCTTGTCATATACGGTGATGGGATCGCCGTTCTTGTCAAGCAGGCCGTCGATGAATTCATATTCTATCTTGGACTTGCCGTAATCGCTTCTGGCGAAGAGGCGCATGCTCTTCTGATTATAGGAGCGGGTAGCGTTGCCGGAGATCCGCACGCCGATGTCACTTTCATAGGCAAGTGCGCCCTGTTCGAATACCTGAATGGTGGCGGGACGTTCCCATTCACGGCCACTCTGGTTGTAGTTGGTCGGGTTCTTGGTGTTCCAGCTTTCAAGTCTGGGATCATAGGCCCAGCTGTTCTTCCACTCGTAGTAGCCGTCACCGACCATATAGATGCCATCGGCATTGCTGAAGAGATTGTCGCCCTCGGTTGTCAGGGAGATGACCTTCATATCCTTGTAGTAAGCGGCATTCTTGCCGATGAAATAATTCTTTGTGACCACATCGCTGTAATTGCCTTCGGCATCCTTGGCGGCTGCACGGATCACCATGCCCTTGTCCACATTGAAGCTGGGCGGATAGTAGGTGTCAAGCGAAATGTCCTTCACCGCACTCCAGACATTGGGATCATTCGAATTGTCCCGGATGCTGACTGCACCCAGATAGGGAATGGCAGTCGGAGAGGTACGCGGGTCGCTGCCGTCAGTGGTATAGTAAATGGTCGTGCCCTCGGCAGCGGTCACGGAAAGATCAAACGCACTGTCATAGAAGCCGCTTTCCATGGAGAATGCGGGCTGTGCCACGATTGTGATCTTCTGTGCGGCATCATTGCTGCTGCCGGGTGTGGCAGTGAGATTGGCAAAGACGCCCGAACCGTTTTCATAGCGGCCATAGGTGATGTCCGTTGTGGCAACGGGCACTTCAACCACATCGAGTGTGCCATAGACGGGATGTGTGAGATAGAGTGTCTCGCCTGCGGCACTGAGCTTGAAGGGCACATGATGCTCCGTGGGATCGGTGCTGGTGAGACCGTCATCGCAGTAGATCAGCAAATAGTCACCCGCCTTGATGACCGTGCCCTCGGGGAACACATATTTGAACAGGTTCTTGGCACCGTCGGCGAAGCCATAGCCGGACAGGTCGACATCGGTCGTGCCGCCGTTGAAGATCTCCACCCAGTCCGGCTCACGGCCGTCCGCATCGGAATGCGTGGTCTTGTTGGAAGCGCAGACCTCATTGATGCGCAGACCCGTGAAGTCCTCGGGGGTGTATTTTCCCAGCACCATGCGCTTGAGCAGTGCAAGGTCATAGCCGTTGAGCATGCCGTCTCCGGTGAGATCGGCATTGAGGGACGCATCTGCGTCCACGGCAAGCAGGAAACGTGTCAGCTTGACAATGTCGCTGACACCGACTTTTTCATTTTTGTCTGCGTCACCGCGCAGTGTGACGCTGCTCATGGGTACGTCTGCCGCGGTAACAGGAAGTGCAGTGCAGAGCATCATGCCTGCTGCCAGTGCGGCAACTAATTTTTGATTTTTCATGGGATATCCCTCCTCATTGTACATTATATCATATTTTTGGCACAAATGCAAGAGGGGATTGTGCCATTGTGAAAACTTTATGTGCATTTTATAGAAGTGAGTGCTTTCGGGCATTCGTTGTCAGGTTTTGCACATGATGGCGGATTGTGGCAGGTGAAAGGTCTTTCAAGCAAACAGAAGGGAAGTGATGCATGTGACAAATACGGAGATCTGGGCAAGGCTCCGGACCGACCCGGCACAGGGGCTTGCACTGCTGATCACGGAATACGGCGGCTATGTCCGCACGATTGTGAAAAGCAAGCTGAAGGATGTGGGAACGCCGGAGGATATTGAGGAAACGATGAGTGATGTATTTGTGAAGTTCTGGCAGTGGGCGGGCACGCATCCGGATGATGAGAAGGCACTGCGGCCGATGCTGGCAGTGATCGCCAAGCGGCAGGCCATCAATCGGTTCTATGCGCTCACAAGACAGCCTGTCTGTGAGCAGTACGATGATCTGCTTTCCTATTCCTCCGCAGCGGCGGCATCGGATGAGGGCGTGATTTTGATGGAAACGCTGAAATCCCTTGGTGAGCCGGACTGCGAGGTGCTGCTCAGACGGTACTACTTCGGCCAGACAAGCCGTGAGATCGGCGCAGCACTCGGTCTGCAGCCGAACACAGTGGATCAGAAGATTTCCCGCGGACTGAAAAAACTCCGCATGATCTGGAAGGAGGACTGACCTATGGAGAAGAGATTTGATGCATTGTCCGCAGCGGCACTGATGCAGGCGGATGGGACACTGACACAGATTGCCGCCGGTGAGCGGCTGACGGATGAGGAGACGGCACGGCTTACAGCGAGGGTGCTGCAGAAGGCGGGATTGTCCGGAACACCCGTCATCCGGAAGAAGACAAATCTCCGCCGTATAGGCGTGGTGCTGCTTACGGCGGCACTGGTGCTCACGGCCATGACCGCAAGCGTTTCCGGCTATCTTGTTTATAACAGAGCGCACGCTGCGAAGAACTTTGGTGAGCTGGGCACAAGACGGCTGGAGGAGATGGAACTGACATCCCCTGTGACCTACACCAACGGCATTGTGGACGTGACAGTTGAAGCCGTGCTCTGCGATGGGCAATATGCACTGGTACTGGCGACCATGGAGACCACGGATCCCGGGATGGATGTGGTCTGGGATCGGCAGTGCATGCCGTATGAGCTGACGATGCCCTATGAGGAGGCCGTGAACGGCATGGTCTTCGGCTATGAGAAAGCGCTGCTTGAGAATGTCAGTGTGCAGGAGGTCGGTGAGCAGGGCTGGGTGACCTGGATTTTTTCGATTGAGGAAGGCCATGCCGGCGAAACGATGACGCTGTGTTTTTATGAGACAACACGTGCCGAGCCGAACGGGAAGGATATGCCGGTGAACGATGCCACCTGCGGTATTACGATGGAGATTCCGCTTGTGCAGAATACGCCGGTGCTGACGCTTGTCTCCGATGCAGGGGAGACACTGCATCTGTCGGGGTATCAGCTCTATGCCGATCGTATGGGGGCCTTTTCGCCCCAGCCGTTCCGTCTGCATCGGCGTGACGGCAGCATTGCGGATGCGGAGATTATTTCTGTTTCCGAGAGTGCCATGTCTTCGGAGACGGAAACATGGGGAAAAACCGCAGCCCGTATTTATGAGTGCCTGCCCGATGTCCGTTTCGATGCCTTCGATCCGGATACGTTCATTGGATTTCTGGATGTTTCCGAGGTGACTGCAATTGAAGTGGATGGTGTGATGTACCGCGTGCAGGAGTGATGCCGGAAGCCTTCCATCGGGTCAAGAGCAAAGCCCTTGGGCGGGGTGTCAGGGCAGTTCAGGAAAAGTCCCCCTCACTTTCCATCCCCCTATTGAAAAAAGTATCCCCATGTGCTATAATGAATAGGAATACTTTGGTACGAAAGGACACCATGACATGAACGGAAAGATTATTGTGATAGAGGGACTTGACGGCTGCGGCAAGAGCACACAGCTTGAACTGCTGCAGAAGCGGTTTGCGGACTGCCGTTTCCTGACGTTCCCGAATTACCAGTCCCCCAGCGGCGAGATCATCACCCGATATCTGCAGGGCGGATTCCCGGAAGAATCGGCGGAACGCAGTGCCTATGCGGCAAGCTCGTTCTATGCCATCGACCGCTATACCAGCTTCAAGGAGGACTGGGAACGTGATTTCAAAGCCGGAAAGACCATCATTTCTGCGCGATACACCACCTCCAATGCCTTTTATCAGATGACAAAGCTCCCACGCGAGCTGTGGGATGGCTACTGCACATGGCTCTATGATTACGAGTACACCAAGCTTGGCATCCCACGTCCGTCGGCGGTGATTTTCCTCGATGTGCCGGTGGCCGTTTCCCAGCGCCTTCTCTCCGCACGCTACGGCGGCGACGAGGGGAAGAAGGACATCCACGAGGCAGATCCGGCTTATCTGCAGACCTGCCGTGATGCTGCCATGTATGCCTGCACGCACCATGCGCCCGAGGAGCACTGGCATGTGCTGTCCTGCTGCGAGGGTGAGACCATGCGCAGTGTGGAATCCATCCATGAAGATATTGTTGCCCTGATCATGGGGGAGACGGTGTGACGTGCTTTTCAGATTGACAGCCGAAAAAGAGCCTGAGATATTCTCTCAGGCTCTTTTTGTCATTATTCAGCAGGCTTGTAGCCAAAATCGGTTGCATCGAAATGCTTCGCTTCCCCATAGTGTCTGTCCAGACAGATGTCCACCGCAAAATCATCCTGATGGTAGATGCACGACCACTGCGTGCTGCGGTTCTTCTTTGTCAGGCAGACCTCTTCCGTCAGGGCCATGGCTTCCTCCGGTGTGAGAATGCCCTCGCTTTCTGCGAGACGTGCATGAATCGCATCATAGCGTCTGCATGACCATTCAGGGTCATAGAACTCATTCTGCGAAAGTACATCGTTCGTGCAGCCCGCATCCTCCACGATGTACATCTGCTCGTTCGTCCACTCCACCACAATCGAGGCACCGGTCTTGTCCGTGATGAATAGATGGTAGGAATCGCCGAGCGCACTGTGGATGTCGTAGCCTTCCAGGAAGGCTTTGGCTTCCTCCACGGTTGCACATTTGTCCAGAATGCCGCGGATGGCCGCATAAACCAGCAGATCGGGCTTGCCGTTGTCCTGATGCAGTTCGTCAATACTCAGCTGCAGAATGCCCACGCCCACGCCTGCTTCATTCACGCCGTCCATGGCGATGTAGGGTGCCGCAAGCATGATAGCCTTTGCAGCAAGGGAATCGCCCTCCATGCCGGCCTCCGTGCCGATGTCAAAGAACCGCAGATCCACCATGCTCAGTGCCGCATAGCCGTCCTTGGGATCGGTGTAGACAAGGAGTGCGTCGGTCTCGTCATAGTCAAAATTCCGCCCGAACAGATGCTTGCCCTCGGGGGTTTCTGCCGCAAAGCTGCAGCAGCCGAAATTGTCCGGATCGATCGGGATGGAGACACCGAAGAGATGCCTCTTTTCAATCCAGCGGATCAGCTCTTCAATGTTCGAAATGTCTGCTGCGAGGAAGTCGTCGCAGTCATAATCGTACTGGCAGTGCATGGTATACAAACCGCTCGTTACCTCTTTGATCGAGGTTATGGTGCGGAATTTGCCCCAGAACAGCACAAAGAACAAGGCGATCATGAGCAGAAGCAGACCCGCCAGAATGAGCAGGGACTTCTTGCCGAAGAGTATGATGAGCGCCGCAATCACAGCGGCTGCAATGAGTGCTGCACCGATGACAATGAACAGCGTACCGCTCTGTATACCCTCCATTTCCACATAGCACGGGGTAACGAGGGCGTAGTTCTCTTCGATCTCGGCATCGGAGACCTCCATGTTCATGATTTCATATATCATGTGGCAATATTCGAGGATGCCGGTCTGAATGGAGGCGACCATGTCCGCATCGCACAGACGGAATGTGCCATAGAAGTCCTCGTCGGAAAACTGTCCGCTCTGGACAATGCGTTCGAATGTTACGGTGGAGTTATGCGGTACAAGGATGGGAAGCAGGATGTAATCTTCATAGCTCTCGTCCGTATAGATGGTAGCCAGGTACAGTACACCCGCTTCGGTTTCTGTAATCTGGAGCATTTCCTCTGTGAGGGAGCCGCGGACACGCTGTCCGGCGCTTTCCTCGGTGATGGAGAAAGGGTCAATGACGGGGGCCGGTGCATGGGGCTGATTCTCACGGATGATTCCGATTGTGGTCAGGATACAGCCGCAGAGCAGTACGACGGCGGCAATGATGAGTGCAATGATTTTTCGTTTCATGTCAGACTCCTTTGTGTTGTGAAGTGTATTCTGTCAGAAAGTGCCCTTTCGGAATGAAAGGGCACTTCGGTTTTACAGGGATTTGACCATTCGTTTGTGCGGACAGTGCTGATCCATGTAGAATGCACCAACAGGGGCGTAGCCCATTTTTTCATAGAAACCGATGGCGTGATCCTGTGAGGAAAGCGCCGCTTCTCTGTAGCCGATCCGGCGTGCTTCCTCTTCAAGACGCCGCATGACGGCTTCGCCCAGATGCCGCCCGCGATGACTCTTCGCCACGACCACCCGTCCGATGTGACAGCACACGCCGTCATCGGAATAGAGCCGTCCCGAGGCCACCGGCAGATCGCCTTCGTAGATGCACAGATGCACCGCACGGTCATCGATTTCATCGAATTCCTCCGCAAAACCTTGTTCGTCGACGAAGACCTCCGTCCGCAGAGTCACGCAGCCTGCGGACGCATGATCTGTCATTTCATATCTGTAGTTCATCTTACAGCACCTTGGAAAGAAATTCCTTGAGTCGGGGGTTCTGCGGATTGCCGAAGAATTCTTCCGGCGTGTTTTCTTCCACAATGTGGCCGCCGTCCATGAACATGACACGGGAGGCAACCTCACGGGCAAAGCCCATCTCGTGTGTGACCACGACCATGGTCATGCCGTCCTCGGCCAGTTCCTTCATCAGTGCCAGTACCTCACCGACCATTTCAGGGTCAAGTGCGGAGGTCGGCTCGTCAAAGAGGATGACTTCGGGGTTCATTGCCAGCGCTCTTGCAATCGCAATACGCTGCTTCTGACCGCCGGAAAGCTGGCTGGGATACTGATCGGCCTTATCGGAAAGGCCCACTTTTTTGAGCAGCTCATCCGCACGGGCATTGGCCTCGTCCTTTGTCATCAGACCAAGCTTGACAGGGGCAAGCGTGATGTTCTTCCGGATGGTCAGATGGGGGAAGAGATGGAAGTGCTGGAACACCATGCCCATCTTTTCACGGACTTCATAGAGCTGTCGCTCCGAGCAGGCTGTCAGATCGGTGCCCTCAAAGAAGATATAGCCGCCGGAGGGCTGCTCCAAGCGGTTCAGACAGCGCAGGAAGGTGCTCTTACCGGAACCGGACGGGCCGATGATAACCACCTTTTCGCCCTTTTTAATCGTTGTGCTGATGCCCTTCAGGATGTGCAGATCGCCGAAGGATTTTTCTAAGTTTTTAACCTCGATCACTCTTGGACAGCCTCCTTTCAAGCAGGGATACCAGTGCACTCAGACCCATGACCATTACGAGATAGATCAGTGCCACCGCAATCAGCGGCATGAACGCCTCAAAGGTCTGGCTGCGGATCTGGTTGCCGCCGAAGGTCAGATCCTCCAGTGCGATGTAGCCGGAGATGGAGGTTTCCTTCAGCAGGACGATGAATTCGTTGCCCAGTGCCGGCAAAATATTCTTGATGGCCTGGGGCATGATGATGAACAGCATGGTTTTCGGGTAATTCATACCGAGGGATGCACTCGCTTCAAACTGGCCCTTGTCGATGGACATGATACCGGAGCGCACGATTTCAGCCACATAGGCAGCCGAGTTCAGACCGAATGCCACCATGGCCACCGGCACCTTGCCGATGTTCACAGAGGCGAAGATGACAAAGTAAATGATCAGCAGCTGCAGCGTCACAGGTGTACCGCGGATGATGGTGAGGTATACCTTAGCCATCCAGTTGAGGATCTTCAGCTTGCCGGTCTTGTCGTGTGTGGTGCGGATGATGGCGAGTACCAGACCCAGCAGGCAGCCGATCAGGATGGAGACGAAGGTGATCAGCAGTGTCACACCCAGACCCTTGACCAGATACATCCAGCGGTTGCCCTCGATGAAGGTGGAGTGGATTTTCTGGACGAACTGTCCGATGGGGTTGGCATACTCCTCACCGCGGACAAGGATGACCTGCGTGGAAGTGGCATAGCCCTGTGTGAAGGAGACGTTCTCGAGACGCTCCGGTGTGACGGACATGCCGGCCACGCCCACATCGGCCTTGCCGGAGTTGACCGCAGCAATGATGGAGTCGAATTCCATGTTGATGATTTCCAGCTCCATGCCCAGCTCGTCGCAGACAGCATTCATCATGTCCACGTCGATGCCGACGATGTTGGAGCCGCTCATGCTCTCATAGGGCGGGAATTCGGCGTTGGTTGCCATAACGAGAGTGCGCTCACGGATGATGGTTTCATCGGGCACATAGGACACATTGTCGGCGTTATCGCCGATCCAGTGGGAGACGATCTCATCGAGTGTGCCGTCCTCTTTGAGTGTGGTGAGTGCCGCATCGAGCTTTTCGCCGAGCTCGTCATTGCCTTTTTTGTAGGCGATGGAGTATTCCTCAATGGCAAACGGGTCATCGAGGATGATCAGCGAGGGATTCTTTTCTGCGAAGACCTTGCCGGGCTCGCTGTCGATGAGCACGGCATCAAGCTTACCCTGCTTGAGTGCCATAACGGCATCGGCAGCCTTGTTGTAGGCTTCGACTGTGGCGTCGGGGATGTCAGCGGCAAAGATGTTGCCGGTGGTGCCGAGCTGTGTACCGATGATCTTGCCTTCGAGGTCGTCGGCATTGAAGACCTCATTCGGCGGAATACCGCCGCAGCCGGAGAGGGAGATCGCCATCATGACAGTGGCAGCGATCAGGATCAGAATTTTTTTCATGACTTGCTTCCTTTCACTCTTTTTTGCAAAAATGCTTACCATATTATTATAATAGAACACGGCGTAAAAAGCAAGAGAATTTTGAAAAAACAGCAAAAATTGACATCCGGATATGAGAAAGAAAAAGCCTGCAGAAAATCTGCAGGCTTTTCATCATTTACCAGCTGATCACAGAATGGCTGTGAATGTAGAATTCCTCCTGACTGGGCTGCCAGGCCTTTTCCTTGGGCGGGAACTGGCTGTCGAATGCAGCCACGGCCTGTGCATCGTCACAGAGTGCTTCCGCATCGCTCGGGTGATAGAACCATTTCCGGCCGTCCAGTGCGCCCTCTTTCAGCTCCTTGACAAGCAGTGCTGCCGGGAAGACATCCCCCGTAAAGCACACATTGTACTTCTTGCAGCTCTTGTAGCCGCGGGCCACATAGTTGTCGGGATTGCCGAAGTTGATGACCACATCGTGCCCCATTGCACGGGCAGCCGCAAAGCTGTGTTCAAGCAGCGCCTTGCCGAAGCCGCATCGCTGATAGGCAGGATGCACACAGATCGGCCCCATGGTCAGAATGGGCTTTTCATTGCCCTGTTCATCCACAAGCCGTCCCTTGGCATACATCACAAACCCCAGAATGCGTCCCTCGGATTCAAGGACAAAGTCCAGTTCCGGAATGAAATCCGCATGCTGACGCAGCACATGTACAAAATAATGCTCATGGCAGCCCGGCACGCTCAGATTCCAGAACGCCTCACGGGCAAGGTTTTCTACTTCTCGATGATCCTTTTCTGTTTCCAGACGAATGGTATAGTCATTTGTTTTCATTGTTTTTCCTCCTGAATATTGTGACCGGCAATACGGGAGGTTTGTGTGTGATTGTATTCGCAAACCGCCCGTTTACGCTACAATCTCAGGTCTGTTGTTTCGTTTCAAACAGCGCGCTCCTTTAAAATAATTTTGAATGTATGACAGGATGCTTGCCGCATCTCTGTACCTTAATGATAACATGCAGAATGGAGAATGTCAAGTATATTCTGCACATTGCCCAGGTGCATTCTTCCGCTATTTATCCAGATGTCCCGAGGCTTCCGCCAGCAGCTCGATGATGGACAGATGCTGCGGACAGACGCTCTCGCACTGGCCGCATCCGATGCAGTCCTTTGCCTTGCCGCCGTTTGCGGTCAGGCCGCCGTAGAAGTTGGCGGAACGCCATTCCTCGCCGTACAGACGGATGGTGTTGAGGATCCGGAAGATCTCGGGGATGTTGATGCCCGAGGGGCAGCCGTCACAGCAGTAACGGCAGGCCGTGCAGCCGATGAGGGGGGAGTTGAACATGACCTCGTTCACTTCGCCGATCAGTGCCTTCTCCGCATCGGAGAGCGGCTCGAAGTGGCTGAAGGTGCGCAGATTGTCCGCCATCTGCTCGTCATTGGACATGCCCGAAAGAATGGTGACAATGCCCGGCAGCGAGCCGACAAAGCGCATTGCCCACGAGGCAATGGAGGCCTCGGGTCTGGCCGCACGCAGCTTTTCCTCCAGCTCCGGCATGAGTGAGGCGAGTGTACCGCCCTTGACCGGTTCCATGATAATCATCGGAATGTTCCGGCTGCGCAGGATCTCATACAGCGCACCGGACTGTACCAGGGGATTTTTCCAGTCGGCATAATTGAGCTGAATCTGTACGAATTCAACCTCAGGGTGCTTGTCCAGCACCACCTCCAGCAGTTCCGGCGTGCCGTGGTAAGAAAAGCCGAAATGCCGGATCTGGCCCGCTTCCTTCTTTTCCATTGCCCAGCGGAAGCAGTCAAATGCCTCGTAGGTGTCATAGTTGCTGCCGTCCTCGAGGGAATGCAGCAGATAGAAATCGAAGTAATCCACGCCCGCACGTTCGAGCTGTTCATCAAAAATGCGGTCACGGTCGTCCTTGGTCTTCAGACACCATGCGGGGAGCTTGGTGGCAAGCTGAAAGCTGTCACGGGGATAACGCTTGACCAGACATTCACGAGCCGCCACCTCGGAGCGGCCGCTGTGATAGACATAGGCTGTGTCGAAATAGTTCAGTCCTGCGTCCATTGCACTGTCGATCATGCGGCAGACATGCTCATAGTCCACTTCGCCCTCTTTTTCAGGCAGACGCATGAGGCCAAAGCCCAGTTTTGATACATGAAAGATATTGTTCTTGTCCATAATGATACCCTTTCTGTCAGTTTGCATTCAGTTGCAGAAGTGTTCTGCGGATTGCAGCGAGTGCTTCGGCCGGATCTGAGAGCCCACGCACTGCCGATTCGATCGGGCAGGGGCCGGTGCCGGCACGGTTGATGATGCTGTCCGTCAGCTGCGTGAAGGTGACATCAATGCCGTGCGACAGCAATAAATCCAGAGCCGGACGGCTGATGACTTCCGCATGCACCGCACGGATACCGAGCAGGATGTAGAGAAATGCTGCCCCGCTGCCGACCACCCTGTCCGCAGCGGCATAATCCGGAAATGTCCGTCCCGCATCAAGCCACTGCAGAAGCGGTGCAACGCCCCGCAGCGTGCTCGTCAGGGTGCTGCTGTCACTGCAGAGCACACAGGTGCAGGCGGATGCGGCAAGCAGCAGCCTTGCACGCTCAAGACGATGCACGATCCGTCCACCGCAGGCATGCGAGAATCACCGGAATAAGGATGAGCTGCAGTGCTATGCCGATAAGTCCCATCCGGATGCTTGTCAGGATGACTGCGGGCTGCACAGATCCGCCAAATCCATAGAATACGACGAGAATGGCACCGGCACGGACGATTCTGCCGCAGAGCTGCACAATGAGCACCTTGGCAGTATCGGGCAGGGAGACTGTCCGGAGCAGACCGGCGCAGAGACCGTAAACAGCAAGCTCCAGCATCATAAAGGGGAGCATTGCCGGTGCCGGCATGCCGGTCAGGACGAAGCTCAGCAGGGGACTGAGCACACCGGCTGTCATGGCGGCATAGGGGCCTGCCAGAAGGCCGGCAAGGATGATCGGAAAATGCATCGGGAGCAGGATCTCGCCAAGAGCGCTGCCAAGTCCCGTGGATGCACCGATTGCATGGAGAAGCTGCGGCAGCACAACGGCGGATACAATGGCCGCTGCCGCACCGATGGTCTGGGCTTTGAGTGAAAGCCGTCTTGTGGTTGCTGTTGTTGTCATACATGCCTCCTGTGATGTGAAATTGTGTCCGTCGTTCCGCCTTGCAGGCGGAAGGATTACTTATAGTATAGCATATTTGCGCAAACATTTCAACTGTTTTGTGTATGTTTTGGATATCTCTTGACAGAGGGGCGGAATTCTCAAAAAAATATGGAAAAACGCTTGACAAAAATTTGCAAAGATGCTATAATGAATATGGTTAGAGGAAGCTAACCCCGAAGAAGGAAGATGCTGCTCTGACAAATACAGTTCATGTATCACGCATGAGCGGATCCAATACGGTGGACGGATATGACTTTGAAAGAAGCTGTGGAAGGAAAAGAATATATCATCCGGCAGATCAATACGGATGATGAAGAGCTGGATGCCTTTCTGTTCTCTCTCGGATGCTATTCCGGCGAATCGATTACTGTTGTTTCCCGTCAGAAGCGTGGCTGTACGGTTTCCATCAAGGATGCACGCTACAACATCGACAATGCGCTTGCAGAAGCCATTGAGATCTGACAAAGCACGGTGATCCGGCATCCCGTATCCACTGCATGCCCTTATTTCGGAAAAATGGGCTGCGAAAACTGAAAAACAATCGGAAGATTGTTTTTTTGTCCACTGGTTAGCCAAAGCTAATCAATCACCCCGCGTCAACGGGACGATGGGGCTACAGAATGCAAGGAGGCAGAATGTATGAGAATTGCATTGACAGGCAACCCGAACTCGGGTAAGACGACCATGTACAACGCCCTGACGGGCAGTAATGAGAAGGTCGGCAACTGGGCGGGTGTGACAGTCGACAAAAAGGAAAGCCCGATCAAGAAGGCGTATGCAGGCGGTGAACAGCTGATTGCCGTTGACCTGCCGGGTGCCTACTCCATGTCACCCTTCACAAGTGAAGAGAGCATCACCAGTGCTTATGTAAAGCAGGAGAATCCCGATGCCATCATCAACATCGTGGATGCCACAAACCTCAGCCGCAGCCTTTTCTTCACCACACAGCTGCTGGAGCTTGGTGTGCCGGTCGTTGTGGCACTGAACAAGAGCGATACCAATAAAAAGAAGGAAACCACCATTGATGCCGCACTGCTGTCTGAGAAGCTCGGCTGTCCGGTAATGCATACGGTTTCCACCTCTGCAGAGGGTCTGAAGGAAGTGGTCGATGCCGCTCGTGCATGCAAGGGCAAGACCCAGACAGCACCCTATGTGCAGGATGATATTGATCTGACCGACAAGGCCGCTGTCACAGAGGCCGACCGCAAGCGATTTGCATTTGTCAATGACATCGTCAAGGCAGTTGAGACAAGAAAGGTTCTGACCAAGGATAAGAACTTCGGTGATAAGATTGACGCCGTGCTGACGAATAAGTGGCTTGGTATCCCGATCTTTGCCGTTGTGATGTATCTGGTGTTCCAGATTTCCCAGGTCTGGGTCGGCACACCGATTGCCGATCTGCTGGTCGGCTGGCTTGAGGCCTTCCAGGGCTGGGTGGGCGATCTGCTCGCCAATGCCAATCCGCTGCTCTCCGCGATTCTCGTGGACGGTGTGATCGGCGGCGTAGTCGCCGTTGTGGGCTTCCTGCCGCTGGTTATGGTCATGTATTTCCTGATTGCGCTGCTGGAGGACTGCGGTTACATGTCCCGTGCAGCCGTTGTACTCGACCCGATCTTCAAGAAGGTGGGACTGTCCGGTAAGTCCGTCATTCCCTTTGTCATTACCATCGGCTGTGCAGTGCCCGGCATCATGGCCAGCCGTACCATCCGCAATGAGCGTGAACGCAGAGCGACTGCAATGTTCGCTCCCTTCATGCCCTGCGGTGCAAAGATTCCGGTCATCGCCCTCTTTGCCGGCATCTTTTTTGACAATGCCGGATGGGTGAGCGCACTGATGTATTTCTCCGGTATTGTCCTGATCTTCCTCGGTGCACTGCTGGTCAATGCCATTACTGGCAACTTTGCGAAAAAATCCTACTTTATCATTGAGCTGGCCGATTATAAATTCCCCTCTCTGTGGGGTGCCTTTAAGTCCATGTGCAGCCGCGGATGGGAGTACATTGTGAAGGCCGCCACCATCATCCTGCTGTGCAACATGGCTGTGCAGCTGATGCAGACCTTTACCTGGAGCTTCCGGGTGGCAGAGACCGCTGATGAGTCTATTCTGGCATCCATTGCCGCACCGTTTGCTTACATTCTGGTGCCGATCGTGGGCGTTCTGTCCTGGCAGCTGGCTGCCGCAGCAGTTACCGGCTTCATCGCCAAGGAAAATGTTGTCGGCACACTGGCAGTTTGCTTTGTAGGCCTTGAGAATCTCATCGATACCGAAGAGCTTGCCCTCATGGAGGGTGCCGGTGCAGAGGCAGCCGGTATCATGGCCATCACAAAGGTTGCTGCACTTGCTTACCTGATGTTCAATCTCTACACACCGCCCTGCTTTGCAGCAATCGGTGCGATGAACGCTGAAATGAAGAGTGCAAAGTGGCTCTGGGGCGGTATCGGCCTGCAGCTGGCTGTGGGCTATACGGTTGCATACATGGTGTACACCGTTGGTACACTGATCACCGCACCGGCTTCCCTGAATGTGGCTGCCGCCATTGCCGGTCTGGTTGCCGTGATCGTAATGGTATGCATCATTATTGCACTCATTCAGAAGACCAATCGTGACCTGAAGGCAGAGTATGCGCTGAAAGGTGCGAAAGCGTAAGGATGTGACTTTATGGAAAATGTCATCATTGTTCTCATACTGGTAACCATCGCGGCGCTGATCATCAGCTATCTGTACCGTGCCAAGAAGCGTGGACAGACTTGCATCGGCTGCCCGCATTCCAAGCAGTGCAGCGGCAGATGCGGCGGTTGTCAGGGACATTCCTCTGAATCATAAGAAAAAATCCCCTCCCTTGCCGGAGGGGATTTTTGCATATCGTACACAATTTCAGGGCAATATCGTTTACTTCTGCACCCCATGCCTGAGGCCTGCCTTTTAAAAAAGTGCAGTCAAAATCTCCCCCCCGATCACTGCATTTTTTATGCATTGAAAAGTAAATGCTGTTGCCGTGTGCACAATTTCGCTTTATATTGACAATGGCTTTAATCGTGTGATATAATAAAGTGTATCCGAAATGCTCTTGAGGGGGAAGAAATTGAAAAAACAAAACAATACACTCTATCGGCTGCTGCGGTTTTTATTTGCACCGCTGTTCCGGCTGTGGTTCCGTCCCGTCATCTCCGGACGGGAATTCATTCCCGTATCCGGGCGTGCGGTGATTGCCGGCAATCATATGCATGCGCTCGATCCCATCCTCGTGGATGTCTGCACAAAGCGTGTTGTACATACCCTCGCCAAGAAGGAGCTGCACGACGGCCCCTTCGGTTTTCTGTTCCGCGGGGTCGGGACCATTCCCGTTGACCTGCACAGCAAGGAAAACAGAGCGGCACTCTCCGCAGCTGTCGCCATGCTTGAGGATGACCATGTCATCAATGTTTCCCCCGAGGCCAAGCGTAATTACACAAACGAGCTGCTGCTGCCCTTCAAATACGGTGCCGTGTCTATGGCACAGAAAACCGGCAGTCCCCTGATTCCCTATGCCATCACGGGCGGCTACAAGCCGTTCAGGAGCCGACCGAAAATCGTGTTCGGCGAACCATTCTATGTGGGGGACAAAACGCTCCCCGAAGCCAACAAAGAACTCTATCACTGTGTGCTTGCCCTGCTTTCCGAAAGCATGGATCCGGCAGTGCTTGCACAGAAACACATTACAACATTTGACGAATGGAGCCAGAAAAATGAGACAACATCTTGACTATCCCGACGGCTCGATGTATGCCTTTGTAAGGAAAAATGCGGCGCAGTATGCCGATGCCTGCGCACTTGAATACTTCGGGAAGAAGATCACCTACCGCCGTCTCCTTGATGAGATCGGCCGCTGTGCCGGTGCACTGCGGGCGATGGGTGTGAAGAAGGGCGATGCGGTCTCTCTCTGCCTGCCGAATATCCCGCAGGCAGTGATTGCCTTCTATGCAATCAACTGCATTGGTGCGGTTGCCAATATGATTCATCCGCTTTCGGCTGAGGAGGAAATCCGGTACGCACTGACACTGTCGGAGAGCTGCATGCTCATTGCCCTCGACAGAACGGCGGAGAAGATCGAGCGGATCCGGATGGAGACACCCGTCCGGCATGTGGTCTATGTATCGGTTGATTCCTTCATGCCGCTGCATGTGAAGCTCGGCTGCCATCTGACGCAGCGCACGAAAACAACTCTGCCTGCGGAGATGCTGCACTGGCACGATCTGATGGCAAAGGGCAGTCCTGTGCCGGATGACTGCGGTGCACAGGCGGATGACTGTGCCGCCATTCTCTACAGCGGCGGTACGACCGGCCGTCCCAAGGGTATCATGCTTTCAAACCGGAATTTCAATGCCGTTGCTTTGCAGAGCATCGAAAGCTGCGGCTGCCTGCAAAGAGGGGACAGGGTGCTATCCGTCATGCCCATATTCCATGGCTTCGGACTGGGCATATGCATTCATACCGTGCTGAATTTCGGCGGAACAGCCGTCATTCTCCCGCAGTTCAAGGCAGCGGAATATCACAAGCTGCTCTTCCGGTACAAACCCAATGTGATTGCCGGCGTTCCCGCCATTTACGAGAATATGATCCGCAGTGATGCGTTTGCCGGACGAGATCTTTCCTATCTGCGCTGCATCATTTCCGGCGGTGACAGTCTGTCCGTTTCCACAAAGGAGAAGCTGAACCGCCTGCTTGCCGCACACGGCTGCAACGCCTGTGTGCGTGAGGGCTATGGCCTGACGGAATGCGTCACCGGCAGCTGTCTGTCCCCCGAGCCGCCCGCAAAGCCCGAGAGCATCGGGCTGCCGTATCCGGATACGATCTACCGGATTCTTGATCCCGAAACCGGTGCTCCCATGAAAACAGGGGAGACCGGTGAGATCGTCCTGCGGGGACCGTCTGTGATGCTGGGCTATCTGAAGGAACCTGAGGAAACCGCCCGCACGCTCGTCAGCAGCGATGGCCATGTCTGGCTGCATACGGGCGATCTTGGCTATATGGATGAGGAGGGCTATGTCTATTTCCGCCAGCGCCGCAAGCGGATGATCGTCTCGGGCGGCTATAACATCTACCCGCAGATGCTCGAGGAAATCATCAGCACCCATCCCGAAGTCTCCGCCTGTGCGGTGGTAGGTATCCCCGATGAGATCATGGGGCAGCGTGTGCGTGCCTATGCGGTGCTGGCCGATCCGTCCGCCGATGCGGAACGCATTGCAGCGGAAATCATGGAGATGCTGCAAAAGAAGATCGCCCGCTATGCACTGCCGAGGGGCATCGACTTCCTGCCCGCACTGCCGCGGACACTGGTCGGCAAGATCGCCTATACAGAACTGATGAAAGGAGGCGCATGCGAGCATGCAGAATCGTAAGCGTTTTTTGCTGGTTCACCCCGAAATCTCACGAACCAAATATAATTTTGCCGGCGTCATTGACAACGAGCCGCTCGAGCTGGAATACATCTGGACAATGCTTCTTGCACATGGCTATGAGCCCGATATCTGGGACGGTCAGGTGGAGAAAGAACCGCTCACGGAAAAGCTCAAGGCATTCCGTCCGGCCTATGTCTATATCTGCGGCCGTACCCGTCAGGAGAATTTCATGAAGGAGTACTGCAAGGCAGCGAAGAAGCTCTGCGGCAGCACTGTGTTCATCGGCGGACTGCATGCCCAGCATAACTATGCAAGATTCTATGACAGCGATGCTGATTACATCCTCAAAACATTCGATATTTTCTACATTCCGGCACTTCTTGACGGCAGTGCCCCCGCATCCCTCGACGGCATCTGCTACCGTGAAGGGGATGTATGGCACGACACCCCGTCCGTGGCCTTTGACATTAAGCGTCTGCCCCGTGCCGACCGCAGCTATTTCCTTGCCCACACCGATCGCTACCGTTATCTGGAGCTTCTGCCCTGTGCACATGTGCGGACGGCGTACTGCTGTCCGTTCCGCTGTCGGTTCTGCTACCGGAACCGCCTGAACTGCGGGGTGTATTCCGCCCGTCCGATTGAGGATGTGGTGGATGAAATCGCATCGCTCGAGTGCGAAAACATCTACTTCATTGATGATGATTTCCTGATTGACACCGGACGTGTGGAGCGGTTCATCCAGCTTGTGAAGGAGAGGGGCATCCGGAAGAAATATGTCTGCTACGGCAGAGCGGATTTCATTGCCGCACATCCCGATCTGATGACGGCGCTGAAGGAAATCGGCTTTTACTATATTCTGGTGGGACTTGAGGCAATCAATGACGGCTTTCTGAAGGATTACAACAAATGCTGTGACCTCGACAGCAACATCCGTGCGGTGGAAATCCTGAATGCCGCCGGCATCCACATTATGGGCATGTTCATTGTGGGGCTTGATTTCACAGCAAAGGATTTCAGAAATCTCTACCGGTGGATCGTTCGCCACGAGCTGAAGCATACCGCCATTTCCATTTTCACGCCGGAGATGGCCTCCGAGCTGATGGAGACGTACAAGGACCGCCTCATTACGGAAAATCCAGAAGCATGGGATTATCTCCATGTTGTGGCCAAACCGGAAAAACTCAGCGTCAGACGGTATTATTTCCATTATCATATTCTGCTGATCCGGCTCTTTTTGAAGGGCAAGCGTGACGGAATCTACGATTTCATCGATTACGGCTATTATGTGAAATCGTTCCTGCGCAATCTCTTCCGATTTGGCGGATAGGCAAAGAAAGGAAAAGTGTATGGCACAGAATAACCCTGTGAAAAAAATCATTCCGAGCCGTCTGGAAACCGGCTTCCAGCAGTTTCTGTACAAGCATGTCGGCAAGCACATCCCCGCCTGGATGACGCCCAATCAGATGACGCTGATCGGCGCACTGGGCGGTGTGTTTGCGATTCTCTGCACACTGCTGACCCATCTTTCACCATATTTCTTTGCGGGGACGATTGCAGGTCTGGCGGTGCATCTTGTGGCGGATGACCTCGATGGCTACATCGCACGGAACCGTCAGCTTTCCTCCAAGGCGGGTGCCTATTTCGATCTCATCACCGATGTGATGTTCTCGACCTTCCTCCTGCTTGCACTCGGCCTGTCTCCCTATGCCAATATGGAAATCATGGCCTTTGCCGCACCCGTGTACGGCATTGTCAACGTGACAGCGATGAACTACATCATCTATTTCAACGAATTCCGCTTTCCTCGCCTTGGCCCCATCGAAGCCCATCTGACCTATGCGGCTGTGGCGGTGCTGAGCATGGTGCTCGGCGGCAGATCGCTGTTCAGCGTGCTCGGCCTTGATATCATGATCGCCGATCTGATTCTGGTCATTGGTCTTGTCCCGATGTATTATGAGATGTTCCGCCTGCAGATCCAGCTGTTCTGCCGTCTGAAGGAGTCGGAACGATGAAGCGGATCTATATTTGTCTGGTGGCGGCACACACGGGACTCGGACAGTGTGTGCGGCGTTTTTCAGACTATCCCTACACCCATATTGCCGTCAGTCTGGATGCTTCGCTTACGGATTTTGTGACTTATTCCCGCCGCCGGCATTCTCTGCCGCTTGATGCAGGATTTATGCATGAGTACCGTGATTATTATGCGTTCGGAGCGCACAGCTCGGTGCAGATGAAGGTCTTTGCCCTGCCCGTTTCCGAGGCCGCTTATGCACGCATTCTGCGGTTCATCCATGACTGTGAAACGGACGAAGCACAGATGTTCAATCTGTTTTCCATGGTCACCATGCCGGTCGTGCATGGCTTCCGGATTGAAAAAACGCACAACTGCATGTCCTTCACCGCACGGATTCTGGCGCTTTCGGGTGCGGTGCAGATGGACAAGCCCTACTGGCGTTATGACATCCGTGAGATGGATGCGCTCCTGACGCCGTATTTCTGGCAGGAAGGGAAGCTCCGGCGCAAGCCCTCGCCCGGCTATCATCGCTATATGGAAGCGGTGACGCTCTCAGAAACCATCAGGGTGTCCGCCGGTACCCTCCTGACACTGACCAAGCGCTGTCTGACGGCACACAGCAGAAACGAGGACTGATGCAGCATGAGTGAAACAGCAACAAACCAAAGAATGGGCGCACTGAGACGCCTGCTGCGGGAAAAGCCCTATCTGCGTGTGATAGAAACCGTCAACGGCCTTGAGGCTCTGATTGCCGAGCGTGCCGCATACGAGTCACCCGAGGGCATATGCATAGCGTTCGATGCGCTCTGGCTGAGCGGGCTGTGCCATGCCGCCTTCAAGGGGCAGCCCGATACCGGACAGATCGGCATGGCGGCCAAGCTTGAGACTGTGCGGGAGATCCGACACATCAGTCACAAGCCCCTACTTGTCGACTGCGACACGGGCGGAACGGCAGCACAGTTCAGCGAATTTGCGGCAGCACTGGCGGACTGCGGTGCATCAGCGGCTGTCATTGAGGATAAAACGGGCGTGAAGCGTAATTCTCTCTACGGCACGGAGAAGACCCAGCTGATGGAAGATGCGGCCGTATTTGCTGAAAAAATCCGTCTCGCCAAGGAGATCCTGAAGGATGCGGATTTCATGGTGATCGCACGGATTGAAAGCCTCATTGCGGGCGAATCGGTGGAGGAAGCACTCCAGCGTGCGGCGATCTACTGCAAAGCCGGTGCCGACGGCATCGTCATCCACAGTATCCGTCCCGATGCGGCCGATGTGTTTGCATTTGCAGGGGCGTTCCGGCAGCAGCATCCGGATGTGCCGCTCGTGATGATTCCCACAGCCTATTCCGGCTTTACTGCGGATGTCCTGCACGAAAAGGGTGCGGACATCATCATCTACGCCAACCACCTCATGCGCAGTGCCCACAAGGCGATGCTGTGCACAGCGCAGTCCATTCTGCGGGAGGGAAGGGCAGCGGAGGCCGACAGCCGGTACTGTACGGATGTGAAAACGATTCTATCATGGATTGATGGTGAGTAAATGATTGATACAAATGCATTTCTTGCGTGCCTGCGGGCAAATGAACTGGACTTCTTCACGGGCGTGCCCGATTCGCTGCTGCAGGATTTCTGCGCCTGTGTGCAGGAAAATGCCCGAGGCCGTACTGTGACCGCCGCCAATGAGGGCAATGCGGTCGGAATTGCAGCGGGATACCATCTCGCAACGGGCAGGGCAGCGGTCGTGTATATGCAGAATTCGGGCATCGGCAATGCGGTCAATCCGCTGCTGTCGCTTGCGGATGAGGCTGTGTACGGAATTCCCATGCTCCTTCTGATCGGATGGCGGGGCGAGCCGGGTGTACCGGATGAACCGCAGCACAAAAAGCAGGGTGCCCTTACACCCGCACTGCTCGAAACGATGGGCATCCGTACGGAGATCCTGTCGGATGATTACCGGGAACAGGTGCGGGCCTGCGCACGCTATATGAAGGAACAGAGCCGCCCCTGCGCACTGATCGTGAAAAAAGGCACATTCAGCCGCTGTCCCTATCCGGATGCAGCAAAGCCGTTTCCGCTGACCCGTGAGCAGGCACTTACGCTCATCACAGAGCAGATGGGGGAGCGGGACATCGTCGTGACGACAACGGGCAAAACCTCACGGGAGCTGTATGAGCTGCGTGCACGCACCGGTGCGGGGCATGGGCACGACTTTCTTACGGTCGGTTCCATGGGACACAGCTCTTCGATTGCGCTCGGACTCAGCCTGTTCACAGACCGATGCGTCTGGTGCATCGATGGTGACGGGGCCTTCCTGATGCATATGGGAGCGGCGGCCGTGAATGCCGCTCACATGGGCGACAATTACCGCTGCATCATTATCAACAACGGTGCCCACGAATCCGTCGGCGGACAGGCCACGGTCGGTTTCTGGATCGATATGGCGGCGATTCTCCGCGGCTGCGGCTTTGCACATGTGCATACTGCCAAAACGGAAGCGGAGATCGCAGAGAGTATGGCGGCACTTCGTATGCAGCCGAAATCGGCACTTGTCATCTATGTGCAGCAGGGCTCCCGCAAGGATCTTGGCCGCCCGCAGACCACACCCGCCGAAAATAAGCAACTGCTGATGGAGACGATACGCAATGAAAGCACTGATCTTTAATTCGGGACGCGGCAGCCGGATGGGACAGCTTACGGAGCAATGCCCGAAATGCCTGCTCAAGCTCAGCAGCGGCGAGACCATCCTCGGCAGACAGCTGCGGATTTTAGCCGGATGCGGCATCACCGAAGCTGTCATTACCACGGGGGCCTATGAGGCCGATATCCTCGCCGAGGCACAGAAGCAGTCGGGCATCACTGTGCAGTCCGTGCCCAATCCCCGCTATGATTCGACCAATTATATCTATTCGATGCATCTTGCACGTCCTTTTCTTGACGATGATGTGCTGATGCTGCACGGCGATCTTGTATTCAGTCGGGATCTTGTGCAGGCAATGCTTGACGATGCGCGAGCCGATCTCTGCCTGATTCATCCCGATGTCCCGCAGCCGCCGAAGGACTTCAAGGGACGGATTGCAGACGGCTGTCTGCAGGCGGTTTCGGTCGAGCTGTCCGATGCGCAGTCCTTTGCACTACAGCCGATGTACAAGCTCTCCCGCAGTACCATGGCCGCATGGCTTGCAAGGGTGCAGGAATTCGTGCAGGCGGGCAGGACGGACGTTTATGCCGAGGAGGCACTCGATGCCGTCACAGGTGCGCACCGGATTGAACCGCTGTCCTATGCACCCTACTTCATCAGCGAGATTGACACGCCGGATGACTATGCAGCAGTTTGCAGGCAGATTGCACGCTATGATGAGGGGGTTCGTTTCAGCCTTTCTGCGATTGCCGTGCTGCTTGCAAAGTATGGCGCAAAGCGGCCGTTTTTTGTAATGGGCAGGCATCTGCAGGGGAGCGATGTGCATAAGCTTCTCACGTCTCTTGGCGTGGATGCCGGATACGATTTCAGCGTGCAGGAGAATCCGAGCGATGAGAGCACAGCACGCACACTGGAGGCATTCCTTGCCCATCGTGGGGATCTGCTTGTTTCCATCGGCGGCGGCAGTGCGATGGATACGGCAAAGACCGTGAAATACCGCCTGCTGGAAGCACAGGATGCGGCAAAGCTTGTTCACATTGCCGTGCCCACAACGGCGGGTTCTGGCAGTGAGGCCACGCAGTTTGCCGTGATTTATCAGGGGGGCGTGAAGTGTTCGCTCGAACATCCGGCACTTCTGCCGGAGCACTGCATCCTTGACAGCCGGCTTCTGCACTCGCTGTCACCGCAGCAGCGGAAGGTTTCCCTGCTTGATGCCATCTGTCACAGCACAGAGAGCCTTCTGTCCCGCCATGCCACACCGGAGAGCAGACAGTGTGCAGTGCTGTCGCTGCAGGCACTGCTTGCAGACTGTGTGGCGTTTGCGGAAGGGGAGCAGTCGGTGTATGACCGGATGCTGCTTGCCGCACATGATGCAGGACGGGCAATTCAGCAGACACGCACCACATTTGCTCATGCCATGAGCTATGTGCTGACTGCGGAATACGGCATGCAGCACGGGCAGGCTGTAATGCTCTGCCTGATGCATGGATTGCGGTACGTCGAGCAGAACGGCATGGCTGCGCTTGAAGAGGTGCGGCAGGCACTCGGGTGTCGGGCGGAGGAGACGGCATCGGCAAGGCTTTTTGCCATTTACCGCCGCATGCAGCTAGAGGAACGGCCGTGGCTGCAGGGCGCGGATCCCGCAGTGCTTGCAGGGAAGGTGAATGCCCAGAGGCTTTCCAATTCCGTGATTGTCTTTTCGCAGGCCGATCTGCAGTCGATCTATGCATCGGTTGCGGATGTATATGATGGGAAGTGAAAAACTTATGTAAAAGTCTTTGAAATTGTTGATGACAATGAAAAGAATGATTTCTATATTGACGCAGAAAAAGAATTAAGGGAATGTTCAACGGCTCTTATGAGTTTGGCGGGAGATTTTTTTGCAGAGTCTCCTTTGGATGTAAACTGTAATGGATACGAAAGATGTTTAACGAATATAAGAGAGGCAGCTGTCCGGAAACGTATTGACGAAATTAACGGCGAACTGAAAATGAATAGGTAGTTTGCCAGTAGAAAACATTGTTTTTGGATGTGCTTGTACTATGAATTTCCGGAGTCTATTAAGAAGAAAAAGCCCCTCGGTTCATCCGAGGGGCTCAGCTTGTCAAAAAAGTATGATTTCGCTTAATTTTGCCCCACCCCCTACCCCCTCCCCAAAGGGGAGGGGGAAAGAGGGAGGGTGCTGCCGCTGAACAGCCCGTCCCCTCTGTCTCACTTCGTTCG
>SVNX01000014.1 GCA_015066665.1 Ruminococcus sp. | reverse complement strand
CACCTCTATGAGCAAGCCCAGCAATTTTATCTGCCATCTTTTTCATCTCTTGGTGAAGCTGCTGTTCTCCGGCAGTAATGTCATTCGCCTCAACGATTGCTCTTGCATTCGAAATGAACTGTGACTTGCGGGCGTAGTCAGCACCCTCGGCTTCAACAAGGATTCCATCGCTGCCGTTGGCATCAAGGAAGAGAATGCAATGGGCTGTGTTGCCTCCCATATACATCAGATCTCTGTTCTCGATGATTTCGGGACAGTCATCCAAGGGGTGATCTCTCATCTGTTCGAATCTCTTGCCGTAGAGGGGAATAACTTTCTCCACTTCAATCTGCATCGGCTTATAGTTATGAGCCTTGTGATTGAGCAGAGCATTGAATGTGATTTTCTTCCTGTCTTTAGACATGGGCATCGCCATCCTTTCTTTTTAATAGTATAAGGGAAACAAAAAATGCCGAACCAATCGAGATACTTGATCTCAACGGGTTCGGCATAACGAACAAGAAACCGTCGGAAATTTTGTGAAAGTTTTTCGCAATAAAAAAGAGCAGACTTCGGAATTTATCTTCCAAATCTGCTCTCAAATCTCTTGAAAATAAAAAAACGCCCGTTCAAATCCTCTTTTGAGGCTGAAAAGGCAAAATGTCATCTACGGTTTCAGTATAAAAAATTTCGGCGTCAGAGCATAAAAAAACCACGCAAAATCGTGGTTTTAGGCTCTGTCATCTATTTTGTATAACAGTGTTGGTTGCGGGAGCCGGATTTGAACCGACGACCTTCGGGTTATGAGCCCGACGAGCTACCTAGCTGCTCCATCCCGCGTTCTGTGTATCGTTCCTGACGACTTATTTAGTATACCACATTTCAATCCATAAGTCAAGTCATTTTCAAAAAATCGTGAACTTGCATATTATGTTCCTCGACTTCCAGTTTCATTTATGCAATTAGTCTATAGGCGTCCGGAAAACCGTATCTTCCGGACGCATTTTGTCTGTTCACTTCCTAAGAGCCTGCTGTATCTGTATACCACATCTCTTTCCAGTTCTCCATACTGCTGAGAAACAGCACATGCGTGTAATCCGATGGATTTGCGGCTGTTTCATATGCCATCCCCATGCGTTCCAGATCCACCACACAGATCTCACTGTAATGCGGAAGCAGGAACGGAATAAAGCAGTCTCCAAAGCCATCCTTATAAATCAACAGTTTCTTTCCGTTATCCAGATTCGTCTGTATAACGAGCTTATCGCAGGGCATGCCAAGATAATACTGATACATATCATCCGTAGCAAGTGCATCCGGATCATTCAGCTGTGTGCCGCGGGATTCCACACGGCCGTCCGCATACATGGCCGTAACACCTGTAATACTGCTGCCGCCTTCATAATGATAATCATCCAGTACATCCGCCTTTACACTATCATACAGTGTTTTTTCATACAGATCACCGCGGAATTCCGTACTCATGTGTGAGATCACATATCTGTGATAAGGCACAGCAGAAAAGCCCATTTTCTGTATCACTGAGCGGTATACACAGTATGCACCGTAACTCGTCCAGCGGGAATCTGTGCGGTAATAGATATACTCATCGGACAGAGACGAAAGCACATGATATGCATCCAGCGTCCGCACCTTACCAATGACCTGGGCATAAGTCTCACGAATGGCTGCCTCCTGATCGGATTTGACGACATTGGCCGGAAGCCGATTCTCATAGATCTCCGAAGCCGACGGCACCAGAAGCAGATACACCGGAACGCCGCAGTCTTCTGCAAATGCATTCAGGCTTTCCGCTGAAGCCTGAATATAGCCGTCATTCTGATCGGCCTCGATCTTTTCAAGAAGGCGGTCTTCTGTGACATATACATTGCGGATCATCTTTTCGCCGACAAGCATGTCGGTTTTGGTTTTCAAGCGGAACAGATCGTCATGGAATCCGACATTCTCTGCCAGAAACTGTTCAAACTGGGATGCCCAGACGCCATTGATCATTGTCTGCACGGTGGGAACGGGAAAGACGTGCCAATTGCTTGTGCAGATCGTTGTCACCATAGCGACCGCATACACCAATATCACAAGCACAACCGTTCCATACCTGTATTTTTGTTTCATGGCAGCACCTCCTCATAGTATTACCCTATGGCTAAATAGCCGTCGGCACATCGGGATAGAGCAGAAATGCGAAGCAGAACACAAGAAGCACTACATCCACAGCGGGCATCATGAACCGAGCTATGCGGCCGGGCTTGGATTTTGATGTACGTTCTGCCAGGTCACGGAATAATCCCGTGGCGAGATAAGCACAGATCAGAAGCAGGACAATGTAAGAATTGAAGAAATAAAAACTGTAACGATCGACCAGATCGCTGCCAAAGCCGATCATACATTTCCAGTACAGTGCCGCTTCCTGCAGACTATCTGCAAAGAACAGCACCCAGGTGAACTGCTGAATCGTCATTGCATAGATCAGGCCGCCGACATAATTCTTCTTCAAGCGTCCCGCAAACGATGTCTGTTCGAGCAGCAGCAGCAGACCCATAATCAGTCCCCAGAGCAGGAAGCAGGGGCCGGTTCCGTACCAGAATCCCATCGCACAGCCGGAAAGCACCTGTGCAAGACTCCGCTGCCATACGGGGCTTGTGGTCTTGGAGATGGACGAACGAAAAAAACTTCGGAACCACGCAGAAACTGTCATATTCCAGTTCCGGAAGAAATCAGTAATGGAACCGGACAGGAAGGGCTGATGGAAATTCTTCGGCAGCTTTATGCCGAAGCACTCGCCCAGACCGCGAGCCATCTGGGCATAGCCCTGCAGCTCAAAGTACAGGAACAGCCAGAATGTCACCACAGTCAGCCAGGCTGTCAGCACGCTCATCTCCGCAGGATCGGCGTGTCGCAGTTCCAGAAACAGGTAGTACAGCGTATCGCCGAGGATGACCTTTTCCGCAAGGCCGCGGATAAAATGACTGAGGCCCGCACCAAGCGTCAGAATATTGGAGCGGCGTGCAGAAAGGGCTTCCTGGAACTCACCATAAGTGAGCAGGGGACCTGCATAAATCGTCGGAAAGAATGACAGATACAATGCAAGATCACGGAACCGCACAGCAGCAGGGTGATCGTTCCGATACACACTGATCAGGTAGCCAAGCCCCTGCAGTGTGAACAATGCAGTCCCGACCGGCAGCAGTGCCGGCACATCAGATTGCGTCACAAGCCGCAGTGCCGTCAGTGCTGCCGCCTGCAAAAGGCAGGAAAAAATGAGCAGGACTGTGCAGAACACCCGTTTTTTCCGAAACTTCTCCAAAAGAAGACCGGCACTGTAATCGTAACAGATATAGGCACCCAAGAACAACACACGGACGGGCGTCCCCCAGCCATACAGGAGCAGGCTGCAGCACAACATAAATTCGGGCTTCCACTTCTGCGGAACGAGATAGTACAGCAGCAGGATCAGCGGCAGTGCCGCCAGTACAAACGTCATTGTTGATAAGTACATGCTATGCATCCTCCGTTTCGGATGTCGATGTCATGGCAAGAAATTCCTCCCGCGTCATCATGGAATTGAGCACCTCCAGAAGCGATGGTGCAGTCAGCATGGACGGCAGCCCGAGTTCCGTCTGAAAGGCACGGCGGCGTGCCGCACTGTCAGGGGTGCCGCTGAGTCCGGCAAGATACAGATCGGTTTTGGTGATCGGATCGCCTGTCTGTGAATGTGCCGTCAGAACGCCTGCCTTTTCAAAGGCCGCACGCAGCACCTCCGCTTCCATGCCCTCAACGCCGAGTTTCCCCTCCGCTGAGGGTTTTTCCTTGCGTTTTTCTTTGCCGAAGACATCGGGAATATAGAGATTCCGGATATTCCCGTTCGGGATGGCTCCTTTCAGATAACTGCGGATCCGGAAGCCCGCCCTGTCAGAATCGGTCAGGATCAGGATGCCCGTCGTTTCCGCATAATGACGGATCAGGGCAAGTGTCTCCTCATCCTTGAATATCCGGAAGCCATGAGTTGGAATAATGACAGCCTTCACAAGGGAGGAGAGTTTGATTTTGTCGTACTTTCCTTCCACAATAATGGCCTGTCTGATTTGCAGCATAACACGCCTCCTTTATGATTGCTGCAGCATGCGAACGATGGTCTGCTCAAAGAGAACACGCTCGTTCACAGCCTCGGAATGCAGCCGTTTCTCCGCATCGCAGAGGAGCTTCAGGCAGGCAGAGATGGATTCCACCGTGCGTCCCGTGCTGTCCTGAAAGGCATTGTCGACATGGAAACCGAAGCGATAGGCAAAATCCGATGTCATATCCTGCGTCGTTTTCCCGCTGATCTTGGCCGCTGCCGCCCGCTGCAGATCAATGAAACAGCCGGAGAGCGTTGCCATCAGATAGGGCATCTCCACACGGAGCGAGAGCAGCTCATCCACCGCACGCATGGCATCGGCTTGTTTTCTGCGGATGACGGCCTTTGTCAGGGCATACACCGTTGTTTCCAGCTGGGGCACGACCATGTCCCGGACGAGCGCCTCAGTGATCGTCCCGCCGTCAGCAAAAGCGCAGAGCTTGCCCAGCTCCTGCGATACCGCAAGGCTCTGACAGCCGCACTGCACCGCCAGAAGCTGTGCCGCACCGCGTTCCATATCGCAGCCACGTTTTTTTGCCGCTGCAATGATTTCCGTCGCCATCACAGCCGGTGTCTTGGTCTCAAGACAGCAGGCCGTGCCATGCTTTGCGGCATAATCGGCAAGAGTCTTGTTTTTCGGGGTGGGCTTTTTATTCTTACCGGTCTTGCCGCCATAGATGTCAAAACCGGTGATATAGAAAATCAGTACGGTCGAATCCGGAAGGGACGCCACGATCTCCATCAGCTGCTTGCGGGCATCCTCCCGCAGGCTTTCCAGATTGCAGTCATGAATCAGAATGCAGTTGTACTCAGCAAACATCGGGCATAACTCCGCCTCATCGGCGAGTTCGCTCAGATTCAGATTCTGTCCGTTCAGCTTTGTGACCGCATCACTGTCGGTTTCCCCCGTCAGTTTCTTCAGGATTTTCTTCGTGCACTGTTCCACCTGCAGCACGTCGCTGCCGTACAGGTAGTACAGATTGGAAATCTGATTCGATTTGAGCTGTTCCGCCAGCCCTCTGGCATCAACTGTCGCCATAAAGTCTCCTCACTCTGCACCTGCCGTCCATGGCAAGGGTCAGTTCCAGATTATTTTCTCCGATCCACGTCTGTGCATCCGGTCTGTAGCATGTTTCCTCATCAAGAATGTGCAGCACACCGCAAGCCGGCAGCACATCCCTGCTGCGCCCGAATACGGTCAGCACATCGCAATCCGCCCGTGCCTCTGTTTCTCTGCAGCAAAGGTAGTCCGTCATGCCGTACGAAACATTCACGCACTCCCCTTCCACACGAATGAGGGCATCATGGAACGCAAATTCGATCGTACCGGCATTTTCTTCATCATATACCGTCATCGTGCGTGCAGGGCGGTAGACATGGGTAATGTGCGTATACGATGACACCGCTGTCTCTTCTGCGTTGCAGAAAATCAGTGCATCAAGCCTTGCCGTTCCCGCCGATTCGAGATAATTACGCACATAATCCGCCGCCCTGCTGTCGCCGGTGAGATCGATGGCCACAGCTTCATCCGCCTTTGCGATCACAAGGACGCAGTCCCGTTCTTCTCCCAGCACGGCGATCCGAAGATGATCCCGCTGCCACCCGTTCTCCCATTCCGCTGCGGCGGATGTCACCGCAATCACTCCAGCAATCATTGTGCCAAGGAATCTTCGGTCACGGCAGAACAAATAACACAGCATAATGGCCACTGTACCAACGAAAACGGATACCCGCAGCATGGCACTGCCCGTTCCGGTATAGGTCAATGGCAGGGACGAAACGAAGCCGGATACAGCGAGTACGGCTTCGGCAAGAAGCTCAGCTGTCCAGAGCAGCATGCCTGCCAGAAATCCCTGTGCACCAAAGAGCAGCGATACCGCCGAAAGGCCAAAGGCTGCCATGCACAGAGGCACAAGCAGAAGATTACTCAGCGGTGAAATCAGCGATACCTCATGAAAATACAGAATCAGCACCGGGAACAGTGCAAGGGATGCGCAGAAGAACATTGCAAAACTCTTTTTCTGCTTCTCCCAGAAGGATGTCTGCGGCATGGGCTTTGTCATATACACCGCAAACACAGCTATGCCGAATGTGGCCGTACTGGTCAGCCAGAAAGCGGCACTGTGAATCACCATGGGGTTATGAAGTTCCAGCAGAAGCATGGCAATGCTCAGGGAATTGAAGGCATCCGCCTTGCGTCCGAAGAGCCCTGCACTCTGCGAAAGCAGGATCATAATGAGGGCACGTCTTGCCGAAACCGGCTCACCCACACACAGCACGAACAGCACCGAGAGCACTGCCACGGAGGCAAACACAAGTCGCTTGTCCGCTTTGAGACGTCTGAGCAGCCATGCGGCACAAAGTGCCAGAAAATCGAGATGCAGCCCCGAAACCGCCAGCACATGGCCGATACCCATCCGGTACATGGCCGTCTCCGATATACTGTCCATCCTGCACGTATCGCCGAAGAGCATGCCCACAAGCATCGGGCCGCTGCGTTCTCCGGTCTGGGCAAGGAGCCGTTCGCTCATGGTCATACGCCACTCATATAAGAGGCTGCGTAATGTATGGTGCGGCCGTGGCACCCGTTCAGTCACCTCACCGCCGAACATCCGCAGAAAAATCCCTCTGCCGCGGTAATATGTACTGGCATCGAACAGGTAGCCCGATGTCATAGCTTCCGGATTGCCGCAGACTGTCAGGGTGTCTCCATAAACATAGTCCCCGCCCTCGCAGGTATACCAGAGCTTCGCATTCACGGCATTCTCGAGCTTTCCCTCCAGCAGATAGCCGGCATAGCCGCTGTCATATTCCCTGATTTCCCTCACTTTTCCCGTAAACAGGACATTCTGCTGTCCTGCAAAGGCAAGCTGCGGCTCTATGCTGACCGCATCATACCCCCAATAGACACAGCACGCCGTCAGAAATGACAGCGTGCTGATACATACATATTTGCGAACCGATTTCTTCCACATGATCAGAAGCCACACTGTCAGAGCCGTTACGCCAAGAAGGGTGGGCCAGAACCGCCAGCTCAGCAAAGAAGCGATCAGCAGTCCCGCAGTATAGGAAATTCCGATCCAGATGGCTGTCCGTTTCATCAATCCTTGAAGAAAAGCGGAAGAGGTTCGAGGAAGATCAGATCCTTGCGTTCGGCAGCTTCACCCTCAGCCAGTACGGCAGTCTTTCCCACGATCTCGCCGCCGGCCACTGCAGTCAGCTTCTCGAGTGCGTTCAGGGATTCGCCTGTGCTGATGACATCATCCGCCAGCAGAACACGCTTGCCCTTGAGCATTGCAGCCTTTTCGCCATCGAGATAGAGCACCTGCTCCCCTGCTGTTGTGATGGACTGCACAGTAACAGACACCACATCACGCATATACAGCTTGACGGATTTTCTTGCCACCACATAGGGTTTGCCGCTCTGTCTTGCCATTTCATAGGCGAGCGGAATGCCCTTGCTTTCCGCTGTCAGGATCACATCAAATTCCGGTGCCCGTTCCAGCAGAAGCTTTGCACTTTCCACAGTGATCTCCACATCGGAAAACATAATAAATGCCGCAATATCGATCTTTTCATTGATCGGACACAGGCGCAGTTCGCGCTCGAGTCCGGCAATCTTCATCTTGTAAACGTCCGTCATAATCCGACTCCTTATCCCAGGGACTGCTCTCCCCAGCCCATCTTCACACCGGCAACCATGTGGAAATGCAGGTGCATGACTGTCTGTCCGGCATCCTCACCGCAGTTGTTGATGATGCGGTAGCTCTCAATGCCCTCCTGTGCCGCAATCTTTGCAGCCGCCTCAAAGATCTTTGCCACAACAGCAGAATTCTCAGCGTTGATCTCGGTGGCCTTTGCAATATGCTGTTTCGGCACGATCAGCACATGGAACGGTGCAATCGGGCTGATATCCTTGAATGCGTAAACGAATTCATCCTCATATACCTTGCCGGAGGGAATCTCTCCGGCGATGATCTTACAAAACAGGCAATCCATATTCTTACCTCCATTAGTGCGCAAGCACATCGCCTGCGATGCTCTCGAGGCTCAGCAGTGCTTCATCCACCATGTAATTCTTGCCGATGCCGGCCATAGCATTGTCAGGACGGCCGCCGCCCTTACCGCCGGTGATGGCAGCCACACGCTGTACGATCTTACCGGCATGTGCACCGGCCTCGACTGCGGACTTTGTGCATACGCAGTAGAATGTGCCCTTGTCGTCGTTCACGCCTGCAAATACGGCAATGATGGCTCTGTCCATACTCTTGACCTGATCGCCCAGCTTACGGAGCATATCGGGTGCTGCGCCATTGAGCATTGCGGATACGATCTGCACGCCGCATACTTCCTTGGCATTCTCAAACAGAGTATCGATGACACCGCCTGCCATCTTCTGGCGCAGCTGTTCCACCTGCTTTTCCGCATCCTTGAGCTGTGCTGTCATGACTGTGCAGCGGGCAGGCAGCTCGGCGGGATTATTCAGCTTCAGTGCCTTGGCACTTTCAAGCACGGTATTCTTGTAGCTCTCGAGCAGTGCGAGTACGCCCGCACCGGTCACAGCCTCAATACGGCGTACGCCGGAGGCTACGGAGCTTTCGGAAACGATCTTCAGAAGACCGATATTGGCTGTATTGGAGACATGGGTACCGCCGCAGAATTCAATGGACTGCTCGCCGGCCTTGACAACGCGTACCACGTCGCCGTACTTTTCGCCGAACAGAGCCATGGCACCCAGCTTCTTTGCCTCTTCAATGGGCATTTCCTGAACATCCACAGGCGTTGCCGCAAGAATCCAACCGTTAACGAGCTGTTCTACCTTCTCGATCTCCTCGGTGCTCATTGCACTGAAGTGGGAGAAGTCGAAGCGGCATGCCTTGGCATTGACCAGCTGACCGGCCTGATGCACATGATCGCCCAGAACCTGACGCAGAGCCGCCTGCAGCAGATGTGCCGCAGTATGGTTTCTCATAGTTGCCTGACGTGTGCAGGTGCAGATTTCAGCCTTAGCTGCATCACCAGTGCGTACGCTGCCGGATTCTACCGTACCGAAGTGCAGGTAGTGACCGTCCTCGTCCTTGGTAACAGCCGTTACCTTGAACTCGCCCTCGTTTGTGGTGATGGTACCGAAGTCATTCACCTGACCGCCGCTCTCCGCATAGAAAGGTGTGGTATCGAGTACGATTGCTGCGGCATCATCTGCAATGGCATAATCCACCACTGCCTGATCCTTGATGACGGCAAGGATCTTTGCCTCAGCGGTATATTCCTTGTAGCCGACAAATACAGTTGCCGGAGCGTCGATCTTCACGCTGTTGTCCGCCCAGGAGGAGCTTGCCTTGGCAAGATGGTCTGCCTTTGCGGTTTCACGCTGCTGCTTCACGAGTGCTCTGTAGCCCTCTTCATCCACTGCAAAGCCACGCTCTGCTGCGATTTCCACGGTCAGATCGAAAGGGAAGCCGTAGGTGTCGCTCAGCTTGAAGATATCTTCGCCAGCGAGGGTCTTGCTGCCCTCTGCTTCGGCCTTGTCCATCACCTGATTGAGCAGCTCCAGACCCTTGTCAACGGTCTTTGCAAAAGCCTCTTCCTCAACCTTGATGATCTTCTTGATGTATGCACGCTTTTCATCCAGTTCCGGATATGCGTTCTTGTTTTCGTTGATCACGGTATCGCATACTTCATGCAGGAATGTACCCTCGATACCGATCATTCTGCCGTGTCTTGCCGCTCTTCTCAGCAGACGGCGGAGTACATAGCCTCTGCCCTCATTGGACGGAAGAACGCCGTCACCGACCATGAATGTGGTGCTTCTGATATGGTCGGTGATGACACGCAGGGAAACGTCCGTATTCTCGTTGCCCTCCTTATAGGTCACGCCGGACAGCTTCTGAATGTGCTTCATGATATTCTGCACAGTATCCACCTCGAAGAGGTTGTCCACGCCCTGCATTACGCAGGCAAGACGTTCCAGACCCATACCAGTGTCGATGTTCTTGTGTTCCATCTCGGTGTAGTTGCCGTTGCCGTCGCTGTCGAACTGGCTGAATACCAGATTCCATACTTCAACAAAGCGGTCGCACTCGCAGCCGACCTTACAATCGGGAGAACCGCAGCCGTGTGCTTCACCGCGATCGAAATAGATCTCGGAGCAGGGGCCGCAGGGACCGGAGCCATGCTCCCAGAAATTGTCCTCTCTGCCCATTCTTACCATGTGCTCGGGGGCAACGCCGATTTCCTTTGTCCAGATGTCATAGGCCTCGTCATCATCCATGAAAACGGAGACATAGAGCAGCTCCTCGGGCATTTCGAGCACCTTTGTAAAGAATTCCCATGCCCATGCAATGGCCTCATGCTTGAAGTAATCGCCGAAGGAGAAGTTGCCGAGCATCTCGAAATATGTACCGTGTCTTGCGGTCTTACCAACGTTCTCGATATCGGGAGTACGGATGCACTTCTGACAGGTGGTGACACGCTTGTTCGGCGGTACAGCCTGACCCAGGAAGAACTTCTTCAGCGGTGCCATACCGGAATTGATCAGCAGAAGGCTCTTGTCGCCCTGCGGTACGAGGGAGGCACTTGCCATTCTTGTGTGATTCTTGCTTTCAAAAAAGGACAGATACTGCTCACGCAGGTCATTGAGTCCACGCCATTCCATAAAAATTCACTCCAAAATCTTAAATTTCTACAGGACTGCACAAAAAGAAAGCCTCGCCACCGTCCGGGACAAGGCAAGACCGGATTCTGCACACAGCTGTCCTGTTGTGATACAAATACAGTATAGCAGATTTTCGGCAAAAAGTCAATTGTTTTGAGAAATTTTTTCAGCCAGTTCTGTCAGACAGCATTACGGTGAGCAGACAGAAACTTCCGTCCAGTGTTCTTCCAGCGGATAGGAGCCTTCCCATATGATCGGGGCGCTCTTTCGTCCTGATTCCTCCAGCTCCGTATGCTCCACCCTGTATTCCACGATCCGCTCCTCAGTGTTGACATTGTAACGCAGATCAAATCTTGTGACATTCCACCAGTTGAACTGAAAAGAATAGAAATGAAATGTAATATCTGGCAGTTCCTCCACAGAGAAAGAAAACGGATAGCTTCCATAGGCATTTGCTCTCGCAGAGATATGGAGCACATTGCCTTCAGCACGGGTTTGGGAATCAGAAAGGCTGTCCTTCAGAATCACTGCCGGTTCTCCGTCGATCATGACCGTGACTGTGCCCTTGACACGATCGCCGAAATAAAAGCGATAATAGATCCCCGGTGTTAAAAAGCGCAGAACTATCATAAAAAGCAGCAGAATTGTCAGTACAATGGCTGTGCCTTTCAGAAATGCAGGAAACCTTCTGCGGATTGGGGCATCTGTTCCATCATAGGGATTACTTGTATTCTGTTCATCCATCGGAATACCTCCGTTCGTTTTTTTCATTATAACACGGAAGATTCCACATTGTCAAGGTCGAATCCGGCAACAGTTCATTCCATGCATTCCAGAGCGATACGATCTGCAATTTCCCGAAAGATCGGCGCTGCCGCATCATTGCCATATCCCCCATCCTCAACCAGAACCGTGATGGCGTACTGCGGTGCCTCGATGGGGATGTAGCCCGTAATCCACGCATGGCAGTATTCCACGCCCTTTTCGTCATAGCGTCCTGTCTGGGCGGTGGATGTTTTGGCTGCCGCATAGACATTCTCCGGCACGGCACGGGATTCCTCATTTTCATGCACCGCTGCAATCATGAGATTCTGCAGGTAATATGCCGCATTCTTCGGCAGAGCCTTGGCATGGATGGGGGGCTTTCCCTGTTCCGGCAGCATGCCTTCCTGACGCAGTCCGAGGATGAGCCGTGCCACGGGCATCTCACCATCATTGGCAATGCCGCAGGTCATCTGGCAGATCTGCAGGGGGCTTGCAGTCAGAAGTCCCTGTCCGAACGTGAAATTTGCCATTTCCGCCGGCAGACGCAGCTGCTTTTCCGACGGAAGCGTGCCCGACTGTGACACCAGTCCCGCCGACAGGGCGATCTGCGTGCCAAATCCAAGATCCTGCGCTTTCTGCCGCATTTTCCCTGCATCGAGCTGACGGCTCAGCTCGATGAAATAGACATTGCAAGAACAGATCATCGCCTGCTTCATGTCCACTTCACCATGACCCTCATGGTCATGGCAGCGGAACACCTGACCGGACACCTCGGTTTTGCCCGTGCACTCGGTGACAAAATCCGTCAGTCCCTGCTCATAAGCAGCAGCTGCTGTCACGAGCTTGAAGATCGAGCCGACACTGTAGGTATAAAGACAGCGGTTGATGAACGGGCTGTTCTCATCGACAAGGGCCTCTCCCAGACGAGCGGGGGAATAAGACGGGAAGCTTACCATGGCAAGCACATCGCCGGTTTCCGCATTCATCACGACAATGGCTCCCTTTTCGATCCCTGCGCCCGCTTCCTCGCAGATGCGCTGGATGCGGCTGTCAAGCGATGTCACAACATCCGCATTCGTACACGCAATCTCCTCTACGACCGGCACTTCACCCGAGAGCACCCCTCCCCTTGCATCCATCATGTACGTCACGCTTGCTGTATCCAAAGTTCCCCGCAAAATGCGGTCATAATCCGCTTCCAGTCCCGCTACACCCCTTCCATCGACCAGATAGCCGAGCACATGCTGTGCGGGGATTTCCATCCCATACCGCTCCGGCACTTTCACAATGGTAATGGATGGCGAGGAAAAAGCTGCCGTATCGACCCGGCAGGCAAAGGGGCGGTTCCATCGCAGTCCCTCCACAAGAGGAGTCATCTCGGTAATATGGGGCAGCAGCTCAGCAATGGCATCAGGCTCCGGATAGGTGACGGCATAGATCGCGGTACCCGCATTGGTGAGCGGCCGCAAAGCACGATCAAAGATGGTGCCGCCCGCCTGTCCGCATGTAACCGTATACTGCCGCTGGCTCATCGCCGCATCGGCATAGCTGCCATCCTGCATGAGGGATGCAAGCTGCATGACAAGCAGAGTGAAGCCAATGACCAGCACAGCCGCCAGCATTGTTGCACGGTTCATCATAGAAAAAACCTCCCATACTCTTTTGAGGGAGTATGGGAGGATCGGGAGATGCTTATGCAGCGGGGCATATCATCCCTCCAGAATCACCGTAAACGGCCCGTCATTGCAAAGGCTCACCTGCATCATCGCACCGAATATGCCGTGTTCTACGTTCTTCACCTGCCCGCGCAGACAGTCCATGAAGTATTCATAGAGATGCTCCGCAAGATCGGGCTTTCCGGCGTGGCAGAAGCTGGGGCGGTTCTTCTTGCAGTCGGCGTAGAGCGTGAACTGGGAGATCACCAGCACTTCGCCCTCCACATCGTTGATCGAGAGATTGGTTTTATCATTTTCATCAGAAAAGATGCGGAGCTTCACAAGCTTGTCCGCAAGCTGTTTTGCGGTCGCTTCGGTATCATTTTCACCCACGCCGAGCAGAACGAGATAGCCCTTGCCGATTTTGCCGACTAATTTTTCTTCGACGGTGACGGATGCATGCGTCACACGCTGTACCACTAATTTCATATGATGCCTCCATCGATTTGATCTGTGTTCATTATACCAGAATCCGATGGAAAATGCAAGTGCTGTGATGCGCTATTTTTCCTCGGGCAAAAATGCCGTCTTCTGTCCGTCCAGAATCATATTGGTCGTCCGCACAGCGCACATCTTCCCGCACATCGAGCAGGTGTGACGATCGGCGGGCGGGGTGCTCTCGAAATAGGCGCGTGCCTTTTCGCCGTCAAGCGCCAGCCGGAACATCTCCTCCCAGTCCGTTTTATGACGGGCGTCGCTCATTGCATTGTCCCATTCCCTTGCCTGCGGAATGCCCTTGGCAATGTCGGCGGCATGGGCGGCAATGCGGCTTGCAATGATGCCCTCACGCACATCCTGCAGATCGGGCAGACGCAAGTGCTCCGCAGGGGTTACATAACACAGGAAATCCGCACCGTTTGCCGCAGCAATCGCACCGCCGATGGCCGATGTGATATGATCATAGCCCGGTGCAATGTCCGTCACCAGCGGCCCGAGCACATAGAACGGGGCATTGTGGCAAAGCCGCTTCTGAAGCGTCATATTTGCAGCGATTTCATTCATGGCCATATGTCCCGGGCCTTCCACCATGACCTGCACATCCCGCTCCCATGCACGTTTTGTCAGGGCACCCAGTTCAATGAGTTCGGCAATCTGTCCGGCATCCGTGGCATCATCGATGCAGCCCGGCCGCAGGGCATCGCCCAGAGAAATGGTGACATCATATTCCCGCAGGATCTCGAGCACCTCGTCATAATATTCGTAGAAGGGATTCTCATTTCCCGTCATCATCATCCATGCAAAGAGCAGCGAGCCCCCGCGGGATACAATATTCATCCGACGCTTGTCACGCATGAAGGCCTCCACAGTGCGTCTGTTGATGCCGGCATGAATCGTCACAAAATCCACACCCTCCTCTGCATGAGCACGAACCACAGAAAGAAAATCCTGCGCCGTCATGTCCGTCAGTTCCTTCTCGAGATAGCCGATGGCATCGTACATCGGTACTGTGCCGATGCTTGCCGGTGACATGGCAATGAGTTCCTTCCGGAATGTGCTCGTCTTGCCGTAATTGCTCAGATCCATGATGGCATGTGCACCGAGCTGCACCGCAAGCTGTGCTTTCTGCATTTCCATCGTATAATCGCAGCAATCGCCCGATATGCCGAGATTCACGTTGATTTTGGTGGACAGCCCCGTCCCGATCGCTTCGGGCGAAATGCTGGTATGCCGGATATTGCAGGGAATGACTGCCTCGCCCTTTGCCATCCGCATGCGAAGAGTCTCCGGCTGGATGCCTTCCTTTTTGGCGGCAGCCTGCATTTCCGGCGTGATGATGCCCTTTCGGGCGGCCTCTCTCTGTGTGCTGTATTCCCTCATAAACTCCTCCTTGATTGGATAAACGTACTTTTCAGATCATACCCATGATGCAGCGGCCCGCTGCCGTGACCAAGATCAAGCATGGCTGACAACGTACCCGAGACATATTCCTTGGCTCTTGCCACGGATTCGACCATATTATAGCCCTTGGCAAGATTGGAAGCAATGGCACTCGACAGCGTGCAGCCCGTGCCGTGGGTATTGGGGTTGTCGATACGATGGCTCCCGAACCACTGTGCCGTCCCGTCTGCGTACAGAAGATCATCGGCATTGTCGGCGCTGTGGCCGCCCTTGATGAGCACGGCACAGCCATGGGCCTGTGCAATCATTTCAGCAGCACGCAGCATGTCCACTTTCTCATGGATGGCCATGCCCGCAAGCACCTCCGCCTCGGGTAGATTTGGGGTAACGAGCGAGGCGAGCGGAAGCAGTTTTGTCCGCAGGCACGCCACAGCCGAAGGGTCCATGAGCTGCGCACCGCTTGTGGCGATCATAACAGGATCGAGCACAATGCATTCTGCCCGATGCATGCGGAGCTTGTCGGCAATCACATTGACAAGGCTTGCTGAGGCCGTCATCCCGATTTTCACCGCATCCGGACGGATATCTGCAAAAACCGCATCGATCTGCAGTGCAAGGAACTCCGGTGTCACTTCCAGGATACCGCTGACGCCCATCGTATTCTGGGCAGTCAGAGCGGTCACCGCACTCATCGCATAGACCCCGTTTGCGGTCATCGTTTTGATGTCCGCCTGTATACCCGCACCGCCGCTGCTGTCACTGCCCGCAATCGTCAGTGCTGTGTTCAGTTTCAAGCTCATAGAACGCCTCCTTCAGTTCCCTTGCTGCGGCTGCCGGATCCGCTGCCTTCATGATCGCAGATACTGCGCAGATTCCCGCAATGCCGCTTCCCCGCAGTACATGAAGATTCTCCTTCTGCAGGCCGCCGATGGCATTAACGCAGATAGGCACGGCCTCCACAATTTCCTTCAGTGTATCGACGGATGTCAGTACAGTTTTCACCTTTGTGGTCGTGGGATAAATGGCACCCACACCAAGATAATCCGCACCCTGTGCATGGGCTTCTCTTGCCTGTGGAACAGTTTTTGCCGTGGCACCGACGATTTTATTCTCGCCGAGCAGCCGTCTTGCCACCGCAACCGGAAGATCGGACTGTCCCACATGGACGCCCTCCGCATCCACCGCCAGCGCCACATCCGCCCTGTCATCGATGATCAGAGGAATGCCGTACTTTCTTGTAATGGCATGCACCCGCTCGGCAAGGGTGATGTATTCCCTTGTGGTGCGTTCCTTTTCACGCAGCTGCAGCAGCGTCACGCCGCCCTGACATGCCGCTTCCACACGGGCGAGGAATTCCTCTTCGGAAAAGCCCGTGCTGTCAGTGATAAAATAGAGTGTTGTATCAAATTCTTTCATGAACGCCTCCCTTATTCCAGATACAAATAATCATTCCGTACAGGCTGCAGTCCGCTTTGCTGCATGTCCGTGCACATCGTCTCCAGACTGCGTGCATCATCGATCTCGAACTGCTCGCCGCCCGCTGTCTCATCGTCCGTACCGGCGTATTTGCTTTCGTGATCGCCAATGCCCGTTGACACGCCCGCCGAAACCTTTGTGGCCGCAATCCTGACAATGCCGTTTCGGAACTGTGCGCTCTCACGGGAGGACACGGTTATGCCGACATACGGGAGAAAAATCCTGTAGGCACTCAGCACCTGACAAAGCTGCCGTTCCTGCACATCCTCCGAATGGAGACTGCGGTTGCCGGCAATCGGCCGCAGACGAGGACAGGACAGGGACAGCTCCGCATGGGGATACTTTCGCTGCAATGCGTATACATGAAGGGCACCGGCTAAGGCATCCTTCCGGAAATCCGAAAGCCCCAGCAGTGCCGAACATGCCACACCCCGCATGCCCGCCATAAGTGCCCGCTCCTGTGCATCGAACCGGTAAGGATACACCCGCTTATGTCCCAGCAGATGCAGCTCTCCATAGCGTTTTGCATCATATGTCTCCTGAAATACCGTGACATAATCCGCACCGCATGCATGGAGATAGCGGTATTCCTCTGTATTGACCGGATAAATTTCCAGCCCCACCATCCGGAAATATTTTCTTGCAAGACGGCACGCTTCTCCGATGTAGTCAAGGTCACTCTGTGCACGGCTCTCCCCCGTCAGCAGCAGGATTTCTTCCATACCGCTCTGGGCGATCACCTGCATCTCATGCTCGATCTGTGCTCTGTCAAGCTTTCGTCTGCGGATGTTCTGATAACAGTTGAATCCGCAGTAAACGCAGTAATTCTCGCAATAATTAGCCAGATACAGCGGTGTGAACAGATACACCGTATTGCCGAAATGCCGGCTTGTTTCCTGACGCGCACGCTGTGCCATCTGCTCGAGGAAGGGCTCTGCCGCAGGTGAAAGCAGCGCGGCAAAGTCCTCGATGCTGCACCGTGTGCGGGACAGCGCTGCCCGTACATCGTCTGCGGTATAATCGTCCGGATTGTATGCCTCCATATGCGAGAGAACCCATCTGCGGATGTCGGAATCAATCTGCTCCATGCCGGGCAGATAGGTCATAGGATCGGTTCGGCTGGCAGGATCGGATTCCAGTCTGTGTTTCTTTTCCCTTGCTTTCTCAGAAAGATGCGCATCATCGGTAAAGAATTGTGTTTCCATCCGCTTCACCTCAGTCCCGAAGGAATCCGGTCAACGGATCCGATGCGGCCGCCCCACGTTCCAGTACACGGCCGACGCCCGAAAGCCATGCCTTTCGTCCTGCTTCCACCGCCTGCCGGAATGCCGCTGCCATAAGCGGCAGATCACCGGCTGTGGCAAGGGCCGTATTGGCCATCACAGCCGCTGCGCCCATTTCCATCGCTTCGCAGGCCTGCGAAGGACGGCCGATGCCGGCATCGACAATCACAGGGAGGTCAATCTCATCCACAAGGATCTGGATAAAATCCCGTGCGGAAAGCCCTCGGTTCGAGCCGATGGGCGCTGCCAGCGGCATCACAGCAGCAGCACCCGCTTGCACGAGATCTCTTGCTGCATACAGATCGGGGAACATGTACGGCAGCACAACAAAGCCCTCCCGGGCGAGGATCTCGGTGGCACGGATGGTCTCACGATTATCCGGGAAGAGATATTTTGTATCCCGCATGATCTCGATCTTCACAAAATTGCCGCAGCCAAGCTCTCTGGCAAGGCGTGCAATACGGACGGCCTCCTCCGCCGTCCGTGCACCGGAGGTATTGGGCAGCAGCGTCACACCCTCAGGAATATAGTCGAGAATATTCTCCTGCTCTCCCGTATTCGCACGGCGTACCGCAAGGGTGATGATTTCGGCGCCCGCATCCCGCACCGCTGCCTCAATCAGATGGAGCGAATACTTTCCCGAGCCAAGAATGAAACGGGAATGAAAAGCCCGCCCGCCCAGCATCAATACATCGTTGTTCATATCAGTTTTCCTTTCTGTTTTATATTTCTCCCGCAAGAATCCGCAGAACGGCATGTGCCTGATGTGCCGCACAGAGCATGGCACCGGTGGCAAACAAAGAGCCTTCCGTCTCAATTCCGCTTGCTTCGTCACCGCAGAGCCAGAAATGCGGTGTCACACATCGTGTCCGGATGCGCTGCGCATCGCCAAGCCCCGCCATGCCCGATGCGGCGACCACATATTTCTCCGGCATCTTGGTGAGTACCCCATCGACCAGCATGGCCTTGCTTTCCGCTTTGTCAAACGCTTCGCAGATGATGGTATCCTCTGAAAGAAGTGAATCCAGATTCTCCGGCGTCACATGCACACAGTCCGTTTTCACCTTGCAGAATGGCGCAATTCTGTGCAGCAGATCGGCCGTCGCATCGGTCTTGTACTGCCCGATCTGAGCGATTTCGTAATGCTGACGATGCAGATTGGACAGCTCCACACGGTCATCATCGATCAGATGAAGCCGACCGACACCCGCTCTTGCCAGCACCATCGCAATATGCGAACCAAGTCCGCCAAGGCCGCAGACCGCAATCCTTCCCTCGGCAAACCGCTGCTGCAGTGCAATGCCATGCCGCTCCGCCCATGCCCTGTCAAGCATCTCCTTCGTCAGTCCCATAATCAGCCCCCTCCTACAAAGCGCACGACCTCGAGATGATCGTCATCCTCCAGAATCGTGTGCCCGTACATTGCACGGGGGACAATATCCCCATTGCGCTCGACCGCAATTTTCATTGGATCGAAGCCTAAATCCACAAGCACATCCGTCAGTGTCCTCCCCTGCACATCCTGCGGGGCACCATTGATTTCTACCATATTTTTCCTCCTTTTGCATAAAAAACGGAAGCGACCGATTTCGATCGCTTCCGTTGATATCATGATATCCAGGCATCCCTACGTTGGCATTATCCAAATCAGGTTCTCGGTCGAAGGTCACACCTTCCTCTCAGCCTGTATACAAGCTCCCGTCTGTTCAATTTTACATGAATATTATATCACATTCTGCAGCGTTTGTCAACTACATTGTGACACAAACTTCCGGCTGCTCCTTCGCAGCGTTTTCTTCCTGCCAGTAGTCGACCTCGTGCGGCAGGCCGATGTCTTTTGCACAGAATTTCGGTTCAAGCCCCTGCTTGCGCTGCATTTCATAATTTTTCAGAGCACGCAGTGCGTACTTGCCAAGAATGAAGATGACCGGAATGTTGATCAGCGTCATACCGCCCATCAAAATATCGGAAATGTTCCAGAGAAGATCCGCACTCAGACCCGCACCCAGCAGTACCACCAGCGAGGCAATCACATGGTACACACGCATAAAAGTCTTGCCGGGGACACGGCCCATAATGTAGCTGATGCACTTGTCCACATAGAAGAGGTTGCCGAGGAGTGTGGTAAAGGCGAAGAGAAGCATCGCCACAGTGATGAAGATCGGGCCGAAGGCACCGAGCGTCTCACGGAGTGCAGCCTGCACATAGGGGGCACCGGACAGCTCCCTGGTCGGCTCCACGCCGGAGCACATGCACATGAAGGCTGTCGCACTGCACACGAGAATCGTATCGATGAATACGGACAATACCTGTACCAGACCCTGCTTGGCCGGATGGGTGACCTCAGCAGAGGCAGAAGCATTCGGAGCGGAGCCGACGCCGGCCTCGTTGCTGAACAGGCCGCGCTTGATGCCGTACATCACACAGGAACCGCTGAATCCGCCGAAAATCGCTTCGAAATCGAACGCCTCGGTGAAGATGGTCACAAACACGCCGGGAAGGCTTGTGATGTTCAGGAGAATGATCAGCAGCGATACGAAAATATAGGCAACACCCATAACCGGTACAAGGAATGTTGTGGTCTTGATGATGCGGGAGCCGCCGCCCATCAGGCAGTAGCAGACAATGACCGCAAGAATCAGGCCGATGATCCAGGGGGAGGATGTTTCATTGTAGAAGCCATATCCCGAGAAAGTCGACTGCAGATTATAGGATGCAAGCATGTTGAAACCCAGGCCGTATGTCAGGATCAGCAGAACGGAAAAGACGATGGCGAGCGGACGGCTGTGCAGTGCCGCTTCGATGTAATAGGCGGGGCCGCCGTAGCTGCCCTCGGGGCCTCTTTTTTTGTAGATCTGGGCGAGTGTGCTCTCAATGAAGGCGGATGCACTGCCGATGATGGCAATCACCCACATCCAGAAGACGGATCCGAAGCCGCCCAGACACAGAGCGGTCGAAACGCCCACAATATTACCTGTGCCCACACGGGATGCGGTCGAAACCATCAGTGCCTGAAACGAGGAGACGCCCTTACCGTCCTTGGGTTTTTCCATTACGGCACGCAGCTGCTCACCGAACAGACGGAACGCCGCAAATTTTGTGCGGACGGTAAAATAAAGACCACCTGCCACCAGCAGGATGATGAGTATGTAACTGTACAGGGCATCGTTGAGGCCGGATATGATCGTATCGAGCATGTTTTTCCTCCTTATTTTGGGTTATAATTATATTTTGAAATTGATTCCCTTGTCTTTTTGGAACAGTAAAGCGGCTCTTGTCCAGCCAAGCTGAATTCCTCGCCATTGATCAGGTAACGTTCGATATTGTCCTTTATGACGTTGCCAATGACGTAGGTACTCTTGAGCATGGAAACAGCGTAGGTGGCTGTGTTTACAAATTTCGCAACCTTGCATGCCCAGCTGCCTGCTTTACCCATCAGGCCAATGGCATCTCCCACAAACGGAAGAATGCCGATCAGGCTGCAGATGCCGCCAAAGATGTCACCCTCTGCGAAATACCAGATTGCATTGACAATATCAAACGCAATGCCGATGCCGGGAATCAGACCCAGCACGTCCAGTGCCGCATGACCAAGCCAGTTCAGCGAAGGACTGAGTCCTCAAATTTGACAACTGGTCGATCAAACTGACGCAGAGATTATTTTAACCCTTTATTCAATTTCTGCATTTTCGAGCAAGTTAAAAAAAGCTTGTATACTATGGCATATAAGAATGGGATTCTCTATACAATCAGGATAAACTAAATATACAAATTCAGTTTCACTATTCCAATAGTAATAATCCCCTCCCCTATCGTACGCTAATGGCATAAATTCCTTTGGAATAAAATCATCCTCTAATTCATCCATTTTTATATCTTCAAACGAGTCTTCTCCTGCACATAACGCAATGATTTCCGCAACTTCGTACTCGTTTCCATTAATTTTAAATTTACACAAATTGATCCCCATTCCATTATACTTAAGATAATACTCTTTAAGAATTTGAGGGAATTTTATACCAAATCTCACTTCCACCAATTCTACATCATTTGAAGTAACTGATAATGGTTGATCGTTTTTCAAAAAATTATACATCATTTCACCTCATAATTTTTTGCCATTCAGAGCACCTTTCATAAAGTCACAATACAATTTAGCATCAATCACATAAATTTTTTCAACACATCATTTAATGATTCATCTTCAAATGATTGAATCAACTCCTTAAGAGTCCCCCCTCCCTTAATTCTGTTTACATCAAGTCCATAATTCAGAAAAGCTTCCAAGATTTTAGCATTATTATCACTTTTTTGACCTATTGCAGCCAAAATTGGTTCACGCCCGCTACTATCAGTGAGATTTGGGTCTGCACCGTTTTCCAACAAGATCATGATGGCTTCCAGATAATGTGATGAACATGCCATAAATAAATAAGAAATTCCCGTTTCATCTTGAAAATTGACGTTTTCGAGATTTCTAAGTCGAATTAACAGGTCATCCGATTTCTCGTGTCCCAATCTCCAAAATATTTCATCTCTTCCTAAAAGAAAACCCATTTTAATCTTCCTTTCTTAAATCACCAAATGCAAAACCACACCATAAAAAAAAGAACTTCCGATTTCTCGGAAGTTCTCATAATGCGTCCATTCGGCCGGACGCCGGCCTGGTCGGGATGACAGGACTCGAACCTGCGGCATCTTGGTCCCAAACCAAGCACTCTACCAAACTGAGCTACATCCCGAAAAAGCATCGCTTTCCCAGCGATGCTGTATGGTGCGCCTGACAGAACTCGAATCTGCGCTCTGGGGAGTCGGAGTCCCCTGTTTTATCCAACTAAACTACAGGCGCTTCTCACTGTGTCACCACAGTACTTATTATTATAACAGATTTTTCATATCTTTGCAAGAGCGATTTCCGCAATATTCCATGAACAAAATGTGAATATTATATGTCTTTCAAATACGTCTCCGCCTGTGCACACAAATAATGCCACAGCTGCACGGATGCGTCATTCAGCCAGAACGCCGCCCCATGCAGCGGACTGTCTTCGGCAAACCATGCGGCCGGCAGCGTCAGCCGCTCATGCAGCACCGTGATCTGCATGCGGCTCTCATCAAGAGATGCACTCGCCATTGCAATCGGCTTGCTGTGTGTTGCATTATATCCCTGCTGATACACCCGCAGACCGCCCCAGAGCATCCAGCTGAGCATGATGTGCATACTCAGCATGAGAAGAATTTTTCGTTTCATTTGCATTCCTTTCCGGTCAGGGCTTCAGCCTGAGCAGAGCCCGGCGCAGAGAGGCACCGATCAGCTCCCCCGCATAGGCCGCCTGATCGAGCGTATTGCCATGCGAGCCGACCTCGATCAGGAGACTCCCCGTCCTCAGATCCTGATTGTATTTGCGATAGTCGAACAATATGGGACGTGTCAGTCCCGGGTAATCCGTTTCCATCTGCTGCTGAAGCAGGGCGGCAAAGCGGAAATTCTTCCGGAAGTCCGGCATGCCGAGCGTGCCGTCATCACAACCGGAGATGATCATGACCTGCGCGGCCTTGCGGCCGTCGATCTCAATGACGGGCTGGGCAATCGTGCCGTCCCGGCTGATGGCATCCCGATGGATGTCGAGCACCACCTTGATGGACGGATGTTCCGCCAGAATCGCCTGCACGGTGGCACGGCTGCGCTCATAGGAGCCGGTGTAGGATGGGTAATCATGGATCGTAACATCGTGAATCACGCCGATGCCGCCCTGCTGCAGCTCTTTCGCAATGGCCTCGCCCACCATTACCATATTGAGCGAAGGATCGGTTGTACGGTAGTTGAATCCCGCATCAAAGGCCTCACGTTCATACGGCTCGAAGGTTTCCGTCGTATGTGTATGCATGATGAGCACCTGCGGTTCGCCATTCGTGAAAATGTCGAAATCCGGCAGCTTTTCACTTTCCGCAAGCAGTTCCTCATGTGAAATATGAGACAGATTCTGTACCTGTCCGGCCTTTTTAAGAGAGAAGAAACGCTCCCCCGTATAGGGCAGATAGGTCGTCGGCACGACTTTGCCGCCGGTCAGATTCCAGCTTTCAGGATAAGGCTTTGGGCCGGGATCCGACGGTGCAGCCGTCTGCGGCACCAGTGCCGGCAATGCCGCCTCCGTTCCGAATCCCTCGGACAGGAAGAGGGATTCTTCCCACGGGAGCGTCTCGGGGATGGTCAGTTCCGGATGCTCGTCCGTTTCCGTAAACAAGAATTCCGCTGTCGTACCGATGGACGGCATCCGGCTGAATGCAGCAGCGGCCAGCGGCAGCATGAGCAGTCCTGCCAGCACTGCCCCGATCTTCCAGTGTCGTCTCCTTCTGCGCACGTCCTCACCTCCAGTATGAGCCTGTTTGTTCCATTCTATGCGGATACGGCCGTGTGTATGCATTGCACTTGCAGAAAAAATGTGCTATGATAAATCCAGATGAAACCTTTGGCGCCTCTGATGCATCTAATAGACGAATCAGAGCTTTGATGAAGTCAAAAAGGAGGGAGCGGACATGACGGAGATTCTTCTGGTACGCCGTGCGAAACGCGGCGATCCGGATGCCTTTGTTGCACTCATGGAACGGCATAAAGCGGCCATGTACCGGACGGCTGTTTCCATTCTGCATAATGACGCTGATGCGGCGGATGCTATGCAGGAAGCCATTCTGAGATGCTGGCAGAGCATCGGGACACTGCAGAACGATTCGTATTTCAAGACATGGCTGACCAGAATTCTGATCAACTGCTGCAAGGAGATCATCCGTAAAAACGGACCAATCATCTATCTGGAAAGCTATGACGGCGTACCGGCCGGCAGTGATACGAGCTTATCCGACCGGCGTGTGCAGGAATGCATCGACGGACTGAGCGAGAATCATCGGCTCATTTTCACGCTGCATTATATGCAGGGTCTGACGGTGAAGGAGATCGCATCGCTCCTTTCTATGAATGAAAACACCGTCAAGACACGACTTGCAAGAGGACGGAAGGAATTCCGGAAACAATATTGTGACGAGGAGGCACTTTCCCTATGAGACAGATCGGATTTGATACGGAAGTACCTGAAATTGTAAATGCAAAATGTCAGGCGGCCTATGCACAGATCTATAAGGAGTGTGAAGCTATGAAGACAAAGCGCACCATTAAAATGAAAAAATCCCATATCATTGCGGCTTGTGCGGCAGCGGCACTGATCATCGTGCCGACCTCTGCCATGGCCTATGAATATCTGCACGCCAGAATGGAACAGACCGGCAACTATGAAAATACCGTCATCATCACCCCGCAGCCCACGGATGCTTCCACGGCAGCGGAGGAAACACACGCACAGTTCATGGCACTGAACATCGGCTGGCTGCCGGATGGGTATGTCTTCAATGAAATCGAGGGCAAATACTTCAGCGAGGCAGGCGGCGGCATCAGTTATCAGTTTCTGATTCTGCCTGAGAATATGACTGTCACCGAGCAGCTGCGCTATACTGTATCCAGCGAGCAGTATACAGAGGACGGCAAGCAGATTCTGATTGCACAAAAAGCTGACCGTATTGGTGAGCAAGGAGAAAGGCTCAGCTTTAACCGTGAGCTTTGGGTTGTGTTTGACGGAACAAACTATGCTGTCCGTGCGTGGCTGACCTCGGATCTGAGTGAAGCGGATGTGAAGAAGTTTGCGGAAAGTCTGACGCTCACGCCCTCTGAGACAGAAACAGCCGGAAATTATCTGCCGGAGGAGACCGGCGGCGGTGGTGGATCCGCACAATCGGCTGCACCGAAGGTTCTGCGTGAGGAGCTGAATCTCGTTTCGATCGGAGAATCCGCAGAGCTCAATCACACAGGAATTGATACTGAGGATACCATCTCCATGACAGTGACGGACGCATGGCTGCAAAAGAATTTTGACGGCATTGACGGGGACTACAGCGAATATCTGGATGAAAGCGGCAATGTTGCCGATCTTGTCCGCACATGGTACAACCCCGGCAACGGCGTGGACACACTGGATGAGGAAGTCCTTTCCGAAACCATTCCGCAGAATGTACTGGTGGTAAAGGCGACCTATACCAATGATTCCGATCATGCGGTGGAGCATACGATTTTCCCGACGCTGTTCACGATCCAGGATAACAAGGCATATCGAAACGGTAATCTGGAGTCCGACATTGCAGAACGGAACACAGAATTCCTCCATCCTCTGAAACCGGACGGCTGTTTCTTCTCCATTCAGTCTGAAAGCGGTATGCATAAAAATACCATCACGATTCCGGCTGGCGAATCAGTCGATGTACAGCTTGCATACCTTGTCGGGGATGATATGCTGGATAGTCTCTATATGAACATGCATCTGAATTTCACCCTGACAGTCTTTGATGAGAAGTTCCCCGTGCTCGACCTTTGCGATTTGCAGTAATTTCCTCCATAACAATCAAAACCCTCAGTCCCGCAAAGACTGAGGGTTTCCTATTTATGCAATCCCATCCTCCACCATCTTCGGCAGTTCCTCAAGATGGAAGGGTGTTTCCTGGTACACGCAGTAGTTCAGCCAGTTGGAATACATCAGATTCGCATGGCTGCGCCAGGAAAAGACGGGCGTACAGTTCGGGTTGTCGCCAGGGAAATAATTGAACGGCACATCAATCGGCAGTCCCTTGTCAAGGTCGCGGAAATACTCATCTTTGAGTGTATCACGGACATACTCGTTGTGACCGGTCAGGAAGAACTGTCTGCCGTTCTTATTGCCGACGATATAGACACCCGCAAGCGGCGAATAGGACAGCACCTCAAGTTCCGGCACCTTCTCGATATCGGCACGGCGTGTCTCTGTATGGCGGGAATGCGGCACGGGGAAGATATCATCAAAGCCACGCAGCAGAGGCGTATTTTCCACTTCCGCCTTATGCGGAAAAATGCCGAACAGCTTTCTGTCAAGCTGGTACTTCGGCACGCCGAAATGATAATACAGACCGGCCTGCGCAGCCCAGCAGATATGCATGGTGGAATACACATGGGTCTTTGTCCATTCCATGATGGTACAAAGTTCTTCCCAATAGTCCACCTGTTCAAACTCCATCTGCTCGACGGGAGCACCGGTGATGATCATGCCGTCATAGAAGTCCTCACGAATCTGCGGAAACGTCTTATAAAATGTGCTCAGATGTGCCTTGGATGTATTCTTCGAAACACGGTCTACCTGCAGCAGATCCACGTCCACCTGCAGGGGGGTATTGCTCAGAAGCCGCATAAGCTGGCATTCCGTTTCGATTTTCTTCGGCATCAGATTGAGAATCAGCACCTTCAGCGGACGGATGTCCTGATGCTCAGCCCGATCCTTCGGCATGACGAAGATGTTCTCCTCCTCCAATGTCTGGTATGCGGGTAAATTCTCCGGAATTCTGATCGGCATTCTGCCCCTCTCCTTTCTGGTGGTGTACTTGTGTGGCTGCAAGGGGGCTCTACCCCCCGACCCCCGCCAAAGGGATGTCATCCCTTTGGAATCCCGAGTCGTTTTGCCAATGCCCCTAATGGGGCAAAGGCAAAACGCTTGGATTGCAAGCAATCCATTCTTCAGGAGAATCAGGAAACAAATCCCTTGCGTCCACAAAAGTCTGCCATCCCCAAAAGGAAATGGCAGACTGTCGCTAAAATCTCTGATTAAACGGGATGAACCTGCTTATCGGCATCGCCGAGCTTGCCATCGAGGCCGAACTTCTTATTGCGGCGATTCTCGAAGAACTTCACAGCAACCTGGCCGAACTGTGCATAGCTCAGTACGTCCTCTTCCTGCTCAGTCCACTCAGCACATTCCTTGCGGAGCTTCTCGAGCTCAGGCTCGATCAGGTCAGCAGGACGGCAGTCGATGGGTGCCTCATCACCGATGATCTTCTTGCGGAACTCAGGATCGATCGGAACCGGTGTCTGACCGTATTCGCCGCGAACAATACCCTTGAATTCCTTGGTTACCATCTTGTAACGCTCGCCCATAATGACGTTGAATACAGCCTGTGTACCAACGATCTGGGAGGACGGTGTTACCAGAGGCGGATAGCCTGCATCCTTACGCACTCTCGGTACTTCCTTGAGTACTTCAGTCAGCTGATCTTCCTTGCCAGCCTGCTTGAGCTGGGAGAGGAGGTTGGACAGCATGCCGCCGGGCACCTGATAAATCAGGGCGTTGGCATCAACAGCCAGCATCTTGGGATCAAGGAGGCCTTCCTTGATGTACTTCTCACGAAGTGTCATGAAGTAGTCACGGATCTCGGTCAGCAGAACGAGGTCGAGACCGGTGTCATACTCTGTACCCTGCAGTGCAGCAACCATGGACTCTGTGGGCGCATGGGATGTACCCAGAGCCAGAGGGGACATGGCAGTATCAATAACATCCACGCCTGCTTCGATACCCTTCAACAGGCACATGGAAGCGAGACCGGAAGTATAGTGCGTGTGCAGCTGGATCGGAACGCTGACAGCGGACTTAAGTGCACGAACGAGCTTTTCAGTCTCATAGGGAGTCAGCAGAGCAGCCATATCCTTGATACAGATGGAATCTGCACCTGCAGCTTCGATCTTCTTCGCATAGTCTACATAATAATCCGTTGTGAACACTTCACCGAGTGTATAGGAGAATGCAATCTGTGTATGTGCGCCTTCCTTCTTGGCTGCCTTGATGGCGGACTCAAGGTTGCGCATATCGTTCAGAGCATCGAAAATACGGATGATGTCGATACCGTTTGCAACGGACTTCTGTACGAAGTACTCCAGCACATCGTCAGCATAGTGACGATAGCCCAGCATGTTCTGACCACGGAACAGCATCTGGAGCTTGGTGTTGGGCATGTTCTTCTTGATGGTACGCAGTCTCTCCCAAGGGTCTTCATCCAAGAAACGCAGACAGGAATCGAATGTCGCACCGCCCCAGCACTCTACAGAATGGAAGCCAACCTTGTCCATCAGCGGGAGAATGGGGAGCATTTCCTCCATGCGCATACGGGTAGCCAGCAGAGACTGGTGCGCATCACGGAGGACGGTTTCAGTAACTTTTACCTTTGCCATAATATTACCTGATTTTACAGCTGTAAAATCTTCCTTTCATTTAGAATTGATGAGAACAGTTTAGCCTACTGTTGCCAGAGCATCGCCGGCGTTTACGGTGTCGCCCTTCTTAGCGAGCAGGCTGGTAATGGTACCGTCGCAGGGAGCAACGATATCGTTCTCCATCTTCATAGCCTCCAGAATCATGATGCACTGGCCCTTGGTAACAGTATCGCCGTTGGATACCTTTACATCCAGGATGGTGCCGGGCATGGGAGCAGCAACCTTCTCACCTGCGCCTGCAGCAGCGGGAGCAGCAGCCGGTGCGGGAGCGGGGGCAGCTGCAGGAGCAGCAGCCGGTGCGGGAGCAGCAGCTACGGGAGCGGGAGCGCCTGCGCCCAGCTCTTCTACTGCAACGTCATATGCCTTGCCGTTAACTGTAACACTGAATCTTTTCATTTTTATGTACCACCAATCTATAAATTTCTGTTTGACCGTTTTCTTAGAACGGGAAATTGCTGTGCTTCTTGGGGAGATTTGTCACGCGCTTGCCCTCGAGCATTGCGAGACCTGCACTGATGACTGCTCTGAGATCCGCAGCTGCAACGATCTCATCCACACAGCCAAGCTGTGCAGCGGACATAGCAGATGCCAGTGTCTCAGTGTATTCCTTTGCAAGCTCTGTACGCTTAGCAGCCAGATTCTCAGCACCTGCGAGCTGATCGTGCCACAGGAATTCAACAGCTGCCTCAGGAGCGAGGGGGGCAATGTAGGCATCCTCAAGCGCATATGCAAAGTCAGCATTGCTGCCCTTGCCTGCCAGTGCAACGAATACAGGGCCAACTGCCTTGCCGGTGATCACGGAGATCTTGGCGGTGGTTGCCTCTGCGTAGCTGCCTGCCAGTCTTGCCAGTGCTCTGACTGCACCTGCTGCTTCTGTCTCAGCATTGCCGTCAAAGCCGAGTGTATCAACGAATGTGATCAGCGGAATGGAGAAAGCATCGCATGTGCGGGCAAAACGTGCCAGCTTCACGCAATCAGCCTCAGTCAGCTTGTCCGCTGTCTTGTTTGTTGCTGCGATACCAACAGTGGAACCGCATACGGTAGCCAGTGCTGTGTAAGCGGCACCTGCATAAGCAGCACCCAGCTCTACTGCACTGCCTGCATCTGTTACGGAAGCTACCAGTGCCTCAAGATCCTTACCGGATGCGGCAGCGGGAGCGTCGTATTCCATGCAGGGTACGGTTGCCATGTTATTCACGGGGAGCAGGTTGATCAGGGTTCTTGCCTGTGCAATGGCTGCCTTGTCATCTTCAGCGATCAGTGCTGCGATGCCGTTTGCAGCTGCATCCTTTGCACTGCCCTTGCCGCAGGAGGGGGTCAGATACAGCTCTGCATCCTCTGCCATTACGACAAAATCAGCAGCACATGCGAGCATTGCAGCACTGCCTGCGCAGGGGCCGGCTACAACTGCAATCTGCGGAACTACGCCGGACAGCGCAGAAACCTTGCTCATCATTGTGCTGTAAGCATTCAGGGAAGCGGCGGTACCGTCCATGAATGCACCGTTGGAATCATAAATACCAACAACCGGTACACCGGTCTTGGCAGCCAGATCATAAACCTTGGCGATCTTTTCAGCCTGTGCTGCGCCCACTGCTGCATTCTCTGCGCTCTGATCCTGCGCAAATGCATAAACAGGGTTGCCGTTCACATAGCCATATGCGGAGACAACGCCGGCGGGGGCATTTTTCTCCATCACATAGGAGCCGATCTCCTTATAGGATGCCTCGTCAAACAATGCTGCAAGGCGCACTCTTGCGGGGCTATTAAGGTTTTTCTCGGTTTGCATAGTATCGTTCCTTCCTAACTTAAACTATATACATTATAATAATACTCTTTTTTTCATATTTTTTCAAGCCTTTGTTGCATTTCCGCGACAACTTTTGCAGTTGTCCATAATTTTCACTATGCTTTCCAGCGTGTTTTCGTCATTTTCAACAAAACGCAGTTTTTTCATTTTCGCCATCATTGCCTCATCCTGCAGATAAAAGACGGCTGCATCCAAACCACGCAGCATTCCCTTGAAAAGCACAGAGCGGACAAGTCCATCACAGAGGTACAGATCGTCCCCGTCATCAACAGCATAGACCGCAACACGCTCCGACTCGTAGGCGTAGACGATATAACCTGTCACATGCTCTCCTTCCAGAGCTTCTGTGAGATAGAGCTGTGTACCGGCCGGTGCATGAAGGCTGTCAAGCAGGGACGCATAGCCGGACAGATCCTTTTGCTCTACAATTGTCAGCATGGTATCATTCCTTTCCCATGGCATTGCGGATGGCACGCAGTTCCTCCGCAGTCAGATCACGATAGGCACCGGGCTTGAGCATGCCGAGCTTCAGCGGGCCGATGGAAGTTCGGCGCAGTCTTGCGACTTCCAGTCCCACCGCCTCGCACATGCGGCGGATCTGGCGATTGCGGCCTTCCTTGATGGTGATCTGGAGCACCACACGGCCCGGCTCATTGTTCATCACGACAACGGATGCCGGCAGAGTCTTTCTGCCATCGAGATCCACGCCGTCGGAGAGCTGCACGAGCTGATCGTCCGTAACCGCAGGACGCACCGTTACACGGTAGGTCTTGGTCACATGACGGCTGGGATGCATAATGCCGTTTGCAAAATTGCCGTCATTGGTCAGAAGCAGCAAGCCTTCGGAATTACGGTCAAGACGGCCGATCGGATAGACACGCTCCTCCACATCCTCCAGTAGATCCATTACACATCTGCGCTCCAGTTCATCGGACACCGTCGTCACATAGCCGCGGGGCTTATGGAGCATAATATAGCGGAAATTCTTTTTCTTCGGTACATAGACACGTTCGCCGTCGACGGTAATGAGATCCTTAGGGGATGCCTTATCACCGAGCTTGACGGGACGGCCGTTGCGCTTCACTTTTCCTGCGCTGATGAGTGCTTCCGCTTTGCGGCGGGAGCAGTACCCTGCATCCGCCAGTAATTTCTGAATTCTGATATCTGCCACAGTTTCCTCCTTATTCTGCCTTCCACAATCCCTTCACCCATGCGGCAAACCGTTCAAGCGGGCTGCCGGAGGGCTGCTTCTTTTCCATCGCTGCCGCAGATTCTGCCGCACAAAGCGGCACCTCGGCAACGATTCTGTTTTCATATAAATAGGTCAGTGTCCCGAGCCGATCGCCCTTTGCAACGGGCGCAAAGACAAAGGGAGCCTGACTGACACGGCATGTCACATCATCCGATGCACCCTCGGGCACGCCAATACAGACCGTCTCACCGACAGCAAGGCGCACCTGTCCCTGTGTGCCGCCGGCCACTTTCTGACACAGATCGGCGGGCTCATCGAGCACAGTCGGTCGGACAGCCGAAAAGCCATAATCATACAGCTTCATATGGTCATTCCAGTCATCCGGTGCACCCAGCGTCACGCAGATGAGCGTAATGCCGTCACGCTCACAGGCGGACACAAGGCATCGCCCTGCCTCATCCGTAAAGCCGGTTTTGACGCCAATCACTCCCTCGTACATGCCGAGCAGTTTGTTGGTGTTGTACAGCGTCCTTGCATAGGGGGGATTGCCGAAATTCACCGTCGCCGAAGTCCTGCCGCAGAGATCACGGAAGTCCTCATTGCGCAGCGCTTCCCGTGTCAGCAGTGCCATATCGTAAGCGGACGCACCATGCCCTTCCCCTTCGAGACCCGAGGGAGTGGCAAAATAAGTCTGCGTCATGCCAATTTCGGCTGCCCGTGCATTCATAAGTGTCAGAAAATCGGGAATACTTCCCGCCACAGCCACCGCTGCCGCATTTGCTGCATCATTGCCCGAGGGCAAGAGCATGCCAAAGCACAGCGCACGCTTTGTGACGATGTCATTTTCCTGCAGTCCCATGGACGAGCCTTCCACATGAATCGCTGCATTGTCCACAGCGAAGGCCTCGTCCAGGCCGCCGCTCTCAAGACACAGCAGTGTCGTCATGATCTTGGTGGTGCTCGCCATCGGGCGTTTCTCACCGGATGCTTTTTCACAGAGCACGCGTCCCGTTGCCGCCTCCATCAGTACGCAGGCTGCGGCCGAGACTGCGGGCATTTCCGCATGAACGGGCATCTGCAATCCTTGCCCCAGCAGCATGACCGCTGCCAGAAGCATACCGAACCATCGTTTCAAGGCAATTCCTCCCATATTCAGCATTTACTGCTATTCTATGCGAAAAATGCCCGGATTAGTCCTTATTCTTCGGAAGTCTCCGCCTCTTCTTCAGCGGGTGCTTCTTCCTCGCCCTTCTTCTTTTTCTTGGGAATCAGGGCTGTGATCTTGTCGACAACCTCAGGAATCATGTTGAGCATTACATTGCCCTTATCCGCATCCATGGACAGCTGTACCAGACGCACATCGCCATCCTTGATGACCAGAAATCCCTGGGGCTTCACAGTGATGCCGGCACCGGCACCGCCTGCAAAATACTCCTTGCTGGTTCTTGTGGGAAGGTCGGAACCGCCGGACGCAAAGCCCAGAGAGACCTTGGAGACAGGAATCACAGTTGTACCGTCTGCACAATTGATGGGGCTGCCCATCATGGTGTTGGCATCGACCATACTGCGGATTTTCTCCATGCTCACGCCCATAAAGCCGTTGATTACTTCACTCATACTATACTCCTTCCGCGGCAGTGCCGCTGCGTATTTGTTTGCTATGAAACCATGCTTCGCATGGATTAGTGACTATCTGTTTTGTGTCAGTTTTGCCATTTTCCGGCTGTGCCACAGATAATGGCAGCCGAAGCAGAGGGCAGCCCAGAGCGTGGAACCGATCCGCAGCTTCAGGCGGCCGCGGGCATTGAAAACGCTCTTGTCTGCGGCAAAATCGCAAGCAATGGCGATCTTTTTCCGCTTCACACGAATGGCTCTGCCAAGCTGTGCCAGCAGATTCTGGATGGCAATCTGCATCCGCCCATAGGTAATGGCACAATCGGCGGCATCATCATTTGCTATGACAATATCCGTTTCCACCCGATCAAGGGTCATTCCTTTTGCCAGGCGGCGGAACAACCCTGGAGATGCTGCAAGAATATCGGATACCATATCCGCATTCTCCCACAGCTCCTCAAGCTTTCTTGCCAAGCGATCGGGCCAAAGACGTTTGCGCTTTTCAGCAGCCTTTTCCTCTTTTTTCTTTCTCTTATTTTCTTCTTTTTTTTGCTTTTTTTCAGCTTTCTTACGGGCTTCCTCTTCCTCGTCCGTTTCCTTTTCCTTCCTTGGGAAAATTTTGAACCCGAAGTATTTCACAGCCCACTGGAATTTTCCATCCCAGAATTCCGCCTCAACCACGAGACTTGTTCGCATGATAATGGCAAGAATCAGTATCAGTATCAAAAGTATGATCAGAAAAATCTTCACGCTGATTCTCACCTGCCTTTCTATGCTTCTTCGTCCGTGCCTTCCATGGCGTCACCGGCCAGCTCGCCGGCAAAATCTTCCTGTCCCGCGCGTTTGGGTTCGGGCAGGTCATCCAGTGAAGAAAGCCCGAATGTACGCAGGAACAACGGTGTCGTTCTATAGGCAATGGGTCTGCCGGGCACATCAATGCGCCCCGCCTCTTCCAGAAGCCCCTTATCCACAAGAGAATTTACGACGGAAGAGCTGTCGATGCCCCTTACCCGTTCCACAAAGCCCTTGCTGACGGGCTGATTGTAGGCAATGATGGTCAGAGCCTCCATTGCGGCATTTGAAAGGGGTGTCATGCGCTTGGTTTCAAGCGCTGTCCGGATCAGGGGGGCAAGCTCCGTTCTGGTGCCGAGCTGCCAGCAATTCTCAAGGTGCAGCACCTGCAGGGCACTGCCCGTTTCCGTATATCGTGCCTGAAGCTGCTCCATGATCAGAGGGACATCCCGATCCAGTATGCCAAGTACCATGGCAAGACGTTCTGTCTCAACCGGTTCACCTGCCGCAAAGAGAATCGCTTCCGCAAGGGCAGACATATTCTGTTCTTCCACTGTGTCAGCCCTCCTTCTTCTCACATCTTGTCAGCAGGGTGTTATCCTCATTGAGAGCAATCCTGCCAAATCTTGTCAGTTCCAGCACCGCAAGGAACGTTGCCACTCTGGCGGAACGGTCGGTGATGCCTTCATAGAGCGATTCCACCGTCACGCTGTGACCCGCATAAAGTCTGCGAAGCACAAACACAACCTTTGAAATCACGGATACGGTTTTTGGCTGAATGACCGTATCACTGATTTTTTCGGAGAGCTTCTCTCCGTTTGTACGCCCCTTTCCGACCTGTGCATAGACATCCGCCAGCTTTGAGGCAGGATGCTGCAGCCGATAGGTCTGATCAACCTTGATCTTCATGGGCTTTCGCACAAAGATATCATCCGCCTGAAACAGCTCACGCAGCTTGCCGGCTGCTGCCTGACAGAGCGCATACTCGATCAGTGCACCCTGAAGCTCCTGCTTGATGCGCTCGGCTTCCTCCGGCTTTGGCAGAAGGGATGCGCTTTTGATGTAGACAAGGCGGGCGGCCATCTCCAGAAATTCGCCGGCCAGCTCCAGATCCTGTGAACGAGCCGCTTCCATATAAAGAAGGTATTGCTCTAGGAGCTTGGTGATCTCGATGTCATTGATATTGAGCTTATGCTTGGCAATCAGATGAAGCAGAAGATCCAGCGGCCCTTCGAAGACATCGAGTTTAAATTGAATCGCCTGCATCGCTTACAGTACCGGAGGGATCCAGCCCAGAAGAAGATGCAGAACAAACATAACTACCTGATTGAGAAGACGCAGCGGCACTGCAAGCACGCCGGTCACCATCAGTGCCATCACGACAAGATGACAGATCTGCTCATTCTTTGCAAGCCACACCTGTGCACCATGGGGCAGAAAATGGCTGAGAATGCGCGAACCATCCAGAGGCGGCACCGGAATCAGATTGAACAGCGCCAGATTGACATTGATCACAATAAAGCAGTGGAGCATCCACATGGCATAGCCCATGGTATTCGACACAACCATGTAGCTGCCAGCCTCTTCGATAACATAGGCACCACCGTCAAGCAGCTGCCAGGCGATCATGCCGACAATGGCTGCAAGCAGATTGGATACGGGGCCAGCCAGAGCTGTGAGCATCATGCCGCGGCTGGAATTCTTGAAGCGAAGCGGATTAACCGGTACGGGCTTTGCCCAGCCGAAGCCGCAGAACAGCAGCAGCAGCGCACCGATCGGATCGATATGAGCAAATGGATTGACCGTCATGCGCCCCATGTATTTGGCGGTGTCATCCCCCAGCTTATTCGCTGTCCAGGCATGGGCAAATTCATGCAGCGGCAGAATCAGCAAAATCATCATGATCTTGACAAAAATCTCAAGCAGTGTGGTGGTCGAAAAGAAATCTGACATACTATCACTCCCGGATAAAAAATATACACTTCTTATTATACTACAAAACAGGACTATTTGCAAGCCTATTTTGTACAATTACGCCCAGTAAAAAATAATTTTAAAAAACTTGAAAAAAAGACTTGCTTTTTTTCTCGGAACGTGATATAATTAGTCCATAGGTGTTTTTTACATGTTTAAGGAGGTGTATCCCAGATGGCAAAGTGTGAAGTATGCGGCAAGGGCGTTACATTCGGTAACAAGGTTTCCCATTCCCATAGACTGACCAACAGAACATGGAAGCCCAACGTACAGCGCGTTAAGGCAATTGTTAAGGGCGCTCCCTGTCACATCAATGTATGTTCCAGATGCCTGCGTTCCGGTAAGGTTGAGCGTGCGTAAGGACATATGACAATGAAATGAAAAGCGATCAGGAGAAACCGGTTATCCGGTTATGCTCCTGATTTTTCATTTTTATGCGGAATGATGCAGCAAAGAGTGAAAGCGTGTTTGCAAAAACACGCTTTCTTCATTTTTTTCGGCCCTCCCCCTCCAAATTCTTCTCCCCGTGGAATTTTATAAAAATATGGTTGACTTTATGATTTTTTTATGTTATAATGTCTATAGCAGTTGATACGAGCGGTGATGCACCGCTGCTGTAAAAGTTTAAATGAGGTGAATATTTTGGCAGAACAGAAAAATACCCAGCCGCCGATTACAAATCCGGCACTGGTCGAAGCAATGAATGAAATGAAGAAGGAACGCAGCCAGAAGAGTGAGGTTGCTTTTGTCAACACACTGAAGACAGCTCGTTTCTTCGTTCCTGCAAATATCAGTAAGGTACAGCAGGCCGCAGCAAATGATGACGGTACAGTGGAGTTGAAGGAACAGCCCCAGATCCGTTTCCTGCTGTTCAACAATCAGGAGGGCAAGAAGTACTTCCCCCTGTTCACAGACATCGACGAATACCGCAAGTGGGACAAGCACACCGAGGCACAGATGGCTGCCATCACATTCCGTGATCTTTGCCAGATTCTCCAGAAGAATCCCAATCCCGATGCTGCAGGTGCGGTTGTGAATCCCTTCGGTCAGAACATCATGATCCCCACCGAGACACTGTTCCGTGTGAACAATACGGAAGCACTGGCACCCGGCACCAAGATTCAGCTTGGTTCCCTGAAGGAAGAGCCGACAGAGCTGCTTGATGCAATGAGAGCTTACCTCTCCGGTAAGCCCGAGGTACGCAAGGTATTCCTCCGTGTGATGAAGCGTGAAGATAAGGAAAGACCGAACTTCCTGCTCGTTGTGGATGCTGACGTTCCGAATGACGGTGTTGCAACAAAGGCACTGTATGATGGTCTGGCAGAATCTGCAAAGCCCCACCTGCGCGGCATGGAGCTTGCTATTGTTCCGGCAAACAACAAGCTCGGCGAGGCTGCTGTACAGGATGCAGAGCCCTTCTACGAGGCATAAGAGAAACATATCAAAACCACCCGCTTGCGGGTGGTTTTTCTTTTACATCCGTTCATGCCGAAAGACAAAGAAAAGCATCGTATCCCGAAGGACACGATGCTTTGTTTTTCAATTATCCAACCAGACCGGAACGCTCGATACCCTCGGTGAAGTATTTCTGCAGGCAGACATACATCAGGAGGAGCGGGAAGACTGCCAGAAGACAGCCGGCCTCCATCCAGAGGATCTGTTCACGGGGCGATACCTGTACCGTAGCACTGTTGAAGAGCACCATATTCAGCGTGGAGCTGAGGTTCTTCAGCATCAGCGCCATGGTAGAATTCTCTGTGAAGAAGGTGGAGCTTACATAGTAATCGTTCCAATACCAAACTACGGAGAACAGGAATACGGTCAGAAAGGAAGATGCAGCATTGGGAACCATAACCTTGATGAAGGTCTTGAACGGGCCGCAGCCGTCGAGGTAAGCAGCATCCTCCAGCTCCTTGGGCAAGCCTTTAAAGAACTGACGGAAGATGAAGATCATCAGACCCGAGCGGATGCCGTTGGCGGTCAGTGCCGGCAGGTACATGGTCAGCGGGCTGTCGATCAGATTGAAAACGCTGCCGGCCTTTGTACCGAACAGATCCTCAATCAGGGGCTGCAGTCCGAAGAAATAACGGAATTCCATGTACTGCGGAATGGCAATGATCTGATTGGGCACCAGAATCATCATGATAACCAGACCAAACAGCAGGTTCTTGAACTTAAACTTGAAGCGGGCAAAGCCGTAGCCGGTCACAGCACAGGTCACAACCTGCACCAGAGAACAGCCGATGTTCAGCAGAAGCGTATTGCCCAGTGTCTTCCAGTAATCCATCGCCGTCATGGTCTGTTCCAGGATCTTCAGCGTAAAATGACGCGGAATCCACATAACTGTGGGATCGTTCATGTCCGCCTGTGCACGGAAGGAACAGCTGATCATATAGATGAGCGGATAGAGAATGATGAAGCACAAACCGAACAGAATGAAGAATCGCATGATCGGCCATACCTTTTCGATGGCTTCCTTACGGCGCAGATATGCAATCTCCGTCTTGTTCATATTCTGCATATGGATCTTACGGATTTCTCTTTTGGAGAGACCGTTGCCAATGACTTTTTCGCCTTCAGCAGGCTTTTTTTCTTTTTTTGCCATAGCCGTTTCCCTCCTTTTAATCAACTTCGTAGTAGATGAAGCGGTTCATGATCACAGTGATCAGACCGACTGCTGCCAGCACGATGACGAAGTAAACCCATGCCATCGCAGCGGCGTGGCCATACTGCCAGTCTCTCTGCATATCCAGTACACGACCCATAACCAGGTTATCAGGCGCAGTAAAGGAGTCAATGACAGTAAAGATAAGATTTGCCAGAATCATGGGGCTGACATACGGCAGGGTGATCTTCCAGAAATACTCCCAAGCCGTTGCGCCTTCCATCTGGGCAGCTTCCTTTGCAGAGGGCGGAATATTCTGCAATGCCGCAAGGAAGATCAGGATCTGGATACCTGTACTCCAGATGATGCTGAAGATGTTGTTCGATACGGTCTCAACCATGGTCTGCATATTGTCGCTCAGGCCATAGATGCCGATGAACTGGAACAGCTCGCCCATGAGGTCGGTGGAGAACATGGTGGAGAACTGACCGGCACTGCTGGCACCGGAGCTGGAGATGTTGCCGTTGATGATGCTGTACACAGGACCTGTGGCGATGATAACCGGCAGGAAGAAAACAGCTCTGGCAAAGGCTCTGCCCTTGAACTTCTGGTTCAGGATAACCGCAATGAACAGCGAGAAGATGATGATCAGCGGTGTTTTCCACAGGGTATCACCCAGAACACTGACCAGATACTTGCTGTAGTTCTGATCCTCCAGGAAGACATACTTGTAGTTGTCAAGGCCGATCCAGGTACCCTGCATGCCGCCGACCTCAGGGCGGACGTCCATAAAGGAGTACCGGAGGGATTCAATCAGCGGATACACAAAGAAGAGCAGTGTGCCGATCAGCCAGATGGCAATGAATCCATAGCCGTAAAGGCCTTTTCTTTTTTCATATGGAATTTTCATGCTATGCTCACTCCCCTTCCTTTTCCGCCTGATCAAGGCTGTATACCGTGCCGTTCACGGTAATGGTTTCTGCTGCATAATCCACCTGGATTTCTGTACCGTCGGCATAAACCGTCACAGCTGTATCACCAGTGCGGGAGTAATCTGTGATGGTCTGATCGCTCACGCCGGAGAGAATCTCGGACACGAGCTGATATTTCTCTGCTGCGGCATCCTGCCAGAAGGCATAATGCGAGTAGAACAGCGTATCAAGGTCGGTATCCTTCAGGTCACTTGCCTCGGCATAGATCATGTCATAGGCGGGATTACAGCCGGTGGCGATGGTATCCAGCAGAGTCTCCGTGCTGTCGGCACTGGCATTGATCGCCGTACCGGAATACGGAATCACACCGTGCATGACGATCTGATAGAACGGAATATCCTCATCGAATACATCAAAGCCGCTCGACTGCAGGGGCACATCGGAGATACGATCCACATAGGGGAACGCATAGGCTGCACAGGTATCGGCCAGAATAGACAGACCGGAATCGTTAATGGACTGATAGGATTCCTGCAGCACTTCCTTGGTGTTGTCACGGGACATATTCTGCTTGCCGTAATCACCATAGAGTGTAGAAGTCATATCACCCAGGGACACGCCCTGAATGCCCTTCTTGCTGTAGCGGGATGCCAGCTTGTCATAGACCTTGGTGAAGGTTCCGGGCGACAGCAGGGAGAGGGTGTCCATGGAAGTATCCTGCACACCATAGGACAGATTATAGGTCATCTGTCTGGAGTAGGAACCGGTAATGCGGATGGTGGTGTCGGTAAAGGTGAAGTAGCCGTTACCGGACTTGAATGTCGTGTTGTTGACGGAGGGATAAAAATCGAAATTCTTCTCCTCCAGGAACTTTTTGAGCTTCTTGAAGTCGCCGTTGCCGCCGAGTGTACCCGAGGGCTTGGCCTTGTTGTCGACCTTGCCGGAGATGCCTTCATTTGTCCAGTTGTTGTAGACAACAACCATGTCATCCACGCCTCTGTCACTCAGGTTGCCGACAATTTCCTTTGCCTCGTCAAAGGTCGTCATGGAGGTTTTCATTGTTACCGGAATACCGAGCACGGAGCGGGCCTTCATGGTGCCGCCGTACAGATCAAGGTACATTTCTGTAGTGTCGGCCGGTGCCTTGGCCTTCACGCCGCCGTCCTCGAGGAGATAGCTGCGGTAAGCCTCGGCCACATCGACATAATCAGCGTCTTCCTTGGCGATGGGATAATAACGCATGCTGATCTTTTCGGTTTTGATGGGGCCGTCCTCGAACAGCGTCAGGGTACCGGCATCACCGGGCATGGCAACATTATCATTACCGCGCAGGCGGAAAGAAAAGTTTGCGATGTTATAGCTGCTCAGGGACTGGCCGCTGACGCTTGCATTGAGATCGGCATTGCCGTCACCCTCTGCAATTACCACAGCCATGGCGTTGCCGTCCTTGACGATGCCATAAACGGGCATGAGCACCTTTTCGGTCACAGCGGGCTTCGTAGTCGGCACCACGGTGATGTCCCTGCCGTAAACGGGCTGGGAATAGGCCTTGGTGGTTTCCTTGCCATTATTGAAGTTCACAAGTGTGCCGCAGCCGTCAGGAAGAACGAAGTAGCCTTCCTCATCGGATGCACCGGCGCCAAAAGCACCGAGCATTGTGATCTTTGTGGCAATCTTGCCTTCCTCGAACTTGCCTTCCTTGATGGCCGAGCAGTCAAGGCTTACATCGAGATAAGTATCCTCGAGCGTGTAACGCACGGGCACGCTGATGCTGCTCTTATCGAACTTGTAGGTGATTTCCACACCATCGGAGATGTCCTTCACCTTGATTTCGGCAGCATTGCGGGAACGCTGATTGGTCACGCTGCGGGAAGCAGTGTCGCCGTAGGAAAGCACAACGGAGGACTGCAGCTCATTGACGAGCGTAGCGGTTGCACGGGTATCACGGTTGGCATTCAGGGGAGAAGACCACCAGATATAGCCGTTCGCCTTGTTCTCCAGTGCAATAACGGCGGTGTATTCATCCACATACATGGTGAAATTGTCGTTTTCAGCGGCCTTGCGGACGCAGGCCCACGCCTGATCCTGCTTGGGGCTGAGCATCGCCCACCAGAGCTGATCGCTGCTGCGGTAGATGCAGTGTTCGGATGTTGTTTCATCCAGCGTCATGGTCACATAGACCTCTTCATAATCCTGGGAGTACAGCTCCAGAGTCTTCTTATCCTTGGTCAGGAACAGGAATTCACTGTCCAGAGTGGACACACGGAAGCGGATCTGCTGCACGGAAGTCTGATCTGCATTCAGATGAATCAGATAACGTCCGGCATCGCTGAGGTAGATGACGCTTTCCTTAGTATCGGTCAGCTCCTCGGCAACTGCGGCAACCTTTCCGGAGGCTTCCTCGATGATGGCCATCTCAGCCTTCTTCAGAAGATCGATGATCTCATCAGCCGCATCCTCGGCCTCATCTTCATCCGCATAGGTACTGCCAACCTTGGCGAGGAATTCTGCCTCAACCTCATCCTTATACTCCTTGCTGCGAAGATAAACGGCGTAGCCATCCTTGGCACCAACGGAAGTCATATACTTCTGAACGGTGTCGGCATCAATGTCGACCTCTTCCTGTTCTTCCTCGATTTCGATGGTTTCTTCAGCGGCGTCTCCCTCTTCAGTGGTCTCGCCTTCTGCGGCATCTGCGACTGTCTCCTGCTCGTTGTCCGAGCTGACGGGCAGTGCCGTCACAGGCAGTGCCAGGACTGCTGCCAGCAGACACGCCAGCACACGTTTCATTTTTACAATCTGCATTCGTTCACTGCCTCCTTTATACCTTCAGTCGATATGCCAGCTCTGTATAGATGGAGTATGCAAATACATACACCTGCTGGAACAGAGAAAGCAGCAGTACCAGAAGGAACAGTATGATCAGCATTGCCGCAATCGTCAGAAGAATCGCAAAAATCGTCTTGGTGAATGTGTACTGATGCACCGACTTGATGGCGGAGAACACCAGCACCACGCTCCAGCCGAGTCCCAGATAGGAAATGGCTTCGATGAAAATATACTCATCACGGATCAGAATATGGGACAGGAACACCTCAATATAGATGCTGGCCACATAAGGGATCAGGGCATAGGCACTATAAATGAAGATGTTGCGCATGGTACCCTCACCATCGAGCAGCGTACATACAGCCCAGTTGCCGACAACCCATGTCAGGAACAGCACAATAGTCTGGACGATGTAGGGGATGATGTTGAACATCTTATCCGCTTCCACATAGAACTGGAAGCCGTAGAGTCTGTTATAGAAAATGGAGGCGACGAACCAGAGCAGAATGATGATGATGGAGTATTTGATCGATCCTGCTTTTTTCCACCGCATATCCTCAAAGCCTTCAAAGGGATGCGTAATCGCATGCTTGACCCATTGACGGTCAGTCAGATCCATCATAATGCTATTCCTCCTTTCCTACTGTTGCAGCATAAGCCACATTTTTCTTGTGTCGTTTCCAAAGGAACACCAGCACGCCCACAACCAGAACGACCACCACAACAATGATCACGATCGTGTTGAGATTGTCACTGAGGAACTCGGTACGCCAGCCCTCAAAGGCTCTGTTGTAGCGATAGGGCGAATCCGCAAGCTTTGCATACTTCATGGAGCCTTCATAATCGCCCTCAATCAGCAGTGCTGCGGAAATACCAAGGAAGGCACGGCGGTAGTTGCCGTCATACTGCAGCACTTCATACCAGGGCTCCAGTGCTTCCTCATAATAGCCATCATTATAGAGATTGGTGGCTCTGTGAACGATATCGCCGAAATCCGTTTCCACGAATACGGTGATGGTATTCTTGCGGGTATCCACAACCATGATCTCATCGCCAATGGATTCGATGGCTGCCACCTCGGTAAAGCCGCCCAGCTGGTCGGAAGAGCTGCCGAATACAAACAGCAGGTTGCCTTCCTTATCATACTGGAAGATACGGCCGGAGGTCAGATCCAGACAGTTGATGTTGCCGTCATCTGCAATTTCGATATCGCAGATCATGGACTGGTAGTTCTTGTTGGTGTTGGTGTCATACACCGACTCAATATCGCCCCATGTGGTCTCGAGACCTGTAAACAGGTTCTTGCCGGCGGGGTTCAGCTTCTTGATGGTATCGGTCTTCTGGGATGTGGACTGGGTACAGGTGTAGATGAAGCCCTCATCGTCCAGATCGAAGCTTGTGATACCGGAAGGTACGGTACGGGATGCCTTCGAACGCATCTCATCCGTGGAAATCATCTTCCAGAAATAGTTGGCAATTACAGTGGATGTCTGCTCAACGGTATTGGCACCGTAGTAGCCCTGGAATTCACCGTCACTTGTGAACATAGCGGCACCGGTGGTAATATTGCCGAGCACCACATAGATGTTGCCGGCCTTGTCTGCAATTACACGCTGCGGCAGGAAGGTCAGCTCCTGTGCAAACAGCTCGGACTGGGGCTTTGTGATCTCAAGAGAGACATTGCCTTCATAGTCGCAGACCAGGACACGGGAATTATTGTAGTCGGCAATGTAGATGGTGTCGGTCTCAGGTGAAACATAGATACCCTCGGGTTCCTTGAGGGTTGTGGTCGAACCGTCCTCATAGGTGAACTCATCGAGTACGCCTACAACTGTTTCAAGCTTGCTGTCGGTAATGACGATACGGTTGTTCTTGGTATCGACGATCAGCAGCTGATCGTGTGCATCTCGGAAGATGTCACTTGGCTCGGCAAAATCACCGATACCAAGATCCTCACCGGATACGGAACGTTCAGCCAGATAACCGGCCTGCGAGGGAATGGCCTCGCTCCAGCGGTCATAATTGTACACGTCATAATGCTCATCGGCGGATACCGCAAGGTTCATGCTGAACACGGCGGTCATCATTCCGGCAAGGGACGCTACAACAAGTTTTTTCCATTTTTGCTGCACAATTACCACCCTTTCTTAATCCTTGATACCGGAATGCGCCATGGTCTCGATGACGTTCTTCTGTGCAAACATGAATACAACGATCGGCGGAATCAGCATGAACACGGCTGCTGCCATCGCAACGCCGGCTCTTGCAAGACCGGAGCTGGCTGCCTGCTGTACCACAGTGGGCAGGGTCTTCAGGGATTCCTTGTACACCAGTGTACCGCCCTGGATGTTCCAGGCTGCCTGGAAGGCAAAGATGATCATTGTCATCAGTGCGGGCTTCTGGTTGGGCATTACGATCCGCCAGCAGATGGTGAAGATGTTGGCACCATCCACCTTGGCTGCCTCGATCATCGCATCGGGCACGGTGCTCATGGACTGACGCATCAGGAAGAGACACATGGGGGATGCAACGGAGGGCAGGATCAGTGCCCAGTAGGTATTGATCATACCAAGCTGTGCCATAACGATGTACTGCATGATATAGATAACATTGCTCTGGTACAGCAGGGAGATCACGATGATATTATTCAGCAGCTTGTTGCCCGGGAAGCGTCCCTTTGCCAGAACAAAGGCTGCCATGGAGGCAAACACGCACTGTGCCACGGTTACGCAGACGGTCACGAATACGCTGTTGAATACATAGCGGGAGAAGGGCACCCACATATCGGAAAGGGTGGCGAACATATCCCGGAAGTTATCGAGTGTGGGATCGATGACATAGAGCTTCGGGGGGAAGACGAACAGCTCATGCACGGGCTTGATGGACATTACGCATGCGAGGTAAATCGGCAGCGCCATAAACAGGCCCAGGATCGTCAGAAAGGCAAAGATGGCAACCGTACCGCCGATCTTCTTGCCGGCCTGCTTATTGGAGGCCTTCAGTTTATCGGGGTTTGTAGCGGCAATCTTCTTTTTTGTTTTGGTTTTCGACATTCCTGCACCTCCTTAGTCCATATATTTGCTCAGCACTTTGCTGATGAGTTTCTCCACGATGAACATGGCAACGAACAGAATCAGACAGATGGCTGATGCATAACCCATCTCATAACGCACCCAGCCGTAGTCATAGGCATGGGTCATGACGGTATGCGCCTTGTAATCCGTGCTGGGGAAGCCGACCAGGCTCTGTGCCACGGTACCGGCTGTGAAGGAGCTGACGATCTGCATTACTGCCGCAAACATCAGCTGCGGTCCCATGGAAGGAATGGTAATGTAGATCAGTTCCTGCCAGCGGTTCTTGATGCCCTCAATGGCACCGGCCTCGTACTGGGAGCGGTCGATGTTCTGGAAGCCCGCACGGAGGGACAGGAAGCCTGCACCGAGGGACAGCCAGAGCTGTACAACGATGGTCACGCCCAGAACATAGGAGCTGTCGGTCAGCCACTGAATGGGGGCATTGATGATGCCCAGATTCAGCAGGACGGAGTTGAGATAACCATAGTTGTCACCGCTGAAGATCAGCTGCCATACAGTATAGACATTGGCCATGGACGGCGCATAAAAGATCAGGGTGAAGATGGTCTTGAGCTTGGGATGCAGTTCGTTGATCAGCCAAGCCAGCAGGAAGCAGAGCACATAGCTGAGGGGGCCGGTGAAGATGGCGAATACCAGCGTCACGCGGATGGACTGAATGAAGATGCTGTCATTCAGGAACAGCGTAGTGAAATTGGACAGTCCGACGAACTTCGGAAGCTGTACCATGTCAAAGTCCGTAAAGCCCATGGGCAGGGACATCACAACGGGGATGATGGTAAATACCAGGAATACCAGCATGAACGGGAGCATCATGAAGTAGCATTCCTTATTCTGTTTCATTTGCAGCCAGATCAGACGTCTGTTTTCTTGCTTGCTGCGCTTGCCGATTTCAGCAGGATCCAAATGAAACCCCTCCTTATTTTAATTGATCGGCGCTCGGCCGTTACTTGGATTCTTCGTCAGTGGGAAGTCCCAGATTCTCACGCTTTCTGGTGATTTCGGTGTTGATGTCACGGTTATACCAGAGCAGTGTATCACGGGGATTCTCAGAATTGTTGACCGTTTCACGGAATGCGTTCATGATGTTGCGGGTCACGGCATAGGAAGCGGGGATAATCGGAATTTCTTCCAGTTCACTCTGTGCTTCCAGAAGCGTTGCCTGTTCGGACTTGGACCAGGCGAGCTGCTGCAGTGCCTCAGTATTGGCTGTGGTGTAGCGTCCCAGCTGACCGAGAAGGCCTTCGATCTGGGTACCGTATGCCACCTGTGTTTCGGTGGATGTGAACCACTTGATGAAATCCCATGCACCTTCCTTATCCTTGCACTTGTCAAAGATGACCGCACCGGAGGAGGTGGAGTTGACCGCATGGGAAATTGTGCCGTCCTCACGGACTGTGCCGGGGATCTGGGTGAAGCCCCAAAGGCCCTTGATTTCCGGAGAAGCCACGGTCAGCTGATTGAAGAACGAATAGTCGGAGATCACAAGCGGATACTCACCGGTTCTGAATCGGCTGAAGCCGTCATAGCTCTGTTCAAAGCCATACTTGGTGTACAGATCCGTCCACTGCTCGAATGCCTGTACGGCCTCGATGCTGTCGAAGTTCGTCACGGTCTGTGCAGGATTGTAGTAGTTCATGCCGCGCTGGAGCATGAAGGTTGCAAAGGTGTGGCCGGATTCCGTTGCCGCGGAGATGGTGGCATTGGTACCGGATACAACGGGCAGCACCAGACCCATGTACATATAGTTTCTCTGGAGTGCCGGCAGCATGTCGATCACATCGTCCCATGTCTCAGGCGGTGCATCAAAGCCCAGCTCTGTGAGGATGTCCTTACGGTAGAACATCATTGCCCAGCTCTGTGTCAGGGGCATGCCATAGGTACCGCCGTCATACTGATAGGGCACGGTTGCATACTGCTGGAAGCGGGAGGCCACTTCATCATAATCGGGATATTGCTTCATATCCACAAGCAGGCCTCTTGCAGCGAGGTTAACGGGGAATTCACCGCCGAGGAAAAGTGCCACATCGGGGCCCTTGCCGGCAAGTGTTGCTTCCACAACGCCGCCCACGACAAGGTTGACGGACACGTTGGCATCGTGATTCGGGGAGAATTCGGAATCCACGAGGGACTTGACCACCAGTGCCTGATCACGGCCGAGGGAAACCCATACGTTGATGGCTTCCTCATCCGTCTCATCGGAAAGGTTGGTGTAGTCCTCAAAGAAGGAGCTGAAGAAACGCTTGCAGCCGAAGCCGAAGCTCTTGAAGGCATTCTCCTTCACGGAGCTGAATTCACGGTCTGCCGATGCGATCTCAATGTAGTCCAGCTCCAGGGGCTGTCCGCGGTAGTCATACATCCATGCGGACAGGGCTGTGATATTGTCCTTGATCTGGGACTGGTAATCCGGAATCTTCAGCGGTTCCTTGACACAGTTGTCCAGAACGAGATACATTCTTTCGAGGGAAGCGGCTTCCGAACCCTCGGAGCCTGCCATGGTCTCAATGTCGTTCTTGATCTGCTTGAGATCTGCGGAGAGACGCTTGAACTCATCGAGCAGCTCCGGAATCTTCTCATGCACATAGTAATCGGTATACTTGTCGGGAGAAGGGCCGGTGATCATCAGGATCTTTCTGTAATATGTATTGATGTCGAGCACAGCCGCATCCAGCACACGCATGGATTCGCCGATCTCACCGGGCATGACTTCCATGGTAATGGTATGATCCTGACCGCCCTCAAGATAGATGTACAGTTCCTCGCCGTTTGCATCGGTCGGAGAAACCAGCTGCCAGTCCGTATCATAGTAGAACTTGACCTGATCCATCTCATTGCAGAGTACTTCGCCATCCACATAAATGCGGCGGTTGGAATAGAGGCCTCGCATGGTGGCCTGACGTGCCTTCATACCGATCTTATACCAGCCGTCACTTGTCAGCTCCGAAGCGGGAATCGTCCAGGTGATGGTCTGCATTGCTTTGGTCCAGTTGCCGGAACCGATGGTGTTATACACCGTCTTGGCGGGATTGGAAGGCGATGCCAGATAGCTGGAATTATCCGTTGTCGGATAGAGTGTGGAATCGCTCTTATAAGCAGCCGCCTCACCCTCAATACGGATCAGTGTGGAGGGCGTTGCCTCGACGCTTGTCCCTGCGGATACGCTGTTTTTGTAATCCGCATAGCTCGGGAGAGAATCCGGGTTAAAGAATCTGAGGGATTCAAGTGCAAAATACCCCTTCTTAATATCAAGAGTCAGCTCATGGCTGCCTTCTTCGAGATAGAAGAACAGCGGTTCATTGAACAGACCATCCACATCACGCAGCGGGGTCTTCATCCACATGCCCACCTGCTTCTGCGCCGGACGCACCTGATTGCCGCGGGAATCAACTTCGATTTCACCTTCGTTTTCGTAAACCTTATTCAGGGTCGCACGGGAAGCCGTATCATAGGGAACCTTGCCGTCGATCAGAATGCTGAACTCAATGTTGGCCATGTTGGAGGGAATCGGAAGATAGGAGGCCTCCAGACAATAGACACCTGTCTCCGGCACATCGAGCTGATAGGACACGCTGCCCTCGGCTGCGTTCCAGATCAGGACATCATCCTTGTTTTCCTGGCCATATTCGGCACCGCAGCTGCCTGTCGATACCGCATCGCCTTCAGCAAAATTCATGCTGAGTGTATCCGTACCGGGGATAAGCACCTCCTGATCGGGGCGGTGTTCCCCTGCATACATATCATAATAGTCGCTGTAAGTCTCCTGCTCCACATAGAGCGGCACCGATGCATCGTCTGCCATGGTCAGCACCGCTGTATCCACAACAGGTGCCTCGTCAGCATACGCCGACAGCATCGCCGCCTGCGAAGAAAGAAGTGCCGCAAGAAGCAGACTCATCAGCCGCACAGACAATCTTCTGCCTTTCAAATCATCTCCGCCTTTCTGCGCCTTCCGCCCTGCGGAAAGCCGTAATATCCACATCAATGCCTCTAAAACAAAGGAAAACAGGCAAAATTCAAACTGTCCCATTTGCTTTAACGCAAAGCTGGAACAGCATTGCACAGAATGACCCCTTGTCAGAGCGCACAAATACATATATATTATACAGGAAATTTTGGATTCTGTCAAGGGATTTTTCAACAGTTCACACAAAAACATATGTCACGAATTCATAGGTATGCACAATTCTGATAATTTTTCCGACATGTTTGCATTATTTAAATCTGCAAACAAAATCTTTCTTTGTTTAAAATGGCGTTTTTTCGGGCATATTTCATTTTACAGGAATCGCCATTTGGCACGTTTCTGTTGAAACTGCCAGATTTGGAAAAAAATTTTCTGAAAAAGTCATGCTTTTTTCTGAAAAGGACTTGATTTTTTTTGAAAATGTGATAAAATAGAAGTATGAAGTGCAAGCGCGCTTCGGTACTACTTATCGGAGGTGTAAAGAGATATGGCATATACAATTTCTGATGCTTGCATCAGCTGCGGTGCATGTGAGGCTGAGTGCCCTGTAAGCGCAATTTCCGCTGGCGATGGCAAGTACGAGATCGATGCTGATGCATGCCTGGATTGCGGTGCATGTGCAGCTGCATGTCCTGTTGAGGCTCCTCAGGCAGGCTAAGCTTTTTTAAAGCAAAACATAACAGCCGTACCCATTGGGTACGGCTGTTTTTTGTTATCCTTTTCGTTCACGAATGTCGGTCAGATCCTTGATGACTTCTCCGGCAATGATCAGCCCCACCACGGACGGGACAAAGGCATTGCTTGCCGGAATGCGTTTCTTCACTTCGCCATCCGGATTTTCCTCCGCCATGAGGCGGGACAGCGTTTCAGGATCGGGACTGATGGGCAGCTCTTCGGAATAGACCACCTTGAGCTTGCGGATGCCGCGTTTTTTCAGCTCATGACGCATAACCTTTGCAAGGGGACAGACCGATGTCTGATAGATGTCTGCCACCCGGAAGGCTGTGGGATCGAGCTTGTTCCCTGCCCCCATGGAACTGATGAGCGGCACGCCGCAGGCAGCGGCACGCTCTGCCAGCATGATCTTGCCGGAGATGGTGTCGATGGCATCGACGATATAATCGTATCGGGACAGATCGATTTCATCGGCCGTTTCGGGGAGATAAAACAGTGTATGCGGCGTGATGCGGCAAGCGGGATTGAGCTGTGCAAGACGTTCACAGGCAACCTCGGTCTTATATCGACCGACGGTTTCAAGTGTGGCAAAGAGCTGGCGGTTCACATTGGTAATGCTGACCGTATCGTTATCGATAATGTCAAGTGCACCGATACCGCTGCGCACAAGCGCCTCCGCAGTATGACCGCCGACACCGCCGATGCCAAACACCGCAACTCTGGCCGACGCCAGCTTCTGCATGCCCTCCTCACCGAAAAACAGTGCCGTTCTGGAAAACTGATCGATCATATGGCCTGCCTTACTGGATTTCAGTTACGGTGAAATCCTCTGCCTCCACCATCTTCTTCAGCAGTGCATCATCCGTCGGTGCAGACAGTGTCACAACCGCTGTGCCGGTCTTGTAGCTTACATTCGCAGCCACAACAGTATCCATTGCCTCGAGTGCCTTTTTGACAGCAGCCTCGCAGTGACCGCACATCATGCCTTCAATTTTCATTGTCTTTTTCATAATCATCTTCTCCTTTTTACGTTGATATTTGATTGGCCGGTCACGATCTGACCGGTGCATACCGAAAAAGTTCAGCCGCAGCGCATTGGTCACCACGCAGAAGCTCGAAAGGCTCATGGCAGCGGCGCCGAACATGGGATCCATCTCCCAGCCGAGAATCGGGATCCAGAGGCCGGCTGCCAGCGGAATGCCTACGACATTGTAAATGAACGCCCAGAACAGATTCTGGTGAATATTGCGAAGGGTTGCTCTGCTGAGCCGGATCGCGGCTGGCACATCGGTCAGGCGGCTCTTCATGATGACCACATCTGCCGCATCGATCGCCACATCCGTTCCCGTGCCGATGGCCATGCCGATGTCCGCTCTTGTGAGTGCGGGTGCATCGTTGATGCCGTCACCGACCATGGCGACCTTTCCGGCTGCGGAGAGCTTACGGATGACGGCTTCCTTGCCGTCGGGAAGAACGCCGGCGATGACCTCGTCGACACCTGCCTGCCGCCCGATGGCATTTGCAGTACGGGGAGTGTCTCCGGTAAGCATCACAACACGGATGCCCATTCTCCGCAGTTCCTGCACAGCCTGCGGGCTTTCCTCCTTGATGACATCGGCCACGGCAATGATGCCGAGAAACTGCCTGTCACGGCAGAAAAACAACGGTGTCTTACCGGCTTCTGCAAGGGATTCGGACATTGCAATGGTTTCATCGGAAAGCGATGTCTTACGGGAAATGAAGGCCTGACTGCCGCCGAAGAGCAGTGCATCCTGCTGTCTTGCACGCAGGCCATGACCGGAAAGTGCCTGAAAATCGGTGATCTCATCCGCCACGATTCCCATCGCTTCCGCATGGGCAAGGATGGCTCTGCCAAGAGGATGCTCACTTTTCTTTTCAAGTGACAGTGCCGTGCGCAGCAGTATTTCCTCCGCAACGCCGTCTGCCGGCAGCACATCCGTTACCTTCGGCTCACCCTGCGTAATGGTACCGGTTTTGTCGAGTGCGACGATCTCCACACGTCCTGTTTCTTCAAGGGAGGCTGCGGTTTTGAAGAGCACGCCGTTTCGTGCGCCCTTGCCGCTGCCAACCATGATCGCCACAGGTGTTGCAAGTCCCAGTGCACAAGGACAGCTGATCACAAGGACGGAAATGCCTCTTGCCAGTGCAAAACCAACGCTCTCCCCTGCAATCAGCCAGATGGCAGTTGTTACGATGGCGATACCGATCACTGCCGGTACAAATACACCCGAGATACGGTCAGCCGCCTTGGCGATGGGTGCCTTTGTCGCTGCCGCATCACTGACCATGCGGATGATCTTCGAAAGAGCCATATCCTCGCCGACGCCGGTGGCCTCACACTTGAGAAATCCTGACTGATTGACTGTACCCGCAGATACCGCATCGCCGATCTCTTTATCCACTGGAATGCTTTCGCCCGTAAGAGCGGATTCGTTGACGGCACTGTGCCCCTCCAGAATCCTTCCATCGGCCGGAATACTCTCACCGGGGCGGACAACGAAGACATCGCCTTTCTGCACGTCTTCCGCGGGTATGGTGATTTCCACATCACCACGGAGTACGACCGCCGTTTTGGGCGAGAGCTGCATCAGGCTGCGCAGTGCATCGGTTGTTTTTCCTTTTGAGCGTGCTTCAAGCATCTTGCCGACGGTGATCAGCGTGAGGATCATGGCAGCGGATTCAAAATAGAAATGATGACCGGATGCATCATGCGGGACATTTCCCATCTGCCCGGCATCCGTCATCACAAAAAGCAGGACTGTGCTGTAGACAAACGCTGCGGATGAACCAAGTGCAACAAGGGTATCCATATTCGGTGCCCGTCGCCACAGGGACATAAAACCACTGATGAAGAATTTCTGGTTGATGACCATGACGATGGCCGCAAGCAGAAGCTCAGCAAGGCCGATACCAACCGGCGTATTCAAAAAAGGCGGCAGCGGCAGTCCGAGCATTGAATGTCCCATCGAAATATACATCAGAACCAGCAGAAATCCAAGTGACCAGAAGAGACGGCGCTTCAGAAGGGGTGTTTCCCTGTCAGCAAGCGGATCCTCCGCATGTACCTGCTTCACTGCCCCTTTTTCTGCACAGCCGTAGCCCGCTGTTTCCACCGCAGAAATAATGTCCTTCGGCGATGCTGTCCCCTCAACACCCATCGAATTGGTGAGCAGACTCACTGAACAGGACGTGACACCCTCCACCTGATTCACAGCACGCTCAACACGGGCACTGCAAGCGGCACAGCTCATGCCTGTAACATCGAATTGTTTCATAGTGCCTCCTATTTCATGAGCTTCCGGAGCGTTTCCAGCAGCTCATCAATCACTTCGTCCCTGCCATCTCGGATATCCTGTGCCACACAGGTACGGACATGATCGGCAAGCAATGCACGGTTGAAAGACTGCAGTGCCGCATTCACAGCATTCACCTGTATCATAATATCCGTACAATACGCGTCCTGTTCGACCATCGTGCGGATGCCGCGGATCTGCCCCTCCATACGGTTCAGGCGATGAATCAGCTTACGCTGCTCCTCGGCGGTACGTTCCTTCGATTTCACGCAGCCGTGGCACATTTTTTCCTCAGACATGCACTCACCTCCATTTGATTCTATCTTTATTATATACCCCCATGGGGTATTTGTCAAGTGCGTTTCCCAACAAAACAGCCCCCATATAACTATGGGGGCTGGATATTATCTCAGTAAGCGATCGAATTCCGCAACCGGAACGGGACGGGAGTAATAGTATCCCTGTGCCTGATCGCATCCGCAGGACGAAAGAAACTCTGCCTGTTCCTTCGTTTCCACGCCCTCAGCAATCAGTTCCAGTCCGATTTCACGGGACATGGCAATGGTATGGCGGATGATATTCTGACCACGTCCGGAGTCGAGAAGGCTCGAGAGGAAGTCCTTGTCGATCTTGATGATGTCAAACGGCGTACTGTTAAGCATATTCAGAGACGAATAGCCGGATCCGAAATCGTCCATCAGCAGCGTAAAACCGCGTTTTTTCAGTTCACGGATGGTCTGATCGGAATTGACATTCTCAACACTCTCAGTGATTTCAAGTTCAAAATAACGATGCGGAATGTCATACTTGGCAAGCAGTGCTTCAAGCTCATCCGCAAGAGTATCACGGTTCAGGTGCACTCTTGATACATTCACAGAAATGGGGAGCATGGGCATCCGGAGTCTGCGCCACTCGTCAAGTTTCCGGCAGGCACACTCCCAGATGAAACGGTCAAGCTTAACAATGAATCCATTCTGTTCGAACACAGGGATGAAATCCATCGGGGAAATCATACCTCGTTTGGGATGAATCCACCTTGCAAGTGCCTCGGCACCGATCACACGATCGGAAGCAATGCTGTATTTGGGCTGAAGATACATACAGAATTGTCCCTCGTCGAGAGCAATGCGCATATAATCCTCAATATTTTTCTTAGAACGGATCTTCTCACGAAGACCGGCATGGTAAAAACCAATGTTGTCAATGACCTTACCCTTGACCGAAAGACGAGCAATGGCCGCAGAATCACCCATAATGCGTGTCGAAACACTTCGGTCTGTGACAATATTGACACCGAAAGCAAAGGAATACTCCATGTCCTGATATCCGCTCAGGCGTGCCTCAAGTCGTCGGATATAATTGCAGATTTCCTCCTTTGAACCACATGGCATGACGATCATGAAAATATCCGAACTCAGCCGGATGTAATGCTGCTCGTCACTGCAGAACGATCCGAGTACATCGAGGAAATGATGCAAAAGTGCTGTTCCCGTTGCTTCGCCGTAGTTATCGTTGATCAGCTTGAAGCGGACAACATCGAACTGAATGAATGCGAAAGGGGTTTCCGGTTCGCGTGCCATATGTGCCTCGATGACATCTGTGAAAGGCACCGGATTCATATCATCATAACAGGAACGAAGCATCTGGTAGGCCATGACATCTCGGTCGGATAATCTCCGAAACTGCCCTGTACACTCACAAAAGAGGCGGGATTCAGACATTTCCGGATAAATCTCGACTGCGTACCATACGGGCATATTCTGTTCCACCAGACGAAACTGAACGCGAAAACAGGAGTCATGACTGCCGTTTCCCATGGCTTCCATGACACGATCACGGAATCCGATCAGATGCGGACGATCCTCTTCATACACGAGAGAAGAAGAACAGAGTGCATTCAAGGGATGCATTTTCTCAGACTGAAGTACGGAAGGCAGTGCCTCGCTCTCCTCCACGCACCATGCATGATCGGCAAAGTTAATATAAAAATATGTGATCGGCATACGATGCATCAGAGAAAGCATCCGGTTCGATTGCATAGGCAAGGCCCACACCTCCTTTTTTATCGGTTATTATTATTTTATCACAAATGCTACAAGAAGTCAATAGATTTCATCGACTTTTTGTGCAGAAAAGAAATAACGCCCCACTATCTGAGGCGTTATTGGTTAAAATCAACTATTTTTCCTCCACACGTGAGGCAATAAAGGCTCGCAGTTCGTCCTGATTTTTGCCCAGAACAAAACCGAATTCCTGCAGCATAAGTGTCTCTGCGTTTTTCATTGCGGATTCATCCATGGCAGAAAAACGTTTTCCTTGTTGCTCTGAGAATTGTTTTCGGAAATAGAGCGAAGAAATCAGGCGGACGAGAGCATATTGATCATCCCCTTTAAGGATCTGCGCATACATTTCCTTGCGCTCCCGGCGGTTATCCGTCCATAGTGCATCATCCTGCGCTTCGGTGGGCATGGAGTCAATCAGAGAGAGCACCTCCTCTTTCGTAAGAAGGGGGCGGAGTTTGCTTTCCGCATGATCGGCCGGGATATAATATGTAGAATTCGGATCCGCAATAGGCTTCAGTTTATAGTAAAGCATGGTATTCACGCCATCCATGCTCTGAGGCGCAATCTCAACAATCTGACAAACGCCTGCAGTGCGGTAAACGATATAATCATTTTGATTCATTATGAAAGTTCCTCCGTTACAACATGTTTCCTTTATTATTATACCATTTTTTACAAGAAAATGTCATGGACGAAATGAACAAAAAATGCATGATTTTTTTGTAAGCATAAATAAAAACCCTTGAATCATTGATTCAAGGGTTTAATTAAAGCCGGCACAGATCTAAATTCCCGGGCCGTCACCAGCCAAGTATTTTCGACGCGAAAGAGCTTAACTGCCGTGTTCGGAATGGGAACGGGTGGGACCTCTTTGCAATAAGCACCGGCAATGAAAAA
>SVNX01000013.1 GCA_015066665.1 Ruminococcus sp. | reverse complement strand
TTACAATCATCAGCGTGTTCAGTTAAAGACAAAACTGACTCCGCTTGAATTGCGAAGCCAGTTTGTTGCTTAATTTTATTTGCCATAGGGGCTTTTTGTGCTGTACGCACAAAATGGGTCGGTTCAGGCGTTTTCTGTTTTGGGGCGAAGCCATACCCCTCAGCTCATAAATCGACACAAAAATACGCAAACCCCCATTGACTTTTACGGGGAAAAGCGGTATAATATATAATGTATTGATGTATCCGGAAACGAAACATCCGATCGTGACAATAAATGGCAGATTTCTGTCTGCTTTTTCGTAAAGGAGGGAAGCCGGACACAATGAAAAACAACAAGATCCTGCTTGTAGAGCTGCTTTTTGCCGTTCTGTCCATCTGGGTGCTGTGCTATGTGAGCGGCAACCCGGAAACCGCCATTGTGGCGCTGCGCATTTATGTGCTGGTACTGCTCGTCATTACCGTGGGACTGGTGTTCGCACTGCAGTATTATCAGCGCATGCACAGTTCTGTGGATATGGACCGCATCTGCGATATGGTACGCGGCGTCAATGCCCCCGCCTTCATCTGGACAAGCGACCTCTCCACCCTCTACACCAATCAGGCCATGGACGAGCTGCTCGGCATCAGTGAGAGCGAGGAGATCGGCGACAGTGCTGTACTGCTCGGCAGACTCTTCCACAGCATGCGTCTCAATCCACGCAATGCTGCTGAAAGCCTCGAGGGAAAGATCTATGATTCCGCTCTGCGGGGCCGTGACGGCAACAAACGCTACATCAGCTGGAACACTGCGCTGCTCAAGCAGAATAAAAATGGCGCCCTCTACTTCTCCATCGGTTTTGAAACCACGGAGCTGGAGGAAGCCAAACAGTCCCTGACCGCCTATGCCAAGGATCTGAGTGAGTCCCAGAACCGTTATGCACTTTCCATGAAGCTCTCCGGCATCGGCATCCTGCTCTGCCAGACCATTCATGACGAATACTATGTATCCGACGAAGCGATGGAATTCCTCGGCATCACTGAGAATAAGATCAGCTTCACCGCCTTCCGCAAAAAGCTCCACCCGGATGATGTTGTGGTCTTTGACAATTACCTCAACAAGGTGCGCGGCAAGGGCGGAAAGAATGAGGGCGAAGAAGAGGAACACTACAGCCGTCCCCGCATGATGGAGCTGCGTATCCGTTCTGCTGTCGGCAAGCCCTATGTCTGGTACGCATACCACTATCATGACAATCTGCAGACCACAAGCGGATCCCCCATCGTTGGCGGTGCCCTCATTGATATCACATCGGAAAAACGCAAGGATGCGACCATTGAAAAGCTTGCGTACCTTGACGAGGTCACTGAGATCGCCAACCGCAACAAGCTCATTCACGACGGTGAGGAAAACTACCGCATCTGCAAGACCATGCAGACCTCCTGCTGGATCATTGCGGTGGACATCGACCGCTTCCACATTGTCAACGATACCTGCGGCTATGACAAAGGTGATGTCATCCTGCGTGATTTTGCCCATGTTCTCTGCAAATATGCCGCATCCGGCGGCTTTGCCGCAAGAGTAAGCGCCGACAACTTCGTACTGGTGCTCCACGATTACAGCGACTACGGCGACGAGGATCTCCCCATCCGCACGATGGAGCGGATCCGCAACGATTTCGCCAAGCTCTCCACGGGCGTCTTCTCATCGCTTGCACTGAGCTGCTCAGCCGGCTTTGCCAGAATGCCCCGTGATGGCGAGAGCTTCACAGAAGTTCTCGAGCATGCGGAATTTGCCCTTGCCATGGGACGCGGTGAGCTGTCCTATATGATGGGTTATGATGCCAACATGCACCGTGAAATCGTGGGACAGAGCGAGCTGGAAAAGGAACTGGCCAATGCCATTGCCGAACGGCAGCTCTGCCTGTACTATCAGCCCAAGGTGAGCCTTGCCACCGGCAAGATCATGGGTGCGGAGGCACTGATCCGCTGGATCAAGCCCGACGGCACCATGGTTTCTCCCAATGTCTTCATCCCGATCGCCGAGCGCACCGGACAGATCTCCGAAATCAGCCGCTTCGTGCTGTGGGAGGCCTGTCAGCACAATGCCATCTGGCAGCGTATCCAGCTGACACCTATCGTCATTTCCATCAACTACGCATCCGGCGATTTCTATCAGAAGAACGTCTGCGAAAACATCCGTGAGGTGCTGCTGCGCACCGACATGGATGCCAAGTGGCTTGAGCTGGAGCTGACCGAACGTCTGGCACTCGGCGATATCAACTACGCTGTGCAGCAGATGAATGCCCTGCGTGAAATGGGCATCCAGCTGGCCATGGACGACTTCGGCACCGGCTACTCCTCCCTGAGCTACATCCAGCAGCTGCCGCTGACACTGCTGAAGCTTGACCGTTCCTTCATCATCGAGATCGAAACGGACACAGTTGCACAGGAGATCGTCTCTGCGGTTATCCGCATTGCCAAGTCCATGAACATCGAAACCATTGCCGAGGGCGTGGAATTCCCCAAGCAGGCCGAGATCCTGCGTGAAATGGGATGCGACTATGCCCAGGGCTATCTGTACGGCAAGCCCGTGCCGGAAATGGAATTTCAGAAACTTCTGGAATACAATACATTCGGGAGGTTAACCTGATTATGAGCAAAACAACCGAACCCGCCCCCAAAAAGAAACGTACCTACACACTCGGTGAAGAGATCTTCAATTCCGTGACCCATGGCGCCGGTGCCCTGCTGTCCATTGCGGGCTGCACGCTGCTGATCATCTTTGCGGCCATCAACCGCGGCCCGATGGAGGTCGTGACCGGATCCATCTTCGGTGCCTCCCTCATCATTCTCTACACCATGTCCACACTCTATCACGCCATCACAAACCCCACAGCCAAAAAGGTGTTCCAGATTCTCGATCACAACACCATCTTCCTGCTGATTGCAGGCACCTACACGCCCTTCACGCTCTGCTGCATCAAGCCGATGTGGCTCGGCTGGACAATCTTCGGCTGTATCTGGGGTGCAGCAGCATTCGGTATTGTCATGTCCTCCATCAGTCTGGAGCGATTCCGCAAAATCTCCACATTTTGCTATATTCTGATGGGCTGGGGCATCATCCTCGCCATCAAGCCCCTCTATCAGGGCATCCCGACCTTCAGCCTCGTTACGCTGATCTGCGGCGGTGTGCTCTATTCCCTCGGCGTGATCTTCTATGTGCAGAAAAAAATCCGCTACATGCACTCCATCTGGCATATCTTCGTTGTCGGCGGCAGTGTTCTGCACTGGTTCTCTGCTTTTTATGCGATTGGTCTGTAATTAACTTGTATGGAGAAGAAATGCTGGAACGACGTCTCTTGATCCCTGCCAGGATATGATGCCTGTGCCTTCAAGCAATGACTCAGGATGCCAAAGGGATCACATCCCTTTGGCAGGGGATCCGGGGAACGGCGTCCCCCAGTATTTCCTTCGTACAAGATCATTAAGGAGGAATACACATGAAAAAACGAATCGGTATCCTGACCAGCGGCGGCGACTGTCCGGGTCTAAACGCCACCATCCGCGGCGTGGCCAAGGCCTGCTTTGAGCAGTTCGGCGAGGACAATGTTGAGATTGTCGGCATTTCCAACGGCTATTATGGTCTGATCCACGGTCTGACAAAGGTGATGCAGCCCTCTGACTTTTCCGGCATTCTGACCCAGGGCGGCACCATCCTCGGCACGAAGCGTCAGCCGTTCAAAATGATGACGGTCATCGGCGAGGACAATGTGGACAAGGTCAGCAACATGAAGGAAACCTACAAGCGTGAGAAGCTCGACTGTCTGCTGACGCTCGGCGGCAACGGCACCCACAAGACCTCCAAGCTTCTGGCTGATGAGGGTCTGAACGTGATCGGTCTGCCGAAGACCATTGACAATGACATCTACGGCACCGATGTGACCTTTGGCTTCCACACTGCTGTGGACATCGCCACAGATGCCATTGACAGACTGCATACCACAGCTGCTTCCCACTCCCGCATCATTCTGTGCGAGGTCATGGGCAACAAGGCCGGATGGCTGACACTGTACTCCGGCATTGCCGGCGGTGCGGACATCATCCTGCTCCCCGAAATCCCCTATGACATCGAAAAGGTCTGCGACGCCGTTGTCAAGAGAAGCCTCAAGGGCAAGACCTTCTCCATCCTGGCGGTTGCAGAAGGCGTATACAGCAGCGAGGAAGCACAGCTCAAGAAGAAGGAGCGTGAGAAGCTCCGTGCAGAGAACGGCAACGCCACAAACCGCATTGCCAAGGAGATTGAGGCTCGCACAGGCATCGAAGCCCGTGTCTGCGTACCGGGTCACATGCTCCGCGGCGGCTCCCCCTCTGCTTATGACAGAATGCTGGCCACACAGTTCGGCGTACATGCCGCAAAGCTCGTGGCAGAAGAGAAGTTCGGCAGAACAGTTGCCTATGTGGACGGCAAGATCACATCCAACAAGCTCGCCGACATCGCAGGCAAGAAGAAGCTCGTCGATCCCAAGTGCCAGGAAGTACAGGCCGCAAGAGATCTGGGCATTTCCTTCGGTGACTGATCGCAGAGCCTGCGCTCGCAATCTGCGTGGGTGAATGTACTGGTTAGCTAAGTTTGACGCCCGCAGCGAAAGCATAGAAACACAATCCCCCTAACGCCTATGGCGTTGGGGGGATTGCTATTGCACTATCCTTATTCATACTTCTCTTCCCAGTGCCGCTGTACGGCCTTGGCAAGGGAATCACTTTCCACGGCAGGATCGGGGACAAAATCCTCTCCGAGGCACACGACATGCTCATAAACAACCGGATCGGCTGCGGAACCGTCACCCTGTTTGAGGACAAGCTGATAATTCTGCACGCCGCCCGTATAGGTCAGCAGCTCCTGTTCGATGGCACGCAGCTTCTCCTCATACTGTGCCGCATCCGCCGTTCCATCGATGGAAAGCACCAGTACCAGCATGAATTCATCATCCTGCAGGACACTTGTCAGATCGCAGTCCGCAATGCAGTAACCGTCCTGCGGGCTGAGCTTCTGCTCTGCATAGGCATAGCCCGCTTCATCGAAGCTGTACTGTGCACCATATATCAGTGTCGACAATCTGCATTCTTCCCCCTCATGTATCACTTCGCCTTCTACAAATTCCACATCCAGATCGTCACTAAGAATCTCATCCCACAATTCCTGCTGTGCAATATCCCCCATCTGACCGGTCACAAACGCATGTGCTGAAAATATGTCATACCATTCCTGGTTTTTGTAAATTTCTTTATCGCCGTCAGTCAGCTCTGCACCTGTCATCTGTGCAGTATGCGCTGTGCCATGCTTGTCCGTGTAGGTCATATCCCAATAGCGATAGCCCTTCTCATATTTGGTGCCCTCGTTGATGACGCCTTCCTCCGTCAGTGTGACTGTATAATCTCCATTGAATGTATAATCCCAGAAATCCTTGTACTCCGCCGGAATGTCCGTGCCATAGCTCTGACAGCCCGTCAGCAGAACAGCGGACAATGCAGCCGCTGTACATGCTGTGCGTCGTTTCATTATGTGCCCCTCCTTATCCGAACCATTTCACACATGCCACAATGGCAATAAATATGGCCACCGCAAAAGATAATACCGCAGTAATTTTGCTGGTTTTCCACTCACGGATACCCTGTGTGAGCATGAGAACCCCCAACAAGGGCATGAAGATGTTATCCGCATTTTCCATCACACCGGTCAGTCCCAGAATCACAAATACAATTATACCTGTGCCGGCGATCATGCCGATGATCATTGCTATTTTTACAGTCAGAGGACGTTCCCGCCATGTCTGTACAATACGTTCCTTTGTTTCCTGCTGCATATTTTGAATCTCCTTTCCGAATGCATCTACATTATACCACAATAAAGCGCAGAAGTCAATGCCCTTCCCCCAAAGGGGGAAGGGCAAGAATTTATTCCGGAACAGCAATCAGTGTCAGATAGAATTCACTCAGTGACAGCGTTCCGCCCGCACCGGCGTAGGCGGCATATTGCAGGATGTAAGCGGCATCCGTTGCATCCGTCAGGCCGTCGCCGTTCACATCAGCACGTTCAAACGTGAACACCTGATAGGGGCTTTCGTAGACGCTCTCAAAGATCACTTCTGCACCAAGGAATGTGGGACTTTCATCTTCAATGGTGAGGGCGTTCCACTGTTCCTCCGTGCCGGCAAAGTGAATGGTTTCAAGCATGTTGCAGTTTCCGAACGCCCATTTTCCGATGCTCTGGAGCGAGGCCGGCAGGGAGACCTCCTGAAGCTGTCCCGCAGTCGCAAAGGCGTTGGTGCCGATGTCCTCAATGCCCTCTGCCACCACGACAGTCCGGAGCTTGCTGCCGCCGAAATAGAACGCACTGTCATCAATGCGTGTCACCGGCAGACCATCCACATAGGACGGGATCGTGATATCAATGTCCATATCATCCACATCGCCGGACTTTACATAGGCACTGTTCTCATAAAGCGTATAGGTGATGCCCTCATACACAACCGTTTCCGCCGCAGTCACCTGCAGGGAAGACAAGCAGGCAGTCATGCACAAAAGTGCTGTCAGACGAGCCATTGTTTTCTTTGCATTCATATACTGTCACTCCATTTCTGCCGCAGGGGCTTTTATTGTCTCTATTATACAAAACAAAACAGCTTTTGTCAATCATTTGAAATAGATTCACTAAAATTCTGTCGTATCCGACAAACACAGCGAATGCAGTCTGTGCACCCTGCACGAAGAGACGGAAAAGGAACGGCCATGCCCCTTTCCCGTCCCCTCTTTTTTCGCAGAAATGCTTGTGAAATTCTTGACAAATTTTGTTTTTTGTAGTAAAATAGAAGATAGAATGGAATGCTGTGCGTTTGTTTCCGAAAGCGGACAGGATCCATATTTTTCTGAAAGGATTGATTACAATGGGTTTGACATTAACAGAAAAGATCCTGCGTGCACACCTCGTTGACGGTGAGCCCATCAAGGGTCAGGAGATCGGTATCCGCATCGACCAGACTCTGACACAGGATGCAACAGGTACCATGGCGTATCTGGAATTTGAGGCAATGGGCGTACCGAGAGTCCGCACTGAGCGCAGTGTTGCCTATATCGATCACAACACCCTGCAGAACGGCTTCGAGAACGCCGATGACCATCGCTTCATCGGTTCTGTAGCCAAGAAGCACGGCATTCATTTCTCCCGTCCCGGCAATGGTATCTGCCATCAGGTACATCTGGAGCGCTACGGCATTCCGGGCAAGACCCTGATCGGCTCTGACAGCCACACTCCCACAGGCGGCGGTATCGGTATGATCGCCATCGGTGCAGGCGGTCTGGACGTTGCAGTTGCCATGGGCGGCGGTGCATACTACATCACCTATCCTCAGGTTGTCAAGGTAAACCTGACCGGCAAGCTCTCTCCCTGGGTTGCTGCTAAGGATGTGATCCTCGAAGTACTGCGCAGACTGTCCGTTAAGGGCGGCGTCGGCAAGGTTATCGAGTACTGCGGCGAGGGTGTCAAGACCCTGTCCGTACCGGAGCGTGCCACCATCACAAACATGGGTGCTGAGCTGGGTGCCACCACTTCCATCTTCCCGTCCGACGAGATCACAAAGCAGTTCCTCGAGGCACAGGGCAGAGGCGAAGTATGGAGCGAACAGTCCGCAGATCCCGATGCGGTTTACGATGAAGTGGTTGATATCAACCTCTCCGAGCTTGTTCCGCTGGCTGCATGTCCGCACTCCCCTGACAATGTAAAGAGCTGCGAGGAAATCGGCAAGCTGAAGATTGATCAGGTCTGCATCGGTTCCTGCACAAACTCCTCCCTCCTCGATATGATGAAGGTTGCTCACATCCTGAAGGGCAAGACTGTACATCCGGACGTTTCCCTCTCCATCGCACCCGGCTCCAAGCAGGTGCTCAATATGATGGCTGACATGGGTCTCTTGTCCATCATGATCGCAGCCGGTGCAAGAATCCTCGAGTCCGCTTGCGGCCCCTGCATCGGTATGGGTCAGTCCCCGAACTCCGGCGGTATCTCCCTGCGTACCTTCAACAGAAACTTCCTCGGCCGCTCCGGTACCAAGGATGGTCAGATCTACCTCGTATCCCCTGAGCTGGCTGCCATTTCCGCAGTCACAGGCTACCTGACCGACCCCAGAGAGATCGGCGAGATGCCCGAGTTCGTTCTGCCTGAGAAGTTCACAGTGAACGACAACATGATCGCACTGCCCGCTTCTGAGGACGAGGCTGCTGATGTGGAGATCCTCCGCGGCCCGAACATCAAGCCCTATCCGGAGACTGCTCCGCTGGAAGCTTCCATCGAAGCACCGGTTTCCCTCAAGGTTGAGGACAACATCACCACCGACCACATCATGCCGGCCGGCGCAAAGATCCTTCCTCTGCGTTCCAATATTCCTGCCATTTCCCAGCACTGCTTCACCGTATGCGATGAGGCATTCCCGACCAGAGCCAAGGAACTGGGCAAGAGCATCATTGTGGGCGGCTCCAACTACGGTCAGGGCAGCTCTCGTGAGCATGCTGCACTTGCACCTCTGTATCTGGGCATCAAGGCTGTTCTCGTGAAGTCCTTCGCTCGTATCCACCGTGCAAACCTCGTGAATGCCGGTATCCTGCCGCTGACATTTGTCAACGAAGCAGATTACGATGCCATTTCTCAGGGTGATGTACTGGAACTGGCTGATATCCGTGCAAAGGTTGAGGCTGGCGAGACACAGTTCACCGTTCTCAACAAGACCACCGGCAAGGAAATTCCGGTTCTCTGCGAGCTGACCGGCAGAACCAAGGACATCATGCTGGCAGGCGGCCTGCTCGATTACACCAGAGAGAATCTGAAGTAATCCGGCCTTCCCATGATATGAGAGGTAAAGCAAATGATGTTAACAATCTACGAAAATATGGCACGCCGTTTCCGGATTCGTTCCTGGAAGGATCTTGTACTCATCTTGGGAACAGCTGTACTGGTACTTGTCATTCAGTATCTTCTGAAACACTTCTTGCCGAATCTTTCAGATAAAACCGTTTCTGTGATTTCCTACGGAATTGGTTTTGTCATCATCATCGCCGGCATCTTCATCGTCGGTGACTGATGCCGATGCTGCGAAACATCCGGATCATGCTGGAAAATCACCGTATCTTCAAAGACGGGCATTTTCCGGACATGCATTCACAAACATTCACGGAAACCTCTGCACCCGAGGTGCAGAGGGATTCCGTTTTCCGCATAGCGGAACATTTTGTCAGGATGGATACGATCTCCTGTGTGCTGGAACATTCCGGCAAACGCTGTATTGCCCTCAATTTTGCCAATGCCATGTTTCCCGGCGGCGGCTATCTCCTTGGCGGTAATGCGCAGGAGGAGGCACTCTGCAGGGCTTCCCTGCTGTACCACACCATCTGCACACAGAAGACCTACTACCGCAGAAACCGTCTGCATGTGCTTCCGGATTATACGGATACGCTGATCTATTCGGCAAATGTCCCCATTATCCGCAGAAATGACGGTACCATGCTGGAAACAGCGATTCACTGTGATTTCATTACTTGTCCGGCAGTCAACCGGACATTTGCCAGATTCTTTTTCTCAAAAAAACACTGCAATGCCGTCATGGAACGCAGGATCACAAGGATCGTGCAGCTTGCGGTTTCTCAGAATCCCGATACGATCGTATTCGGGGCATTCGGCTGCGGTGAGTTCGGCAACAGGCGTGAGGACGTCTATCCGATGTTCGAACGTGCAATCAACCGCTTTGTACCTGATCATATCCGGATTCTGTTCGCCGATCCGAAGGCGGCAGGATCATCAAAGGAGCATATATGATGAACACATCACTGTCTATGCTTCGCCGTGCTGACTGGTTCGACGAGCCTTCTGACATTGCACTGTTTGTGATCGTCACAGCACTGGTTCTGGCAGTACATTACTTTCTGCCGAAGTATTTTCCAAGTGTTTCACCGAAAAAGATCAGTGTGATTTGTTCCATCATCATGCTTGTGGTGATGAGTATCTGGTATTACGTTGTCGGAACCTGATGACGGACTGCAACAATAATATTGAAAATGGAGGTAATTCCCATGGCTGAAAAAATCAAAATGACCACCCCCCTCGTCGAGATGGATGGCGACGAGATGACCAGAATTCTCTGGCAGTGGATCAAGGACATTCTCATCACTCCCTATGTGGAGCTGAACACCGAATACTATGACCTCGGTCTTGAGCATCGTGAAGCGACCAAGGATCAGGTGACATTTGACAGCGCCGAGGCGACCAAGAAGTACGGCGTTGCTGTTAAGTGTGCCACCATCACACCCAATGCAGCAAGAATGCCCGAGTACAACCTCACCCAGATGTGGAAGTCCCCGAACGGCACAATCCGTGCGATTCTGGATGGCACTGTATTCCGCACCCCCATCCTCGTAAAGGGCATCACACCCTACATTCCCACATGGACACAGCCCATCACCATCGCTCGTCATGCATACGGTGACGTTTACAAGAACACTGAAATGCAGGTAAAGGGCGGCGGCAAGGCTGAGCTGGTCTTCACCGATAAGGAAGGCAACGAGACACGTCAGCTCATCCATGAGTTCAAGGGTGACGGCATCATTCAGGGTCTGCACAACATCGACAATTCCATCGCCGGCTTTGCTCGTGCATGCTTCAACTATGGTCTCGACCTCAAGCAGGATGTATGGTTTGCCACCAAGGACACCATCTCCAAGCAGTATGACCACCGCTTCAAGGATATTTTCCAGGAAGTATTCGATGCTGAATACAAGGAAAAGTTTGAGGCTGCCGGCATTGCGTATTTCTACACACTGATCGACGATGCTGTGGCTCGTGTCATCCGTTCGAACGGCGGCTATATCTGGGCCTGCAAGAACTATGACGGCGACGTGATGTCCGACATGGTTTCCACTGCATACGGCTCTCTGGCAATGATGACCTCCGTTCTGGTGTCTCCCGATGGCATCTACGAGTACGAGGCTGCTCACGGCACCGTACAGCGTCACTACTACAAGCACCTCAAGGGCGAAGAGACCTCCACAAACTCTGTTGCTACCATCTTTGCATGGAGCGGTGCGCTGCGTAAGCGCGGCGAGCTGGACAACATTCCGGCACTCTGCGAGTATGCTGACAAGCTGGAGAAGGCAACCATCCAGACCATCGAGGATGGCGTGATGACCGGTGACCTCTACCTCCTGTCCTCTCTCGAGAATAAGAAGAAGGTCAACTCCAAGGCGTTCCTCGAGGAAATCAACACTCGTCTCGCAGCACTGATGCAGTAAGGAGCATGTGAAATGGCTAAGCAGGTAATTTCGACCCCTGTGATTCGCCGTCTTCCACGGTATTATCGCTTCCTGGGCGAGCTTGAAAATGAAAACATCGAGCGGATCTCATCCCGTGAGCTGGCACAGCGCATGGGTCTGTCCGCCTCCCAGATCCGTCAGGATTTCAACTGCTTCGGCGGCTTCGGTCAGCAGGGCTATGGCTATCATGTCAAGGCTCTGCGGGAGGAGATCGGCCGGATTCTCGGTGTGCAGGAGCATACCGGCGTTGTCCTGATCGGTGCAGGTAATCTTGGCAAGGCCGTGGCCACGCATCTGGATTTCCGGAAGCGAGGCTGTGAGCTGGTTGGTATTTTCGACAGCAATCCCGATCTCTCCGGTACATCGGCAGCGGGACTCCCCATTCAGCCGATGACACAGCTTGAAACGTTCTGTCGTGCCCATCAGCCCGAGGTGGCTGTGCTGTGCATCCCGAAGGGAGCTGCGCAGGAGCTGGCTGAATGTCTGGTTTCACTGGGCATCAAGGGCTTCTGGAATTTCAGCCACTACGATCTGAAACTCAACAATCCCACCATCATTGTGGAAAACGTTCATCTGGGCGACAGTCTGATGACACTTGCATACTGCATGCATCATCGTGATGAAGAATAAGAAAAATCCACCCTTCGGGGTGGATTTCTTTTTGTCTCAACGCAAGCCAGCTTGGTATCTTTGTGATCGCAAAAAAATCCCTCACGCAAGGTGAGGGATTTTTGTATTAAGCTAATCGCTCAATTTCTTTGAATCAGGTAGAATTAGTCTTCCTTCTTCTTGGAAACCATAGCAACGCCGCCTACTACTGCTACAGCAGCAGCAACACCAACGATCGGGAGAACGTCAGCTGCGCCAGTTGCAGGAGAAGCTGTGCTGCCGGGCTTAGCTGTGGTTGTAGTAGCAGCTGTTGTTGTAGCAGCTGTTGTTGTAGCCTCAGTTGTAGTTGTAGCCTCAGTAGTTGTAGCCTCAGTTGTTGTTGTAGCCTCAGTTGTAGTTGTAGCCTCAGTTGTTGTGGTCTCTTCTGTTGTAGTTGTCTCTTCCTTGATCTTGATCCAACCATTTACGTAGTCCACTGTACCAGCGTCTACCCACTTGTCACCAGTTGTGGTGTCGTTCCAGAAGTGTGCGTTGCCCTCGAGGGAAGTATCAACATAGTTGATCTCGAATACATCGCCAGGCTTTGCATCAGAAGGAACTGTCACATATACACCAGTAATGTTACCAGTCTTGGAGTATGTTCTTGTGTTAGCGCCGTTTACCCAAGCAAAGTTCTGAGTGTTGGACTTTGCAGCCTCAACAGACATCATGATCTCCTGAGCATCGAAGTTAACTTCGAATGTGCAACGATCATTGATCTCCAGACCGAATGCGAATGCATTGATACCCTTGTTCTCAGTCAGAGTAACATCGATCGGAACTACATAGTTCATAGCAGCCAGCTCATCCAGAGACAGCTCGATCTGTGTGATCTCTACAGTAGCGCCCTCAGCAGATGCAGAAGCGGGAATTGCAGCTACACAAGCAACCATGGACAGTGCAGCAACAGCTGCCATAGCCTTCTTGAAATTGATCTTTCTCATTTTGGTTATTTTCCTTTCACATAATTTTTTATATGTATATGCCGTGCCGTACAACACGGCATATTACATTCGATTAGGGATTTACGCAGCAGTCTCGGGGTTCAGAACATCTTCCCAAGCCTTTGCAATGGTCTTGTCAGGGTTTGCACCTCTGTCAGCAGCGAATACCAGGATGTTAGCAGCGTCATTTGCGTCTACAACTTCGCCGTCAGCACCGTAGGTCTGGGACTCTGTATCTGTATCAGCCAGGAAGAATGCGAGCTGCTCGAGCACTTCATCTTCTGCACTGTATACATAAGCCTCGTTACCTGCGTTCTTAGCAGCGGAGTAGATCAGAACTGCAGCAGCGTCATTTGCATCTGCAATACCGTCGAGAGTTGCGTCACCCTTTACACCGATGTAAACAGTAACAATTGCGCCGGTGTCCTCACCATTGTAGCTGATTGCCATCTCAACAGCAGCATAAGCCTCATTTACGTCAGCATAGAGCTCTGCAGGATTCTCAGCAGCGAAGGAGAACAGGCTGTAGTCAACTGCAACGTTCTCTGTTGTTGTGCTGCCATCCTCGTAAGTGTAAGTAACAGTGATCTCAGCATTTGCGATCAGCTCTTCAGCGTCGAATGCTTCCTCATCATGAGAGAAGTAGAAATTCACTGCGTTAGCCTCAACAACCATTGTGGACTCAACAGCTGTTGTAGTTGTAACCTCAGTTGTTGTGGTATCCTCTGTGGATGTTGTATCATCGGTTGTTGTGGTTACGTCTGTAGTTGTGGTGTCATCTGTGGATGTTGTGTCATCTGTAGATGTTGTATCATCGGTTGTTGTGGTTACGTCTGTAGTTGTGGTGTCATCTGTGGATGTTGTATCATCTGTAGATGTTGTGTCATCTGTGGATGTTGTATCATCTGTAGATGTTGTATCATCTGTAGATGTTGTATCATCTGTAGATGTTGTGTCATCTGTGGATGTTGTATCATCTGTGGATGTTGTATCATCTGTGGATGTTGTATCATCTGTGGATGTTGTATCATCTGTGGATGTTGTATCATCTGTAGATGTTGTAGTATCCTCAGTTGTGGTTGTGTCCTCAGTTGTTGTGGTTGTTTCCTCAGTTGTTGTGGTCTCGTCAACAGACTCAACATCAAACTCAATGTATCTTTCTACGTTGAAGAAAGCATCGCCATTGAATGTCATTGCGTTGCCGTTAGCCTCAGCAGTTACAACCTTGTAGGTTACGATGGAGTCTGCGATAACAACCTCATCCTCGCCTACCATAGCCTGGAGAGCCTCAGCGATGATTGCCTTGTCCTCAGCAGTCAGGTCCTCATCGATTGTACCGTCTGTGTAAGCATAGCAGTTTACGCCAGCGTCCAGAGTAACAGTTACATCCTTTACGGTCTCAGCAGCGGCACCAACATCGGGCAGATTCATATCGATTGTGTAAGCACTATCAGCCATGATTGCGCCAACCTGGTTCAGAGCCTCAGTAAATACGCTTACTGCAACAGAATTCTGAACAGCCTCGCCAATGGAAGCGGGGATCTTGTCAGCAACAGCATTGCCTGCATACTCAGCCTTCACCTGAGCGATTACATCGTTGTAATCAGCGCCGGTGTAGCTCTTGGACTTGCCGCCTGCCAGAGCCTCGTCCATCTTCTCCTCAGCCTTAGCAATCTTGTCGTTTGCCTTAGCGATCAGATCAGCGATCTCAGCAGCAGTAGCCTCGTCAGCAGCACCAGCCAGAGCCTGTGCAGCAACGTTTGCATACTCATCCTTTACCATTGCCAGCATTGTGGACAGATCAACAGATGCGCCATTCTTGTCCTTGCATTCTACAGTGAAAGGAACAGTCTTGTCGCCTGCCAGAGTTGCAGTATCAACTGTGATCACAACAGAACCCTTCAGGTTTGCATCAGCGATGGTCACGCCCTTGCCCTCGAGCTTCTTTGTCAGAGCCTCGGAAGCATCTGCAGCGTAATCATAGTCAACGTCAGCAGCGATAACAACCTTGCCTGTTGTAACAGTTACAGTTGCCTTACCGCCGTTTGCCAGTGCGCCCTTCAGAGCGTTCACATACCAGCTGTCGCCCTGAACTGCAGCAGCCATTGCAGCGCCATCCAGATCATAAGTGCCGCCAGCGATGGAAGCCAGAGCGGAGTCGAGTGTGTTGTTCCAGATGGACTCCTGAACATATGCACCGTCTACAACATTGATCTCAGCGTCAACGGGTACATTCATAAAGGTATCCACTGTGATTGTCTCTGCAGCAGCCTCTGCTTCAGCAGCGCCCACAGACCAGAGAACAGTTTGTGTCAGAGCAACCGGTACTGCAACTGCAGCAGCCATTACTCTTTTCAGAAGTGACTTCTTCATGTTCGATTACCTCTCTCTTCTTTTGATGATTCAATTTTTCACAGGATTGACTCTGCGTTTTCCGCAGCAGGTGCGTACAAACTGCCTTATTCGCACCGATCATTCCTTGTGTTCCTTCACGCACGGACACCTAATTCGGGCGTCAGAACGCTTTATACTACATATTTTATCACATTATTTCGCAATTGTCAATACAGCATTTCGTTTTTCTTTGAAAATATTGCATGAACATTCAGGCCATTTTTATATCTTTTGCACAAAGGAAACAGTTTTTATTCCCAAAACGGTGCGGTTATTACTCATTTTGCACAATCTCGCTATTTTTCGCAAATTTTTCCTCTCCGCCCTCTTTCACGGACAAACGGACGAAAACACGTGTTTCCGTCCGTCTGCCATGTTGTAAGGAGAATTTAAGAAGTATATCAGGAATTCTGCTGGGTGACTTCCTTCAGTACGAGTTCGATATTCAGTGCCTCGCCCTGACGGAAAACCTCAAGAACGACCGTATCACCGGCGTCGTATTCATTCTTGATCTCGTTGAGTTCGTCCATTGTGAGGATGCGCTGATCCTGAATCTTGGTGATGACGTCGCCCTGACGGATGCCGGCCAGCTCTGCAGCGCTGCCCTCGGTCACGGCGTGCACATAGACGCCCTGGGGCATGTTGTAGCGTTCTGCATCCATCTCGCTGACATCGACGCCCATGACGCCGAGCTGCGGACGACCGGTCACATAGCCATAATTGATCAGATCGTCAATGATCTCGCGGGCATCGGTGATCGGAATCGCAAAGCCGAGACCCTCAACGGAGGCACCAGCGGAATAGCTGCTGGAGATCTTGGCGGAATTGATGCCGATGACCTGGCCATAGCTGTTGAGGAGCGGGCCGCCGGAGTTGCCGCTGTTAATAGAAGTATCCGTCTGGATGAGGGTCATCTTCTTTTCGTTGATGGTCACCTCACGGTTCAGTGCGGAGACAATGCCGCAGGTGGTCGTACCGAACAGTTCAAAGCCGAGCGGGTTGCCGATGGCCACCACAAGCTCACCGACACGGAGTGTATCGCTGTCGCCGAACTCTGCCGGAACAAGGGGAGTATCGGGGTTGACCTTCAGTACCGCAAGGTCGGTCTCGAGGTCATAGCCCACAATCTGTGCCTCGTACTCCGTCTTATCCGCATCGCCCATGAATACGCTGACGCTGACCGCCTTGCCGGCGTCGGTCTCGCCCGTGTCGTAAATGCAGTGGGCATTGGTGATGATATAGCCGTCCTCATTGAGCACGATGCCGGTGCCGGTACCGGTGCCCTGCTGGGTCTGGCCGTCATAGCTGTAGAAGCCCCAGCTGTAGGAAGGTGTGTATTCGAATACGGCACTGATGCCGACAACGGAGGGCAGAGCCTTATCCACGATATCCGGAATGCTCAGGGCATCCTCGGGGGAAGCCATGGCCACCCAGCTTGCCATGGAGCTGGCATCAGCCTTGTTCTCATCCGTGGGAGCGGGTGTCTTGTCCTCTGTTTCCTTCTGGGAACTGGTCTCGGTCATGGATGTGAGACCCGAGCCGTTCTTGCCGAAAATCTTATACAGCTCGATGGACGAAACGGACACGATCGCCAGCGCCGCAAGGCCTGCCACGATCTTCAGGAAGACGGCGCCTGCACCGCCCTTCTTCGGCTCACGGCCGTCGGGGTCGGCATAGTAATTCACATAATTGGCTGCACCCGGTGCCGTCTGGCTCTCCTGCTGGTAATGATTCTGCGGTGCGGCCTGCTGGGCGTACTGTGCATTGTAGGGGTTCTGCACGGGCTGTTCGCTGTTCTGGATGCGGTTTTCGTTCTGATCCATCATCATGATCATCCTTTCTATATAAGCGTGCAGCGGATCGCTGCTTTGTATTCTCTATGTACTTAATTATACTCGCCAATGTGATAATTCCATGATAATGTGCAGAAAAGGGGAGAAAAGACATGTGTTGCAGCGTTTTCGGAAGGTGATAAAAAGGAGGCTGTCCCGTGAACGAAGCAGCCTCTCTATTATATATATGTATCTACCGGTCGCCGAGATAGGTTTCCAGATGATAGCGGGGCCGGCGTTTGGTTTCAAGATAGATCTTGCCGATATACTCGCCCACGATGCCGATGCTCAGCAGCTGCAGTCCGCCGATGCCCCAGAGGGAAACGGCAAGGAACGTCCAGCCGACCACGGTATAGCCCAGAAAATGACGGATCAGCACATAGATCAGCATGGCCAGACTCACCAGAAAGATGCCCACGCCCAGCATGGTGATCATGCGGATGGGTTTGATGGAAAGCGAGGTGATGCCCTCGAAGGCGAATGCCAGCATTTTCTTCAGCGGATATTTCGATTCGCCCTGCATACGGGGTGCACGGGCATAGTAGACCACATCCGTCCGGTAGCCGAGCATAGGAACAAGGCCGCGGAGGAAGAGATTGACCTCTTCATAATCCGCCAGTTCCCGCAGCACACGGCTGCTCATGAGACGGTAGTCGGCGTGGTTATAAACCATCTCGACACCCATCAGACGCATCATTTTATAATAGGCCTGTGCCGTACCGCGCTTGAAGACAGTATCGGTCTTGCGGTCACTGCGTACACCGTAGACGATCTCGCAGCCCTCGCAGAACTTTTCGATCATTCCGTCCATGGCATCGATATCATCCTGCAGATCGGCATCCATGGAGATGACTGCATCACAGTGATCACGCACGGTCATAAGACCTGCCAGAAGCGCCCGCTGATGTCCGCAGTTGCGGGAGAGCTTGATGCCCTGAAACAGCGGACTTTCCGCATGGAGGGCAGCAATGCATTCCCATGTGGCATCTTTCGAGCCATCATCGACCAGTACCACACGGCTTGCCGGTGAGATCTTTCCGTCCCAGCACAGCCGACGCATTTTTTCTGTCAGCTTTTCCGCAGTGACCGGCAGTGCTTCCTCCTCATTATAGCAGGGCACGACCAGATACACCACGGGGGCTGTCTTTGTTTTTTCCGTCATTGTCATTCCTAAATCAGTCCCAAGTAGGGTTGTTGCCGGCAGCTTCCTCTGCGGCATACACCAGAATTCTGGCGGCATCGGAGGCATCCGTATTTTCATCTGCGATGACATTGCCGATGGCCAGCTGACCCTCTGTCAGGGTACCGGGCTCGCCCGCACCAACAGTGGCGGCATGCACAAGCACCTCGGCGGCATCCGCAGCATTGACCTCACCGCTGGCATCCACGTCGCCCTTTTTGAGCAGACCGGCGGAAGCAAGCACCTGTGTGGCCATCCAGCGATGGCCCTCCGCAGTGGGATGCACATCGAGATCGGCCAGATTCACATACTTATAAGCATAATCCAGAAAACCGTTAAATGTATCGACCACGGTGAAGCCATACTGTGCGGCATCTGCATGAATGGAAGTATTCACCGCTTCTTCCAGTACCGTGCCATACTGATCAGTTGTGCCGTTCACGGCAGCCGAAACAGGATTGCAGATGGTGTTATAGGCCAGACGGCGCTTGGAAGTCAGTTCATCGAGATTTTCGATGGTATCAATGGGATTATAGACAGTCTGGAACACGACCTGTCCCTCATAGCCGGACAGGGCCGCCGTCACTTCATGCATGGCATCGGCCGCAGCCTGGCGATTGACAATCGCTGCTTCCTTGAGCTGGGGCTGGTACACAGTCTGGAGCGTAGTTTCGGTCAGGCCATAGTCCTCAAGCTGTGCAGTAAAGACATCGGCAAACTTTGCAAAACCGAACTGCGTCATGAATTCATGGGTCTTGGCCATGAACGGATCCAGTGCATCATGGGTACCGATGGTCACGAGGATCACATCGGCTTCCTGCAGGGACTGCCGGACAGCTGCATCCTCCAGCTGGGTCAGGAGTCCTGCCATGGTATTGTTCTCGACTGCATAATTTGTCACATCGGCACCGGTATAGCTTTCCACGAGCTGCACATAGCTCTGTGCACCGGATGCGAGCTTTGCGCCGGAAGAAATGCCGTCGCCGAGCACCACGATCTTCATTGCATCGCCGGATGCGGAAGCGGTCATGCTGCCGGTCATCAGCAGCACAGCGGATGCCAGTACGGCAGTGATTTTGTTTTTTCTGTTTCTCATACCCAATTTCCTCCTGTAATTTGATCTATCCCTCATGGTAATTCTATTGTAGCGCATGCAGCCTTCCTTGTCAATCGGAAATGAACGGCAATTGTTCACGCCGCACTCAGAATTTCTTGCGTCTGAGCATAAAGAAGGCCACAATGCCCGTGGCTGCCACGGCAAGGAGTGTGGCAAACCATGTATGCGGCACGGGGAGTCCCGCAGTATTCATGCCATAGAAGCTGAAGATCATCGTCGGGATGGCCATGATGATGGTCACGACGGTCAGCTGCCACATCACGATATTCAGATTATTGGAGATGATGGAAGCAAAGGCTTCGACCATACTTGACAGAATGCCCGAATAGATATGGCTCATCTCAATGGCCTGACGCACCTCGATGAGGACGTCTTCCAGCAGATCCTGATCCTCCTCATAGAGCCGGATGGTACGGCCGCGCAGGAGCTTCTCGATGGTCACTTCGTTAGCCTTCAGGGATGTGGAGAAGTAAACGAGGGATTTTTCCAGCTCGAGCATCTGCATCAGTTCCTTATTCTTCATGGCACGGCTGAGCTGCTGCTCCATGGCATTGGTGGTCTTGTCGATCTGCTTCAGATAAACCAGGTAAATCGCTGTGATACGCAGCAGAAGCTGCATCACAAAGCGTGTTTTCATGCGTGTCTGCACACCTCTCACCACGCCGTCCGCCATGTCATGAAGCACACGATTCTCTTTGAGGGTGATGGTGAATACATAGTCATTGGTGATGATGATGCCCAGTGGCATCGTAAAAAAGAGGATGGTGTCTTCCGTCTGGATCTCGGACATTGCCGTATCGACAATGATGAGAGTCTGGTCATCCTCACGTTCAATACGGGACGATTCCTCTTCGTCGAGGGACGAACGCACAAAGCCGCTGTCCAGACCATAGGTCTCAATCAGCTGCTGAATTTCCTGAGCCGTGGGATCCACAACGGACACCCAGCAGCCCTGAACGGGTGCAGGAATCTCCCGAACACAGTTGTCCTGCGTCTGGTAGAAATGAATCATGCATATGCCGCCTTTCTTACTGCGGACGGCTCACGGACGCCGTCCGGTTTTTGCTGTTCGCTCGCCCATACGGGTCCGTACTCATGATGCCACCTCCATTAGGTCGTGTTGACACTAAGCCTAACAATGCATTTTTTCGGCAAAATTTCACGCATCCTGCGTTGAAAAGGTTTGACAGGCGACAGCCTGCCTGCACCTTTTCGCCTTGTCTGCATGAAATTTCTGCTCGAAAATCTGCGTATTATTTTAGTGTCAACACTCCCTAGTTCATACTCATTGCGTCGCCCTGCGGCGATACTTACTTTTATTATACCAGATTCTTGCGGGCTTGGCAAGCGTTTTGGCGAAAGTTTTCAGCTCGTTTCTGATCGGTACCGAGAAACTGCCCGCAGCTGTGCCCAAGTGATTACTTCTTCCCTGCATCACGCATGCAGAGGATGACCTCCTGCATCAGCGTACCGGGTTCCTGACCGGGATTAAGCCGCACGCCGATGTAGGGCTTATCCACGCAGGAGAACAGGATCCGTCTGCCGTACTTGCCCGAGAGGGCTGCAATCTGCTCCGGCTCGGGGGACTGGATGAAGAATTGCAGACTGCCCGAACGCTGGGTGATTTCCGTAATGCCCATAGCCGCAGCGGTGTTGCGGAACATGGAAACCGTAATCAGTCCCACAATGGCCTTGGGAGGTTCGCCGTAGCGGTCGATCAGCTCGTCGATCAGCTCCATCCGGTCGGCTTCATCATGCACAGTGGCAATCTTGCGGTACATGTCAATGCGTCCCGCCGTGCTCTCGATGTAATGCTCGGGGATATAGGCCTCGAGCTGGATGTCCACTGTACAGGTGGCGGCCTTGGGGAGCTTTTCTCCCTTGACCTCAGCAATGGCTTCGTTGAGCATCTGCATATACATGTCATAGCCCACGGTCTCCATGTGGCCATGCTGCCTGCCGCCCAGGATGCTGCCGGCACCGCGGATTTCAAGATCCCGCATGGCAATGCGGAAGCCGCTGCCGAACTGCGTGAACTCACGCATTGCTTCCAGACGCTTGGCGGCGATCTCCGTCAGCACCTTGTCACGCTTGAACATGAAGTAGGCATAGGCACGCCGGTTGGAGCGTCCGACACGGCCGCGCAGCTGATAAAGCTGACTCAGTCCGAGACGATCGGAATCCTCAATGATCAGGGTATTGGCATTCGCCACATCCACACCGGTTTCAATAATCGTGGTGCACACGAGAATATCCGCTTCGCCGTCCACCACCTGCCGCCAGATTTCGGACATTTCATCCTCGGAGAGACGACCGTGCGCCACAGCAATTCTGGCATCCGGGAAGAGATTCTGCAGCCGTGCAGCACAGTGCATGATGGTGTCGATGCGGTTGTGGATATAGTAGACCTGACCGCCCCGCTTCATTTCACGGGCAATGGCCTGCATCACCACGCCCTCCTGATACTCGGTCACATAGGTCTGGACGGGATGACGATCCTGCGGCGGATCGGCAAGTACGGACATATCACGGATGCCGGAAAGCGCCATATTCAGCGTGCGGGGAATGGGTGTGGCCGACAGCGTCAGCACATCAATGCCCGCAAACATCTCCTTGAAGCGTTCCTTATGTGCCACGCCGAAGCGCTGCTCCTCATCAATGATAGCCAGACCCAGTGCATGGAATTTCACATCCTTCTGCACAATGCGGTGTGTGCCGATGATGATATCGATCTTGCCCTTGGCCAGATCCTCCAGAATCTTCTTCTGCTCCTTGGCTGTGCGGAAGCGTGAGAGCATCTCAATCCGCACGGGCATGCGGTCGAATCGCTGGATGGCCGTCCGGTAATGCTGCAGTGCAAGCACCGTGGTGGGTGTCAGGATGGCGCACTGGCGGTTGCTCAGGACGCATTTCATCGCCGCACGGAAGGCCACCTCAGTCTTACCGAAGCCCACATCGCCGCAGAGCAGTCTGTCCATGGGGCGATCACGCTCCATGTCGCTCTTGATCTCGCCGATGCTCTGCAGCTGATCCTCGGTTTCGGCATAGGGGAAGCGTTCCTCGAAATTCCGCTGGATTTCGTCATCGGGGAAGAAGGCATAGCCCTTGCTCTTCTCACGCTTGGCGTAGAGCTTCATCAGCTCCTCGGCCATATCCTTCACGGCCTTGCGGACATTATTGCAGGTTTTCTGCCACTGGGGCGAGGAAAGACGGTTCAGCTTGACCGTGCCCTCATCCTGCGCACCGATGTAGCGGGAGACCAGATCGAGCTGTGTCACGGGCACATAGAGCTTTTCCGTGCCGGCATACTGGATGGTGATATAGTCCTTGGCGATGCCCTCCATCTCGAGCTTATGAATACCCAGAAAGCGTCCCACACCATGCATGGCATGCACCACAAGATCGCCTGCGTGCAGATCGGCAAGGGTACGGATCTCCATGCCCGCCTTATGCTTCGGGCGGCGTTTCTTGGCACTGTGCATCTTGGTCTGGACGATGAGAGCGGTCTTGGTTTCGGGATAGGCAAAGCCGCTGCTGATGCTGCGTGCCGTCAGCAGCACCGCACCGGGCGGACAGAGGTCATTTTCCTGCGCAATGCTGCAGCGGATGCCGCTCTCCTGCAGGTCATTGCAGAGGATGGGCAGGGTCTTCTCACTGCCGGCCGCCAGCACGGTGCGGTAGCCCTGCGATGCGTATTCCTGCAGATCCTCGAGGAGCTGACGGATCTCGCCGCCCCAGGTGGCATTCTGCATGGCTTCAATGGTGATGATCTTCCGAAAGGGAATCCGCTCGCTGCCCTGCAGGAACTGATTGAGGTAGATGCAGCTTCTCTCAGCCAGAACCGACTGGATTTCCGAAAATTCCGGAATGCAGCCATCCAGCCCCTTGCAGAGGATGCCGTCCTCGTAGAGCATGGATAGATCCTCACGGTGCTGTGCCTCAAGATTCTGTGCCTGACGGGTAATGTCATTGGATTCGGACAGCAGAACGGTGCCCCCCACATAATCCGTCAGCAGAACACGGTCGTGGAGCAGCGCATAATATTTATCAATATTGGCAAGGGTCAGGCCGTCCTCCAGACGCTTGGCATCCCGTTCGAGATGCTCACGGATCTGGGCGGTACGCTTGCCGCGGACTTTTGCAGAAAACGCACGGATGCGGTCAGCCAGCTCCTGCGGTGCACAGAGCAGCTCCGCAGCGGGTGAGATGGTGACGCTTTCCACCGGTTCCGTGCGGCGCTGGGTTTCGGGATCGAAATAAGTGAGCGTGTCAATCTCATCCCCCCACAGCTCCATACGGACGGGAGCAGACAGCTGTACGGGAAAAACATCCGCAATGGCACCGCGGACGGCAAACTGTCCCTTGCCCTCGACGGTTTCGCAGCGGGTATAACCGGCGGCCAGAAGCTTGCGGATGAGCTCCTGCAGATCAATCTCCGCACCGGCAGCGAGGGTGATGTGTGCATCCCGCAGCACATCGGGCGGAAGCGTGGGCTGCATGAGGGCTTCGATGCCGCTGGCCACAATCCGGACGCTGCCTTCCTGCAGAGCGGAGAGGACATGGAGGCGCTCATGCTCATATTCATAGGAGCGGCTCTCGGCGGATGTGAACAAAAGCTCCTTGGCGGGGAAATGCAGTGCCGTTGTCTCACCGGCCATGGCATTGATATCCGCACAAAGGCGCAGGGCATCGGCCTCCGTGCCGGTCAGCAGGAGGATGGGGTCTTCTTCATGGGCGGCCAGAGTCAGCGCCAGCTGTGCCTTGTGGACACCGGAAAGGCCGGTGACACAGAACGGTACTTCACCCGTACAGAGTGCATCGCTGATTCGCTCCCAGTCGGGCAGTTCAGCGAAGGTTTGCGTAAAAAATTGCATGGTTCACCTCATAGGGATCGTCAGGCGTTAAACTTGTTCATGGCCGTATCCGTCTTGCCGGCGACCATCAGCTCGAGGCACTCACAGGCATTCCTGCAGGAGGTCTCCATCTGCTTCATCTCGTCATCTGTGAATTTGCTGAGCACCCATTTTGCAAGGTCGTAGTCCTTATGGGGCTTTTTGCCGACGCCGATTTTGATGCGGGCGAAATCCTGGGAACCGGTCAGGGCAATGATGCTCTTGATGCCGTTGTGGCCGCCGTCGCTGCCCTTGCGGCGGATGCGGAGCTTGCCCACATCGAGGGAGATATCATCATAGATTACAATCACATGATCCATATCGAGCTTGTAGAACTGCATGGCCTCGACTACGGCCTCACCGCTGTTGTTCATATAAGTATTGGGCTTGAGCAGGAGGCATTTCCTGCCGCCCAGCACCACATCACCGCAGTAGGCCTTGAACTTCATACGCATGATATCGGTGCTGTGTGCCTTTGCGAGGGCATCGAGTGTCATGAATCCCGCATTGTGGCGGGTGTTTTCATAGGTCATGCCGGGATTGCCCAGACCCACGAGCAGAAATTCGGGCTTGCCTCCGGCATTCTGGGAGGATGCGGAGAGCTGTGCAAAAATATCCATAATACCCATTTTATGTACTCCTTTGCATTTTGTGCAGAAACAGCTTTAGACGGCAGAAATGAATCATGCCGTCTGCGTTCATATCGGTATTCATTATACCACAATTCTGCGGCTTTTGCAAGCAGTAAGTTTCGACAGAATCTGACAGGGACATGGCATGGCGTATCCCGCAAGAAACAAAGTCCCGTGATTGCGCAGGGTTGCCCCCAAATGTAATCCATTCCGCCCAGCGTGCAATCCGTTCCGGCGGTTCTGCAATCCATTCCGGCGGCAGTGCAAAGTATGCCAAACCCCTTGCATTCCCATCGCATGTGTGGTATGATAATGACACCGACCGGCGGTACAAATTTCCAGGAAGGGGAGACAACATGAAAATCAAACTCAGCGTTTCCGAAGAACATTACGCAGAGCTGGAAGCTCTGCTGACCTTACATGGCTTTCAGATCTCCGACGATGCCGACTTCATCCTGCAGGAACGGCAGAAGGGCGCAGCCTTTCTCAATGCCCGCAGGGAGGATGCTGTCTGCCGCATCCGCACAGAAGATATCGTCTATATCGAGAGCTTCGGCAAAAATGTCATCCTGCACACGATGGACGGCGAATACAGCCTGACCGAACGTCTCAAGGAGCTTGAGGTTCTGCTCGACAGTGAAAAATTCATGCGCATCAGCAACTCAGTCATCATCGCACGGAACAGCGTGAGCAGGATCAAGCCGACTCTGCGTACCAAATTCATCCTGACACTCAAAAACGGTGCTGTGGTGGATGTCACCCGCAGCTATTACTATATTTTCCGTGACGCCTACGGAATCTAAGGAGGAGTTTCTATGACAAATATGTCCGTTGTTATGTTATTCATGGTGCTCTTTGCCGGTGCAACACTGCTCATCATCGGCGGCGGCACACTGATTTATTACTTCATCTACAAGCACGTCATCAACAAACGCCTTGCCGAGGGCGTAACCAACAAGAAAAAAATGCTCTCACCGCTCTGGATGCCGCTCATCCTGCTGCTGGTCATGGTGGCAATGATCATGCCCATCCTGCTGACCATTGTGATTGCCGCTGCGGGGGCATTCAGCGTCGTCACATCCACCGAAACTCATGTGGTCAGCACAGGGATGGAGATCGGCATGTATTCCGCCGAGGAGATGGCCGAGGGCTACCGCAGTGTCTACTCCATGGACAGCAACGCCGGCTACACAAAATCCGAAGAAACAAGCGGCATTTTTGAATTCACCTGCTTTTCCGCCGAGGAGCTGACGGACGAACTCCACCCGCATTATCTTGTCTATGTCGATGCTGATGCAGACATCCCGCAGGACAGCATCCTTCTGGTGGAGGGGACGCTTCTGGAGAATGGCGAGCCGGTTTCCGGCTACAGCCAGGCACTCTACAGCGAGGATATGCCGACCTGCATCATCAGCGGCATGGAGGAGGATGCCTGGCAGAACAGCTACACGCTGCATCTGACCTGCCATGTCCTTTCGGCCGATGCAGAGACCGATCTGAACTACTATCTCAGTCAGGACGGTGCCTTCCCCGATGCCTATGTGCTGAACACGGGCGAAGTCACATTCGAGCTGAACCCTGCGGAGGAATAACCGCATGAAAACGTCAAAAGCCCTGCACTGGACACTTCTGCTCTACTGCGTACTCTTTTTCGGAATCTGGGCGGTTTTTGAACTGTGGTTCAGGGATGTACTGGACGGATGGGCCGCATCCGTCGGCGCCGGCGAATGGATTCTGCAGCTGCTCAAAAGCGGCGTGATCAAGAATCTGGTCTGGACGCTTCCGGCATTCTGGCTGATGGGGCACTTTGCAGAGGAGATGCATATTTCCCGCAAAGAAATGCTGACCCAGAAGGTCAACTGGCTGCCGTGGCTGCCATGGATCGGTCTGTTCCTGCTGTATGCGGCAGCGGCTGCATGGGTGAATCACGGCCGCATCGGGCTGTCTCCGGAATGGAAGCCCACGGATCTGATCTGGATCGCATTTGTGGGCATCACGGAAGAATCTGTTTTCCGCGGCTGGCTGCTCAACAGTACCGTCAAGGAAGGCCGCACATGGCAGGCGGTGCTTGTAAATGCACTGCTGTTCCTTGCGATCCATTTCCCGAAGTGGATAAGCGAAGGGATCTTTGTGTATGCCTTCACAAGCTTCGGATTTCTTGAGGTCATGGCACTGAGCGTACTGTTCAGCTGGAGCTTCCTGAAGTCCCGCAGCCTTGCGGTACCGGTGGTGCTGCATGTGCTGTATGATCTCTTTGTGGTGGTGATCGGGTGATGTGCTCCGCCCTATCTTTCATTGTCCCCAAAATAAAACCGGCACCCTTAATGGGTGCCGGTTCGTTTATTTCTCTTCACATGCTGCCGCTGAAAACGGGCAGCCGCAGAAATTCTGACGATACAGATCATATTCATGGGACAGCTGGATGGAACGCTTGTATCCCTCTTTCTTCTTGAAATCAGAAGGCAGCCACGCAATGCCATAGGCTTCTGCTACCGCAAAGCCGCATTCGTTAATGAAGACGGCATCCTTATGCGGACTTACCGTCAGGGTCGTGGCGAAGTAATCCGCACCGATTTCCCTGGCGGCTCGTGCAGCCGCTTCCAGACGCATGCGGATGCATTTTTTGCATCGTTCACCCCGCTCCGGTTCGTCCGCCAGTGCCTCTGCAAAGGCAAGGAAGGCCTCCGGCTCGTAGGTGCCCTCCATCAGCCCGATCTCTCCGGGCAGGGGCATCTCCTGCAAAAGCCGTTTCAGCTCCGTCAGCCGATAACGATACTCCTCCTCGGGGAGGATGTTGGGGTTGTAGAAAAACAGCGTGATCTCGGCCTGTGCCACAAGACGTTCCAGCACGGCGCTTGAACAGGGGGCGCAGCAGGCGTGCAGAAGCACACGGGGCTTTCTCACTGCGAGGATCTGCTCCATCTCACGCTGAAAATTACGCTTTACCATCAGTGCTCGATCTCCGAATTCCATGCCATGGTCTCGTGGGTGGGATCGGTGGCCTGCTCCGGAATGGAGGGTGCAATGGACAGATAGGCCTTGATGCCGTCGGCAATGGCCTTGGCGGAAGCATCCTGATTGTCCAGAATCCACTGTGCCAGATTGCTGATATCATGGAATTCCACTTCAAGCAGACAGCAGGCAGTCTCATTGTTGGTGATCTCATAGAGGTCACGATGCGTCTCATCCTTCAGACCGCGATCCTCCGTGGGTGTGAGGGCTGCCATCTTGTTATAGACGCACTCGGCCAGCTCACGGCTGCCGGTTACATTCGAGTTATAGAAGCACTCCGTACCCTGTCCGTTTCCGGACTCGCCGCCGGAATTGCTGTGCAGCGCCACATAGGCACCGCAGCGGAGCGTGTTGCCCTCATCGACCTTGGTCTTGACGGAATATTCGGGGCCGCACATATACACAGTATAGCCATCGGCCTCGAGCAGTGCCTTCACACGATTGGCAAGATCGATCATGGCATCCTTCTCGGATGTCTTGTTGTCGCAGGCGTAGAGATTATCATACTGGGTGGAGGGGCTGAGATATACGGCACGGGAATTGTCCGGCTCGGCCTCCGTGGCCGGCTGTGTGGGGAGTGTGGTCTGTACATTGGTATTGGCGGGTACATCGTCCTTTTTGCCGCAGGCACCGCACATGGCCACGATCACAATGATCAGCAGCACAAGCACAACGGCCGCACCGGCAAGACGATCCCAGCGGGCACGGGCATACAGGTCGACCCAATCAAGTTTTTTTGACATATAAGTGTCCTCTCTTTCCGTCCTTCACATTCTGCACGGCTCTGTATCTGTCCGCCCTGCAGACATCATTAGTTTAATTATACCGTATAATCGGCATCTTGTCAACTGCTGATTTTGAATCAGAGCGGCAAAATCACCCATTTTCCTCTTCGTGCAGCAGCCGGTAGATCTCATTTTTGGTACAGCCCGTTTCCTTGGCGGCCAGCTTTGCAGCGGCTGTGGCGGACATGCCCTGTTCCAGATAGGTTTTTGCGATCTTCACGGCATCTGCGGCGGTGAATTCACTCTGCACCGGTGATGCCCCCTCGAGCACGAGCACGAACTCACCACGGGGGGCATTCGCCTCATAATAGGCCGCCGCCTCATCGAGCGTCATGCGGCGCACCTCCTCATGGAGCTTGGTCAGCTCACGGCAGAAGGCAACCATCCGTGCACCGCCGCAGGCGGCCTGCAGATCGGCAATCGTCCGGCAGAGCTTGTGGGGTGCTTCATAGAGGATGGCAGTATGGGTCTGGACAGCCAGCTCCGTGAGCATGGCCCTTCGGGGCTTCTTATCCACCGGCAGGAAGCCATAGAACGTGAACTGTGCGGTACTGCCGCCGCTGACGGCCAGAGCCGTCACAACAGCACTCGGCCCCGGCACTGCCTGCACGCTGATGCCTCGTTCCCGACAGATTCTGACCAGATCCTCGCCCGGGTCGGAGATGCAGGGCATGCCCGCATCGGTCACGATGGCGCAGTTTTCTCCGGCAGCAATGCGGTCGGCAATGGCCTGTGCCGCAGCGATGCCGCTGTGATCGTGATAGCTGACGAGGGGCGTTTTCAGCTCAAAATGTGTCAGCAGCTTGCGGGTGACTCTGGTATCCTCGGCGGCGATGAAATCGACCTCCTCGAGAATCCGCAGCTGCCGGAGTGTGATATCCTCCAGATTGCCGATGGGGGTACCTGTGACATATAAAATTCCGCTCATGCGTCCGCTTCCTCCGATCCGTTCGTATACAGTGCATCCGCTTCCTTGGTGAGCGCACCGTTTTCATACATAATAAAGGGCTTTTCCATCTGTAAAAAGGGCTTGGCGCCCTTCTTGCCTTCCAGCAGAAAGAGCCAGGGCATGTCCGCTGCTGTTTTCGAGACAAAGCGCAGACGCTTCGGCTCGGTGCCGGCTGCACGCATGGCACAGATATAATCGGGCAGGCGTTCGGGTCTGCCGCAGACGCAGACTCTGCCGCCGAATTTCAGGAGTTTTGCGGCGGCCGTACACACATCCTCCGGCGTACAGAACACACCGTGGCGGGCGATGCGCTGGGCTTCCAGACCGCATTCATAGCCGCTGCCGCAGGGCTGATAGGGGGGATTGCACAGCACGAGATCGAGCTGTCCGAGGGGGGCCTCCGTCCACAGCTCCCGCAGATCGGCCAGCACCGGCGTAATGGCAGGCTGTCCGCTGTCGGCAATGCCCTTTTGCAGCTGTGCAATCGCCTGCTCCTGAATATCGAGTGCATAGATCTGCTTCGGCGGGCGATGCTTCTGCATGAGCAGGGGAATGATGCCGCAGCCCGTGCCGAACTCGCAGACCACATCCTTTTCCCTGTACCGGCTGAAATGGGTCAGCAAAAAAGCATCCGTTCCGAACCGATGCTCCTGTGATGTATAGACAAAAATACCGCCGCCGATCGGCTCCCGATGCATGGCGTCTTCCATGAAATGCACCGCCTTCCGCTTTTTTCTCTATTATAGCACGGGTGATGGGGATTTGTCAACCGCAGCAAAAAACCGGTGCAGCAAAAGCTGCACCGGTCATTTCATACATTATTCAGCTATTTGAGCAGTCATTTACTGCATCTGCTCCGGAGACATTTCTGTCGGCGCAGGGATCTGTTCATCACCGGACAGCAGCTTCATCTTCAGAATTGCCAGATCAAATGCATTTACCTTGCCGTCGGCATTGAGGTCAGCACCGGTGGTCTGGTCAGCAGCGATCGGGAGATTGCCCATGATGTATCTCTGCAGATAGATGGCATCCATCAGTGTAACGTCGCCGTCCTTGTTCACGTCGCCCACCTTGACATCCTGTACGGTACCCGTGGTCAGCTCTTCTGTTGTTTCAGAAGGTGCTGTGGGAGCGGTTGTCGGCTCAGTTGTCGGCTCGGTAGTCGGTTCTGTGGTCGGTTCAGTCGTCGGCTCAGTTGTCGGGGGCTCCAGACCCTCCATGGTCAGGTTGTTGTTGGTAGCAAAATCCTGTACAGCGGAAGAATCGCTGACGATGGTGATGTTGCTGTCAACGGACGGAATGGCACCGGAATCATAACCGATGGCATATTCCTTCACTTCTGTGATGCTCTCAGGGAGATTCAGAGGTGTCAGGGAAGAGCAGCCTGCCAGAGCATAGCGATCGAGTGTGGTCACAGTCTCCGGAATCTCAAGCTCCTTCAGGGATGTGCAGGAGTAGAGCATGTGATTGCTCATGGTCTTCAGGTTGGAAGGCAGCTGGATGTCGGTCAGGCCGGTGCAGTTTGCAAAGCACCAGATACCAACCTTCTCCATTTCGCCCTCGAATACAACGCTCTCAAGGCCGGTGCAGTTGAAGAATGCATAGCTGCCGATCTTCTTTACAGAAGCAGGGATGGAGATGGTCTTGAGGCCTGTGGAATCATAGAATGCATAAGCACCGATGGTCTCGAGTGTGGAGGGAAGCTTCACCTCAGTCAGAGCGGGGCATCTGCACAGTGCATAGTTGTCGAGTGTCTTGAGGCCCTCGGGCAGCGGGATGGACTCCAGAGAAGTACAGCCGTAGAATGCATACTCACCAAGATAGGTCAGGTTTGTGGGGAGCTTGATGGTCTTGAGCGAGATGCAGTCCAGGAAGGAGTTGATCTTGATATCGGTAACTGTGTCGGGAATATTCACTTCCTCCAGTGCTGCGCAGCCGGCGAAGGTGTTCATGTTGATGATGGTCATACCGTCGGGCAGAGTTACGCTCTTGAGCTGTGCACAGTTATTGAAGGCAAAGCTGTCGATCTGCTGTACGGTATCGGGGAATACGATGGACTGGATGCCGCTCTCAGCAAACGCACCGCTTGCCACATGGGTCAGTGTGCTGGGGATGTCCACAGATTCCAGACCCTTGCACATGTACAGTGCATAAGTACCCAGTCTTGTGAAGCCCTCACTCAGTGTCAGCTTCTTCATGCTGGTGCAGTTGGAGAAGACATACTCACCCATGGAAATAATGCTGCCGGGCAGTGTCATTTCCTGAATGGAAGTGCAGTAGCCGAATGCATAAGCATCCACACGCTGGAGTGTGTCAGGCAGAGTCAGACCGGTCAGTGCGGTACAGCTCAGGAATGCAGAGTCAGCGATGATCTGCAGGCCTTCCATGCCCTTCACCTCAGCCAGGGATGTACAATTACAGAATGCATAGGCACCGATCTTGGTGACGGTCTTCGGAATGGTAACGCTCTTCAGATTGGTACAATCCTGGAAGCTCTCACCATACAGAATGGTAACCGGATAGCCCTCGATGGTCTCCGGAATTTCCACGGTTTCCACAGTCGAATCGCAGTCCATGATCTGGATATAGCCCTGCTGGCAGTACTGATATGTCAGCGGACCTTCCTGATAATTGTAATTCGGCTTGAGATCGCTCTTTACAGCAGAAGACATTGCATCCGCATAAACAGCATCTCTCGGTACGGCATTCTGTACTGCCGGCACGGCTGCGGCAAATACAATTGCTGCGGCGAAAATACCGGCAGCCATTTTTCTCATTTTCATAATACTTTACCTACCTCTCTGATTCTGCCCTCTCAGAATCGTTGTAAATTTTCCACGATATTCTTTCCCAAGCGCAGGAAAGATATATACAACTTCATTATACTCCAGGGAGAATCATTTTGTCAAGTAGATTTGGAAAAAATTCATAATTTATATATATGATTTTTTGCGTCCGCACCAATATTTTACAGAAAACCCGTTCTGCATCCTGATACAGAACGGGTTTGGGCAATCATATGATGAAAAGCCGCTGCAGATCGAAAAACAGCGCAGGTGACAGATACCAGAAGGCCCAGTCCATCCCCAGTGCCGGCAGCGTGAGGCTGCTGAAAGCAATACTCGCCGCAAAACAGCAGGAAGGCCACCGGCTGTCCTTATGTTCACGGAGAAGCAGCACAGTGCCAAGCACGGCCAGAACGGGCAGAATATCGCACTGATAGCGGAGATTATAGCCGCCCATGCAGTAGTCCAGCCACGCAACAGCAACAGTGAGCACCGCCGCACCCATGCAAATGAGAGCCGTCCCCCTCGTTTCACGCCGGCACTGCCGCACAGCGAGCACAAACGCCGCTGCCGCAATGGGATACAGCAGTACACCGAAGCCGGGAGCCGCATAGATATACTGTCCGGTATCGCCGAGCGAGGGCGTATCCATGCTGAAAAACGGGAACTGCGGTTCCGGCCGGAGCGGGTGGAAGAAATAGGCGATGAGCATTTCAGGAATGGCAGAAAGACGCAGGGTATTGGCGGACGTATCGCTGACGGTCAGCTGATAAGCCGTACCGAAGTCAAAGGGGGATGCAAACCGTGCAGCATTATAGGCCATCACGCCCGCTGCCCCCAACATCACCGGAACAAAAAAGGCCGGCAGGAGTGCAAGCCGTTCCCTCACAGGACGGGATGCTTCACGCAGGAGCGAGAGAAATCCCGGCACGAGCAAAAGAATGTACAATGCCATATTCGGGCGGCTGAGCACAATGCAGACTACGGACAAGCCGCATCCGGCCAGCAGCAGCAGACGGCTGCGCTGCGTCTTTGCATGGATGGCGAGCAGTCCGAGCCACAGGCTCAGATACAGAAACGCCATGCCCGCTGCCAGTGCCGCATAATAGAAATCGGCATAATTCATGCAGAGATACACGCCGGAAGAGACAGCAGCAGCAGCAAGTCCGAGCAGGAGCGCAAGCAGCTTCACCTGCGGGCAATGGTGCTTCACAAGTGTCAGGATAAGCAGAAACTGACAGGCAAGTGCCATCACAGCAAACAGGCAGACGGCTGCGGCCATGCTCGGAAGACGGCCTGTCAGGACATAGACAGGCTCATAGACGAACAGAACGGGAGCAATGCCGAAGTACGAGTAATATTTCCCCTCATAAAAGGCTCTGTCCCATGCACATGTGACGCCCGCATCTGTACGGGCACTGTGATCATAAGGATTATCAAGGGCAAGAAGTGCCTCATCCACGGGAAGATCGAGGTGGAGCTGGCCCTTATGCCATGCATCAAAGGTCTGGTAATACGGATCCTGCACGGTAAGATCACTGTCCGGCTCGTAGGGACGCAGTATGCCGCCGCCGCAGAATGCCCCCGCTGCGAATGCACACACGATGAACAGCATGGTGACAGCCTCACGATGCACAAGACTGCTGCTGTCATATTCAATTCTGTGCCAGCCGAAGCACTGCACAGCGGTACAGAAAAGGAGCAGAACGGCCAGCAGGAGCATCCGGAGCCAGGAGATCTCATAGGGGCGGGCATTCCGGAGGGCAATGCCGGTGATGCGCACCGTTTCTCCCTCGCTCATGCTCATAAAATGCAGCGAGAATGAATGCAGCCGGCCATGGGGCCGCAGCTCGAGCAGCACGGATTTCTGCGAGCCGTTGAGCCTTGCCTTGGATGTACGGATACTGGACGAGGAGAAGTTCTCATCCTCCATCGAGCAGGCGATCTCATAGAAGCTGGCCTCGGCATCGAGCTGCATTGAAAGCCAGCGGATGTTTTCGGCTTCAAACGGGATCTTCACATTCGTGTTGCCGGTGATGACGAGGTCCCCGCCTTCAAAGGCAGCGGCACGCTTGTCGGGCTCCTGCACCGACTCGGTCAGGGGGACGGTGCAGGTCTGCGGTACAGAGGCAAAGCTGTGCAGCTGAAATGCGGTCAGCTCAAGGAAAATCACGCCCGCCGCAATGAAACCGGCACGACGGAGAAAACGCCTGCCTGCGGTATCCGGCCGGAGCATTGTGCCAAGCACGGCAGCCGCCGCACCGAGTGCCGCAAGGCACATGGGCAGAAGGCGGTTCTCACAGAAGGTGAAGCGGGATAGGATGTAATACAGCGCAATCAGAAAAACGAGTGCCGCCGCACCTGCCGCAATCGTCCGGCGGTATGTACCGGCACGCTGCGCTGTCATTTGTCATCCCCGAGGATACTCGGAGCCTCCGCATTCTGTTGTTTCTTCTGCTCACTGCGGTAGACCCTTGCATCATATGCGAACAGCTGCCACAGGCAGATCACGCACAGCAGCCCAAAGGGCAGCAGGATCGGCAGGAGTCTGTCACGGTAGATCTCACTGATGGGCTGCATGGTTTCACGGTGGCCGGGGAAATTCTGGTCGGCATAGAGCGTGAAGCGATGCAGCACAGCCATTGCCGCAATGACGCCCGGCACGCCGCAGGCGAGGGCGATCACATTGCATCGCCAGAAGCGGTGCTTCATTCCGAAAAAGCTGAGCACCGTACCCGCTGCCAGCAGCAGGCAGCCGATGGTCATCCATGTGGCAAAGGTACTGAACAATGCGGGATAATTTCCGGCATTCACATTATACTGCCAGCCCGCTGCGGACATCAGCCCCATAAACAGCGGATAGATGCAGGTGGTCACACCGAGCACCAGCCGCAGGCAGTTTTTCACATGTCTGTGCCAGACGGGTGCTTCCTGCAGGGTTTCTGTTGATTTCATAAAATTTCCTCCACTGACAATCTTTCCGGTCGGAAAATAATGCGCCGGCGGGCAATCATTTTCAATGATAATCCCCCGCGGCATGGTCCATGATAGTACTGTGCACTTGCACAGAAAGAAGGTGACGGATGAAACAAAATTGCAAGAAAAAAGTGACAGCGGCAGCCGCTTTCCTTCTGATGTGTCCCGCAGTGACTTCCCTGTTCTATGCGGGACGGCTGTCAGATCACTATTATGTGCGCCATGGCGAAACGCTGGCGCTTTCCGCTGCCCTGCCCATCACGGCGGAGAGGGCCGCACCACAAAGTCAAAGTCAGGCCGAGCGGGTTTCGCTCCGTCTTTTTGGTATCTTTCCCATCAAAACGGCAAAAATTCAGAAAACCGATGACATCCGCCTTGTTCCCTGCGGGCAGCCGTTCGGCATCCGCATGCTGATGGAGGGCATCATGGTCATCGGATTCGGGGAGATCACATCCCCCGACGGCCGCTGCTGTCCGGCAGCTTCAGCGGGACTGCAGGAGGGGGACATCATCCGGCAGGTCAACGGCATCGCCGTGACCTCGACCGACCAGTTCCGCAAGATTGCCGAAACGGGCGATCCCCTCACGCTGACCATCCTGCGGGGCGAGGAGAACCGCACGGTCTGCCTCACACCGGTCTGGGACGAAGCATCGCAGTGCTGCCGGACGGGACTCTGGGTACGGGACAGCACAGCGGGCATCGGAACACTGACGTATTATGACCCCGCCACCGGGCGTTTCGGGGGACTGGGGCATCCCATCTGTGATGCGGACACCGGCGAATGCATTCCCCTTGCCAGCGGCGAAGCGGATGCGGTCACCATCAGTGGTGCGGTGAAAGGCCGTGCCGGTCTGCCGGGACAGCTCCGCGGGTATTTTTCCGCAGAGGAACCCCTCGGACGACTTGAGCGCAACTGCAGCTGCGGGCTTTTCGGCACAATGACCGCACCGCCGGCGGCAGAGGACGCCCTGCCCATTGCCTTCAAGCAGGAGATCACACTTGGCGAAGCAGTCATCCTCAGCACGGTGACGGGTACGGAACCGCAGCCCTACACCATCGACATTGTATCGATCGATCATACGGATGACACACGCAACATGACCATCGAGGTGACGGATGAAGCCCTGCTGGAACAGACCGGCGGCATTGTCCAGGGCATGAGCGGCAGCCCCATCCTGCAGGACGGCAGGCTCATCGGGGCGGTGACGCATGTCTTTGTGGACGATCCCACCCGCGGCTACGGCATCTTCATCGAAACCATGTACAATGCGGGCGCAGAATAAAAAAGCGGGGGCTGCCTTACGCAGCCCCCGTCATGCTCATGCATTTCTTATCTATTGTCGTCGCTGAAGCCGCTCTCTACCAGCTCTACCAGTGCGTCAACAGCTGCCTGCTCGTCAGAGCCATCAGCGATGATGCGGATGTCGGTACCGCCAACGATGCCCAGGGACAGGATACCCAGCAGGCTCTTAGCGTTTACTCGGCGCTCCTTCTTCTCAATCCAGATAGAGGACTTGTACTCATTAGCCTTCTGGATGAAGAATGTTGCAGGTCTTGCATGCAGACCAACCTGATTCTGAACTGTTACATCTTTAACAAACATATCAAACTCTCCCATCTTTGCGTAAAGCTTTTGTTTTTGTTTACCAGTGTATATTGTTATTATACATGCAAAGTGCGGACTCGTCAACGGCTTTTCGCAAGTTCTGCACGATTTTTGCAAAAATTCTACGCTTTGCCAAAATGACCGACCAAAACCGAATCCCTTGTTTGTGTATAATCACCACAAATCTTTTTTGTGAAATATACTCTGCGTAACAACCAAATTTAACTTTTGAATTCTGTGCACTTTGTCCATGGTTTTCCTCAGCGGTGCCACGCTTCATTGAGGAAGGCCACACGCTTCTGCAGCCAGTCCTTCAGATAGGCGGCAGTTTCTTCATGCGTTCTGCATCGTGCCGCGCCCCTTGACCATTCACTTGCGGCAGTATTCCGCCGGATGTTGTCCCAGCGCTGCTCACTTCTGGCAAAGGCTGCCTGATACTCAGCAGTATCCGCATCGATCATGGCAAAGGCCCGATCGAACACACCGGCATCATAGGCCTCCGTCCAGGTATCACGAATGCAGTTCTGGAACCAGTCCTCGTGCATGAGCACGGCAAGCCAGGGGTTGATGGTCTTGTAGACGTCATTGACATCGTACAGGGTATTGGCGGCATAGAAGCCCTCGCCGTTTGCACAGCGATCCTTGTTGCCCATGGCGGAATCGAAATCCCAAGGGGCCTCAAAGGTCAGCTTCCGGCTGCCTGCCGCACCGAAATCGGCACTCATGAAGAAGCTCGACCAATAGATATCGGCATCGCAGGTCAGCTCGCTGATGATGTACATATCCGCAAGGGACTGCACATCAAGCACCTGCTCGACGGCCTGCTGCGGCGTCAGACCCTCTGCGGGTGCAATCTCCGTATAGTCCGCATTGAACTGCCATGCGCTGTCATTGTAGGCAGCCTCATACAGAATTGTGTAGACATTGTTTGTATAGGCAGCAATGAAGTCATGCTGTTCCTGACTATAGATATCGCTCTTGATGGAGATGCCGACATTCTGCTTGGGGTCACGCCGGCCTTCCGCAAGGGGCTTGATGGGCTTGCCGCTGTTCCCGCCGTCAAACGGAATGAGGGGGGCGTTGTCGGCATAAGTCATCTCGAACTGCTGCAGGGGTTCTTCATTCGTATAATAGCCGTCAAACTCCATGAAGTAGCCGATATCCGTACCGGTATAACCGGCAGCGGCCTCGGTGATATCCACACGGTCAATGTTGATCTGCTGCTGTTCCGTGAGCAGATAGACACCCCAGTACTGGCCGTTGATCTCCACCTCGACAAAGGCGGCATCGGCGGCATACAGGCCATGGGGAGCAAGAATCTCTCTTGCAATGGCAAGTGCGGTTTTATCACGCAGCATGGAAGCGTCCTTGTATTCAGCCAGCAGCACCCAGTTCTTCATCTTGGCGCCCTCATTGAGGCCGAGCAGATTCTGGGTTTCGGTGAATTTCAGACGGAGCGGCTTTTTATCATAGGATGTGGTCCAGTTGCCGCGGACCTTGACCTGCGCCGAAACGCCGTTCAGGGGCACGGAACTGTCGGTATCCGTCAGTGTGACGGTACAGCTTTCATAATAGGGCGCAGGGGGCATTTTATAGCCGGGCGTCCACGAAGCGATGGAGCGTGCGACATAATCATTCACGGGCTTTGTGACGAAATCCATCACATTCTCTTCCTGACTCACGGTTGTAATCCGCAGCACCGGCAGCGTACCATCGAGCACATAGCCCGAGTGGGGCAGCGTTTCCGGCTGGGTTTCCGTGTCTGCGATGCTTTCCTCCGTGGGGGATGCGCTCTCATTCTGCGGCATTTCCGCACAGCCGGCAAGGCCCAGCAGTACCAGTGCGGCAAGACCTGCAAGACATCGTTTCATCATAGCTGTCACTCCTCGGCGCTGTCCTGCGCCTGCATATAGCTCTCGTACATATCGGGGCGTTTTTCCTGTGTGACACGCAGACTCTCGGCTCTGCGCCACTGACTGATCTTTAGATGATGACCGGAGAGCAGCACCTCGGGCACAGCCTCCCCCTCCCAGACCTCCGGACGGGTGTACTGGGGATATTCCAGCAGGCCGCTGAAATGGCTTTCATCCTCAAAGGCTGCCGCTGCGGGCAGTACACCGCCGCACATTCTGGCGATGGCATCAGTGAGGACAAGTGCCGGCAGCTCGCCGCCGGTGAGGACATAATCGCCCACGGAGATCTCCTCATCCACTATTTTATCCAGAATTCTCTGATCTACGCCCTCATAATGCCCGCAGAGCAGAAATAATCCGGGCATTTTCGACAATTCCACGGCTCTCTGCTGGGTGAGCACCTTTCCCTGCGGGGAAAGAAAGATGGTATGCGGACGCTGTCCCATCTGCTCACAGACAGCCTGCCAGCAGCGATAAATGGGTTCTGCCTGCATGACCATGCCCATGCCGCCGCCATAGGGCGTATCATCCACACGGCGGTGCTTATCGAGGGTATAGTCACGGATATTATGGCAATTCACCGTAATGGCACCGCTTTTCCGTGCACGGCCGATGATGCTTTCGGACAGCACGGCCTCACACATATCGGGAAACAGGGTGGCAATCTCAATCCGCATCGTCAAACAGTCCTTTCAGCGGGCGGATAGTCATCACGCCCTGTTCGAGATCAGTGGACACGATCACATCGGGAATGGCAGGCACGAGAAGTTCCTTTTTGCCGTCGCCCCGGCCGATCATATAGACATCATTGGCACCGGTTTCGAGCACATCGACGATCCGGCCGTAGACCTCGTCCGTATCGGCATCACGCACCTCAAGGTCAATCAGATCCTGAATGAAGTAGCAGTCGTCATCCAGCTCGACTTCCTCTCTGTCCATGAAAAGCACCTGACGGCGCATGGTTTCCGCCTGTTCGCGGGTGGTACAGCCCTCCAGCTGAAGGATGGCCATATTCTTATGCACTCTGGCACGCAGAATGCGGACGGGCTTTCTGCCGTCCTTGTCGAGATATAAGGTATCAAAAGAACACAAAAACGCCGCAGAATCGCACCAGGGGTAAACTGTTACCTCGCCGCGCAATCCATGGACGTTTGTGATCTCACCTATTTCAAGGAATCGTTTCTGTCCCATCAGCCGATCTCCACAGCAATGGCATCCATGCCGTTTCTGGCTGCACCGGAGCGCATGATGGTACGGATGGCCTTGGCAATTCTGCCCTGCTTGCCGATTACACGGCCCATGTCATCCTCTGCCACATGCAGATGGAACACAACCACGCCCTCCTCGTTGGGGGCATCTTCTGTGATCTCGATGGCATCCTTGTTTTCCACAAGTGTCTCCACGATTGTATATAACAATTCTTTCATTGTAATTTCTCCTTGTTTCTGGGGGAACGAGATGGAGAAGATAGAAGCAATATCGGCAGGATGCCGCTGCTTCTACCCCCGTCGCACACTTCTTACAGTACGCCCTCGTTCTTCAGGATTGTCTTAACGGTATCAGTGGGCTGTGCACCCTTTGCCATCCAGTCCTTAGCCTTGTCAGCATCAACCTTCACAACGCTGGGTTCCTTAGTCGGATCATAGTAACCGATCTCCTCGATGAATCTGCCATCTCTGGGATATCTGGAATCAGCAACAACGATACGATAGAAAGGAGCCTTCTTAGCACCCATTCTTCTCAGTCTGATTTTTACTGCCATTTTTCTTTCACCTCCACAATTGAAATATCTATATTCAAGCGGGGAACCGCATTGAATCGAACCGGACAAACTGTCCTTACATCATCGGGGGCATGCCGCCGCCCTTCATTTTATCGAAGTTCATGCCGGCCAGCTGCTTTCTTGCACGGCGTGCCATCATCTTGGTCTTCTTGCCGCCGGAGAACTGCTTCATGAGCTTCTGCATCTGCTCAAACTGCTTGAGCAGGCGGTTGACATCCTCCACCTTTGTGCCGGAGCCTGCGGCAATACGGCGTTTTCTGGAGGGATTGATGATGGAGGGCTTGGCACGCTCCGCCTTGGTCATGGAGGTGATCATTGCCTCCAGACGATAGAACTGACGGTCGTCCAGATCCTCATCCTTCACCTTATCGCCCACGCCCGGGAGCATGGACACGATGGACTTGAGGGAACCCATCTTGCGGATCTGTCTGAGCTGGTCGAGCAGGTCGTCCATATCGAACTTCTGCTCCTGCAGCTTCTTTGTGAGCTTTTCCGCTTCCTTATGATCCATCACCGTTTCCGCACGTTCGATGAGTGTGAGCACATCGCCCATGCCAAGGATACGGGAGGCCATACGGCTGGGATGGAACTTCTCGAACTCGTCCAGCTTTTCGCCCATACCCACAAATTTGATGGGCTTACCGGTTACCGCCAGTACGGAGAGTGCCGCACCGCCACGGGTATCGGAGTCGAGCTTGGACATGAGTACGCTGTCGATGCCCAGGGCATCGTCGAAGGACTTGGCCACATTGACAGCATCCTGACCGGTCATGGCATCCACGACCAGCATGATCTCGTGCGGTTCAGTCACTTCCTTGATCTTCTGAAGCTCTTCCATGAGCTCCGTATCAATATGCAGACGGCCGGCCGTATCGAGGATGACGATGTCGTGACCGTAATCCTTGGCGTGGCGCACTGCCTGTTTTGCGATGATGACGGGATCGATCTGACCCATCTCGAAGACCTTGACACCGGCACGCTCACCCACGACCTGCAGCTGATGAATCGCTGCGGGACGATAGATATCGCAGGCTGCCAGCAGCGGACGATGGCCCTCGTCCTTGAGAAGCTTTGCAAGCTTTGCGGTATGTGTGGTCTTACCGGAACCCTGCAGGCCGCACATCATAATGATGCAGGGGGGCTTGGAGGGGATATTGATGCGCTCGTTGGCGTTGCCCATGAGAGCGCAGAGCTCTTCGTTTACGATCTTGATGACCTGCTGTGCGGGCGTCAGGCTGGACAGCACTTCCTCGCCGACGGCACGTTCGGAGACCTTGGCAACAAAGTCCTTGACGACCTTGTAGCTGACATCAGCCTCGAGGAGAGCAAGGCGCACCTCACGCATTGCTTCCTTTACATCGGATTCGGTCAGTTTGCCGTGGGATTTCAGTTTTTTGAACACCTTACCCAGCTTTTCAGAAAGTCCTTCAAATGCCATGATCAGCACCTCTTTCCATCAGTTTATAGAAGCGACAGGCCCTCACGGGCAAGCCGCATAATGTCGGCTGTTGTTTCGGGCGGGAGCACAGCTCCTTCCTCACAGCGCTGCAGGATCCCTTCAAGGCAGTCACGCATGCCGCAGAGACGCTCGGCCATGCCGAGTTTGTCCTCAAGCTCAAGCAGCGTCTGCTCGGAGTGGCGGATGCTGTCCCGCACCGCCTGTCGGGTAATGCCCCGTGCCTCGGCGATTTCGGTCAGTGAGAGATCCTCATTGAAATAGAGTGCGGCGACATCCTGCTGACGTTCGGTCAGAAGCTCGCCGTAGCAGTCCAGCAGCAGCACAAGAGATAAATCCTTTGCCATGTTGCTGTCCTCCTCTTGTAAAGCAATTTTACTTCCCTTACAGTATACCACAATCCAAGGGGAAAGTCAAGGGGCTTTACAAGTTTTCTGATTTTTGGAGGAATGCACAAAAACAGAGCGATCCCCCCGCATAACATGGGGAAATCGCTCTGTATCGGGTCAACTGAGGGTTACAAGATCCACGAGGGATTTGAGGATGAGGAGGGAATCGGAGGCGGTGGCATCGCCGTTTGCATCCTCCTGATCCCGTCACCCCACACAAACTGAGACCCCCGGTTTCCCGGGGGTCTTTCTCTGTTATCTTCGTGTAAACAGGGTCTTAAGGAGCATGCCGCCGCCGGCTGCCGCAAGGCCGAACATCATAATGAATTCGTATGCACTGGTGGTGCGCCATGTGATTTTGACGCTCATAATGACCGTGAGCAATATGAACAATATGCCCAGTCCCGTGACGATCCAGCCGAAGATCTTGCGATCCAGCACGAACAGCATCACGATGCCGATCAGGAGCGGGAGCATGATCATGCCGTTCGGTACGTTCCATCCGCCGATATGGTAGAAGGAATGTCCCCAGGATGTACTCACTGTCACACGCTGCAGAATCATGAACAGGCCGCCGCCGAACATCAGAAGGCCGATCAGGAACATCAGGAGATCATTCTTGCCGTGTCTGCGTGCACGATCTCTCTCGTCCAGCTCCGCCATCATCTCTTCCAGCTCGTCTGCTCTGCTTTTTTTCGGTTTTTTCTTGAATTTTGCCATTTTTTACATCCCCCTTCTTGTGATGGGTTTATTATACAACATTTCCATGCGTTTGTCAAGAGCTGGGGGAATTTAAGCCGAGGGCTGATTTTTATGCTTCTTCGTGCTGCTTTTCAGGATCGAGATAGACGATCGCTGCATAATCATGCGGCGGAATACGCAGAGTGCTGCCCTCCACATGGCCGCGTTCCACGGCATCCATCACATAATCCTCACGCCACGGTGCAAGTGCAACCTCCTGCTCGTGTTCGCTGCGGTTGACATAAACCTGTACGGCTACGCCCGCTGTCTTCTGCACACGGCAGAAGCCCATTACATCCTCGGGGGTACGCAGGAAATACAGGCGGCCGTTGCGGAACACCTTGTAGGCCTTACGGATGCGGCCAAGCTCTCTGACATAGGCGATCAGATCGTGATCCTCATTGCCCCACGGATAGCAGCGGCGGTTGAAGGGATCCTTGTAGCCCTGCAGACCGGCCTCATCGCCATAGTAAATACTCGGCACACCGGGCAGGAAGAACATCAGTGCCATGGCGGACTGCAGCATGGCCTTGCCCTTGGCATACTCGGCTTCATTCAGATAGCGCTCAGCCATCCAGTCCTTGGACTTGTCATCGCAGCTCTCACCGCCGAAACGGTTGATGGCACGCTCGATGTCATGGGTGGAGACGAAATTCATCAGCACATCCACGGAGGGACGCGGATAATTCTCCAGAATGCCCATGATCCGACGGCGAAATTCCTGCGCACTCATGCCCTTGACATAGCCGATCATGGCGTCACGGAAGGGATAGTTCATGACGGAATCCAGCTGATCGCCGAGGAGATAGCGGCGTTTTACACCGTAGCTTTCCTTGTTGGAGGCATCCTCCCAGACTTCACCGATGACGATTTTTTCTGAGCCGTGCTTCTTGACGGCCTTATTGAGATTATCAAGGAATTCATCCGGCAGTTCATCGGCTACGTCCAGGCGATAACCGGCCGCACCGAGGGAGATCCAGTAGTCCAGCACGCCGCCGTCGCCGCAGATGTAGTTTGTATACTCCTTGTTGTTTTCGCGTACATTCGGGAGGGTATCGATGCCCCACCATGCCTCATATTCGTTCGGATAGTTCCAGAATGTGTACCATTTGTAATACGCACTGTCCTGTGACTGGAAGGCACCCACGGTGTCATAACGGCCGAACTTGTTGAAGTAGATGCTGTCGGCACCCGTATGGGAGAAGACGCCGTCGAGGATCACGCTGATGCCGTATTTCTTCGCCTCCTCGCAGAGAATGCGGAAGTCCTCATTCGTACCGAGGAGCGGGTCAACATTGCGGTAGTTGGCGGTATTGTAGCGGTGGTTCTCATGGGATTCGAAAATGGGGTTGAGGTAGATGCATGTCACGCCCAGATCGGAAAGATAGGGGAGCTTCATGCGGATGCCCTCGAGGTCGCCGCCGAAGTAGTCATTGTTCCAGACATGGCCGTTTTCATCGGGTCTGTAGTAGGGGGTACCGCCCCAGTCCTCACGGAGCACACGGCCGCAGGGGATATTCTCATGCACCTTGCCGCTCTTGCAGAAGCGGTCGGGGAAGATCTGGTACATGATGCCGCCCTTGAGGAATTCGGGGGTTTTATAATCTTCAGCATAGATGGTGAGCTGGAAGAGGTCGCCGTCGTCGAGGTTGCCGTAATGGCCGTCACGGCGTTTGATATAGTGACGCTGACCGTTCTGGGTATAGGCGAAGTAGTAGTAATGCACGCCGGCATATTTGGGGAGATACTCCACAGTCCAGACATTGCATTCGTCCTCTTCACACGCAAAGTGCAGATTGAGGAAGCGTTCCTTGAAGCCCGTGCGGAAGAGCACGAGTACGGGGGGATAATCGGGATGGACATCCTTCGGCAGACGCAGATTGAAGCGGCAGAGCTTGCCTTTTCTGACTGCACCGAAGGGCGTTTTATAGGCCGCATCCCAGCTGTCATAGAGATGGCTCATAAATTCAGCTCCTATTGGAATGTTATGAAGGTTCTGCTGCCCGATGCGGGGTGCGCAGCACCCCGCACTCATTCCCCTCCCCTCGGGGAGGGGGCAGGGGTGGGGGCAGTTTTGCAGAACGAATAAAAATTGAAATCAGCATATTATTGATACACAGTCCCGACCTGCGCTTGCGGGTCGGGACTGATAATGCTATTTGCAGGCTCTGTGCATTACAGATACCAGATATCTCTTGCGTAGTCGCTGACGCTTCTGTCGGCAGAGAAGATGCCTGCACCGGCAGTGTTCATCAGGGACATTCTTGCCCAGCGCTCTCTGTCAGCATACAGCTCGGAGCTGAGCGCCTGTGCTCTTGCATAATCATCGAAGTCAGCCAGAACCATGTAAGGATCAGTCGTCTTCAGGGAGTTTGCTACCTCATTGAATGTGCAGCCGTTGATGCCCTTGTACATACGATCAATACATGCACGGACAATCTCGTTGCTGTTGTAGATCTGCTCAGGATTGTAGTGCGGCTTGCGTGCATTCACTTCCTCGGTCTTCATACCGAAGATGATGATGTTGTCATCGCCCACTGCATCCTTGATCTCTACGTTTGCACCGTCAAGTGTACCCAGAGTCACTGCACCATTCAGCATGAGCTTCATGTTGCCGGTACCAGATGCCTCTGTGCCGGCCAGAGAGATCTGCTCAGAAATATCACTTGCAGGCATGAGCAGCTCGGACAGGGTCACGCTGTAGTTTTCTACAAAGTGTACAGCCAGCTTATCCTTCAGTCTGGGGTTCTTTCTGATTTCCTCAGAAATTGCCCAGATCATCTTGATGATCTGCTTTGCCAGATAGTAGCCCGGTGCAGCCTTTGCAGCGAAGATGTAGGTCTTGGGTGTGAAATCTGCATTGGGATTCTCCAGCAGGTAGTTGTACTGTGCCAGAATATTCATCACATTCAGGTGCTGACGCTTGTATTCATGCAGACGCTTTACCTGAACGTCGAAGATGCTGTCTGTGTTCAGAACGATCTTGGAATTCTGCTTGACATACTTTGCAAAACGGTCCTTGTTCTGCTTCTTGATGGCAGCGATCTGCTCGAGAACAGCCTTGTCATCTGCAAATGCAGCGAGCTTTGCAAGCTCTGCGCCGTCCTTCAGGAAGCCGTCACCGATCTTATCCTGCAGCAGCTTTGTCAGGCCGGCATTGGACTGATACAGCCATCTGCGGTATGCAATACCATTGGTCACGTTCTTGAACTTCTCAGGCGTATCCTGTGCCTCATCACGGAATACATCCACCTTGATGATCTCGGAGTGGAGCTTGGATACGCCGTTGACGCTGTGGGAAGCAGCCACGCAGAGAGTCGCCATGTGGATCATGTTGTCCTTGATGATGGACATTCTTGTGGTCTTGGCACTGTCATAGCCGTTGCGCTCCATCAGACCCTGACAGTAGCGGTTGTTGATCTCCACAATGATGGAGAAGATTCTCGGAATGACATGCTTTACAAGGTTCACATCCCACTTCTCCAGAGCCTCAGCCATAACGGTGTGGTTGGTGTAAGCGAAGGTCTTGGTAACAATGTTCCATGCCTTATCCCAGCCATAGCCGCAGTCATCGAGCAGGATACGCATCAGCTCGGGGATGGCCAGTGTGGGATGGGTATCGTTGATGTGGATGGCAACCTTTTCATGGAGATTATCCAGTGTGCCGTAGACATTCATATGTGTATTGACGATGTCACCAACGGCGGCAGCGCACAGGAAGTACTGCTGACGCAGACGCAGGGACTTACCCTCCAGGTGATTGTCATTGGGGTACAGAATCTTGGAGATCGCATTGGCGATGGAGTTCTGACCCAGAGCTCTTGCATAGTCGCCCTGGTTGAACATTTCCATGTTGAAGTTGGGTGCCTTTGCAGTCCACAGACGGAGCACGGACACGCCGTCACTGCCGTAACCGGATACATACATATCCACGGGTGTTGCCATAACGGTGTTGTAGTTCACATGGGAAATGTGGTGGTACTGATTATCCCAGTACTCATTCAGATCGCCCTCGAAGTGAATCTCGATGGCACGCTCGGGCTTGGGATCGAGCCACACGCTGCCGCCGGGCAGCCAGTTGTCGGGGAGCTCAGTCTGCCAGCCGTCCTCGAGCTTCTGCTTGAAGATACCGTACTCATAGCAGATGGAGTGACCCATTGCGGGCATTGCCTGTGTTGCCATACCATCGAGGTAGCAGGCAGCCAGACGGCCGAGACCGCCGTTGCCGAGGCCGGCATCGGGCTCATACTCATAAATCTTGTCGAGATTGATGTCAAATTCGTCGAGGATCTTCTTCACGCCGTCCACCATTTCCAGATTATACAGACTGGTCTTGAGGGAGCGGCCCATGAGGAATTCCATGGAGAGGTAGTATACCTGCTTCTTACCGGCGGAGTTCACCTGATTGATGAACTGGCGGCGCTTGTTCTTCAGCACCTCCACAACCATTTCGGAGAGCACCTGATAGACCTGCTGGTCGGATGCCTCATCGGGAGAAACGCTGAACTTTGCCTGGAGTCTCTCAATGAAAGACTTCTTGAACTTATCCAGTTCGCTTTTTTTCATAGCAGCCATTGTCATATTTCGTTCCGCCAATCCGGAACGAGTCTCCTTTCACATTTAGTTGCAGTTTCTTCGTAAAACATGCTCTTTCTGAACTATATCCATTTTACGCATAACTTCACATATAATAGTATACCCGATTTTACCCGCCCTTGCAATTGACGTTTTCGACAAATATTATTCCTTACTGCATTACAAAATGTAGATAAGCGTGCAAATCTTGGCTATCTTTCGTGATTTATCAAAATAATTATACACTTTGTTAATAAGAAACCGCACCGGTCTCGCAGCCGGTGCGGTCAGATCAGTCGACCATATCTTCATCGAGACACTGCACCAGAACCTGATGCATCTCGGGATAATGCCGTTTCACGCGCATGATATTGCCCTCTGCATCCAGAAAGCAGTGGGTTGTTTTGCCGGTGCAGCAGATTTCGCCCGTTTCGGCATTGCGCACCTCATAGGAAAAGCCGTAGCGCAGGCCGTTATAGACATTGAGCCGTGTCAGGATCTCGACGGTATCGCCGTAACGCACCATACGCTTATAGGTCGCTTCCACCGTCAGTACGGGGCAGACAATGCCCTTCTCCTCCTGATCGGCAAAGCGGATGCCGATGCCGGCGAGGTAATGGATTCTTGCTTCCTCGAACCAGCGGATGTAATTGGAATGGTGAATGACACGCATCTGATCGGTTTCGTAGTAGTTAGGGATTCGGATATATCTGTCCATATTCATCTGGCTCCTTCCATGCGGCGCAGCGCCGCAGATCATCGTGTTTATTATAGCACATTTTCCACATCTTGTCAATGATTTTGTGGAGAGAAACGAAGAGGTGACTGCAAATCAGGGTGATCCCCCTGCGGATGGAAACTGCTCTTCCAAAGCTGGCTCGCCTGAAACTGCCCCACCCCTGCCCCTCCCCGGAGGGGAGGGGATCAATGCGGGTGCTGCGCACCCGCCCCGCCAAAGGGCACGGCCCTTTGATTCCATTGAATCTCCGCAAATCAGGGTGAACTGCTCTTTGATCACGACATGGATATAAGGCAAAAGCCGCAGCGGATGCTGCGGCTTTTCACAATCTTATTCTGCTTCAGCCGTTTCGGGCTGCTTCTTTTTGCGGAATACAATCAGCTTGCTGATAAAATAGTTCGACAGCGTGATGATCACCTGCTGGAGGAAATAGAAAATGGCGTAAACCACAATATTCTTCGTGCCATCCTCGCGGACATAGAAGAGCGTTGCAAACTGCATGATCAGCACCGTCAGCCCCCATGTGGCAAGACGGCCGGAAATGAATGTCCAGAATTCCCACATGAGACGCTTGAATTCCTTGGCTTCGCTCTTAAATACGTATTTCTTGTTGACATAGAACGCAAAAATGACTGCCACAAGCCATGCCGTCGTGGTGGAGATGAAGTTCTCCACATTGGCCGACCAAGGCACCAGCGCCAGCAGACCGAATTCCACGCCGAACTGGACAATTGTATTCACGATTGTGGTCAGCACGCCGTAATATACATAAACCGCCAGTTCCTCGAACCGGTCATAAATCTTTCTCAGAGGCTTCGGCAAAAGCCGTACACAAAAATGCAGGAATGCTTCCATACTTGTTTTCCTTTCTTTTGTGATTCATTAGGCTGCAGGAACGCTGTTTCCTGTTTTTCGCCCAAGAATGCAATTCTTGCAATCGCAAGGTTTTACCGATTGTCCCTTTATGGGGCAATCGGTAAAACGCCATGGGATTCCAAAGGGATCACATCCCTTTGGCGGGGGTCAGGGGGCAGCGCCCCCTGCATGCTTACATAAGCTCACAAATGAGATTGGAGAAGGCCACCGGATCTTCCACGGGCATGCCTTCGATCAGGAGAGCCTGATTGAACAGCAGCTTGCTGTACTTCTGCAGCTTCTCCTCATCTGTGCCGTGCAGGGCAGTCAGTCTGTCAAATACCGGATGTTCCGGATTGATTTCCAGCACCAGCTTTGCCTGCACCTTGTTATCGGTCGGCATGGCGTTAAGCACCTTTTCCATCTCCAGTGTCAGATCGCCCTCAGTGGTCAGACATACGGGATGGCTCTTGAGACGGCTCGAAATCGTCACTCTCTGCACCTTGCCGTCCAGTGCGCCGCACATGGTCTCGAACATATCCTTGTTGGCTTCCTTCTTCTCCTCCAGTGCCTTCTTCTCTTCCTCGGTATCGAGGTCGATGTCATTGGCGGAAACGGACTTGAACTGCTTGTCCTTGTAGGACATCATGGTCTTCACAGCGAATTCATCCACATTGTCAAGGAAGTAGAGGATCTCATAGCCCTTGGCCAGCACGGCTTCCGTCTGGGGCAGTGCCTGAATGCGCTCGATGCTCGGGCCGGATGCATAGTAGATCTCCTTCTGTGCCTCGGGCATATTGTCCACATATTCGGCCAGTGTGATGGGCTTTTCGCCTCTGGAAGAACGGAACAGCAGCAGATCCTGCAGCTCGTTCTTGTGCACGCCGTACTCGCTGTATACGCCGTACTTCAGCTGCAGACCAAAGGCCTCGAAGAACTGCTCGTACTTATCACGATCGGACTTCAGCATGCTGGTCAGCTGGCTGTGAATGGTCTTTTCAATGCTCTTGGCGATGAGCTTGAGCTGGCGGTCGTGCTGGAGCATCTCACGGGAAATGTTCAGGGACAGATCCTCGGAATCCACAAGACCGCGGACAAAGCTGTAATGATCGGGCAGCAGATCGCCGCACTTCTCCATGATCAGTACGCCGTTTGTGTAGAGCTGCAGACCCTTCTCATAGTCACGGGAATAGAAATCGAAGGGCGCCTTGGAAGGAATGTACAGCAGTGCATCATAGGAGATCATGCCCTCATTGTGCACATGCTTGTACGCCATGGGAGGCATGTAGTCGACGAACTTCTCCTGATAGAAGGTGTTGTAGTCGTCATCGGTCAGCTCGCTGCGGTTCTTTCTCCACAGGGGCACCATGCTGTTGAGGGTATCGAGGGTCACTTCGGTCTCGAACTCGTCCTCGGTGCCGTCCTTGAGCTTGCGGTGGGACACTTCCATCTGAATGGGGAAGCGGATGTAATCGGAATATCTCTTCACGAGTGCCTGAATGCGGTACTGCTCGAGGGATTCGCTGTAGTTCTCCTCCTCGGAGTCATCCATCAGCTCGAGGACGATGCAGGTGCCGTGCTCGGCCTTGTCGCACTTCTGGATGGTGTAGCCCTCCACACCCTCGGAAGCCCACTGGTAGGCCTCATCCTGACCGAAGGCCTTGGAATATACGGTCACACGCTTTGCCACCATGAAGGCGGAGTAGAAGCCGACGCCGAACTGGCCGATGATCTGCTGATCTTCGCCGAGCTTGTTGTCGGTCTTGAACTTGAGCGAACCGCTGCTGGCGATGGTGCCGAGGTTGTTTTCCAGCTCCTCGGCGGTCATGCCGATGCCGTTGTCGGTGATGGTGATGGTGCGTGCTTCCTTATCGAGATCGATGCGGATGAAGAACTCATCACGGTTCATGCCCACGCCCTCATCCGTCAGGGAACGGAAGTAGAGCTTGTCGATGGCATCGCTTGCATTGGAGATCAGCTCACGCAGGAAGATCTCCTTATGTGTGTAAATCGAATGAATCATCATGTCCAAGAGCTTCTTGGACTCGGCCTGAAATGCCTTTGTTTCCATCTTACATCCTCTTTTCTTTCTATAGATTGATGCTGCCTTCCGGCAAGAATTAGCACTCTAACCGGAAGAGTGCTAATTCAAGTATAGCACTTTCGGGATGAAAATGCAATAGGGGGACGGGAGTTTTCACGGGATTTTCACAAACGGGCATAATCACGCTGCACAGTATTCTGCTCTGTCTGCATGGGGGTTGTTCTGATATACGAGCCGTCCGCCATGCAGAGAATCTCTATGGTGCTCTGATTATGCAGCAGATCATACTGTGTCAGATAATTTTCAATGGCCGCAACAGATGCAATTTCGCACTGATTCTCCAGATCCGAGATCAGAATCCGCTTGGCTTCTTCCTGCGCTGCCTTTTTCTTCTCCTTGGATTTTTCATCCACAATCCGGCTGACAACAACGCCCAACGCAGGATTATGCAGAAACGAATGGGTCAGCGTAACAGCGGCGAATTTTTTAACCCTGTTTTTCATCTCATCCGGACGATAATTCTCTTCCAGATAATGCAGCGTCTTTTCCACGAAAGAATCCACATGTTCCTGATACGAAGCCACCGCTTTGTGAATTTCCTCTTTTACATAGGCAATATAGCCGCTGTCAGTATTGCCGGAAAGCACTGTTTCGAGATAATAGGAAAGCGCAAAAAGATATACGGCATAGTAATACAGCGGTATCTTGTCATGAATTTCCTTCATGCACTTTTCCACGGCATCCTGCTTGCTTCCGAGCTTCGGCAGTGATTCCGTGCGATAGCTGATCATTCTGGCATAGAAATCCACGTCCGCCATGCTGTTGATACGGATGTCCTGCAATCTGTTCAAAGACGCCTGCTTCTGATAAGCATTCTCCTGTATATACAGCAAGGACTGCATGATCTGGCGCAAAAACTGCTCGTTTGCCCAGAGGCGGCTGCGTTTTTCCGTATCCAGAAACTGATAAATCCCTTCAACATTGCTGCCGACCGAGGACAGGGACGCATTGATTTCCGCAAGGAAATACTGCCCTGTAATCGCCGACATGGCTGTGAAGATCATGCCCACCGCCATCGGGGCAGCCGATGCTTTCTGCAGGACTGCCTGCTCTACAATGTCATTATTCGTGCCCGACGCTACTACATTTGCACGAAAATAACGGCCGGACTTGTCTCTTTGCAAATGACCGAGTGTCTTATCATAAATCACATGGTAAGTATCCTGCGAGGCAACGCCATTCACAAGATCCGGAATCGCCTGCATCAGCATACCGAGATAACCAAAGGCCGATTCCGGCATGGGCTCATAGCCCTGTTCCTGCAGTGCCGCCGCCTGCGGCTTCTCTTCAAGAAAGCCTGCACGGATGCCGTATTGCGCAAGCAATTCCGGACTGATTCCAGCAGTGTTATGTCCGTTCTCCATATGTCACACCCCTGCGTCGTACGCCCTTACTTCTTATCCTTATACTCGATCTTGCTGCTGAACTTTCTCAGGCTGTAGCCCTCCTTGACCGTCATCGCACCTCTATCGATTGCCAGAGAATAATCCGGAACATCCTTTGTGACGGTTGTGCCGGCGGCAGTGTACACATACTTGCCGAGCTTCACGGGTGCCACAAGGTTCGTATTGCAGCCGATGAAGCAGTTGTCGCCGATCACGCAGCGGCTCTTGATGATGCCGTCATAGTTAACGGTGACTGTGCCGCAGCCGAAGTTGACCTTCTTGCCGACATCGCTGTCGCCCACATAGGTCAGATGTGCCACGGCCGTGCCCTCGCCGATGGTGGAGTTCTTGATCTCGACAAAGTCGCCGATCTTGACGCCCTGCTTGATGTGGCTGTTCGGGCGGATATGTACAAACGGGCCGATCTTGACGTTCTTCTCGATCGTGGACTGGTAGGCCTGTACATAGTTCAGCCGTACGCCGTCCTCGATGTTGCACTTTTCGATCAGGCAGTTCGGGCCGATGGTGCAGCCCTCGCCGATCACAGTGCCGTCACGCAGAATGGTGCCCGGCAGGATCTCCGTGCCTGCGCCGATCTGTACATCCGGTTCGATGGTGATGCCGTCGGTGCAGGTGAACACCACGCCGTTATCAAGATGCTTGTCAATCTCACGCATTCTGGCAAGTGTGTTCAGCTCCAGCAGATCACGCTGGCTGTTGGCACCCAGAATCACATCGGTGTTCTCTGTGCAGTATGCACCGGCCTTCTCGCCCTTTCCGAGCAGGATGGCAACGGTATCGGTCAGATAATATTCGCCTGCGGCATTCTCGCAGCCGAGTGCCTTGAGGGCCTCGAGCAGTGCACCGGTCTTGAACCAGTATGCGCCGGAATTGATCTCGCAGATGGCCTTCTGCTCCGCAGTGGCATCCTTCTCCTCCACGATGCCGGCAATGCCCGCCTCTGTACGGAGAATACGGCCATAGCCTGTGGGGTTTGCAATACTTGCAGTGATGACGGTCACAGCATTGCCATCGGCGATGTGCTGCTCTCTGGCGAGACGGATGGTCTCTGCATCCATGAAGGGTGCATCGCCGCAGAGCACGAGGGTGTGGCCGTTTGTATCAGCGGAGAGGAAAGCTTCCGCCTGCTGTACAGCATGGCCGGTCCCTTTCTGTTCCGCCTGCAGAACGGTGGTATATCTGCCGTTCAGATAGGCATCGATCTGCTCACCGCAGAAGCCCTTGATGATGCAGAGATCCTTGACCTCAGCCTGTTCACAGGCACGGATGACCCATTCGAGCATGGGTCTGCCCAGCACCTCAAAGAGGGGCTTGGGGCGGTTTGCCTTCATTCGCTTTCCCTTGCCGCCGGCAAGAATGACACCAAAATCCATATGTATTTCCTCCTGATTTAATCTATGTTCTGCCTGACTGTATGTCACTGAAAGAGGGCAGAAACAAATGTATGTCTGTAGTGCGGCTGTGACAGCAGTGTTCCGTTTTCACTGGACAGAGCACCCGATGTGCGGCATGTCTGTTTCCGGCAGGCGGGGCACTCCCACAGGGGTCCGGGGCCGGAGCCCCACCCGCTCTTCAATTTCCGCAGTGCTGTCCGAAGGACAGCCGCAGCGGCCGCTTCCGTCACACCCACACTTATATAACAACGTACATTAAATATTATCGCACGCTTTCGCAGTTTTTACAAGCTTTTTTCATAAGTTTTTATAAAATTCACAATTTTTGTGAAAATTGCCATAAAAAAACGTGGAAGTTTTTTCTGAAAAGCTATAGCTTTTTTTTGATTTGTGTGTTATAATAGAGATGTAAATCTGAAAACGGGATCATTGTGCCCGTTTTTGGATAAAATCTAATTGGAGGTAAAAACCAATGAGCACAAAATACGTTTATCAGTTCAATGAGGGCGACGCTTCCATGCGTAATACCCTCGGCGGTAAGGGTGCAAACCTGGCAGAGATGACCAAGATGGGTCTGCCTGTTCCCCAGGGCTTCACCATTTCCACAGAGGCTTGCACAAAGTACTATGAGGACGGCCGTCAGATCAATGATGAGATCATGGCTGAGATCATGAAGAACATCGAGATCATGGAAGAAAGAGTCGGCAAGAAGTTCGGCGACAAGGAGAATCCGCTCCTCGTTTCCGTTCGTTCCGGTGCTCGTGCATCCATGCCCGGTATGATGGATACCATCCTGAACCTCGGTCTGAACGAGGAAGTTGTAGAGTTCATGTCCGCTAAGTCCGGCAACCCCAGATGGGCTTGGGACTGCTACAGAAGATTCATCCAGATGTATTCTGACGTAGTTATGGAAGTTGGTAAGAAGTACTTCGAAGAGCTCATCGACGAGATGAAGGAAAAGAAGGGCGTAAGTCAGGACGTAGAGCTGACTGCTGAAGACCTCAAGGAGCTGGCTGGCCAGTTCAAGGCTGAGTACAAGTCCAAGATCGGTGCAGATTTCCCGACCGATCCCAAGGAGCAGCTGATCGGCGCTGTTAAGGCTGTATTCCGCAGCTGGGACAACCCCCGTGCAAACGTATATCGTCGTGACAACGACATTCCCTACAGCTGGGGTACTGCTGTAAACGTACAGATGATGGCATTCGGTAACATGGGCGACGACTGCGGTACCGGTGTTGCGTTCACTCGTGACCCTGCTACAGGTGAGAAGAAGCTCATGGGTGAGTTCCTGACAAACGCTCAGGGCGAGGACGTAGTTGCTGGTGTTCGTACTCCCATGCCCATCGCTCAGATGGAAGAGAAGTTCCCGGCTGCATTCAAGCAGTTCCAGGAAGTTTGCCAGATCCTCGAGAACCACTACAGAGACATGCAGGATATGGAGTTCACCGTTGAGAACGAGAAGCTCTACATGCTGCAGACAAGAAATGGTAAGAGAACAGCTCAGGCTGCTCTGAAGATCGCTTGCGACCTCGTTGACGAAGGCATGAGATCTGAGGCAGAGGCTGTTGCTATGATCGATCCCAGAAACCTCGACACACTGCTCCATCCCCAGTTCGATGCTGCTGCTCTGAAGGCTGCAACTCCCATGGGCAAGGGTCTGGGTGCATCCCCCGGCGCTGCTTGCGGTAAGGTTGTATTCACAGCTGATGACGCTGTTGCTTGGGCTGAAAAGGGTGAGAAGGTTATCCTGGTTCGTCTGGAAACCTCTCCTGAGGATATCACAGGTATGAAGTCTGCTCAGGGTATCCTGACCGTTCGCGGCGGTATGACTTCTCACGCTGCTGTAGTTGCTCGTGGTATGGGTACATGCTGCGTATCCGGCTGCGGCGACATCAAGATGGACGAAGAGAACAAGAAGTTCGAGCTGGCTGGCAAGACCTTCAACGAGGGCGACTGCATCTCCATCGATGGTTCCACCGGTAACATCTATGACGGCATCATCCCGACTGTTGACGCTCAGATCGCTGGCGAGTTCGGCAGAATCATGGCTTGGGCTGACAAGTACAGAGTTCTGAAGGTTCGTACAAACGCAGATACACCCGCTGACGCTAAGAAGGCTCGTGAGCTGGGTGCTGAGGGTATCGGTCTGTGCCGTACCGAGCACATGTTCTTCGAGGCAGACAGAATCGCTGCATTCCGTGAGATGATCTGCGCTGATACTGTTGAAGAGAGAGAAGCTGCTCTGGCTAAGATTGAACCCATGCAGCAGGCTGACTTCGAGGCTCTGTACGAGGCTCTGGAAGGCTGCCCTGTTACCATCCGTTTCCTGGATCCGCCTCTGCACGAATTCGTTCCCACTGAGGAAGCTGACATCGCTGCACTGGCTGCTGCTCAGGGCAAGACTGTTGAGGACATCAAGGCTATCATCGCTTCCCTGCACGAGTTCAACCCCATGATGGGTCACCGTGGCTGCCGTCTGGCTGTAACTTATCCTGAGATTGCAGCAATGCAGACAAAGGCTGTTATCAAGGCTGCTATCAATGTTCAGAAGGCTCATCCCGACTGGACAATCGTTCCTGAGATCATGATTCCCCTGGTTGGCGAGATCAAGGAGCTGAAGTATGTTAAGAACGTAGTTGTAGCAACTGCTGATGCTGTTATCGCTGAGGCTGGCGTAGAGCTGAAGTATGAAGTTGGTACAATGATCGAGATCCCGAGAGCTTGCCTGACAGCTGATGAGATCGCTAAGGAAGCTGAGTTCTTCTGCTTCGGTACAAACGATCTGACTCAGATGACTTATGGCTTCTCCAGAGACGATGCTGGTAAGTTCCTGAACGCTTACTATGATGCAAAGATCTTCGAGAACGATCCCTTCGCTAAGCTCGACCAGACTGGCGTTGGCAAGCTGATGGAAATGGCTATCAAGAATGGTAAGGCTGTTCGTCCCGAGATGCACGTTGGTATCTGCGGCGAGCACGGCGGCGACCCGACATCTGTTGAGTTCTGCCACAAGCTGGGCCTGACCTATGTATCTTGCTCTCCTTTCCGTGTTCCGATCGCAAGACTGGCCGCTGCACAGGCTGCTATCGCACAGGGCTAAGCGAAATTTACAACTGCCCTTATTCCGGTACACCTTCCCCTTTGAGGAGGCGAAAGCCTTCCGCAAGGCACAGGGCCTGTATCTGAGACAAACCCAATGGCAG
>SVNX01000012.1 GCA_015066665.1 Ruminococcus sp. | reverse complement strand
TTACAATCATCAGCGTGTTCAGTTAAAGACAAAACTGACTCCGCTTGAATTGCGAAGCCAGTTTGTTGCTTAATTTTATTTGCCATAGGGGCTTTTTGTGCTGTACGCACAAAATGGGGCGGTTCACTTTGAAACCGGCGGGTTTTATTTTACAGGAAAAGCAAGAGCGGAGATGGCCGCACCATCTCCACTCTGAATTCCGTTATCTTATTTGAGGAGCTTGCGCTTCATCAGTGCCAGATCGAATGCATCGATGCGGCCATCCTTGCAAAGATCCGCAGCTTCCCAGTCGGTGAGCACGACGCCCTTCGACTGCAGCAGCCACTTCTGCAGTGTCACCACATCCAGAAGACTCAGTGTGCCATCCGCATTCACATCGCCCTCGATGGTGATGTCACTGACGAAATCACCGTAGATCTCGAGTTCCGAGAGATTGCAGCAGTATACATCATCCGTATTCCAGAAATTCTGCGGTGCACCCTCCGGTACAATATAGCGGACATAGCGGGCGGTCATGTCACCATCGAAATCCTTGATGTACTGCATGGCAAATGCAGGCTGGTTCGGAACGGTGTAGACCGTTGTCCAGTTTGTGCCGTCCTTCGAAATCTGCATCATTGCATCCGGACAGCGGTATTCATAGCCCTTTCTCGGTGCATAGCCAAGGGCAGTGATTTCATAAAGTGCCCCGAGGTCGGCCATGACCCAGCCATTGCCGACACCATCGAAAAAGGTCGAAAGATCGCCATCGAATACCTTTGTATAGTCGTTTGCGGAATTGTTCCATGCGTTGCTGCCGGAAATCTCCGCCGGTGTGATCTTCGTCTGTGTTGCGGCCACATTCAGTGTGCCGTACAGCTCGATTTCGGCGATATTGCAGCAATAAGTGTTATCCTTGTTCCACTGGTTCGTGGGTGCACCCTCCGGCACCTGATAACGCACATACTGTGCGGCCGTGCCGCCCGTGAAGCTGGTCACATAATTCATGCCGCCGCTGGGCTGTGCTTTGATGGTGTGGATGGTCTCCCAGTTCACGCCATCCTTCGAAACCATGAACATTGCATCCGGACAGCGGTACTCATAGCCGCCGCGGGGGGCATAGCCGATGGCCGAAATGTCATAGAGCTGACCGAGATTCACCTGCACCCAGCCATTGCCGACGCCATCAAAGTAAGTGGAGGTGCTGCCGTCGAAGACCTTGTAGCAGTCGTTGGAGGAATTATTCCATGCATTGCTGCCGGAGATCATATCCTTTGTGATGTCGATCTTGTTCTCAAGTGCCTTGCCGCCCGTTACACCATCAATGAGGAAAGTGGAGATGGAGTTGGCCGGAAGCGATACATTCAGGGAAGTGCCGCTGGTCTTGACAGTACCGGCATTTGCCCAGTTTTCGGTGGCACTCGTGCGGATGATCTGTGCCGATCCTCCCACAGTGCCAAAGCCCGAGAGATCAAAGCTCATATCCTTTGTACTGCCGCCCGTATTATAGGCAACGATGACCAGCTGTTCCTTTTCCGGATCATAGGCCGCCACGGTTGAGCCGGAGGATTTCAGCATTGTCATGCCGGGGCGGATATAGCGTGAATACTGGCCGAAGCCATAGTACTTCTTTGTGAGGATGATCTTGTCATTGTCATGGTCTGCGACCGCTGTGCCCCAGAAGCCGCCGTTGACATTGACCATGCCGGAATCCTTGTTGCCGTTGTAGCCGTCCTTCGAGATGTGGTTGTCGATGACCTGCCACATGATCCATGCGGAAGCGTTGAGATCATTGACATCGGTCGTGATACGCTGTGCAAGCCAGAGAGCCGAGCCCATTTCGCCTGCATTCGTGCCGGCTGTACTGCCGCCGTCAACCTCACTCATCCAGAGATTCTTGCCTTCACTGATGGCAAGCTCCTTCAGTTCCGTACGCTTGCTGCCGCTGTAAGTATGTGTGTCAATACGATCGATTGCCGCCTTGGCATCCGCCGACAGCTTCTGGTAGGAGGTGATCTGCGTATCGATGGAGGTTTCATCCGTACCGGAGAGAATCACATCTCCCAGACCTCTGGCATCCATTGATTTCTGCAGCTCCAGAATGATTCTGGATTCGGATTCGCCCTGATCAAAGTGGCAGCCCTCCTGCTTGGGACTGTTTGCGCTCCAGTAATTGGTGTAGGGCTCATTCAGAGGAGTGGCCGACTGAATGTCCACGCCCCAGACGGTTTCGTAATGGTAGCAGACCTCAGCGAAATATTCCGCAAAATCGTCATAGCAGTCGTCTTTCAGATTATTCTTGTTCGGATCATTGCCGCCGCTGCTGCAGCCGCTGTTCGTCATGTAATAGGGCGGCGAATTCGAGAACATCTCAACGATCATGTCATCGCCGGCCGCCTCGATGGCCTTGAGCAGCACATTTCTCTGGTTGTGGTCGGCGTTCCAGTTGTAGGTCACATTGCCGTTGTTGTAAACAGTGTAGCCGGGCATGTTGGAATCCGTGCGGGTGATGTGGGTGTGGGTCGGATCATCGCCGCCGCCGATATTGAATCGTGCGATGTTCAGCCGCAGGCCGTTGTCTCCATAGAAGGCGTCGGCTGCCTGCTGGGCAAGGGAATCCGAATAGCCGATGCGGTTCGCCCACCAGCAGAGGGATGTGCCCCAACCTTCAAATTCGCCGTCGTTGATTTCGTACTTGTTGTAGGGCGAGACTACAACATTTTCCGCCGCGCTGACATGGCAGGCTATGTTTCCCCCATAAGTGCCCATCAGGCACGCAGCCAGCAGCAGCCCAATGGGTCTGATGCGCTTTTTCATGTCCAATTCCTCCATATTGTTTCTTTTATTTTTCTCGAAACAAAAAATTCATATTGTATTTATATTATACCACATTTTAGAAAAAATGTCAACGGGTTTTTCTCTATTTTCTGGGGTTTTTGAAGATTTTTTTATCTTTTCCGGCGTGGAAATGACATAAAAAAACCGGAAGACAAGATGTCTTCCGGTTGTAGTTTATGGGGTTGTCTGTCAGATCAGCGGAGCCATTGTGCTGACAGTGTGGTCGGGTGTGTCGGACTTTGCAATCTTCACAACCTCGACATTGTTGTAGACCTCCATGCCGGTACCGGCAGGGATGAGCTTACCGATGATAACATTTTCCTTCAGACCAAGGAGTGTGTCGATCTTGCCGCGGATGGCTGCATCGGTCAGAGCCTTGGTGGTTTCCTGGAAGGAAGCGGCAGACAGGAAGCTGTCAGAGCTGGAAGCTGCCTTGGTGATACCCTGGAGCACAGGTGTGATGGTTACGAGACTGAGATCGGCCTCGCCATTCTCCATACGCTCACGGAGAACATCGTTGATGGCATCGATTTCCTTGCGGTCGGTGAGTGTGCCGGGGAGCAGGTAGCTGCTGCCGGGATCGTCAACCTTAACCTTGCGGAGCATCTGACGCACGATAACCTCGATGTGCTTATCGTTGATATCTACACCCTGGAGACGGTAAACCTTCTGTACTTCACTGATGATATAGTCCTGTACAGCCTTGGTGCCGAGTACGTTCAGGATATCGGTCGGGAATACGTTGCCTTCAGTCAGGCGGGTACCCTTTTCGATCTTTTCGCCTTCACGGACACGGATCTTGTAGTTGTAGGGGATCATGTGTGTCTCGGAGTTGCCGGTCTCAGGATCATTCACGATGAGGTTGAAGGTGTTCTTCACTTCCTCGATGTGAACTACGCCGTCAATGCCAGCAATAATGGCAGCATTCTTGGGCTTTCTGCCTTCAAACAGTTCCTCGACACGGGGCAGACCCTGTGTAATATCTTCTGCGTTCGCGATACCGCCGGTATGGAAGGTACGCATGGTCAGCTGTGTACCGGGCTCACCGATGGACTGTGCGGCGATGATACCAACTGCCTCACCCACAGCAACGAGGTTGCCGTTGGCAAGGTTTGCACCGTAGCACTTTGCGCAGGCGCCCTGCTTTGCCTTACATCTCAGAACGGAACGGATCTTGATGCGCTCGATGCCCATTTCAGTAATCTTCTGTGCATCGGCTTCGGTCATGAGCTTGTTCTTGGAAACGATCAGCTCGCCTGTTTCGGCATCACGCAGATCGGTGCAGAGGTAACGGCCAACCAGACGTTCGTCCATCGGCTCGATGATCTCCTTGCCGTTGCGGATCTCGTAGATTTCAATACCGTCATCCGTACCGCAGTCGGGCTCACGGATGATCACATCCTGAGAAACGTCAACCAGACGACGTGTCAGGTAACCGGAGTCAGCGGTACGCAGCGCCGTATCGGCCAGACCCTTACGGGCACCACGGGAGGAGATGAAGTATTCCAGAATGTTCAGACCTTCACGATAATTCGCGCGGATCGGGATTTCGATGGTGGTACCGGAGGTATTGGCGATCAGACCACGCATACCTGCCAGCTGACGGATCTGGGAGATACTACCACGGGCACCGGAGTCAGCCATCATGAAGATGGGGTTGTACTTGTCGAGACCGGCCTTCAGGGCAGCGGTAACATCGTCAGTAGCCTTGTTCCAGACTTCGATGACACGCTTGGACTTCTCCATGGAGGAGATGTAACCATAATCGTATTCCTGTGTGATTTCTTCGATCTCTGCATCAGCAGCAGCAAGGATATCCTTCTTCTGCGGCGGGATCTCTGCGTCACAAACGGCTACGGTGATGGCAGCTCTTGTAGAGTACTTGAAGCCCAGCGCCTTAACCTTGTCGAGTACCTCGGAGGTTGTTGTGGTACCATGGATTCTGATGCAGCGCTCGATGATTTCGGAGAGCTGATTCTTGCCGACCAGGAAGGAAATTTCCAGATCGAACTGCTTATCAGAATTGGTTCTGTCCACATAGCCCAGATTCTGAGGGATATTTTCATTGAAGATCAGACGGCCGATGGTGCAGTCGATGATCTTGGAAAGCTTCTTTTCAGCAACGTCCTTGGTAATACGAACCTTGATGGCAGCGTGGAGGGAAACATCGCCCTCGGCATAAGCCATCAGTGCCTCGTTGACGTCGCGGAATACCTTGCCTTCGCCCTTTTCGCCGGGCTTGAGCATGGTCAGATAGTAGGAACCAAGCACCATATCCTGAGAGGGAACAGCCACAGGGCGTCCATCGGAGGGCTTGAGCAGGTTGTTGGCAGCGAGCATCAGGAAGCGAGCCTCAGCCTGTGCCTCAGCGGACAGGGGCAGATGCACGGCCATCTGGTCGCCGTCGAAGTCAGCATTGAACGCAGAACATACCAGCGGATGGAGCTTGAGTGCACGGCCTTCAACCAGGATCGGCTCGAATGCCTGAATACCCAGTCTATGCAGTGTGGGTGCACGGTTCAGCAGAACGGGGTGACCCTTGATGACATGCTCGAGAGCATCCCATACTTCCTCGGAAGCACGGTCAACCATCTTTCTTGCGCTCTTGATGTTGGCGATGACCTTGGTGTCAACCAGTCTCTTCAGCACGAAGGGCTTGAAGAGCTCGAGAGCCATTTCCTTCGGCAGACCGCACTGATACATCTTCAGCTCGGGACCAACAACGATAACGGAACGGCCGGAATAGTCAACACGCTTACCCAGCAGGTTCTGACGGAAGCGGCCCTGCTTACCCTTCAGCATATCGGAGAGGGACTTGAGTGCACGGTTGTTGGGGCCGGTAACAGGACGGCCTCTTCTGCCGTTGTCGATGAGGGCATCGACAGCTTCCTGCAGCATGCGCTTCTCGTTGCGGACGATGATGTCGGGTGCTTCGAGCTTGAGCATACGCTGGAGACGATTGTTTCTGTTGATGACTCTGCGGTAGAGATCATTCAGGTCGGAAGTCGCATAACGGCCGCCGTCGAGCATAACCATGGGACGCAGATCGGGGGGGATGACGGGAATGACATCCATGACCATCCACTCGGGCTTATTGCCGGACATGTTGAACGCTTCGATGATTTCGAGACGCTTGAGGAGCTTGATCTTCTTCTGGCCGTTGGGGAGATCCTTCAGCTCAGCCTTCAGCTCGTCAGCAACCCACTGGAGGTCATTGATCCAGTTTTCTCTGCGAATCACATCGTTCTCAGTGTTTGTGGGGTCATAATTCTGCTCGAACAGTTCGAGCATATAGGCAAAGCCGGTCTTGAGGGAAACAGGGGTATTTCTGTCATCCTCGCACTTGCGGTTGTAGGGGAGGATCATCTCCTTATATTCCGCATAGCTGACCACCTGGCCGTTTTCATAGCCGGACTGACCGGCTTCTTCGATCATATAGATTCTCTTGTAGAGGTAGTCACGCACCTGCTGATCGGGCAGACCGATGATCTGTGCGAACTGGCTGAGATTCTGCATGAAGTAGCGGACATAGCAGTCGGGGTCGTATTCTTCGAGCAGACGCTGGATGGCTTCTGCACCCATTTCTGCGATGAATTCGTCGCCGTACTTTTCCTGATACTCAAAGTATTCCTTCTCTGTCAGCAGGCTCTTCTTGACAAGCTCAGTATTGCCGCCGTCGATGACAACGTACTTTGTGAAGTAGAGAACCTCTTCAAGACGCTTCTGGGAAATTTCAAGCACCTGACCGATACGGGAGGGTGTACCCTTGAAATACCAGATATGGGAAACAGGAGCCGCGAGTTCAATATGACCCATGCGCTCACGACGCACCTTGGCACGGGTAACCTCAACGCCGCAGCGGTCGCAGACTTTACCCTTGAAGCGGATCTTCTTGAACTTACCGCAGTGGCACTCCCAGTCCTTTGTGGGACCGAAGATGCGTTCGCAGTACAGACCGTCACGCTCGGGCTTCTGTGTTCTGTAATTGATGGTTTCGGGGCGTTCTACAGCGCCATAGGACCAGCTTCTGATTCTTTCCGGTGATGCCAGTCCGATTTTAATGGATTCAAATGTATTAAATTCCAAACCATGAACCTCCTAAAGCAAGATGGGGTCTGCATACATCCCCGCAGGGATGCATGCAGAGAATGGATTAACGTACTCAGTCTTCGTCATCGGGGAGATCAAAGACATCCGCATCATCGGGCTCGTTTGCCCACATATCGTCCTCTTCGTCCGCATCCACGGTTCTGTAACCGGCATCGGCGAAATCGGACTCACCGGACATTTCATCGGCTGTCATCTCATCGGAGAAATCGGTGGTGGGCACCATGGGCACCTCATCATCCTCATCGAAATGCTGCTTGAGGTCGATTTCTTCCTGATTGATATCCAGTACCTTGACATCCAGACCCAGGGACTGCAGTTCCTTGATCAGTACCTTGAAGGACTCAGGGATACCGGGCTTGGGAACATTCTGACCCTTTACGATTGCTTCGTAGGTATTGACACGACCCACCGTATCGTCGGACTTGACGGTCAGGATTTCCTGGAGGGTGTAGGCTGCGCCGTAGGCCTCCAGAGCCCATACTTCCATCTCACCGAAACGCTGGCCGCCGAACTGCGCCTTACCACCCAGAGGCTGCTGGGTAACGAGGGAGTAGGGGCCTACGGAACGGGCGTGGATCTTATCGTCAACCAGGTGATGGAGCTTGAGGTAGTACATGTAACCAACAGTAACCTTGTTGTCGAACTTCTCACCGGTACGGCCGTCGTACAGAGTGAACTTGCCGTCCTCAGACATTTCGAGGGCCTTGGGGTTGATGACCTTATCCATCTGCTTGAGCTCGAACAGCTCATCGCGGTACTGTGCATTTCTCTCGTTTGCTTCACGGAAGCATGCACGGATATCGGACTCGTGTGCACCGTCGAATACAGGGGTCATGATGTGCCAGCCGAGTGCCTTTGCAGACATACCCAGATGCACCTCGAGTACCTGACCGATGTTCATTCGGGACGGTACGCCCAGGGGGTTCAGCACGATATCCAGCGGTGTGCCGTCGGGCAGGAAGGGCATATCTTCCTCAGGCAGGATACGGGAAACGACACCCTTGTTACCATGACGGCCGGCCATCTTATCGCCGACGGAGATCTTTCTCTTCTGTGCAATATAGCAGCGAACCAGCTTGTTGACACCGGGTGTCAGCTCGTCGCAGTTGTCACGGGTGAAGATCTTGACGTCAATGATGACGCCGCCCTCACCGTGGGGCACCTTCAGGGAGTTGTCGCGCACCTCGCGTGCCTTTTCACCGAAGATGGCACGGAGCAGACGCTCTTCTGCGGTCAGCTCGGTTTCGCCCTTGGGTGTGACCTTACCAACCAGAATGTCACCGGCATGCACTTCCGCACCGATGCGGATGATACCGTTTTCGTCGAGGTTCTTGAGTGCATCATCGCCGACGTTCGGGATGTCACGGGTGATTTCTTCAGGTCCGAGCTTGGTATCACGGCACTCCAGCTCATACTCTTCAATATGAATGGAAGTGAAGACGTCCTCACGCACCAGACGCTCGTTCAGCAGTACGGCGTCCTCATAGTTGTAACCTTCCCAGGTCATGAAGCCGATGAGGGCATTCTTACCGAGGGAGATTTCGCCGTCAGCCGTAGCCGGGCCGTCGGCCAGAACCTGACCCTTGCGGATGGTATCGCCCACATTCACGATGGGACGCTGGTTCACGCAGGTATCCTGGTTGGAACGCTTGAACTTGATCAGTTCATAAGTGTGATCGAGCTTGTGCTCATCCTGTACCACAACCTTGTCGGCGGATACAAATGTCACAACACCGTCGGTTTCGGACAGAACGCAGACGCCGGAGTCAACGGCAGCCTTGTATTCCATACCGGTACCAACGAAGGGACGCTCGGTTCTCAGCAGCGGCACAGCCTGACGCTGCATGTTCGCACCCATGAGGGCACGGTTTGCGTCATCGTTCTCGAGGAAGGGAATCATAGCGGTTGCGACAGAAACGACCATCTTAGGAGATACGTCCATGTAGTCGACCTTGCTGTTCTCACACTCGAGGATCTTGTCACGGTAACGTGCATTGACCTTGGCACGGGCAAACTTGCCTTCCTCAGTCAGCGGTTCATTCGCCTGTGCAACGATATACATATCCTCAACGTCAGCGGACATGTATACGACTTCGTCGGTGACAACGCCGGTTGCCTTGTCCACACGGCGGTAGGGGGCTTCGATGAAGCCGTATTCATTGATTCTTGCAAAGGTTGCAAGATAGGAAATCAGACCGATGTTGGGACCTTCGGGGGTCTCGATGGGACACATTCTGCCGTAGTGGCTGTAGTGTACGTCACGCACCTCAAATCCGGCTCTGTCTCGGGACAGACCGCCGGGACCCAGTGCGGAGAGACGTCTCTTATGTGTCAGCTCAGCCAGGGGGTTGTTCTGATCCATGAACTGGGACAGGGGGGAGGAGCAGAAGAATTCCTTGACCTGAGAGGTGATGGAACGGATGTTAACCAGAGCCTGGGGTGTGACAACATCCATGTCCTGCGCCTGAAGATTCATGCGCTCACGGATGCTTCTTTCCATTCTGGCAAAGCCGCTTCTCATGGTGTTCTGCAGAAGCTCACCAACGCAGCGGATACGACGGTTGCCCAGATGGTCGATGTCATCGATGGTGCCCACGCCCTCGCAGAGGTTGAGAAAGTAGCTGACGGTTGCATAGATATCATCGAGTGTGATGTGGTTGGGAATCAGTTCCTCAGCACGCTTCTTAATGACATCCTTGAGTTCCTCAGCAGGTGTATTCTCGAGAATCTCATGCAGTACCTTGTAGCAGACTTTTTCATTGATGCCGCACTCAGCGGGATCAAAGTCCACATAGCCGGCCAGATCTACCATGCCGTTGCCGAGGATCTTGATTTCTCTTTCGACCATGCGGACAGCGGACTGACCCTGCTCGTTGGTGTAGTATTCCTTGGACTCTACGGTCACGTATGCTTCGAATATACCTGCCTGCTCGATCTCAGCAGCCTTCTCAGCGGAAACAATCTCGCCGGCTTCGGCAAATACTTCACCGGTATAGGGGCTGACTACGCTCTTGGTCAGGCGATGGCCTGCAAGACGGGAGGCGATGCCCAGCTTCTTATTGTACTTGTAGCGTCCGAACTTGCACAGATCATAACGTCTGGGGTCGAAGAAGAGCATGTACAGATGGGACTGTGCGCTCTCCACCGTGGGCGGCTCGCCGGGACGAAGCTTCTTATATACTTCAATCAGACCGTCATTGGTGTTCTTGGTGGTATCCTTCTGGAGAATGGTCTGGTACAGACGCTGGTCCATACCAAAGGTCTCGTAGATCTCCTCATCAGTGCTCAGACCGATGGAACGGATGAAGGTTGTCAGCGGGATCTTACGATTCTTGTCGATGCGGACATAGACAACGTCATTGGAATCCATTTCATATTCCAGCCATGCACCGCGGTTGGGGATGATGGTGGACTTGAACAGTTCCTTACCGGTCTTGTCCCTTTCCATGTCATAATATACACCGGGAGAACGAACCAGCTGAGATACGATGACACGCTCTGCACCGTTGATTACAAATGTACCGCTTTCGGTCATCAGCGGGAAATCACCCATGAAAATTTCGCTTTCCTTCACTTCGCCCGTTTCCTTGTTCCAGAGCTTGGCTGTCACACGCAGGGGAGAAGCGTAGGTGGCCTGATGATCCTTTGCCTCAGAAATGGTGTACTTCAGGTTGTCGTCATCAAAACGATAACCAACGAAGGTCAGCACCAGATTGCCGTTGTAGTCCGTTGCGGAAAAGTCGCGAAATACCTCCTGCAGACCCTCTTCACGGAACCACTTGTAGGAGTTCTTCTGGATCTCGATCAGGTTCGGCATATCCAGAACCTCTGAGATCTTTCCGAAGCTCATTCTGACATTCTTTCCGAGCTGTTTGGCTGTCACATTCACCATAGGCGGATACCTCCTTCAATTTTTTCACACCCGGCAGACACCCATGCGCTGCCGATGTATGACGGATTCTTGGAAATGTGGATCATAGAAAAATTGGTACTTGACAAAATCTTCAGGATGTGTTATACTATTTTGTCAATGGGCATACCAAGCCATTATGATACATTTTAACATTATATTACATTTTATATAGAATGTCAAGCGAAATCTAAAAATTCGGCGACTTGCACAAATTCAAAGCTTGTTGCCTTGTGCATCCTGTGCAGTGGCACGGGATGTTTTTCATATCCGGCCGAAAACACACGGCAGAGTCTCCGGAAAAGGTTGCTTTACCACGATGAAACGGCGGGATGCTGAGAAAAAGATGCATGCGAAAAAAGAAAAAATTCGAAAAAAAGTATTGACAAGCCGCAGTTTATGGTGTATAATAACATGGTATGCGGCAAAAGCAGCATAACATTCGTTGAAAAGGAGGATACGAGATGCCGACATTTAACCAGCTCGTACGTAAGGGCAGAAAGATGCAGGAGTCTAAGTCCACTGCACCGGCTTTGCAGAAGGGTTACAATGCAAAGAAGAAGGTACAGATCGACCAGAGTGCTCCTCAGAAGAGAGGCGTTTGCACAGTTGTTAAGACAACAACTCCCAAGAAGCCGAACTCTGCTATGCGTAAGATCGCAAGAGTTAAGCTGACAAACGGCTACGAGGTAACATCTTACATTCCCGGTATCGGTCACAACCTGCAGGAACATAGCGTGGTTCTGATCCGTGGCGGACGTGTAAAGGACCTCCCCGGTGTACGTTACCACATCATTCGTGGTGCGCTCGATGCACAGGGTGTTGCCAACAGACAGCAGGCACGTTCCAAGTACGGTGCCAAGAGACCGAAGGCTGGCAAGAAGTAAGAATTTCTGCATAGCCGACCATTTTTTAAGATGAATCATTGATTACCACAGGATAAATGTGGAGTTTTCATATATAATATATGCGAAACCTCTGCATTGGTCTTGACGTGCCTGCGGCAAAGCAGGACGAGTACCTATGAATTCATGAACGTAATGTGAAGGAGGGAAGCGAAATGCCAAGAAGAGGTAATGTCGCAAAGCGTGATGTACTGCAGGATCCCGTTTACAATTCCAAGCTGGTAACACGTCTGATCAACAACGTGATGCTGGATGGTAAGAAGGGCGTAGCGCAGAAGATCGTTTACGGTGCATTTGAGATTGTCGCTGAAAAGACAGGCAGAGATGCACTGGAGGTATTTGAAGAGGCTATGGAAAACATTATGCCTCAGCTGGAAGTTAAGGCTCGTCGTCTCGGCGGTGCTACTTACCAGGTTCCGATGGAAGTTCGTCCGGAAAGAAAGCAGACTCTCGGTCTGAGATGGATTACAAAGTATTCCAGAGAGCGTAACGAGAAGACCATGAAGGAGAGACTGGCCGGTGAGATTCTGGATGCACTCAACGGCGTAGGCGGTGCATGCAAGAAGCGTGACGATACACACAAGATGGCAGAGGCAAACAAGGCGTTTGCTCACTACCGCTGGTAATTTGCCAGAATGCAAATCCGTTGATAAAGGAGAAGAATTATGGCAAGAGATTGTTCACTGGAGCGTACCAGAAATATCGGTATCATGGCTCACATCGATGCCGGTAAGACTACGACTACAGAGCGTATCCTGTTTTACACAGGCGTAAACTACAAGATCGGCGAGACCCATGAGGGTGCCGCTACAATGGACTGGATGGAGCAGGAGCAGGAGAGAGGTATCACAATCACCTCCGCTGCTACCACAGCTTACTGGGCAGGTCACAGACTGAACATCATCGATACTCCCGGACACGTTGACTTCACTGTTGAGGTTGAGCGTTCCCTTCGTGTACTCGACGGTTCTGTAACTGTACTGTGCGCAAAGGGCGGTGTAGAGCCCCAGTCCGAAACCGTTTGGAGACAGGCCGACAAGTACAAGGTACCGAGAATGGCTTATGTCAACAAGATGGATATCATGGGCGCAGACTTCTACCGCGTTGTAGAAATGATGCGTGACAGACTCAAGTGCAACGCTGTTCCGATTCAGCTGCCCATCGGCGCTGAGGAGACCTTCAAGGGCATCATTGACCTTGTTGAGATGAAGGCGTATGTATACTACGATGATCTGGGCAAGGACATCCGTGTTGAGGAGATTCCCGCAGACATGGCTGAAAAGGCTGCAGAATATCGTGAGTCTCTGCTCGAGCACGTTGCTGAGCAGGATGACGAGCTGATGGAGAAGTACTTCGCTGGTGAGGAACTCAGCATCGAGGAGATCAAGACCTGCATCAGAAAGTCCTGTATCGCTAACACCATGGTTCCCGTGGTTTGCGGTACTTCCTATAAGAACAAGGGCGTACAGAAGCTTCTGGATGCCATTGTAGACTATATGCCCGCTCCTACAGATGTTGATGACATCAAGGGTATCGATGTGGATACAGGCGAGGAAAGAATCTGTCCGTCTTCTGACGATGAGCCTTTCGCAGCTCTGGCATTCAAGATCGCAACTGACCCCTATGTAGGTAAGCTGACATTCTTCCGTGTATACTCCGGTGTTCTGGAGGCTGGTTCCGGCGTTCTGAACTCCACAAAGGGTAAGCACGAGAGAATTGGCCGTATCGTGCAGATGCATGCTAACAGCCGTAAGGAACTGGATAAGGTTTATTCCGGTGATATCGCAGCTGCAATTGGTCTGAAGCAGACCACAACCGGTGATACACTGTGTGATGAGGATCATCCTGTCATCCTCGAGTCCATGGAATTCCCGGAGCCTGTAATCAACCTCGCCATCGAGCCCAAGACCAAGGCTGGTCAGGAGAAGATGGGCGTTGCTCTCGCAAAGCTGGCTGAAGAGGATCCGACATTCCGCACATGGACTGACGAGGAAACCGGTCAGACCATTATCGCTGGTATGGGTGAGCTCCACCTCGATATCATCGTTGACAGACTGCTCCGTGAGTTCAAGGTTGAGGCTAACGTTGGTGCACCTCAGGTATCCTATAAGGAAACCATCAAGGGCAATGCCGATGTGGATCACAAGTACAAGAAGCAGTCCGGTGGTAGCGGTCAGTACGGTCACGTTAAGATCCGCGTATCTCCCAACGAGTCCGGTAAGGGCTACGAGTTCGTAAACTCTGTAGTCGGCGGCTCCATTCCGAAGGAATATATCCCCGCTGTTGATGCTGGTATCAAGGGCGCAATGCAGGCTGGTATTCTGGCCGGCTATCAGGTAGTTGACGTTAAGGTTGAACTGTATGATGGTTCTTACCACGAAGTTGACTCCTCTGAAATGGCGTTCAAGATCGCTGGTTCTATGGCGTTCAAGGAAGCTATGCGTAAGGCAGAGCCCGTTCTGATGGAACCCATCATGAAGGTTGCTGTTATCGCTCCTGATGAGTATCTCGGTAATGTCATCGGTGACCTGAGCTCCCGTCGTGGTGAGATCCAGGGTCAGGAGACAAGACCCGGTACTGTACAGGTAGACGCTCTGGTTCCGCTGAGCGAAATGTTCGGCTACTCCAACCAGCTGCGTTCCAACACTCAGGGTCGTGGTCAGTATGCAATGGAACCTCACAGCTATCGTGAAGTACCGAAGAATATTGCAGAAACCATCATGACTTCCAGAGGCAAGAAGGCGTAAATTCGCCAGTCTTGTAAAATTTGTGATTTCGCAGGAATTTTTTGAAAAAAAGACTTGCAATTTATGCAGTATTCTGGTATAATATATATATCAGATTCTGATACCAAACATTTAAAGGAGGAAACTTCCAATGGCAAAGGCAAAATTTGAACGTACCAAGCCCCATGTAAATATTGGTACAATTGGTCACGTTGACCACGGTAAGACAACTCTGACTGCTGCTATCACTAAGACTCTCGCTATGAAGGGTCAGGCAAAGTTTGAGGCTTATGACATGATCGATAAGGCTCCTGAGGAGAGAGAGCGCGGTATTACAATCAACACAGCTCACGTTGAGTATGAGACTGATGCTCGTCACTATGCACACGTTGACTGCCCCGGACATGCTGACTATGTAAAGAACATGATCACCGGTGCTGCTCAGATGGACGGTGCTATCCTCGTAGTAGCTTCTTCCGATGGCCCCATGGCTCAGACCAAGGAGCACATCCTGCTGGCTCGTCAGGTAGGCGTACCCGCAATCGTTGTATTCATGAACAAGGCTGACCAGGTTGACGACGAAGAGCTGCTCGAGCTGGTTGAGATGGATATCCGTGATACTCTGTCTTCCTACGAGTTCCCTGGCGATGATATTCCGATCATCAAGGGCTCCGCTCTCGCTGCACTGAATGCAGGCGATGATATCAATGATCCCGCATATGCACCCATCCTTGAGCTGATGAACGCTGTTGACGAGTACATTCCTACTCCTGAGCGTGACGATGCTAAGCCCTTCCTGATGCCCGTTGAGGACACAATGACCATCTCTGGCCGTGGTACTGTAGTAACAGGCCGTGTAGAGAGAGGCCGTCTGAACGTAGGTGAGGAAGTTGAGATCGTTGGTCTGAAGGACGAGAGCTCCAAGACAACTGTAACAGGTCTCGAAATGTTCAGAAAGCAGCTCGACTTCGCTGAGGCTGGTGACAACGTAGGTGCTCTGCTCCGTGGTGTTCAGAGAAAGGACGTTGAAAGAGGCCAGGTTCTCTGCAAGCCCGGTTCCATCAACCCCTACACAAAGTTCAAGGGCCAGGTTTACGTTCTGAAGAAGGAAGAGGGCGGCCGTCATACTCCTTTCTTCAACAACTACAGACCTCAGTTCTATTTCAGAACAACTGACGTTACCGGTATCGTTACTCTGCCCGAGGGCGTAGAAATGTGCCGTCCTGGCGACAACGTAGAGATGGATGTTGAGCTGATCACTCCCATCGCTATCGAGCAGAACCTCCGCTTCGCTATCCGTGAGGGTGGTAGAACTGTAGGTTCCGGCGTAGTTATCGCTATCAACGAATAATTTCGTCTTTTAAAAAGAGAGGACTTATGTCCTCTCTTTTTTTGTTCTTGATTAGCTAAATATGAATTAGAAAATTAGCTAAAAATACACTTCGCATTGACTTTGATTTACTTAATGTTTGTGCAAAATGCTGAAATTTCGGTTTCTGAATATAAATTATACAAAAAATATTGCAAAACTGACGGTAATGTGTTACAATTAGATATACACTGAAGTGGACGGTGTAAAACTAATTATGGAAGGAAGAATTTGATTATGCTTAAAAAGAGACTCATCGGCGGCGGTATTGCCTGCGCTTTGGCAATGAATTGTCTGATGACAGTTCCGTTTAGCTCGCTTGCTGCTGACGCAAGATTTGAATTTGAGGACGGCACACAGACCGGCCTTGCAAGAGTCATGTCCGAACAGTCCGGTTATTCCGGCACAGGTTATGTTTTCCTCGAGGACAACGCAGATACCATTTCTGTGACTGTTACTGCTCCTGAAAAGGGTATGTATGAACTCACCATCGGCTATGCTGCCATTTATGGTGATAAGGTGCAGGGTCTGGAAGTCAACGGCGAGAACCAGGGCAATGTGAGCTTCCCCGAGGGCACGGGCTTTGAGGAGATGAAGTTCGGTACTGTTATGCTCAATGAGGGTGACAACACTGTGACCATCGTCGGCAACTGGGGCTGGACTCTGTTTGACTATGTTTCCATCGCACCCGCTGAGATTGAAGAACTCAACCAGTGCAATATCCTGAGCGACCCGAATGCAACTGCGGAAGCACAGGGCCTGATGAACTACATGGCTGATATGTATGGCAAGAATATCATTTCCGGTCAGCAGGAGACCTACGGCGGCGGCCATAACGGCAACTACGAGTGGGAATTCGATTATCTGCAGGATCTGACCGGCGAACTGCCTGCCATCCGCGGCTTCGACTTCATGAACTATAACTCTCTGTACGGCTGGGATGACGGCACAACAGAACGTGTCATCAGCTGGGTTAACGATAAGGGCGGTATTGCAACTGCTTCCTGGCATATCAATGTTCCGAAGGATATGTCCTCCTACAACGTGGGCGATAAGGTTGACTGGAGCAACGCAACCTACGGCGTTGAGACAGATTTCAGCCCCACAAAGATTCTGACTGACAAGACCTCCAAGGAATATCTGTACTTCATGGATGCTGTGGATCTGCTGGCTACCGAGCTCAAGCAGCTGCAGGATGCAGGCGTTCCGCTGATCTTCCGTCCTTTCCATGAGGCAGAAGGCGGCGGCGGTGAGTCCGCTTCCTGGTTCTGGTGGGGCAAGGATGGTTCCACAACCTATAAGGCTCTGTGGCACCTGCTGTATGATACCCTGACTGAAGAGTATGGTCTCCATAACCTCATCTGGGAATTCAACAGCTATACCTATGCAAAGTCCTACAACTGGTATCCCGGCAATGATTATGTGGATCTCGTTGGTTATGACAAGTACAATGCTTCTGCCAATAACCCCAATGAGAGCGCTATTTCCTCCACATTCAACGGCCTTGTGGATATGTACAACAAGTATGGCAAGATGATCGCTCTGTCCGAGTGTGACACCATTCCTGCTGTCGACAATATGACCAGCGAAAATGCATACTGGCTGTATTTCTGCCCCTGGTATGAGGGTGATCAGGACAATGGTAAGTTCCTGACTCTCATGAATAACGAAGAGACACTGATCAAGCTCTATCAGAGCGAGACAGTCATCACACTTGACGAGCTGCCGAATTACAAGACCTATGAGTACACAGGCCCTGCATTCGTTCCCGAGACAACCGAGCCGACCGATCCCATCACTCCTACAGCACCCCCTGAGGATGGCCATGCAAAGGTTGTAGAGGAAGAAGGCTACACAGCGCTGACATTCCCCGAGGCTGTGGGTGAATCCTTCTTTGTAGAGCTTGAATTTGCAGATGGCGTGACTTCTGCAAGCGGCGGTATGGGTGCCGGCTCCATGATCGGCGATACCTATTACTGGGCAAATATCAGCTGGGAAGCAACTGGTTCCGGCGTGATTGAAGTGGATACTGACAACTTCTTCAATGTGACCACATCCGATGGTGATCCTGTGACTGACGAAGCCATCATCGCTCAGCTTGCTGAAATCCTGAAGACCCAGAATACATCCTTCCAGGCACAGGTTTGGTCTGCTGAGGGCGGTTCCAAGACTGACGTGAAGTTCGTAGACGCTTGGCTGGCTGATGCTACACCCGGTACTTCTGATTCCACAGAGCCCACCACAGAGCCTACCACCGAAGACGATTCTACCAAGGTAGAGGCAACTGTAAAGGAAACTGCGGATGGCGTGAGCATCTCCCTGCCTGAGGCAGTGGGCGATACTCTGTATCTTGATGTTGAACTCGAAACCGGTATTTCTTATGCAAATGGCTGCGTAGCAGGCAATGTTGAAGTAGATGGTACCACTTACTGGGTAGCAGTACAGTGGGTAGCAAATGGCTCCGGTGAGATCGAAATGGATATGACCGAGATCTTCCAGGTTTCCCTCGACGGCGTTGAGGTAACTGACGAAGCCATCGTGGCTGCTGCTTCCGCAGGTCTGCTCGAGCTGAAGGAACTGACCGGTCAGGTATGGTGGGCAAATGATGCCGCAGGCGAAGAGGCTCCCACATCCAGTGCTGCCATCGTTGGTGCATACATCAAGTCCGAGGGTAACACCTCTTCTACAGATCCTACAGAGACTGTATATGGTGACCTGAACCTTGATGACACTGTTTCCATCGTTGACGTTGTTTACCTGAACAAGGCTGTTCTCGGTGTCGAGACACTTGATGCACAGCAGAAGCTGAACGCAGACGTTGACCTCAATGGCGAGGTAGAAGCTGCTGACTCTCTGTGCGTACTGAAGTCCCTCGTTGATCTGATGACACTTCCTGTAAAGTAAGCATATAGCTTAAAAACCCCCGCCGATGCGGGGGTTTTTCTTCATCAGAAATACCCCTTCCAGATGGAAGGGGCATCTTTTTTGAATATCGTCTGAACGATGGGTCAAAAGGCTATGGAGCATGGGATTAGTCGAGGAAATCCTTGACCTTCTTGCTTCTGCTGGGATGACGCAGCTTGCGCAGTGCCTTGGCTTCGATCTGACGGATACGCTCACGGGTCACGTTGAACTGGGCGCCCACTTCCTCGAGAGTACGGGAACGGCCATCGATCAGGCCGAAACGCAGACGCAGAACATTGGCCTCACGATCGGTCAGCGTAGAAAGTACTTCCTCAAGCTGTTCCTTGAGCAGGGTCAGGGAAGCGGCATCTGCCGGTGCAGGGGCATCATCGTCCGGAATGAAGTCGCCGAGATGGCTGTCCTCCTCCTCACCGATGGGCGTTTCCAGAGAAACAGGATCCTGTGCAATACGCATGATCTCTCGCACACGGTCAACGGGCATTTCCAGACGCTCAGCAATTTCCTCGGGCGTCGGATCATGGCCGTTTTCATGCAGCAGCTGGCTGGAGATCTTCTTCACCTTGGTGATGGTTTCCACCATGTGCACGGGAATACGGATGGTTCTGGCCTGATCGGCAATGGCACGGGTGATGGCCTGACGGATCCACCATGTGGCGTATGTGGAGAACTTGAAGCCCTTGTTGTAGTCGAACTTTTCCACAGCCTTGATCAGACCAAGATTGCCCTCCTGAATGAGGTCAAGGAACTGCATGCCGCGGCCGACATACTTCTTGGCGATGCTGACAACCAGACGCAGATTGGCTTCGGACAGACGCTGCTTGGCACGCTTGGCTTCGAGCGGTGTGCCCTCGACCATGACTTTGGCGAGACGAATTTCCTCATCACCGGACAGCAGCGGTACACGGCCGATCTCCTTGAGGTAGATCTTGACCGGATCGTCAATGGCAATGCCCTCTGTGGACAATGCGGACTCAAGATCGTCATCGAAATTCTCGATGAGCGGAATGTTATTCAGATCGAAATTGTCATCCAGTACGTTGTTGTCAATAATCTCAATGTTGAGCTGTTCGCAGCTGTCATAAAAGGAGTTGAGCTGATCGGCATCGAAATCCATTTCCTCCAGCGCATCCGAAATCTGTTTGGTCGTCAGTTTACCGACGGCCTTTCCCTTTTCGAGCAATGCTTCGATTGTTGACTTCTTGTCCATTTCTTGTTCCTCCTGTTTGACACTTATGATTTTTTTCTGCCGGCGATGATGTTGAGAAGATCCTCATCGGACATCTCCGCACTGACAGAAATGCGATTCTTTTTTTCTTTGAGCACCCGGATGCATTCCTCCAGAGTGTCACGGTTGACATCGAAATCCCTGCTGCGGGCCTCAATGCCGCTGATGCGTCCCATCTCATTCACATCAAATCTCTCCGTCAGGAGCGACATATTGAACTGCGGATGATCGGGGAGCAGCTGACAGATGGTTTCATAGACCCTTCGGTGGAAATCCGTCACGAAATATGTAGGCGAAAGGGCATTCCACACCATTTCATATTCCTCCGGATGCCGCAGCAGATAGGCCAGAATCTGTTCCTCGGCCTTGCTTTCCTTCGGGAATTGCTGCGCCTGCGGATTGATCTCATCCTTCTGGAGCGAGCGGGCCTCAATGGCACGGAACTGGGCCTTCCGGGCATTGCGTGTATCACGCTGCACTGCCTTGTCCACCTGCAGCCGCAGCAGCTCGACACGGATCTCCAGCTCCCTTGCTGTGCGGGAAATATATACCTCCCGCTCGAGCGGATTGGAGATATCGGCCAGCACGCTGACACTGCGGCGCAGCAGCTCGGTCTTGCCGATTTCGGTCTGCAGATCGAGTCCCTTGCGGCACTGATCGAGCCGGAAATTCAGTGCATCACCGGCGTGGTCGATGAGAATGCGGAATTGCTCAGGGCCGAAGCGTTTGATGAATTCGTCAGGATCCTTTGCGTTTTCGAGCTTCAGGATGCGAGTCGGCAGACCCACGGCACTGAAATGATTCATGGCCTTCTGGGTGGCCGCCTGACCGGCACCGTCACTGTCATAGGCGATGACGACTTCACGGGCATACTGGGCAATGAGCCTTGCCTGATCGGGCGTAATGGCCGTGCCGAGCGTTGCAACGACATTCGGAAAACCGGCCTGATGGATGGCAATGACATCCATATACCCCTCCGCCAGAATCATGGTGGTGGAGGCGGCATCCTTGGCGAAGTTCATCGAGAACAGGTTGCGTCCCTTGTCAAAGACGGGGGTTTTGCCCGTGTTGAGATATTTGGGCTTGCTGTCATCAAGGACACGTCCGCCGAAGCCGATCACATTGCCCCGCAGATCGACGATGGGGAACATGACACGGTTGCGGAAATTGTCATAGATGCTGCCTTTCTGGCCCTGCTGGCAGACACCGGCGGAGACAAGCTCCTCATCGGTGTAGCCCTTTTTGCGCAGATGATCACGCAGGGTATTCCAGTCATTGGGCGCAAAGCCCAGACCGTATTTCTTGATGGTGGCAGGGGAGAGCTTGCGCTCGGAAAAATAGCGCAGACCACTCTTATCCTGTCCGGAAATCAGCTGTTTATAATAGAAATTGGCGGCTTCCCGATTGATTTCCAGAATCCTTGTGCGGCGTCTGGCAAATCGTTCCGCCTCGGGATTTTCGGCCGGCATTTCCATGCCGCAGCGCTGTGCCAGCAGCCGGACGGCCTCACGGTAGGGGAGATTTTCCATCCGCATGGTGAAGCTGATGACATCACCGCCTGCTCCGCAGCCGAAGCAGTAGAAGCTCTGGGTGTCCGGATAGACCGTACAGGACGGTGTCTTCTCGGAGTGAAAAGGGCAGTTGCACACATGGGTGCGGCCCCGCCGCTTCAGATTCACATACATGCTGAATGCGGCAACAATATCATTCGCCTCTCGCAGTCTGTAAATGAAATCTTCAGACAGCAATGTGCTCACCTACTTCCAGAATTTAGGGATAAACAGCTCGGAATAAAGATCCACCGCATAGCCATCGCTCATGCCGGAAATATAGTCGCACACCGCACGGTCAATGTCGTGGGTCTGTGAAATGCGAAGATACTCTTCGGGCAGCTTTTCGGGATTGTCACGGAAATAGCCATAGAGCTTCTCAAGCAGGAGTTTGGCCTTCTGCTCTTCATGCTTGGCGGTGGGATTGTGATAGACATGTTCATACATGAAAGTGTGCAGGACATCGTGGGCTTCCTGCACGGGGGGTGTCATGCCGATGGTCTCGGTGCCATGTGCCACAACCGACGAAACCATGGTGGAAATGCGGGCTGTGCGGGTCTCACCGAGCACCGCAACGGCATCACGGGGGAGGGCGGCACTGTCGAGGATGCCGGCACGCACCGCGTCCTCGATATCGTGGTTGATGTAGGCGATTTTGTCCGCCACACGGACGATGTTGCCCTCGAGTGTATCGGCAACGGCATTGGTATGACAGAGAATGCCATTGCGCACGGCGTGGGTCAGGTTCAGACCCTCGCCCTTCTTTTCAATGTAATCCACGACACGCACGCTCTGCTGGTAATGCTTGTACCCATGCGGACAGATGGCATTGAGCACGGCTTCGCCGGCATGTCCGAACGGGGAGTGCCCGAGATCATGGCCGAGCGCAATCGCTTCGGTCAGGTCTTCATTGAGGGACATGGCACGGGAAATCGTGCGGGCGATCTGCGCCACCTCAAGGGTGTGCGTCAGACGTGTACGGTAGTGGTCGCCGACGGGGGAGAGAAATACCTGGGTCTTGCGCTTGAGTCTGCGGAATGCATTGCAGTGCAGAATGCGGTCACGGTCACGCTGGAATGCTGTCCGGAACGGGCAGGCTTCCTCCTCACGGAGACGGGATGCCGCCTTTTCATCCGTACTGCGGCAGGCAGCGGGATGGAGCATATTCGATTCACGCAGTTCCAGTTCTTCCCTGATGGTCATAGTCAGTCTCCCTTCGTCAGATCGGGGCAAGCCCCTCTATTACTATATACAAAATAAAAACAGAAAAACCCTCTGTTTTTATCGAAATAATTCGTGAATTTTTTATGAATCGACAGAGGAAAAATCAGCAAAGCCCACCGGGCCTTTTTCCATCTGAATGCGTCCGGCGGAAAGTTCGGTGAGATCCTGCATGAGCCGGTCGATCATTTCCGTGCGCACAGTCAGCCGGAGCGTTACATCGTCCGCAAAATCACTGCTGTTTTCGATGACACGGTACTGCGGCAGGCAGTGTGTGACCTTGCCGTAGAGGGTGTAGTCCATGCGCAGGGTGAGGGGACAGCTCTCGCACATGTGGAGAATTCCGGCCGCCTCGCAGGTGAGGGCAGCACTGTGGGAATAGGCACGCACAAGACCGCCGCCGCCGAGCAGAATGCCGCCGAAGTAACGGACAACCACACAGCAGACATCGGTCAGACCTCTCTTTTGCAGGACGTCAAGGACGGGAACGCCGGCCGTACCCTGGGGCTCGCCGTCGTCACTGTAACGGGAAATATTGGAATCCCGAAGAATATAGGCATAAACATGATGTTTTGCCTTGCGGTGATCCGCCTTGATCTCGTTGATGAAGGCAACCGCCTCGTCATTGGTCGTGACGGGGGCAAGGTAACCGATAAACTCGGAACGCTTCTCTGTGAAGGTGGTCTCGGCAAAGTCCGCAATCGTAAAATAATCCATAAAATGCACCGTCCTATGATGAAAAAGCGGGCAGCCCGAAAACCGCCCGCAATTTTGCATTACTTATCCAGATTGAAACGTCTCTTGAATCTGTCAACACGTCCGCCGGTATCAACAAGCTTCTGCTTACCGGTGAAGAACGGATGGCACTTGGAGCAAATTTCCACCTTGATGTCCTGCTTGGTAGACTGTGTCTCGATCACGTTACCGCAGTGGCAGGTAATTGTGGTCTTGAACAGTGTAGGATGGATGTCCTTTTTCATCGAAAATTCACCTCTTTCATGGTTAATCATGATAGCAGCCCATCAGTTCCCTTAGACAGTAGTACTATACAACTTTAATATTATACCATGGATCAATCTAAATTGCAAGCGCAAATACTGAAAAAAACAAATTTCGTCACTTTGCACAAAAAGAGGAATTTCCACGCATTCCCGTCCGGATGCTCCACATTGTGGAAAATAGATAAGAAATTCAGGAATTTTTAAGCATTTAGGCAGTTGACAAGGAGGAAAAAATGCATTATAATTAAAGTAGTCGATTCATGTCGATAAATGGTGATTGTTCTGAATGGAGTGAATGATAGTTGCAGAAAGAAACAAGTAAAAAGCCTGCTGCAAAGAATTCCCAGGGTGTGATATGGCTGCTGCTCGTGATGATCGTTGTGATCCTCGGCGGTATGATTGCCATCATTGCCGTACTTTCCACCCCGGTTACACCGGTGGCAACGCTTGAGAGCGAAGCTGCCTTTACAATGCCCACGCTGCCCCCCACGGAGCCGACCACGGAGCCGACAAGCCCTGTGCAGTATCCGTCCGAGAACGGCGTGCTGCCTTCCACAGAGGGCATCGACAGTGCCTATGCGGTACTGATCGATCCGGAAAATGACCTGATTCTTGCGGAAAAGAGCGCAGATCAGAAAATGTATCCCGCTTCCATGACGAAGCTCATGACCCTGATTGTGGCCATTGAGCATATTGAAGACCTCAATGCAACATTTACGATGACACAGGAGATCATCGACCCGCTGATCGAGGCAAATGCATCCCGTGCGGGCTTCCTCGACGGTGAGAAGTGCACCTTCAGAGATCTGCTTTTTGGTGCAGCGCTGCCCTCCGGTGCAGATGCAACCACGGCACTTGCCATTGAAGTGGCTGGTTCCGAAGAGGCGTTTGTGGAACTGATGAATGAAAAGGTGGAAGAGCTTGAGCTCGTCAACACCCATTTCACCAATGCAAGCGGCCTGCATGATCTCGATCACTACAGCACTGCAACAGATATTGCACTGATTCTGGAGTACTGCATGATGAATGACCGCTGCCGCGAGATCATTTCCACTTATGTACATACCACCCGTCAGACCGAACAGAATCCTGCCGGCATCACCATGAACAACACTATGTTCAATCGTATGTATGGCACCGAGGTCGAGGGCATTACCATTACCGGCGGCAAGACCGGTTACACGGATGAGGCCGGACAGTGCCTGGCAAGCTATGGTGTCACACCGGACGGCAAGACCTATATTGCCGTGACAGCCGGCGGTACCTCAAAATGGCATCCTGTATATGACGCCTTCAAGCTCTACGGTGTTGTGACAGGCACCTACCCCATGGATGAAGAAGAATAAAGAATACAAAAGAAGACAGAAAAAGAGAAGATAGAAAAAAGAGAGAAATACAGAACAGAAGACAACAGGAGAAACATATGGCAAGAGAACTTTCAGTCCGCGGCGCTGTCGTGATTTGCGGCGTACTGTTCGGACTCATCTGGGGTGGAGACGCAGTGTATCGTCTCGTAAACCAGCCCGATGAAAAAGCAGCCATAGATGATGCTCGCTTCAATAATTCCGAGACGGAACCGGCCGAGACCATCCTGACAACGGATGATGCCGGCAATACCCTGATCATTCAGGAGGCAGGTTCGGGTCTGGGCGGCGGAGAGGATGTGCCCGACGGCTACATGACCATTCCGCAGGACGAGGCAGCCATCCATACTGGTATGCTGGTGCAGCTGGACAGCACACATTCTTATTCCGGCAACCCCGGTGATTTTACTACATTTGAAAAGAAAAATGAGAGCTACCGCATGAAGCGTATGGATCTGCCCGTGCAGTCTGCGGTGGTCAATGCGATGAATGCCATGGGCACGGCCTATCAGTCCGCCAACGGTGCCGCCAATCTGATGGTGTACAGCACCACAGCACCCTACGAAAAGGCGGGCAGCCTTTATCCCAATGCACTGCCGGATCAGTGCACCGGCTACTGCGTGGATCTGTGCATCCTCAATGAGGATGAGACGATTTCCCGCATTGAAAAGCCCAATGCATGGCTGAGTGAGAATGCCTGGAAGTATGGCTTTGTGTTCAGCTATACGGAAGCGGATTCCGCATCCGGTGTGGGTGCTGCACCGCATCATCTGCGCTTTATCGGCAAGGTGCATGCAGGCATCATGCAGAGCCAGAACCTGACGCTCAGCGGTTATTATGACTATCTCAGAGCACATACAATGGACGTGCCGCTGTACTATACTGTCGGCGAGACGATCTATACAGTCTACTATGTTCCCTCTGCGGGCGGCACAACGGAAGTGCCGATCCCGAAGAAGGCAAAGTATGAGATTTCCGGCAACAATTCCGATGGCTATATTGTCACGGTAGAAGGCCAGCACTGATACATAATAAAAAGCCCCTCCATCCGGAGGGGCTTTCCATATTCACTCTTACTTGGAAGGAATGAAACGTGCAATGGAGGAAGCAAGCTGCGGCATGGGCATGGTCTGCAGCCAGATTCTGCCGGGGCCGGTAACTCGTGTGTTGAAGAAGCCTTCGCCGCCCAGGAGTGCATTGCCAACGCCCTTTACGGACTCAACGTCAATGGAGCAGGTGGATTCCATCGCTGCCAGATAGCCTGTGTCGATCAGCATGGACTGGCCGGCTGCCAGATCGTAGGAAACAACGCTGCCGTCGATCTCCAGCAGGAGCATGCCCTGACCGCTGAACTTCTGCATGATGAAGCCCTCGCCGCCGAAGAAGCCGGAGCCCATCTTCTTCTGCAGGAACATTTCATAGGACACGCTGGACTCGGAAGCCAGGAATGCGGACTTCTGTGCCACGATGGACTTGCCGGGTGTCAGCTCAACAGCCATGATCTCGCCGGGGCCTGTTGCACCGAAAGCAATCATGCCGGGGCCGCCCTGTGCGGTGTAGATGTTCTGGAACATGGACTCACCGGTCAGTGCACGGCTGAACATTTTGCCGAGGCCACCACTCTTGGTCTGCATTTCAACATTGGGGGACATCCATGTCATGGCACCCTTCTGGCAAATAACACTTTCTCCGCTTTCGAGGGTCACAACAGCAACCGGAAACGGACTTCCCTGGATTTGATACTTCATACTCTTTTCCTCCATATTATGTATTATTTATTTGAGGTTCTCCATGCTTTTGATCCAAAGCTCGGAAAGAACCTGCATACCTTGGTAAGTGGGGTGAATCCCGTCGATCGTCTCAATTTCACGGCCGGAACCGGCAAGCTCGGCAATGGCACAGCCTGCCTCCTTAGCGGACTTGCGGATGATGCGGTTGTAGAAGCTGATCGGATAGGTTGCCTGCGGTGCCACACCATTGTTCTGGAACAGTGTGCCGCAGATGATTTTTGCATTGGGATAACGCTTCTGTGCTTTTTCCAGCATATAGGCATAGGAATAATCGAAATTGAAGCGATTCAGATCGCCGATGGGCGCATTGAAGAGCCAGTCGTTCGTGCCCATGTAGATCAGAATGATGTCAGGATTCATGGTTTCTGTACAGATAGTGCGGCCGGCCTTACCCTTGATCAGGGAGTAATAATATTCGCCCTGATTGCAGTGCAGTTCCCCCCAGCGCAGCTGCTGGGTGGCACTGGGGAAGATCATGCCGCTGACCTGTGAGCCGGAATAAGAATTGTTGATACAGACCACGCCGTCAAAATGACGGATGACCTTGGCCCACCAGGTATCCGATGGTCTGGCAATACCCGAGCACATGGATTCCGGATTCTGCATATAAAAGGCCTTGCAGAAGGGCGGATGATAACCACGCAGTGTACTGATGGAATCACCGATTATGGAATAGGATTGTCCTGAAGTGAATTGAAAGTCGGACATGGGTATTACCTCCGATAGGCCGGAACCAATGCCGGCGGATTATTTTTCCCATTTGTTGCAGATCTCGGTCAGCTGATCGGTGAGCTTCGCGATATCCTTGTTGGTGCGACCCTTGCTGTGTTTGATGAGCAGAGTGAGTCTGTCGAGTACGGCCAGCAGACGCTGATATACAGCATTGGCCTTGCCGCTGGGCGATTTCTTTTCGATGGGTCTGGGTACGGCATCGATCGTGACGGCATTGGTGAGCGGATCAAATTCCGCACCGCTGTAGGGCGCATAGACCTCAAGTCCCAGATCGTTCTTCAGATGTGCCGCAAACCGGTCTGCCGTATCGCTCTCGCCGTGTACGACGAAAACACGCTTGACATTCTGGATATGAGCAATCCATTCGGTCAGTCCGTCAAGATCGGCATGACCGCTGATGCCGGGCAGTTCTCTGATTTCGGCAGCCACATGAATCTGTTCGCCGAAGAGCTTTGCGGTCTTGGCCCCCTCTACGAGGGAGCGGCCCAGGGTACCGTAGGCCTGATAACCAACAAAGAGAATGGTGTTTTTGGCACCCCAGAGATTATGCTTGAGATGATGCTTGATGCGGCCGGCCTCACACATGCCCGAGGCAGAGATGATGACCTTGCAGCGCTTATCGAAGTTGATGGCCTTGGATTCGTCAGCCGAGGTGGCAAGAATCAGACCGGGGAAGGTGAGGGGATTGATGCCCGCACTCACAAAGCGCATGGCTTCCTCATCATAGCAGCTGTTCTGATTGCGCAGGAAGACGTTCGTTGCTTCAATGGCAAGGGGGCTGTCCATGTAGACAGGGAAATCGTCATGCCCCTTGACCATGCCCTCCTCCTTGATCTGGCGGAGGAAGTAGAGCAGCTCCTGGCTTCTGCCGACAGCGAAGGACGGGATGATAACATTGCCGCCCCTGTCGAAGGTCTGCTGCAGCACCTGAGCAAAGGCAGTACAGTAATCCTTGGGACGCTCATGCCGGCGGTCGCCGTAGGTGGATTCCATGACAACATAGTCTGCCTCATCGATCATGATGGGATCGCGCAGGAGGGGCTGATTGAGATTGCCGATGTCGCCGGAAAAGACGAATTTGCGGGTTTCTGTACCTTCTGTCGCCCAGATCTCAATGCTGGCCGAGCCGAGCAGATGGCCGGCATCCGTGAAGCGAATGTCAATGCCTTCCGCAAGCGAAATCCGTTCGTCATAGCGGTGCGGACGCATTTTTTCAATGGTGCCGATGGCATCCTGCATGGTATAAAGCGGCACATACGGCTCTTCGCCGCGGCGCTGTGCCTTACGGCTGCGCCACTGTGCTTCAAATTCCTGGATATGGGCACTGTCACGCAGCATGATGCTGCAGAGATTGGCAGTGGCCTGCGTGGTATGAATTTCCCCCTGAAAACCGCCTGCATAGAGCAGCGGAAGGAGACCGGAATGGTCAATGTGAGCATGGGTCAGCAGAACGAAATCGATTTCGCCCGGTGCACAGGGAATGCGTGCGTTTTCATAAACATCCCGTCCCTGCTCCATACCGAAGTCAATCAGCAGTTTCTTGTCACCGATTTCGAGATAGGTGCAGCTGCCTGTGACTTCATGCGCAGCACCGATAAATTGCATTTTCATACCAGAAACCTCCTTTTATGGGCTTTATAAACATTATAGCATATTTCTGAGTGAAATGCAATAGAATTTTATTGATTTTCACGAAAAAATTGAGAGCATCCAAATTCCGGTACAGGAGACAGAAAAACGCCCCCGCAGAGAGCGGGGGCGTTGTATCAGTCACGCTTGACGCAGACTTTTCGGATGAGTTTGCGGATGAGATCCGGCCGGCCGAAGATGATGGCAAGCAGCACGCAGGTGATCGAAATGATCAGACCGGGTGCAAGGCCGGGCACATGATAGCGGAACTTGAGAACATGTGTACCTTCGGGGACACGCACAGCAATCAGGCTGTCACCCACTTCCTCAATGGCAAGGGGCTGGCCGTCGCAGTAAGCCTCCCAGCCGCCGTCCTGCGGAATGGAGGTCATCACAAGACCTTCTGCATCCATGGTGATGCTGCCGGTGATGGAAGTCTGATTGAAGGATTCGACATCCATCTGATGGGCGGAGAGCTTCTGGAACGTGCTGTTCCACTTTTCTTCATTGAAGTAGTACATGTTCAGGCCGCAGCAGCCAAGGCCGACACCGCTGATGACAGCATCCACAGAGATGATGTCGCCCGCATGGAAACGGCCGAGATAGGCGAATTTCTGTGCGCCGGTGTCGATATTTGTCTGGCCGCCGTTCCAGGAAGCGGTCAGCTTGCCGGCACGGTAATTGTGCTCAAGATAAACAGGGCCGTCCTGCTGCATTGCAAATTCATAGTGGAACACCACATCCTTGGAGCCGTCCACTGTGTGGAAGTAGTTGGTGTTCCAGTTTGCACTTTCGGTCATGGTGGCGTTGTCATACCAGAATACGCCGCAGTTCATTCGCTCGAAGACATCCACAGTCTCGCCGCAGATGCTGTTGAGCAGGGTGTTCTGGTTCTGAATGGCACGGACCTGGTCGTTGATCTCAAGGCTGAGCACCTGATCGGAAACGGGATAGGCCACGCTCAGTGCAGTCGGATTCTCGAAGATATTGCACTTTTCGTTCTCGTCAATCAGAACGCCGTTCGGCAGAAGATTGCCGTAGTTCTTGTTGAAATCGAGGATGTGGCGGATGCCGAAGAGGCTGTTCTGCACGGGTGAGGTGTTGTTGTACACGGTGCTGACATTCTGTGCATACACGCGATTGCCGAGGAAACGCAGGAGCTTGAAGACATCGCCGTTCATTGTGGAGGAGTAGTAGCCGATACCGTGGAAATCACCAAGCATCGAAGGGTTGAAGGTGAAGCCGCCGTTGGCTTCGTTGCGGTAGAATTCATCGGAATCGGGTGCCCACTGATCGCCGAATGCATGCATCTTGACAACATTTTCGCTGTAACCCTTGCCGGAGCTTACACGCATGCCATACTGCTCACGCTGTGCCACAGCGGAGAAATTGGCAGCACTGTCACAGACATGGAGGACTGCAATCAGGCAGACGCAGCAGAATGCTACAATACGCATCTTCTTTTTGCGGGCGGGCGGTGCGGGGATGGTGATGGTCTTCGGTTTGGCAGGCTTTGTTTCTGCGGGGACGGCTTCCGTTTCGGCGGCATCGTCAGCGGCTTCATCCGCAGAAGTCTCTTCCGGAGCGGAGGCGTCCGCAGCATTTTCTTCAGCTGCATTTTCTTCAGCCGCTTCGTTTTCAGCCGCTTCGTTTTCAGCCGTTTCGTTTTCAGCCGTTTCGTTTTCAGCCGTTTCGTCTTCAGCTGCGGTTTCGGGAGCCGGCACAACACGGTCACGCTCGAGCTGAGCGGCAATGCTGTTGGCAATGAGCGCTGCGGTCACCGCTGCCAGCAGCAGGAAATGCATGCCGGAGAGGGTTTCGGAGGGCGTATCGCCAAGACCCTTGAGCGTGGTGAACAGTGCGACATAGCCTGCCAGCAGGCCGATGCCGGTGCGGATGGGCGTGAGGCCTTCACGGCGTGCCAGTGCGGAGCCGGCAAGGATTACAAGCTCCAGAGAGAGCAGGAAGGTCCAGCGGCCGGGCAGCTGATTCGGGAAATGGAAGCCGTGCCATGCATAGTCGAGCAGGTTGCAGTTCATGGAAGCGAAGAGGAAAACCACAAGACCTGCATGCAGGATGCGTTCGGTCAGGCGGAATTTCTTGTTGCAGAAATAGAGCGGCACCAGCAGGAAGATCGGCAGGCCGACATAGAGATTGGCCAGATCATATTCCAGCGCAAGCATGCGGCCGGGCAGAAGCTGCTGCATGTAGGCGGTGATGTTTTCGTACCATTCAAGCTTTGAGGGGGCATCGAGCGTGGAGGCAACCGTATTGCTGACGGCATAGCCGATGGGCAGGATAACAGCGGCTGCGGCACCGCCGCCGAGAATGGAGAAGCCGGCAAATCGCAGGAAACTCATGGCAAAGGCCTTGAAGCCGGTCAGACGGCGCTTGCCCTCTTCATTCTTTTTAATGGCAAAGTGGTTGATGGCTGTCACAAAGAAGTAGAGCACAAGGAAGATGCACACCGCAAAGCCGATGTAGAAGCTGGAAATGATGCAGGCCGCAAGGAAGATCACATACATCAGCGGCTTCTTCTCATGGACAAGGCGTTCGAGTCCGATCAGGATGAGGGGGACATAGATCAGGGAGTCCGTCCACATCGGCTGAGAGAGGAACGCAAGCATGTAGGCGCAGGCACTGTAGGCCACACCCGCTGCGATCAGATAGGGCGAACGGCTGCGGAGCTTGTACTGCAGATAGCCCAGTGCTGTACAGGCGCTGCATCCCATTTTCAGCAGACAGATCCAGTTGATGGCACTGACCATTTTGCTGAGCGGAACAATTTCAAGCAGGAGCAGGAAAATGCTGTTGCTGTAATAGGCGTTCTGTGCGAAGATGTTGTAACCTAGTGCGCCGTTCCAGGAATAGAGCAGCTCCGAGAACGAATCGGCATTCGCCTTTTCCACATACATGGGGAAATACTGTCCCCACAGATCCATGCAGAGAACGGAGTTTTCGCCGAAGGGCATGACCTCCTTGGCGGCATAGGTGATCAGACCGATGCACAGGGAAATCACAAATGCAAGGACATAGGGCAGAACCAGTCCGCCTGTTTTCAATGCCTGTTCTTTGGTGATGCGTTTCATAATATGCCTCTTTTCACTTGATTTTCGGATCATCTGTACCGTGCTTTATCATAGCAGTGTTCAAAAGCATGCAGATGACAGATACCATATATATAACCCCGATGCGGGAAAAAGATTGGAAGTTAAATTGTAAATATTTTGTGAACATTTGCGTGAGGTCAGATCTTTGTGATCTTCTGGTACTTTGCCATGATTTTTTTGGTACCCACACGGTCAAAGGCGATCTCCATGAGGGCATCGCCGCCGATGAATTCGATGGACAGCACGGTGCCGTCACCAAAGAAGCGGCTGTTGATGCGTTCGCCGACCTTGAAATCCAGCTCGGCGGCGGGGGCGGACGGCGGGGGCGACTGCTGCTGTCTGGCGGCGAGCTGCTTTCGCATATAGGCAACGCCGGAACCGGCCCCGATCTCAGCGGGCATGTCACGGAATTTCTTCACGGTGCGGTCATCGCTGTGGATCAGATTTTCGGGGATTTCCCGTGCAAATCGTGAGAGGGGGTATTGTCTGCTGCTGCCGAAGAGCAGGCGGTTTTCGGAATGAATCAGATACAGCCGGCGCTTGGCACGGGTGATGGCCACATAGGCAAGGCGGCGTTCCTCCTCCATATCGGCAGGGTCATCCATGCTGCGCATGCCGGGGAAAAGCCCCTCCTCCATGCCGACGGCAAAGACGGTGTCGAATTCCAGACCCTTGGCGGCATGCATCGTCATGAGGGAGACATGCTCATCAGCCGTCTCCTTGTCCGCATCGGTGTAGAGCGCATTCTCCTCAAGGAAGCCCTCGAGGGACGGTTCAGTGCTTTCGCTCATGTAGTCAACGATATTTGAACGCAGTTCCTCTACGTTTTCCAGCCGAGCCGCACCCTCATCGCCCTGCAGGATGAGCATTTCCTTGTAGCCGCTCCGTTCGAGCACGGCGTCAAAAAGCTTGTCGAGGGGTTCAGTTTCGGCCATTTCGGAGAGATCTTCCATCATCTGTGCAAATTTCAGAAGCGGTGCTGTGCGTCTTGCCAGTGCAGGAAAGTCCTCCGCCGATTTCATGACCTCAAGCGGGGTCATGTGCAGATCCGAGGCAATGGCCAGGATGGTCGCAATGGTCGCATCGCCGATGCCGCGCTTGGGCATGTTGACAATACGTTCGAACCGCACGGTATCATTGGGATTCTGCAGGACGCACAGATACGAGGTCACGTCCTTGATTTCTTTTCTGTCCTGGAAGCGCACGCCGCCGTAGACACGATAGGGGATGCGGCTGCGGATGAGTGCACGCTCCACGTTGTTCGACAGGGCGTTCATACGATAGAGCACGACAAAATCGCTGTAGGATGCACCGTCTGCCACGGCCTCTTCGACGGTATCCGCAATGAACTGTGCCTCGTCCTTTTCCTGCGAAACCTTCAGCAGGGTTACCGGTTCACCATCACCGACGGACGTCCACAGGGACTTTTCCTTGCGGTTGCAGTTATGTGCGATAACGGCGTTTGCCGCACTGAGGATGTTCTGGGTGGAGCGATAGTTCTCCTCAAGACGGATGGTCTTGCAGCCGGGGAACTGTGCTTCGAAATTCAGGATATTCTCAATGGTCGCACCGCGGAAGCGGTAGATGCTCTGGTCATCGTCGCCCACAACGCAGAGATTGCTGTGCGCCTCGGCCAGCAGACTCACAAGGCGGTACTGGGCGTAGTTCGTATCCTGATACTCGTCGACCAGAAGGTAGCGGTATTTCCGCTGGTATTTTTCAAGGATGTCCGGACAGGTCTCAAAGACACGGACAGTCAGTGTGATCAGATCATCAAAGTCCACAGCCTGTGCCGCACGGAGCTTCTGCTGATAGGCAGCGTAGAGCTTGGCCACGGTGGCTTTCCAGTAGTCATTGCCGGCCTCTGAAGCGAATTCTTCGGGGGAGAGCATCTGATCCTTGGCGGCACTGATGGTGCCGAGCACACTCTTTGGTGCGAACTTCTTATCGGAAAGATTCATCTCCTGCAGGCATTTTTTCATAACACGCAGGCTGTCGTCGCTGTCGTAGATCGTAAAGCTTTTTTCGTAGCCGAGACGGTCGATGCAGGTGCGCAGAATCCGCACGCAGGCGGAATGGAACGTGGAGGCATGGATATCGAGAGCGGCTTCCCCGAGTGTTTCGGAGAGACGGCTTTTCAGCTCGCCTGCGGCTTTGTTCGTGAAGGTGATGGCAAGGATCTGCCAAGGCTGCACGGGTCTGGCTGCGATCAGATCGCACAGCTCGCCCATGGTGAGGGCACCGCCGTCGATATACTGCTGCAGCCGTGCGATCCCATCCTCGGAGGGGACGGGTGTGGGGGTGTGCGCCGTATCGCCGAACAGCACCATGCCGGCAATGCGGTTGACAATGACCGTGGTCTTGCCGCTGCCGGCTCCGGCAAGGACAAGGACGGGGCCGTTGACCGTGGTGACTGCCTCAAACTGGCAGTCGTTCATCCGCTGAAAGCAGCGGCGCAGTGCCTTCTGCTTGAGCGTCATAAATTCAGTTTCCGTCATGGAGTGACTCCTTTCATATAAAAATGGACATTCACCTTACATTATAACATATCCTGATGAAAAGGTAAAGTGTTTTTTGTTTGTTTTTGAAAATTTGACAATATGAAGGAAATATGCTATACTAAAATAGTATGACTGTATCCCGGCACATCGATGCCGGAGGAAATGGAGATGGACTATGGAATCAGGTCAGAATACAAGACGATTCAGCGCCAGCTGTCTGCCGACGGGCACCGTGCTGCATGGAACTTACACCGTGCTGCGGACGGTTTCCGAGGACAGAAGCGGAATTTCGTACCTTGCCGGTACGGAAGACGGCGAGGCGTACTATTATATCAGGGAGTGCTTTCCCCATCAGATGGCTGTGCGCAGCGATGCGGGCACAGTGGAGGCACCGGAAAAGGAAATGACGGCACTTGTGGCACAGTTCCTTGAGCGGGCAGCTCTTCTGCAGGAGAAGCCGATTCCGCATACCCTTGCGGTCAGGGAGGCTTTTGCTGAAAACGGCACAGCCTACTGCGCAGCAGAATACCGTGAGACCACAAGACTTTCCGATGCGGATCTCCTCATGACTCCGTCCTATGTACGCAGCCTTGGCATTCAGCTCTGCGATGCCTACGCCGTGATGCATCCGGCCATGTCCGGCGGCCGACTGACCCTGAACGAGCTGCTCACGGACAGTACGGGTCACCTTTTCCTTTCCAGTGACTATTTCTTTTCGCCTGCTGCTTCGGCCGCATCCGATCTGGGGGCACTGTGTGATTTTCTGACTGAATGCCTTGCCCTCTGTGAAGAGGACGAAAACAACGCCGATCCGTCCCGCATCGTTCTGCAGGAGGTTCTGCCCCGCCGCTATAAGGATGCTGCCACGCTCAAGCGTGCGCTGATCTGTGAAGAAGGCGAGGACAAGCTGGAGGCAACCTCGACCGCATCCAGACGGCCGCTTCTGCTGGCTGCACTGTGTGTGGTTTGTCTGGGACTGGGCATTGTGGCGGCACATCATGTCTATCAGAGCCGCATGTCCCTGCACAGCTGTCTGCGCAGCGGCATGATTACCCCCGGTGTGATCGATGTCTGGGCACCGCTGCCCATGGGCACCGATGAACAGGAAGCCGTTGCGGTCTATGAGCGTCTCACCGAGGGCTTTGAGGAAAAATACCCGGGCTACGGCGTCAACATCACCCTCTACGGCGAAGCGGCCTATCAGAAGGCCGTTGCCGGTGATCCGGCTGCGCATCCCGCAGTGTTCATGGACTGCGGCGGAATTGATGTGCCGGCGGAGGATCTGACGCTGCTGCACCGCTCCCTTTACGATACATATATGACCGATCTCACTGCATTCGGCGATGTTCTGCCGCTGGGCTGCACTTTCCCCGCACTGTACTGGAACACCTACCGCGGCAGTGAAATGACACTCACCGAGCCGGATTTTGAAACGCTTCCGGTGGAGATCTGCTATGATGAGAGCGTCAGCTATCTCGGCGGCGATCTGGAAACCATCCGCACAAAGATTGATTTCTCGTTCTTTATGAACGATGGCAGTATGCCGATTCTGGCTGATTCGTCCTGCTTGTATACCGTGCAGCACACGCCCATGGCAGTGGGCACCGTGCAGATGGCACCGGTCTCTGTCAACGGCCGTTATCCGCTGTCCTATGACCAATTCTGTGCGGTTAACAGCGAAAAGGATACCGACAGCAAGCGTATCGGCATGCTCTGGCTGCAGTATCTGCTGACGGAGGAGGCACAGGACATTCTCTTCAGTGACGGCGGCGGGACGCTGCCCGTCCACCGTGCGGCCATGTATGACATCGCAGGACGCCACAGTCAGTATGCCTTTGTGGATGATACACTGACCTGCTTTGATCCTGCATCACAATCGTAAGGGAGGCTGTTATGATCTGGTTCAGTGAAGAAACCGAACATTTTCCGAAAGCGGTGCGCCAGGCCATGCTCCCTGCGGGCACACTGGTGCAGGAACGCTATCGGATCGAAGAACCGCTGCGTGTGAGCGGCATGGAGCTGACCTGCCGTGCTGTGGAAATCACCACCAATATTCCTGTGCTGATGCATATGCTTCTGCCCATGCGCTGGTGCATGCAGACAGAAGCCGGTGAATGGGTGCCCTATCACCGTGCTGCGGAAGCGGAGTTTGCGGCTGTTAAAGCATCTTATCTCGCCCGTATGGCACAGCTTCAGGAATTTGACGAGGAGAGTGCGGTGGAAGCCGTGCTCGACTGCTTTGAAGAAAACGGCACGCTCTTTACCGTGACGGAAGGGGAACCTGCAAGGGCGCTCTGCACGGAAATGGAAGGCGAGCCCTTCACCCTTGCCGAGGCCGTGGATGTGCTTGCACCCGTGCTCGATACGCTCGCCGGCCTGCATGCCGAGGGGATTTATCATGGTGCCATCACCGAGCAGACCATTGTGCTCAGTGAGGAGGAGACCATCCTGACCGACTGGGGTGCCTGCTATTGCGAGGAATTTGCTGATGACGCATCCGTGCGGGGCGATGTCCGTGCGGTGAGCCGTCTGCTTTACCGGATGCTCACAGGCGAAACGGAAATTACTAAAAAAGGAATGGCTTCGCTGTCCGCACCCGTGCGCAGCGCACTGCAGAACGGCATGGAAGCCGAAGAAATGACGATCGAACAGCTCTGGTCGCAGCTGCATGGCAGCAGTGCGGCACCCCGTCTGCGCCGTGCCGAGACAAAATCGGCTGCTGCCGCTGTACCTGGTGCCGGCAAGGCATGGGGCAAGGCCGCTGTGGTCTTCTGCATCCTCTGCTGTCTGCTGCCCGTGCTTGTCTGGGCAGTGGTGACCGGCAGTTCCCGTCTGCCCGATTATGTCCGTGAACTGGCCGCCGATGAAGTCATCGTGCCGGATCTGGTCTATCTGCCGCAGGATGAGGCACTGCAGATTGCACAGGAGCTGGGTCTGCGTGTGATCATTGCCTCCCGTGAGGAGAATCCGACAGTCCCCACCGATGCGGTCATCATGCAGTCCCCGAAGGCGGGCACCGGCATCCGTACCGGCGGCACGCTCAAGCTGACCATCAGCGACGGCTGGGAGAATTACGTCCCGAATGTCGTGAATATGCGCATTGCCGATGCCATCTCCTCCCTCGAGCAGCTCGGCTTCTTCATCAAGTATCAGGAAGTCAGCAGCACGGAATTTGCCCCCGGCACCGTCATCAGTCAGAGCATCAAGCCGAATACGCTTCTGAGCCGTGAGTCCGTCATTGTCCTGAAGGTTTCTCTCGGCCGTGATGACGTCGATCCGACGAAGTATGAGGAAGTCGGCGATTATGTCGGCATGGATTTCGAGGAGGCACAGTCGCTTCTTGCGGATATCTATCTCTATGCACTGCAGGCGGAAGCTGTATACGATCCCGATATTCCGGCCGGTGTCATCATTTCGCAGGACATCCCCGCCGGTTCCACCGTGCCGCAGGGTACTTCCATCAACATGGTCGTGAGCCTTGGTGTGGAAACGGCACGCGTGCCCCGTGTGACCATGCTCTTCTCCGATGCCGCCAAGCGTATTCTGGAAGAGGCCGGCTTCAAGGCCGTCATCGCCTATGTGGCCGATCCCAGTTATGCCAAGGACTGCGTCATTTCGCAGAATGTGACAGCCGGACAGCTTGCCCCCAAGGGCAGTGAGGTCTGGATCACGGTCAGCACCGGTGAGGGCAACAGCGTGATCAGTACCGGCGGATGGTCGGGCGATCCGCTTCCGACCGTTGCCACAACGGCCACGACAGTGCAGACCACGGCACCGACTACGGCGACGACCGAACAGGAAACCACGGCGACCACCACCGCCGAGCCGACCGAACCCGAGACCACCTCGACGCCTGAGCCGACCGAGCCGCCGACCACAACGGCACCGCCGACGGATCCCCCGACCGATCCGCCGACGGATCCCCCGACGGATCCTCCCACAGATCCGCCCGCAACGGAACCGGAGCCAACCGAGCCGGAAACACAGGCGGCTGAAGTGTCCGAAAACTAAAAACTATCAGATCTGCACAAAATATGGAACGATATTTTGTGCAGATTTTTCCATACAAAGCGGCCTGCACGGCCGTACTATATTACAGAAGCGAAACGCTTCACACGGAAGGAGAGAAGACCATGACGGATGCGGAATTCCAGACCGCAATGGAAAAGATCAGGCAGGGCGATCGCAGCGGACTGCGGGACATATATGATTCGTACGGCAATATGATCTACAGTCTGTTCCTGAGCCGGGTGCACAGGCATCAGGATGCCGAAGACCTGACCTCCGATTTTTTTCTGAAGTTATGGAGCATTGCGGATCAGTATCGTGCGGGAAACGGCCACAGAAGCTGGCTGCACACCATCGCACGGAATATGGCGATCGACCACATGCGCAGACACGGCCGGGAGATTCCGGTTGAGGATGCGTCCGAGGTCTGCCCCGGCGCACTGACGGAAACCGTCACAGCGGAGGACAATGTGCTCAGCGAAATGAGCGCAGCCCAGCTGCTGTCGGGACTGGCGGAGGAGGAGCGGGAGATCGTACAGCTCCACATTGCAGCAGAATTGACGTTCCGTGAAATTGCAGAAATTCTGAAACGTCCCCTTGGCACTGTTGCATGGAAATATCGGAATGCAATCAGTAAGCTGCAGAAAACGGCAAAGGAGGGACGATTCGTATGACAAGAAAAGAAATAGAAGAGCGGTGCAGAGAAGAAATGCAGCAATCGATTCCGGATAGAGAAGCCCTCTGGCAGCGGATCGAAGCCGGACTTCCGGCGCAGCAGGAAGCACCCAGGCCGCAGAGCATCCGCAGGACATCGTCCGGCATAAAGGTATTCCGCTCCGTACTTACGGCGGCAGCCTGTCTGCTGATTGTTGTGGCAGGTGTCGGCGTTGTGGGCGGCCGTTTGCAGAATGCAATGGCACCCGCAGAAAACAAGGAGCAGGTACAGCAGGAGCACTTCGATGGATTCATGAACGAGGCACCTGCTGAAGAGCAGGCCGGAGAAGAGATGAAAGAAGAGAATGAAGGCGTCATGTCAAATCCGCAGACAGAACCGATCCGGTATGAGAGTCTGCATTTTCCGACGGCTCAGGATAAGGTGCATCTTGACAGCATCGCAATGCTTTCCGGCAGCGGGCAGCTGTTCAGTGAAGAGCAGGTGCTGGCCGATTCCGAGTGCCTTGTCATCGGCACGATCGCCGGCGGCACACAGGATCCCGAGGACGGACAAATGCTCTACTTTTTCATACCGGAGCAGATCTACGGCGATGCCGCCATTGACAGCGGCGAGACCATTGCAGTGCGGTCGGATAATCCCTATCTGATGCAGTCCGGCCACCGGTATCTGCTGGGACTGCGGTATGAGGATAATTTCTGGCATACAAGCTGTGACAGTGCCCCCCAGCCGGAATTTACAGCCGACGGGCAGGCGGTCTATCATAACGGATGGCAGTCGTTCCGTCAGGATGATGAACAGCCGCTGGTCTGTGCACGATTCGGAGCAGAGGACTATTTTTACGACAGAATGTATCTCGGCGATGCGGATGCCCTGATCCGCTTTGCAGAGGAATGGGGAAGGCTATAATCCCCGCATGCCTTCCCATACAGAACAGGAGGATTACTATGAAAAAACGACTCAACTACGCAGCACTTTGTACAGCCTGTGCGCTTGCGGCCGTATCCATGACGGCCTGCGGCGGCGGTGCGGATATAAGATATACCACCAACGAAGCCAAGGGCGAACAGGCCATGGACGGATTTGATATGGAGGCGGCCGTGGAGAACGGCATGCCGGCCGAAATGCCGAATACGGAGGAATACAACGAGATCACGGAAAACGGCTTCGTTTCTCCCCTCGACCAGCCTTTCAGCACGTTTTCCATCGATGTGGATACCGCATCCTACACCAATGTCCGCCGCATGATCCGTGCCGGACAGCCCGTTGACCCCGATGCTGTACGCATTGAGGAGATGATCAACTACTTCTCCTATGACTACCCCGCTCCCGCGGACGGCAAGCCCTTTTCCGTGACAACGGAGATGTATGACTGCCCGTGGAATCCCGAGAGCGAGCTGTTCCTCGTAGGTCTGCAGGCGGAGGAGATCGACATGAGCGGCCGTGCGCCCATGAACGTGGTCTTCCTCATTGATGTGAGCGGCTCGATGTACGATGCCAACAAGCTCCCGCTCGTGCAGCAGGCCTTTGCCATGCTGGCAGAGAATCTCACTGAGAATGACCGCATTTCCATCGTGACTTATGCCGGTCAGGAGGCTGTTGTGCTCGAGGGCGTCTGCGGCAATGAATATATGACCATCACCGATGCCCTCTACAGTCTGACTGCGGGCGGTTCCACAGCGGGTGCGGCCGGCATCAACAAGGCCTATGCCCTCGCACAGGAGCATTTCATCGAGGGCGGCAATAATCGTGTGATCCTCGCCACTGACGGCGATCTGAATGTCGGCCCGTCCTCCGAGGAAGAGCTGACAAAACTCGTCGAGGAAAAGCGGGACGGCGGCGTCTACCTGTCCGTTCTGGGCTTCGGTACGGGCAATCTCAAGGATGACCGTCTGGAGGCACTGGCCGATAACGGCAACGGCAATTACGCCTACATCGACAGCCTTCTGGAAGCACGCAAGGTACTCGTGCAGGAGATGGGCGGCACGCTCTATACTGTGGCTAAGGATGTGAAGATTCAGGCGGAATTCAACGCGGATACGGTGGAAAGCTACCGCCTCATCGGCTATGAGAACCGTGTGCTCAATACAGAGGATTTTGACAATGACAAGGTCGATGCCGGTGAAATTGGTGCAGGTCATTCCGTGACCGCACTCTATGAAGTGGTGCTGAAGGATTCCGCACAGTCCGATTCCGGTCTGATGAATCTGGCACTGCGCTATAAGGCACCCGATGCCGATGAGAGCCAGCTGCTCGAAACCCCTGTGACTGTGGGCGATGCCGCATGTGAATCCATGCCGAAGAATCTGGCCTTTGCCGCTGCGGTGGCAGAATACGGCATGTGCCTGCGTGGCAGTGCCTATGCGGGCAATTCTTCCTATGACAGCATTCAGATGCTTCTCGATCAGACCGATATGGACAATGACTACAGGAAGGAATTTGCCGAGCTTGTGGATATTGTCTTTGACAGAAGCGATTTCTATCTGCCCGAGCGGGAAACACAGCCCCTGACAGAGAATCCCGCTACGAGTGAACCGTCTACAGAGCTGCCGACGGAAACAGTGCAGCCCTCCGGTTTCAGTGATGCAGAGCTGGCGGCGATGCAGGAGGTGGATCAGGCGCTCGCCAATATGATTCAGTCCGATGTCTATGCCGGAATGAGCGAGGATGAGCGTGCTGTTGAGGTGCAGCAGCTGCTGATTGCACTGGCCAAGAACGGCCTTGTGGAGGAGGGCAGCATCTCATATGGCAGCGGCATGGTGAATTTCCGCTACAGCTGCGGTGTGATGGGCGGCGTCCGTGTCCGTGACTTCAACCCGATGGAGAACTGATGCGATGAAAAGAGGAATCCTGTCCGTACTGCTGGCATCGGCAATGCTGTTTTGCGGATGCAGCCGGATCTGCAGCGATTCGGACAGCGCAGCACCGCCCGAAACCGGCATGATCGATGAAGTGCCCGCAGGGCCTGCCATCGATCTGCATTTCAGTGAGCTGTCCATGGATGATTTCACGTTCAGCGGCGGGAGCTTTGTGATCGAAAACGGTCTGCAGACGGTCTGGCGCGGTGAAATCACCGATGATGAGACCTGCCGTGCAATCTGGGACCTCCTCTGCCTGCAGGAGCAGCAGAAGCGTCTTGAGGGGGGCGGACATTCGAGCAATTACCCTCTCATTCTGACCCACCGGGAGACGGGGGAGGAGATTTATATCGGCTATGGCATGCACTACCGGAATGACGGCGAGGAGGGCGGCGTGACGAGCTTCATTGTCTCCGGTGCGTATTCGGGCACATACTGCTATGCTGAGCATTCTCCGGAAACGGCAGTGCAGTTTCAGGCACTCATTGATGGCGCTGTGCGGCGGGATGAATACATCATGTATCAGATGCCGCAGGAGACGGGCGGTGCTTACGCTGTCTCGGCACTTGTGCTGGCAAATATACACTGCAACTGGGCGGAGGGATTCCAGTATTATGGCGAGGTCATTGATCTGGAGGGCAATGTGTTCCATTTCGATTTCAGTGACGATCCCGATGAGGAGATTTCATGGGAGGAAGCAGGCCTGCGGCTGTGGGAACAGTACGAATCCGGTGCACTCAAATGCACGGGACGGGTCGATGCGGATAAGGCGGAGAAATGCTGGCAGCTCGGCACGGATGTCAATCCCGATGCCCCCATGTCGGAAACGCATATGGAATGGGACGCAGGGCTGTGGACGCTGTGCCTGTTTGAGAGTGAAACGGGTTCGCTGATTCCGCTTGGCAGCACCGGCGATTATGACCGGCAGCTTGAGGATGCTGCCGCAAAGGAAATCTGTGCGCTGTACCGCAGCATGCATGAATAGAGGAGGATAACATGAAGAAAGCAGTCATGACCGTTGCTGTGATGCTGAGCTGTCTGCTTTGCGGGGGCATCGGGTGGTTCATCGGTTTTCGGACGGCACCGCCGCCCGCAGAGACGCAGATGCCATGGAGCGAGACCTTTTATGCCACGGTCACAGCATGCAGTGACACTCAGATCACCGCAGAGGGACTGGATGTCAATGACGTCAATCATCGTGGCCCCATGGTCATTGCAGCGGATGAAAATACGGTCTATGAATGGCGGCATACGCCCATGGAGCGGCACGAGCTGCAGGCAGGGGACAGGATTGCTGTGACATACAGCGGTGACGTGGCGGAAATCTACCCTCCCGTCTACCATGGAATCCTGCGCATTCAGCTTCTTGATGATGAAAAATAGGATGAAAAACCTTCGGCTGCACAGCCGGAGGTTTTTGCTGTCAGAAGAGGAAACAAGGCGGAGCGTCGGGGCGTCAGGCGGTGATCTGAATCCCCTTCGGGGAAGAGTGGGGGAGCACGGAAGCCCCTCCCCATGCAAAGACTGCACATAAAAGTAATAGCAGCCGGACAGGGTCAAGGGCTGTGCCCTTGGGCGGAGCGTCGGGGCCGGCAGGCCCCGACCTGAAGCCCCCTCCCCCTCGGGGAGGGGGGCAGTCGGGAAGATCCTTTCCCATGCAATCCCGTACTTGACAAAACCTGGTTCATGCGTTACAATAAAAGAAGCATCCTGCAGTCATCTGCAGACAACAGAAAAGAGGCTATTGTATGAAAATCGAATGGAAAACCATCCTCCGGCTCGCACTTGGCGTGATCGGTGTCTTCCTTGTCATTCATTACTGGAAGAACATCGCCGGTCTTGGTGCGGCCGTGTGCTCGGCAGCATTTCCGCTCATCATCGGCGGCGTGATTGCCTACATTATCAGTATCCCCATGGGATTCTTTGAGCGGCACTTTTTCCCGAAGTCTCAGGCCAAAGTCATCGCCATCACAAGACGTCCCATCTGCATGGTTCTGGCCTATATTGCCGTGCTTGCCGTTGTGGCTCTCGTCATCGGCCTGATCATTCCCCAGCTCGGTGAATGCGTCAAGGTCATTGTTTCCGAAGTACCTGCACTGTTTGACCGGGTTCTTGCCTATGCTGAGTCCTTCCATCTGCTCCCCGAAAATATCCTCAGCTTCCTCAATGATCTCGATCTCAAGCAGGGCATTCAGGAACTGCTCGGGATGGTCACATCGGGTCTGGGCAACATCATGAGTACCGTTGTGAATGTGGTTGTGGGCGTGTTCTCCGGCATCGTGACAAGCGTCGTAGCCATCATCTTCTCGATCTACCTGCTCCTCGCCAAGGATACCCTTGCCGATCAGGGAAGCCGCTTCCTGTCCCGCTATCTGAAGGAAAGCTGGTACCGCAAGATCGTCTACCTGCTGTCCGTCCTGCATGACAGCTTCCGCCGCTATATCGTCGGCCAGTGCACAGAAGCCGTGATCCTCGGCATTCTCTGTACACTCGGCATGCTGCTGTTCGGCTTCCCGTATGCTGTGATGATCGGTGCACTGGTGGCGTTCACTGCACTCATCCCCGTTGCCGGCGGCTATATCGGTGCAGGCGTGGGCGCCTTTATGATTCTGACTGAATCGCCCATCAAGGCCGTGCTGTTCATTGTCTATATGATCATCCTCCAGCAGCTTGAGGGCAATCTGATCTACCCGAAGGTGGTCGGCTCCTCCCTCGGTCTGCCCGGTATCTGGGTGCTGGCCGCTGTCACCATCGGCGGCGGTGTTTCCGGTATTCTCGGCATGCTCGTCGGCGTGCCCGTGGCATCGGCTGTGTACCGCATCATCCGTGAGGATATGCATAAGGATGACCCCAAGCCCGACGATACGGATGATTCCACCCCCGACGAGATTCCGGAGGAAATCCCCGAACAGGCAGGTGCGTAAATCTCTGCCTTCCCCTTGACGAATGTCCGCTTCTATGCTATACTATAAGAAAAGACCCGAGAAAGGGGGAACCTCCCATGTATCAGCTGCTTTCCATGGTCGGAAGCGTTCCTACAGGCGATGAACGCAGCATCGGCATGTGGATCGTGATCGCTGCACTTGCACTCGTTCTTGTCATTGCATGTGCGATTATGTCCGTCATGTCTAAGAAAAAGTAAGCATATTCTATGAGTGCGGTGAGTTTCTTGCCGCACTTTCTTTGTATGCGGAGGTGATGGCGTGCAGTGCAGCCTCGATGCACTCCGCCGGAAGGAGGTCATTGACGTCCATACCGGCGAAAAACTCGGATTTATTGATGATCTTGAACTCGACACTGACCACTGCTCTCTCAGAGGCTTTGTGATCTATGGCCGCAGGCGGCTCTTTGGGCTCTTTGGCCGTGATGCCGATATCTTCATTCCCTGCGAGGGCGTCAGACTCTATGGGAAGGATGTCCTTCTTGCTGAGCCGTTTTATCGGGAACCGTCGGATTGCACAAAAATCGCGGCGTCGGACATTAAAAATTTTGTCATGCGGCGGTGAGTTTCCTCTTGCAAAATGCGGCGGATTATGTTATAATATATAGGATTTCGCACGCTCATGTTTCCGTGGCAAGGTGCCCTGCAAGGGGCTGTCGGACGGACAGTGGGCGGAGGATTCAAAAAACCAAACATTTTTTAGGAGGAACTACAAATGGGCGTAGTATCTATGAAGCAGCTGCTCGAAGCAGGCGTACACTTTGGTCACCAGACCAGAAGATGGAATCCGAAAATGGCTCCGTATATCTTTACAGAGCGCAACGGCATCTACATCATCGACCTGCAGAAGACAGTAAAGAAGCTGGAAGAAGCTTACATGTTTATCCGTGACATCTCCGCACAGGGCGAGTCCGTACTGTTTGTTGGTACCAAGAAGCAGGCTGGCGACTCCATCCGTGAAGAGGCAATCCGTGCAGGCGCACACTATGTTAATGCACGTTGGCTGGGCGGTATGATGACAAACTTCAAGACCATCCAGAGAAGAATCCAGAGACTGGAGCAGCTCCATCAGATGGCTGAGGACGGCACCTTCGCTCTGCTGCCCAAGAAGGAAGTAATCAAGCTGAACCTCGAGATCGAGCGTCTCGAAAAGTTCATGGGCGGTATCAAGGATATGAAGAAGCTCCCCGGCGCACTCTTCATCGTTGACCCCCGCAAGGAAAAGATCGCTGTTGCAGAGGCTAAGAAGCTGAACATCCCGATCGTAGCTATCGTTGATACAAACTGCGATCCCGATGAGGTTGATTATGTAATCCCCGGCAACGATGACGCAATCCGTGCTGTAAAGCTGATCGCAGGCACAATTGCAAATGCAATCATCGAGGGCAGACAGGGTGCAGATGAGACTGCTGCTGCTGCTGAAGAGGCTGTAGCTGAGGAAGCTGCTGCTGAATAATTAAAATAAATTCAGGAGGCGTCTGAAATGGCTAATATTACTGCTAAAGATGTAAACGAACTGCGCAAGATGACCGGCGTAGGTATGATGGACTGCAAGAAGGCTCTGGTTGAGGCTGACGGCGACGTAGAGAAGGCAATCGTTCTGCTGCGTGAGAAGGGTCTGGCTACCCAGGCTAAGAAGGCCGGCAGAGTTGCAGCTGAGGGTGTTGTACTCGCAGTTGTAAATGCTGACAGCACTGTTGGTGCCGTTGTTGAGGTTAACATCGAGACCGACTTCGCTGCAAACAATGAAAACTTCAGAAAGTTTGTTGCTGATGTAGCAAACACTGTAATTGAGCAGGATCCTGCTGATCTGGATGCACTGAATGCATGCACAATCAGCGGCGGCACAGCAACTGTTGCTGAGGGCCTGCAGGAACTGTTCCTCACCATCCGTGAGAACATGAAGATCCGTCGTTTCGCAAGAATCACTGGCGATGCTGTTGTTCCTTATGTTCATCAGGGCGGCCAGGCCGGTGTTCTGGTAAGCGCAAAGACAGAGGCTGGCGCTGCTCCCGCAGTATGCGAGGCTCTGAAGGACTGCACATTCCAGGTTGCTGCTATGCATCCTGAGTATCTGGTCCCCGCTGATGTTCCGGCTGAGATCATTGAAGAGGAGAAGAAGCTCATCATCGGTCAGATGAATGAGGATCCCAAGATGGCTTCCAAGCCTGAGCAGGTGAAGGCCAAGATCGCAGAGGGTAAGCTCGGCAAGTACTATTCTGAGCACTGCCTCGTTGAGCAGACATTTGTTAAGGATAACTCCATGACAATCAAGCAGTATGTGGATGCAAAGGCTAAGGAAGCCGGCGCTGCCATCGAGATTACTGGTTTTGTTTGCTTCGAGCTGGGCGAGGGCATCGAGAAGAAGGCTGACAACTTCGCTGATGAAGTTGCAAGCATGATTGGCTAAGCCAATTCGTTACAAATGCAAAAGCCGGTAGGTTTCTACCGGCTTTTTCTTTGAAACAGCGAAAAATTCAAAAAAATCCAAGATTTTTTTACGAATACACTTGCAATGAACTGCAGAATGTGGTATAATAATTACAATAAGGTTACAGCGTATCCGTAACAGAATCTGGAAGGAGAGTCCGAAGTGAAGACGAAGACCCGCCGCAAGTCCGTGCTTGCGATTATTGTAGCGATTATTCTGGTGCTGCTTGTGATCAGCACAGTGGTGACCAATGTGATTTTCTCCGGCGAAAAGATGCCGAAGATTGCCGGCAATTATCTTTATCTGCACGAGTCCGCCGATATGGAACCGGACATTGCGCAGAATTCTCTGATCATTGCCAAGGAAGACAGCGAAATCAGCCTGAATAAGGGCAGCAAGGTGCTGTGTTATCTGGCCGACGGCACACTTGCCCTCCGCTGCATCTACGACATTTCTGTGGATGCTTCCGGCAACACGAACTATTTCCCCGGTACCGCAGTTGATCAGGGATCCGAGCTTGTGATTCCCCGCTCGAATATCTTTGCCATCTGCTCCTGGCAGAGCAAGGAACTGTACGATTATGTGACATTTGCTACATCCGTCGGCGGCCTGATGGCACTGCTCATCATCCCCTGCATTATCCTGATTCTGATGTTCCTTGTGAAGATCGGCATGAGCAGAAGGGAAGAGGTTGACGAGGACGATTTCCTCTTCGACGATCTGGAGATTATGGCGCCGCCGAGACGTACTGCCAGCCCGCTGTTTGAACCCGGCCAGAATACTTCTCCCGACATTACCGCATCCTTTGAGAGAAAGAAGTCTTCCATTTCCGAGCACTTCCAGAAGAAGGATGTTGACACCAGCTCCCCCTACCAGAAGGCAGTACAGGAGCGTACAATGAAGTTCCGTATCCAGCAGCAGGATATTGAAGCCGCTGCCAAGCAGCAGGCATTCAGCAAGCAGGGCACACAGGTGTTCTCCACACAGGAAGTGGAGGAGCGTGCACGCCGTCAGCAGCCTGAATTCCGTCCTGCCGTACCGGATACCAGCCCCGAGCCTGAGGTTCGTCAGCAGGAAGTACGCACCGCACCTGTACCTGAGTCGACAGAGGAGACACCGGTTCAGAGACCGGCTTACTCCGCACCGTCCTACACGGCACCTGCTCCTAAGAGCGATGCACCGAATATTGACGATGTTGTCAGCCCCTCCGAGCTGCGTGCAGCAAAGACGGGACAGCGTATCAATTCCAACATTGCCGCAACGGATTCGATCGATGATCTGCTGCGTGTGCTGGAAGCAGAAAAGAAGAAGCTGTAAAAAAATCCCCTCCATCCGGAGGGGATTTCGTTATATCTCACATATTACAGCATCGAACGATACAGTGCAGCAATTTCTTCGACAGACGTATCCTTCGGGTTGCCGGGACGGCAGGCATCCGCATAAGCAGATTCCGCCAGGAAGTCAATGTCCTCAGGGTTTACGATCTCCTTCAGATCGGCCGGAATGCCCACATCCACGGACAGCTGACGCACTGCGTCAATGGCGGCCTTTCTGTATTCGTCCACGCTCATGGACTCGGTGCCCTCTACGCCCATGGCAGCGGCAATGTACTTGTACTTGTCACCGGTTGCCTCAGCGTTGTATTCCATCACAACGGGCAGGATGATCGCATTGGCAACACCGTGGGGGGTGTCATAAAGTGCGCCCAGAGGATGTGCCATGGAGTGCACAATGCCCAGACCTACATTCGAGAAGCCCATGCCGGCGATGTACTGACCCAGTGCCATGCCCTCACGGCCTTCGGGGGTATTGTCCACTGCACCACGCAGAGATTTGGCGATGATCTCGATTGCCTTGAGATGGAACATGTCCGTCATCTCCCAAGCTGCCTTGGTGGTGAAGCCCTCGATTGCATGCGTCAGTGCGTCCATACCGGTTGCAGCTGTCAGACCCTTGGGCATGGTGCTCATCATATCGGGATCCACAAATGCCACGATCGGGATGTCATGTACATCCACGCAAACCATCTTGCGGTTCTTTTCTTCATCGGTGATAACGTAGTTGATGGTCACTTCCGCTGCGGTACCGGCAGTTGTGGGAACAGCCAGAATCGGTACGCAGGCATTCTTTGTGGGTGCTACGCCCTCAAGGCTGCGTACGTCCTCAAACTCAGGATTGGTGATGATGATGCCGATGGCCTTGGCTGTATCCATGGAGGAGCCGCCGCCGACAGCAATGATGTAGTCCGCACCCGATGCCTTGAAAGCAGCCACACCGTTCTGAACATTGTCGATGGTGGGATTGGGCTTGATGTCGGAGTAGATTTCGTAGGCGAGGCCGTTCTGGTCAAGCAGATCGGTCACCTTTGCGGTTACGCCGAACTTGATCAGATCGGGGTCGGAGCAGACAAATGCCTTCTGGAATGCTCTTGCCTTGACTTCTGTGATGATCTCAGCCACAGCACCGCTGCCGTGGTAGGATGTGCCGTTTAATACAATTCTCTGTGCCATAAGTAGGACTCCTTTTCGTAGTATGATATGTATAGTATAGCATATTTCTGCACAAAAGTCAATTGCATTTTGTGAAAAAGAGAGAATCCGGAGAGCTGTAACGCTTCGTCAGAACAGTTCCTTTTTCAGGTGGACGGAATCCGCCTCCGTAATGGTGCGGATGACCTTGCAGGGATTGCCGGCTGCAAGGGAATGGGGCGGAATGTCCCGTGTGACAACGCTGCCCGCACCGATCACACAGCCCTCGCCGATGGTGACGCCGCCGCAGACCACCACATTCGAGGCGAGCCAGCAGTCATTTCCGATGGTGATGGGCTTGCCGTATTCGAGATCGTAGAAGGTGCCGTCTTCATGTTGTCTGAGTCTGCGTTCCTCGGGCAGCAGGGGATGAAGGGGTGTGGCAATCGTGCAGTTCGGCCCGAAGAAAACATCATCCCCGATGGTTACGGGACAGACATCGAGCACCGTGAAATTGAAATTCGCAAAGCAGCGCTTGCCCATGGTTGTGTTGATGCCATAGTCGAACTGGATGGGCGCAAGCAGCATGCTGCCCTCGCCGATGTGCAGCAGTTCCTGCAGCAGTGCTGCACAGGCAGCCTCATCGGTTTCGTCGAGCTGATTGTAGCGGCGGGAGAGACGGTGTGCACGGACACGTTCTTCTGTGAGCTGTTTGTCGGAAGGATCGTAGAGCTTTCCGGCCAGCATTTTTTCTTTTTCCATGAATCGGACTCCTTTCAGGGGTTTGGCTTCATTATAACATATCACAGGGGAAAATGCAAGGTCGAAGATAATTACGCAGTCAGGATGCAATCGCTTACCATATTTTGTGAGATATGCGCAATTGGTATAAAAAGGTGCCATAAATCAGCAATAAAAGGAATTTTTCTGAACGCCCGATTTCGTCTTGACTCTGCTCTGCGGCTGTGCTATAATGAACAAAGTAAATGAGCCTGGAGGTTTTGTATGAAATACCGTAATCCGATTATTCCGGGATTCTATCCCGATCCGAGTATCTGCCGGGTGGGCGATACGTTTTGCATGGTCTGCAGTTCGTTCCAGTTTTTTCCCGGCGTGCCCCTGTTTGAGAGCCGCGACCTGCTCAACTGGACGCAGATCGGCCATGTCCTGACACGGGAGAGCCAACTCCCTTTGAAGGATGCCAATTCCGTGGGCGGCATCTACGCCCCCACGATCCGTTACCACAACGGCCGTTTCTATATGGTGACGACGAATGTTTCGTTCGGCGGGAATTTCTATGTCTGGACGGATGACATTCACGGAGAATGGTCGGAGCCGATCCGTGTGGAGCAGGACGGCATTGACCCGTCACTGTATTTCGAGGACGGCAAAGCCTATTTCATGAGCAACGGCACGGATGATGCGGGCATGCACGGTGTTGTGCAGTGTGAGATCGACATTGAAACCGGCCGGAAGCTGACACCTGCAAAATGCATCTGGCAGGGAACGGGCGGACGGTTTCTGGAAAGCCCGCATCTCTACAAGATCGGCGGCCGCTACTATCTGATGGCAGCCGAGGGCGGCACGGAATACGGCCACATGATCGTCTATGCACGGGGCAGTGAGATCTATGGGCCTTTTGAGAGCTATGCACACAATCCCGTGCTCACGAACCGTAATCTCGGCGGCTATGTGCTGCAGGGCTGCGGTCATGGTGATCTTGTGGACGATGTGAACGGCAACTGGTGGATGGTACATCTGGCATTCCGCCAGATCGACCAGTGGGTGATGCATCACACAACGGGCCGTGAGGTGAATCTGGTGCCGGTGACATTCGATGCCGATGGCTGGTTCACAGCCGGCGACAACGGCACAACCCGCCTTGTGATGGAAACGGATCGGATTGCGGCGGATGTCGTGCAGCAGCCCATTCCGGACAAGACCTTTGCGAATACGAAGGTCGGGGTGGACTGGTGCTATATGCGCAATCCCGATTTCTCATGCTATGAACTTTCCGAGACGGCCTTCCGCATGCGGGGGACAAAGGACACCCTCGAGACGGAAACGGGACGCCCGACTTTCCTTGGCATCCGCCAGCAGGAGATGAAGCAGGAGATCACCTGCACGGTTTCCGTTCCTGCGGGTGAAGCAGGCATGACGCTGTATATGACAGCGGAGCAGCATTATGATATCGCAGTATCCCATACGGAGACGGGCAGTGAAGTGATTCTGCGCCGCCGTGTGGGCGATCTGATTGTGGTGGACGGCCATATTCCGGTGCCCTCTGGTGCTAAGGTGCAGCTGCGGATGGACTGCGACAATTTTGCAATCCGCTTTACTGCGGTCTGCGATGGAACGACCTATGCGCTTGGCAGCGGCCGGACGAAGTATCTGTCCACAGAGCTTGCCGGCAATTTCACAGGTGTGATGATCGGATTGTATGCAAAGGAGACGGGGGATGCATTTGCGGAGTTCACGGAATTCTGCTGCCGCTGTCTTGAGAAGTATGATGCAGAATAAGAAAAAGCCCGCCATTCGGCGGGCTTTTAGTTTGACGGTAAATTTCCAAAAGATACTGCGGAGCAGCCTGAGGATGCCAAAGGGAATCATTCCCTTTGGCAGGGGGTCAAGGGGGACAGAGTCCCCCTTTAATCATTGCACTTCAAATAAAAGCTGAATTTGGATGAAAAATGTTATTTTGACTTTAGTCTTAATGTTTCTTTTCTCTGCGATGCGTGAGCGAGCAGACGCACTGCCCCATTGCCCCAATACAATAAAAGTCCCCATTTTCGACAAGCTCGAAGCCCGCCATTCGGCGGGCTTTTCTTTCTTATTTACAGAGCTTCTCCGTCCACTCTGCTTCCTTGAATCCCACAAGCACCGTGTCGCCGTCAATCAGAATCGGACGCTTCACCAGCATGCCATCCGAGGCAAGCAGTGCAAGCTGTTCCTCTTCAGACAGGGACGGCAGCTTGTCCTTCAGTCCCATCTCCTTGTATACAAGGCCGCTTGTGTTGAAGAACCGCTTCAGCGGCAGACCGCTCCGGCGGTACCAGTCCGTCAGTTCTTCGAGTGTGGGTGAAGCCTCTTTAATGTGGCGGCTCTCGAAGCAGAATCCCTGCGCTGTCAGCCATTTGCCGGCCTTCTGGCAGGTCGTACACTTCGGATAATGAACAAACAGCATGCAAATTCTCCTTTCACGATCAGACGCTGATTTCAGCGGTGTCGTCGGAGACGCCGTTTCTGTCAAGTGCCGGCTGTACGCAGTCACGGATGAATTCATCCACCTGCTCGGGCGCACGGCCGATGAAGTTCTCCGGCTTCATGATGGCATCCATCTCTTCCTTTGTGATCATGAACATGGGATCGGCAATGATCAGCTCGCAGAGATTGTTGTCAAGACCCTCACGCTTGACTCTTGCGCCCGCCTGCATGGAGTACTGGCGGATCTTTTCGTGCAGCTCCTGACGGTTGCCGCCCTTCTTGACGGCATCCATCATGATGTTCTCCGTTGCCATGAACGGCAGCTCGGCCATCACTCTGCGCTCGATGATCTTCTCATAGACCACAAGGCCGTTCTCGGGATCGGTCACATTCAGCAGGATGTTCAGAATGGCATCCACACCGAGGAAAGCCTCAGCCACGCTGATTCTTCTGTTGGCAGAGTCATCCAGTGTACGCTCGAGCCACTGTGTGCCGGCTGTGAATGCGGGGTTGAGCACATCCACCATCACATATCTTGCCAGTGCACCGATTCTTTCATCACGCATCGGGTTGCGCTTGTAGGCCATTGCAGAGGAACCGATCTGGCTCTTCTCAAACGGCTCTTCCATTTCCTTGAAGCTCTGCATCAGTCGGATGTCATAGGAGAACTTGCTTGCCGACTGGGCAATGCCGGCGAGTACGGAGCATACCTGATAGTCCATCTTTCTGGAATAGGTCTGGCCGGAAACCGGAACCACAGCATCAAAGCCCATTTCCTCTGCGATCATCTGCTCCATGGCTCTGATCTTGTCAGAATCGCCCTCGAACAGCTCCACGAAAGAAGCCTGAGTGCCGGTGGTGCCCTTGGAGCCGAGGAGCTTGAGGGAGGCAATGCGGAATTCCAGATCCTCCAGATCCATCAGCAGCTCATTGCACCAGAGTGTGGCACGCTTGCCGATGGTGGTCAGCTGTGCCGGCTGCAGATGGGTGTAGCCAAGGCAGGGGAGGGACTTGTAGGTGTCTGCGAATTTTGCGAGCTGTGCAATGACCTTGACGAGCTTTCTCTTGACCACTTCAAGGGCATCACGCATGATGATGACATCGGTATTGTCACCGACATAGCAGGAAGTGGCGCCGAGATGGATGATGGGGGCCGCCTTCGGGCAGCAGTGCGCATAGGTGTGCACATGTGCCATCACGTCGTGGCGTACGATCTTTTCTTCCGCAGCGGCCATCTCATAGTCGATGTTGTTGATATTGGCTTCCAGCTCTGCCACCTGCTCCTGTGTTACAGGCAGACCAAGCTTCATTTCCGCACGGGCAAGCGCCACCCAGAGCTTTCTCCAGGTTGTGAACTTCTTGTCAGCAGAGAAGAGATACTGCATTTCCTTGCTGGCATAGCGGGTGCAGAACGGGGATACATAGGACGTATTGGACATAATGATTTCTCCTTGATTTATATTTCCTGAGGCTTCCATAACAGGATGGGATATAAGGGGTCATAGGGCTTGACCACATCGGGATGTGCTGCGGCATAGTCAAAAATGACATCGGCAAGCTCTTCCTTGAGGAAGGATAGCAGCGTGCCGAGGGGCTGTGCCGTCATGGCATCGCAGATGGGTGCAATGGTGATGGCCTGTCTGCCGTCCAGCTCCATGATGCGGTATGGCCAGATCTGGCAGTCAAACGGTTTTTCCGTGCCGAGCATGCAGCCCTTTGCAGGGTCGAGCAGGGGACAGCGGAAGAGACCGTCCTCATCGAATTCACGGATGCGGAACAGCCAGGAGCTCTCGCCCTTGGATACAAATTCGGCATCGGGCAGCAGGGCCTGTGCCTTTTGTCTGATTTCATCACTGAGTACGGGCGTTTCCCAGACATCGTACCGGTCAAAGACGCAGCAGAGCTGACAGTCTGCGCAGGTTGCACGGCTGAGGAGTTTTGTCAGCATGAAACTCACCTCCATTACTATCTATTGTATCATATTTTGCGGATGAATGCAAGTGGGCACATGCCGCTCACTTCTTCATCTCCATTGAAGGGTTCTTTTGTTTCAGAAAGCGGATCAGTGCATCCTTGTCGGCAATGTCTGCATTCCGGATGAAATGCCCCTGTCTTTCCGCCCAGCAGAGGAACAGGTACGTCCGCTTGCAGTAGAGCTTCTGGAAATGTGCATAGACATAGCCGCGGCTGCTGTCCCTGATGTGATCGTATGCCACAACATGCTCATCAAAAAACCAGATCGTTTCCTCCGCACCGGCAAAACCATATTTTTCCTGCAGCTGAGCAATCACTTTGTTTGTGTGCCGTCTTGCACCGGCAATCCGCTCAACGATCAGGAATACACAGAAGGCCACGCCCCAGAAGTTGGCACCGTATTCAGAATACAGGCCGTAGATCACAGCCAGCACGGCCACCACTGCAAGAGCGATGCATATAAAGAAACGCTCACGCTGCCTTGCATTGCAGATGGCATCCCGCAGCTCGGCTTCGTTCATGGTCGTGTGGATGACATAAACCGGCTCGGCATCGCCGATGTGATGGATCTCCCGCAGCTCGTCCGTCAGTTCCATTCCGCTCTCACCTCATTTCACTTCCATTATAGCACAATGCGGAAAATTGCGCAACCCTTTGACAAAATCGTATTTTTGTGGTATACTGTCATTAGTGAAACTGCATGATAAAACGAAACACAAATTGTGCATTCATACAAATTTCGGGAACCGCATCGGATTTTTGTCAGAAATCAGCCTCCTCAGGTGTATTAGGGGTAAAGACACTTGGAAAGGTGGGAGAACGATGCTTGCCATGATGGAATCGGAAAGGAACAAAGCCGTGGAGATCGGACAGAAAAGCCGCATAGAAATGTCCGGTGTGACCTTTGCGGTGATTGATATCTATAAGGATATGATATACCGGACAGCACTTGCGGCGGTCGGCAACAATGCGGATGCGGAGGATATTCTTCAGGAGGTGTTCCTCAAGTACTTCAAGACGCATCCCGTGTTTGAGAGCAGAGAGCACGAGAAAGCGTGGTTTCTGCGTGTGACAATCAATGAGAGCAAGAATCTTCTGCGCAGTGCATGGCGCAGACGCAGGGTGGATGTGGACATTGCATCGCTTGGCGGACAGACGACGCCCGGAAGCAATCCGGTGCTGGAAGCAGTGCTGTCCCTGCCGGAGAAATACCGCATTGCCATTTACCTGCATTATTTCGAGGATTATTCGATCAAGGAGATCGCCGGCATCACCGGCAGCAGTGAATCGGCCGTTGCACAGCACCTGACACGGGGGCGGAAACGTCTGGAGAAACAGTTGGGAGGGTATCGGAAATGAATATGCATAAGGAAATCAAGGAAGCCTTTGGCAGGGTGCATGCGCCCGAGGATGTGACGGAGCGTCTGAAGCAGGATCTGTATCAGATGGATCTGAATGAAAATGCGGAAGAGATGACATGTGAAGTGCAGGAAGCATCAAACAGGCATTTCCTGCGTTACCCGCTCTATGCGGCGGCAGCAGTGGCACTGTGTGTCGGATGCGGTCTGTCGCTGTGGAGCATGCGGGAGCTGGAAAATCCCCTCAAGCCTGCCTCGACCGTGCCGGTTGTTTCGACGACCACTGCAGAGGAGACAACGGAGCCGACCACGGAAACAGTCGCAGTACCGGACTGACTGCGTGAATAGAAGGAAGGCGTGCGGGGCATACTATCTCTGACGGAGCCATGTCAGCGCTCCGACGGTATATCGGAAACGGAACGCCGCACATTCCGCTCGGGATATGCCGGCATGTGCGGAGATAGGAGCGATCGTATGAGCAATCAGCATTCTCAGAACAAGAACCAGACTCCCGGTTCCCAGAATAAGAATCAGAATCCCGGTTCTCAGAACAAGAACCAGAATCCTGCTTCCCAGAACAAGAACAACAATCCTTCCGGCAACTAATGATAAAGCCTTCCCTTCGGGGAGGGCTTTATTTTTAAAAAAATCTGCATTTTATGTAACGAATTCCTTCCCGCAGCGTCTAACATAGTGAAAGGAGGCGGAACCGATGGCGAAAATCAATTTCGATGCCGTCTATGCACAGCATGCAAAGGAAGTCTATCACTTCCTGCTCCGGCTGTGTGCGGACGCCGATCTGGCAGAGGATCTCTTGCAGGATACTTTTCTCAAAGCCATGGAAAAGAGCGAAAGCTTCGATGATCGCTGCAAGCTGACCTCGTGGCTTTGCCAGATAGCCAAGCATACATATTATGACCATCTGCGAAAAAAGCAGCGCCATCCGGCCGTGCCTCTGCAGGAGGAGCTTCGTGAGGAAGGGCCTTCTTTTGAGGAACAGCTGATGGATGCCGATGCCGCAAGACACATCCGACAGGCTGTCCATGAGCTTGATGAACCCTATAAGGAGGTCTTCCTCCTGCGGGTCTATGCCGAACTGCCATTCAGGGAGATTGCACAGATGTTCGGGAAATCCGAGGTCTGGGGCAGAGTCACCTTCCTTCGCAGCAAGGATATGGTGCTCAGACTGATGGAAAATGAGAATCAGGGAAAGGAATCGTGATCGATATGAAATGTGAGATTGCAAAGGATCTGCTGACACTCTATGCCGAGCAGCTCTGCTCGGAGGAGACTGCAAAGGAACTTGAACAGCACATGGAAGAATGCGCTGCCTGCCGTGAACAGCTGGCACATTACCAACGCACGCTCGAGCAGGACAAAAATGCAAAAAATGAGGAAACCGCCGCAGAAAATGAAAACAAACTCCGCCCCATGAAGAAGATTCGCAGGAAGATGCGCCGCAGAGTGCTGCTCTCGGTTGTGCTGGGATGCATTCTGTTCGTGGTGCTCGGGGGCGTTGGTATTCTGAGTTATGGCGAGATGACCAATAAGTGCATCAGTTTTTCGGGTATCGCCGATATCGCCCGTCTCAAAAAGGTGACAAAGGATCTGACAAAGGGAGAGACGGAGGCGCTTGTGGACATTCTGGCCTATCGTGTGGAGGATTTCTACGCCATCAAGAAACAGGCCGGTTTTGATGATATGGAAGCCTTCAAGGAAGCACTCGGCAAGAATATGGACAAGGCCTATGCGTATTATTTTGAGGGCAGGGACATCCGTGTGAAGTTTTCAGATATGGAGCTGTACCCGGTTGAAGAAAGCATCAATATGGGCGCAGATGAAACGACCGCAGTGAATCTTGCCACGACCCTCTATTACTTTGATTTCTATGAGGACGATACGCTCGTTCTGGGACTCGAATTTGCTAAAATCGGCAGCGAGAGCTTTATTGTGACGGAATATCTGCATGACGATATTCACGCATCGAGGGACACGCCTTCCTTTGCACCGGCAACACTGCCTTTTGACACAGTGCTTATGGATGTGCTGCTCCGCTATACGGTTTCTGCTCGCTATGAGAAAGTCTTGGCGGCGAATCCGGACATCAGCTATCGTTTTCTCGGCATGAGCATCCGCAATGCCGAGCCGGGTTCGGCGGAGGATAAGGCTCATAAAGATGCCGTCGATGCACGCATGAAAGCACTTCTGGCGGATGGCTGGGTGCTGAAGGACTGTCTCTATGCCTCCGATGCTTATGATATAGAAGGCAATTTCTGGCGCTACAAGGTCTGGTTCCAGTTCGAGAATATGGAAACGGGCGAATGCTGCATGATGGAGCAGAAGTTCTGCCTGCGGGGCGTAAATCTGTATATCATGGACGATCAGCCCGCACAGATGATGGGCCGCTGTGAGAGCCTGACGCCGGAAGCCGAAGAAAAAATGCTTGCACTCTTCCGGTGATCCTTTTCAGAATCCCCCTCTTTCCTGCGGGAGAGAGGGGGATTTCCAATATGGGAAGAAAGCGGCCATCCGGCGGCTTTGCGTGTATCTTTTTGTGTGAAAATTGTAAAAAAACCAAAAAAACTGTTTACATGTGTCGGAATATGTGGTATAATGGTGAGGTAGAACAAAAACCCCATACAAAAAGAAAGGGAGATACATATGGCTGAAAGATATCGTAAGAAGAATTATCGCGTCAGATATGACAGAATTATTTGCGTGCTGGCAATTCTGCTGGTGCTGATCTTTATGCTCGTGTCCTGCGTCAGCGGATGCGCCAACAAGAAACCGAATACCAATGACCCGCTTCAGGATGGCCTGTCCACCGGCGAGTCCAATGCCGGTACCGATGCACAGGGCAATCCTGTCGGAACCCTGCCCGCTGCCACTGAACCGCCTGCCATCAGCTATGCAACCACGCAGCTTGATGAGGAGGATATGCATAAGGGCAACCTCGTTCTCATGAACGATGATTATGACTGTGAGTTCGTACACGAGGCCATTGAGAGCGGTTCCTCCAATGCCGTGAACCATGTCACCATCCAGAGTATTCTGGCACAGAAGAGCAAGCCCCTGCCGTACACCGCAAAGGACTGGGAGGTCGGCCTCGATAAGGAAGCCGCTTATGCAATGGATGCATGGCTCAGCGATTTCTATGCACAGGGCGGCAACAATGACGTCCGCATGATTGCCGGCTACAGAACTGATTCTCAGGATCTGGACTTCCACACCGGCCGTACCCTGACACTTGGCATCTATCCCGAGAACAGCGGTTCCTGGGTGTACAAGAACGAGGGCAGCTTCTCCTGGATTGCGGAGCATGCACATGAATATGGCTTCGTGCAGCGTTATCCCGAGGGTAAGGAGAACTACTTCAGCGAGAACATCACCGATCGTACCTCCGGTACCTTCCGTTATGTCGGCGTAGCCGCTGCGACCTATATGGCCGAGAACAACGAGTGCCTTGAGGAATACCTCAACACCGTCAAGAGCTACACCATCGATAAGATGCTCGAAATCAAGACCGATACTGCAAAGTACGGTGTGTACTACGTTCCCATGAATGCAAGCGGCAGCACAAGCTTCTCCGTACCGTCCGGCGGCACTCCCTATGAGATCTCCGGCAACAATATGGATGGCTATGTTGTGACGGTGACACTGTCCGGTTCTCCCGCTGTGACCATGCCCACCGAGGCACCGACAGAAGCGGATACCACAGAGGCAGCAGAATAATTCATCAAATATCAAAACGCCCTGACGATTTGAACCGAACCATTTTGTGCGTACAGCACAAAAAGCCCCTATGGCAAATAAAATTAAGCAACAAACTGGCTTCGCAATTCAAGCGGAGTCAGTTTTGTCTTTAACTGAACACGCTGATGATTGTA
>SVNX01000011.1 GCA_015066665.1 Ruminococcus sp. | reverse complement strand
ATCATGCAAGCGGCATTGCTTATAAGAACGCCGGAAAGCTGACGATTTACAAGCGACCCCGTCCGGCTCACAGGATGAAATTTCGCATTCCAAAAGGCACGACCGCTGTGATGGGGCATACTCGTTTCACCACGCAGGGCGATCAGAAGAAGAATTACAACAACCATCCGTTTCATGGTAAGGCTGGGCATGAATTCGCCCTCGCTCACAATGGCGTTCTGTACAACGATAGAGAACTTCAAAAAGAAAAACAGCTCCCCAAAACGCAAATTGAAACCGACAGCTATGTTGCTGTGCAGCTGATTGAGCGTGAGGGGAAGCTGAATTTTGAGAGTCTGCGGAATATGGCGGAGGAGGTTCGAGGAAGCTTTACATTCACGATTCTGGACGAGCGGAATAATCTGTATTTCGTCAAGGGTTCGAGTCCGCTGTATCTCATTTACTTCCCGGATTTTGGGCTTTATGTGTATGCCTCGACTGCTGGGATTATGCACAAAGCATTGAAGACGGTGTCGCTGAATCATCTGAATTATACTGTGATTGAGGTTCAGGATGGGGAGATTTTGCAGATCAGCAAGAACGGCAACTTCAGCCGTGACACATTTACCCTTGCACCGGCTTACAGCTTCGGCAGATATTCCGGAAGCATCTTCGGGTGGGAGGATTATGACAGCCCTGAAAGCACGGATGATTATGCGATTCTGCTGGAGATGTGCGGGTACTTCGGAGTCACGCCGGAAGAGGTGCAGCGGCTGATTGATCTTGGGTTTTCGTATGATGAGATTGAGATGATGCTGTGGGAGCCGGAGGGGGTGGAGGGGGAGCTGGAGATGGCATGAATGCAGGATCAGGGGGCACTGCGCCCCTTGATTTTTTGCACGAAGTATGCTATACTATTAGCAAGATACACTATCGAAATTGTATTGTGAGGTGAAACGCATGAAACAAAAGAGCATCCCGATCGGCATTGAGGATTTCAAGGACATCATTGACAGAAATTGCTATTTCGTGGATAAGTCGCTGCTCATCCGTGATCTGCTGGACAGCGGCAGCAAAGTGAATCTTTTCACACGCCCCCGCAGATTCGGCAAAACGCTGAACATGAGCATGATCCAGCATTTTTTTGAAAAGACGGATGAAGATTATGCCTGCTTATTCGAGGGGCTGAACATTGCAAAAGCAGGTGAAAATTATCTTGCCCATCAGGGGAAATATCCTGTTGTGACACTCTCGCTCAAAGGCATGAAAATGGATACCTTTGAGGCGGCGATCAAACAATTCGGGTGGATGCTGTCACTGGAGTTTCAGCGTCATCCTGAAATTTTGCAATCGGATCTGGTGAGCCCTGAGGAAAAATCACTCTATCAGAGAATCGCCGGCTGGAACGCAGGCATGGAGGATTATTGTGCATCCGTGCAGTTTCTCACCCAAAACCTCACAAAAATCCATGGCAGAAGAACCATCGTACTGATTGATGAATATGACGTTCCCCTTGAAAATGCACATTTCTGCGGCTTCTATGAAGAGATGGTCGGTTTTATCCGCAGTCTGTTCAACAATGTCCTGAAAACCAACAGCTCGCTCGAAATGGCAGTGCTCACGGGATGTCTGCGCATTTCCAAAGAAAGCCTGTTTACAGGTCTGAATAATTTGCAAATTCACAGCATCCAGACAGAAAGCTACAGCGAATACTTCGGCTTCACGGAAACAGAAGTACGGGAAATGATGGAATACTATGGACTTTCAGCACATTTTCCGACCATCAGGGCGTGGTATGATGGCTACCGCTTTGGTGAAACGGAGATCTACAATCCGTGGAGTGTACTGAATTTCCTGCAGGCACTCTGTTCATCGGCAAAGGCTCTGCCCGTGCCGTATTGGAGCAATACAAGCTCCAATGAAATCATCCGGCAGCTCATCAGCGAAGCGTCTGCGGATACCCGTGACAAAATTGAAAGCCTCATCAACGGACAGAGCGTGAAAGCGCCGATCCATGAGGATATTGTTTATGCGGATATTGATGTGAACGAAGAAAGCATCTGGAGTTTCCTGCTGTTCACAGGTTATCTCAAGCAGATTGATTCCAGAATCGAAGATGATGAGATCTGGCTGGAATTGGTCATTCCGAATAAGGAGATCCGTTCCATCTACAGGCGGAGCATCCGTCAGTGGTTCCAGGACAGAACCCGTGCGGTTTCGAGAGAAAATCTGATCGATGCCCTTGTGCATGGAGATGCTGACACAGCCAACCGCATTATCGGGACATGGCTGAATGAAACGATCAGCTTCTTTGATGAGAAGGAACAGTATTATCACGGATTTTTAGCAGGACTGCTGTCCGGTTATGATGCCTATAAGCTGAAATCCAACCGTGAAACGGGTGATGGCAGAACCGATCTTCTGCTGATGGAACGTTTCGAGAGAAATATTGCCGTTGTCATCGAGGTCAAGGATGTGGATGCCCAAAAGGGCGAAACACTCGAAATAATGGCAGAAAAGGCAATACAGCAGATTGCAGAAAAACATTATACCGAAGAACCCGTCAATGAGGGGTATCAGAAGATTCTCAGATACGGCATTGCCTTCATGGGAAAGCGGTGTCTGATCAAGCTGGGATAACTGTGTTTTGGTTGATGCACCACATGGCGGCATGGACGGCGGGTGCTCTTCTGCCGCCGGCGATGTGGAGAAGAACATCAACCTTGCAATCCTGCTCGATCTGCGGGAACTGCTGGAGATATCCGGCTACAGCGTGACCGTCACACGGGATACGGACATCTCCATCCATGACAAGGGCGTGGAAGGCATTGCCAATCAGAAAAGCTCCGACATGGACAATCGCCTTGCGATCTTCAACAGCGCCGACAACGCCATCTGCATTTCTATCCACCAGAACCAGTTCACCGATCCGAAATACAGCGGTGCGCAGATGTTCTATTCGGATAGCCATCCGCAAAGCGGCACACTTGCACAGACCATCCAGGATCAGTTCGTGACATTCCTCCAGCCCGACAATACCCGTGAAATCAAGCTCTGCGGCAAGGAATTATTTCTCTGCTATTACAGCGAGAATCCCACCGTCATGGTTGAATGCGGCTTTCTCTCCAATCCCGATGAAGCTGCTCTCCTTGTAACCGAGGACTACCAGCAAAAGGTCGCTTTCACGATCTATGCAGGACTCATGGAATATCTCTCCGCAGAAGCATAACAAACGGCACTGTATCCGCAATGGGTACAGTGCCGTTTGTATTATTTCTTTTTCAGCCATCCACGGAATATTCCGCCTTGAAAAATGGACATCAGCACAAAGAATAGATCCGCCATCAGAATGAAAATAAATGACGGGATCAGTACTCTGGTGAAACGTACACCGGCGTATTCTCTGTTCCGCATCGCAACCCCCATACGGAACATGCACCAGAAAATGCCCAGATGGAAGAATAACAGCACCAGCAGCTGTTCACCGTACTGCATTAATCCACCCTGCACATTTCCCGTCAGAAGCCGCAGCAGGAACAGAACAGTGTACACCACCAGCAGAATCCGCATGACATTCACCATCACGCCGCCGCCGATGCCGATACCGCCGCCCCATCCGATTTTGCAGCGAGTGCAGAAATTCTCAAATACCTGCATCAATGCCCGATTCTGATTTCCTTCAATGAAACCGCCGTTGGAAATCACATAGAGCTGTAACTGCAAATTATGTTCCCTGCAGAATGCCTCCATTTTCTCCATGAATACCAATACATGGGACGGCACGCCGTCCACATACAGCGGCATCGAAAATATTACCGTATCCGCATCACGCAGCTGTTCCAGAATCCGGTCATGATCGCCCGGCGTGCGCAGCTTCTCTTTTACAATGCTTCCACCCAGCATGATTCTTTGCATTTGCAGAAGATGTCCGGAAACATCGCCCTTTTTCTTGGGGCTTGCATTGATCATCACTGTTTTCATAATACACCCTCCAATTCTGCGAGGGACTGAAGCGGGATCAATTCCCACTTTTTGTATCCGAAATTGATCGCATTGCGCTCTGTCATGTAAGCAAATGTCTTTTTCTCCTGTGCCGTGATCTCCCCGTAGGCGAGGACTTTCAGAAGGGTCTGCTTCCCATAGCGGAGTGTGTGGTGCATCTGCTTTCCACGATAGGTACTGAACGGCGTGGAAAGTCCGATACTCCGATCAAGGATATTCTTCACGGCAGGACTGTACATGCCGTAGCAGTTTCTTGTGATGATGAGCAGCTCATCCGCCCTGCCGAGAGTGCGGCAGACGGTATGCAGACTGTCTTTCAGACGGCATTCTGCCGGATGCTTTGTCCAGCAGCCAAAACAGCCCTGACATGGGGCATATTTCCCGTCCGCACGGATCACGGTATCGCAGTGCTGTTGCAGCAATTCCGTATATTCCTCCGGAAGATCATGCAGGATCACTTTCATCTTTCTTCACACTCCTCAGCAGATATACACCATACCCAACGCCGACCACGGTAATGACCGCTGTGCTGATCAGAAACATTGTCCAGTTTCTGTCCATGCAAAACAGACTTGTGCTGTTGACAACGGCATGGGCGATGATGCAGGGAATGATGCTCTTGCCGACATAGAACAGCACCGTAAAGCAAAAGCCGATGGCACTGGCATAGATCAGCTGCATGAGTGTTTCCAGGAGAGCCTCGCCGCGCAGCAGATTGACGATATGACCAAAGCCGAAGGTCAGGGAAGAAACCACGATTGCCGTTTTCACATTGTCCCGCAACATTGCCTTGAACAGGAATCCTCTGAAAATCAGTTCCTCCAGAAAGCCCACGCAGAGCATGGAGAGGATGAACAAGAGCACTTCCGGCATGGATGCCTTGCAGGTGACGCCGTTCCAGAAATTCACGGAGGAGGTCAGCACAATGGGGAGAAAGTACAGATATTTCCTGCTGCGCCCCTGCACCTTGCAAAGGCCGAAATACGCCATCAGATCATTCTTTTTCACAAAGAAAAACAGGACTGCCGACATCGCCAGCGAAACGATTGCTGTCACAAGCTTCGGAATGCCGATACTTTCGGAAATGCTGTCCGCTACGCTGAAACCCACCACATAGATGATGATCCACATCACCGCAAACCAGATTTCGCTCTTCTCGAATAATTTTCTCATTCTGCTTCTCCCTTCATCATACCGATCACGCCCATGAATATATTCACCAGAACATCGGCACAGTAGCTTTCGTCAAAGGTCATTGTGTTGTTGGCAAGCAGACTTGCCATGCCATGCACCGCATAGAACAGCGCAGAAAATGCCTGCCGGCTTTGCTCTGCTGTCAGCTGCGCTTCTGTCCGGAGAATTTCCAGAATCGGTGCAAGCTCGGGCATATTTGTCATGTCCTGCATCCGCTGGCTGCGGAAATGCTCGGACTGCATCAGAAAACGGAAAAGCTCCCGCTCCTGTGCGGCGAAACGAACATACTGTAAGCCGATCGACAGCATCGGATCCTCCTGCGTGGGATCGGGCTGCATGAGAAATTCTGTATGGTACGCATCTGCCGCTTCATACAACGCGTCCTTCAGTGACGCCATCGACGGGAAATGCGTCATCACAGGCTGCGTGGAGCACTGCAGTTCTGCTGCAATCCTGCGGACATTCAGTGTCTCCATTCCCTCGTGACGGACAATTTCCATCGCTGCTTCCAGAATGTCTTCTCTTGTGATCTTTGGTTTCGGTGCCATGGACTTCCTCCTTGCATAACAAATGTTATATAACACTTGTTATTATATCGTATCAGCTGCATTTTGTCAAGAGTTTTCCGAAATTTCCAAGCAGCTGTCAATAGGACTTGATCGCTGTCCCGCCAATGCTGCATAATACAGCAAAGCGACCAAGCTTGTCGCTTAGTCGCTTTGCATTAGAACAGATTGCAGCCGCTGCATTTAATTGCCATTCATCTTTTCATCAACATAATCTTCCCATTCGATCTCAAAGTCTTTTTCATCAATGATGCCGTCACCGTTGTTGTCACCGATTTCGCCGTCAGCAGTATCAGGTTTCGTGCTGTGACTGCTCTCTTCCGTCATTTGTGTTACAAAAATCAGAAAACCGAATTGAAAGCCGTATTCATCATAAAAATTCTTACCACAAGTGATTGTCATTTCTTCGTTTTCAGCCGGAAAATTCCGAATCACTGTTCCGGCAGAATCAAGAGAATCGGCTGACAGGTATTCAGTAGAAACACCCGATATCTGGTGTTTTTCGCCGAAGCAGCTGTTCACGGAATCAATTACCGTTTTACAGTCAAGTTGATTCCATGAGTCTTCATCCGGAAATGTGAGGATCGCACTATAAGAGGCAGTCATCGCCATGCCGGTCTGATGGGAATGCTCGGTACCGGTAATATATTCAAAACCGGATTCAAAATCCGATGCCTGATCGGCATAATCTGTTATCATTTTCGGCAAAGAAACAAACAACGCATCCTTTTCCGGTGAATCGAATACATACTTCAGCCACGTCACACCTTGTTCTGTTTCGGTCATTGCACCATCACCAAAGAATGCTTCAACCTCCTGATTGGACTGTGTGAGATCAAGATTAGAGAGAATACTGTAATCTGATATTTGGTTACCTGACGATTCGGACTGATCGTGATCGGCACAGCCTGTGCACAAAAAGGCCATACAAGAAAACAGAATTGCGGATGCGATGATTTTTTTTACCATAAAAACACCTTTCTAACAGGAACATGTTCCTTCCGGTTGGCGAAACAATTTACATGCATTTATTATAACTGCTTTTACCACATTTGTCAAGTTTTTTCCCCACAGCTCGCACAAGAAAAAGCCCCTGCATGGCAGGGGCTTGCATTATAAAACTGTTTGATCATTCTTTGATCTCGACTGCTCTGACACTGACACGGCTCCGGCCGCTGAGTGTACAGGTAAAGAGGGTCAGATCCCATTCGCCTTCAGCGCCCGCCTTCATGGTCGGCACATCATATCCGCCGATCATCTCCGTGTGGGAGACGGCATAGCGGTACACCTTGCCCTCCGCATCGGTGAAGAGGATTTCATCGCCGGTATTCAGCGACTGAATCCGGCCGAAATGCGAGCTGTAATTATGTGCCGCAATGACAAGATCACCGGCAGCCGCCGCACCGATGTACCGACACGGTGCAATGCGGAGGTTGGGGTAACTCCACTCACGCAGCACGGGCAGTTCAACATTCAGCGAAGGAATCGTCAGCACGCCGACATAATAGCGGCCATCAAGCTCCACAGTCGGATCCTCGGGCGGAAGCGTTTCCTCCTCCTGCTCGTATTCCTCATAAAGATCCTCGGACGGTTCCGGAATCAGGGGCATTGTCTCTTCCTCCGGTGTCTCGGGCGTATGCTCCGTAATCACCTGTCGCAGTGCGGTCAGGATCTCTCCGGAGGCTTTTCCGCTTTGTCTGTCGCTGTACACATTATAGACAACAAGGAACAATGCCGCAAGAAGCAGCATTGTTCCTGTTCCAATCCAGTACCAGGCATGTTTTTTGCCCATAATTACTCCTTTGTACGCAGCCGCATTCCAACTGCGATGGAAATGAGTCCGGCAAGTCCCAGAAGCGGAACCGGCCACCAGAGCTGTCCTGTCTGAGGCAGTTTCTCTGTTTCAGAGTTGGTGGTCTTTGTGGTGGTGGTTGTGTCGGATGTTGCTGCGGTCGTGATTGAATTTGTATCGTTCTGAATTGTAGTAGGAATCGTTTCGGTATTGACATCTTCCGTATCCGGAGTGGTCTGTGAATCGCTGTTTGCGGTGTCATCCGTAGGACGGGTCTCCGTGCTGACATCGTCCGTGTAGGGAGTGGTTTCAGTGGACACACTGGAGATGGTCAGTGCATTGACAATCACAAACTGTGTTTCATTGGAGCGATAAACAACATAGTAATCCTCGGGGACCTCCTTCTCCCACACACGCCACTGGTGGAAGGATGTGGAACTCCACTCATAAGTCCAGTCGTTGGATTCATCCAGGCGAACAGTCTCAAACAGAACATCATCACGATAGATCTCAACAGTGATATAGGCACTGCGATTCTCGAGATAATCCTCATCATTCTCCCATACCTTCTTGACGGTATAGTTCCAGCTGCCCGCATTGGAATTCATGGACAGGAATTTGGGATTGGCGGACATATCAAGCTGTGCATCACCAGAAGCGGAGATTTCTACAAGGAAAGCAGAGGGGAAATAGTAACGATCCACCACCTTCTTGCCCTTACCGCTGACGAGATACAGGCCGGGTTCAAGCTGGGAGAATTTCAGATAGCCATTGGCATCCGACACGGCGGTGGCCAGCGGATCCAAGCCAAACTGCATTGCGTAAGTTTCGAGTGTTCTGGCCGCATCCGTCAATGCGGAAGCGGATTCATCCTCGAGGGAAACGGGGAAGGATGCGTATTGCCCCTGAAGTTCCAGTTCGCCATCCTGATTGCGGTCGCCGACATAGTAAATACTCCATTCCATGCCGTCGAGAATCACATCATCCGGCGTCTTACAGTGCATTGTCAGCGAGCCAAGCTGTGTGTCCGCAAAGACGGGCAGCATCACGCCGGCAATCATCCACAGAAGCAGTCCAAAGCTGCAGAGCAGCAAGGAGGCATGTCTGCCAAGTTTTGTGCGCATATCAATCATCCTTTCCTAAGTGGAGTGTATAGAGGGGATTGCGGTAAGGGAGCTTCTTCTTTTTCCGGCCGCTGAACGCCCAGAAGATGAGCAGCAGCAGCACGAGCGGTGCGGACAGCACCGGTACAACAAGAAGCGGGTCGACCTGAACGGCATCGGCAGAGACTCTGACGGTACGTTCCACGACAGTGTCAATGCGCTTCGAACGAAGCAGCAGACGATGAGTATTGACGCCGTAGGGGGTGCAGGTCATCAGTGTGACATAGTCCTTTCCGGGGGTGATGGCCAGATAGTCCATCTCATGGGGGAGGACGATGTTGATCTCCTCGATCTCGTAGGTCAGAACCTCATCGAGGATGGTGATGGTAAAGGTATCGCCGACGATGAGCTGGTCGAGGTCGGTGAAGAGTCTTGCGGAAGGAAGTCCGCGGTGTGCGGAGAGAACGGCATGTGTGCCCTCGCCGCCAACGGGGATGGTCGAGCCTTCAAGATGGCCGACAGCGATATTGAGGACGGCCTCGCTTGTGCCGTGGTAGATGGGTAGCTCCACCTTGATCTGGGGGATGGAGATGTAGCCCATGATACCGGTACCGGAGACATCGAGTACGTCCGCATAACCGGGAACCTCGGCGTAATTGGCAAAAGGCGCTGACACCCTGACGATTTTCTCGTTATAGGCCTGTGCAGCCTCGAACATTTCCTCATAGCGATTATCATCGATATCGTTGATGGCTTCGCTATAGCTTGCGATGGCACGGCTCTGGGTTTTGGAATTCCACCAGTCGCTGACCGTCGGATACAACATCACGGAGAGACCCACCAGGAGTAAAAATACGAGTATGACAGTAGAAAGCAGATTTAATTTTTTCCTCATGGAACCCTCCCTAATGTCCGGCGGCGGTTTCCCGCCGCCGGATTCAGGTGCTAATTAGTTAAGTGATTTTGATTTACGAATTAGATTTGAGAAATAAAGCTCAGGCAAGAATTAGTCTTCCTTCTTCATGCGCTTCTTAGCGATCAGGGTTACGCCTGCGCCAGCTACCAGAGTACCGCCCACTACGTAGAAGATTGTGGTACCGATGCCGCCGGTGCCGGGGAGGGATGTACCCCTCTTGTTCTCAATCTTAACTGTACCCTTACCAGAATTAGCAGTTGCACCACCATCATTGCCCAGTGTTTGTGCACTCTCGGCATCATACATCACAGAAAGACCAGTCAGTGCAGCAGATGCTGTAGAACCATCGGCAGCGTATGTCCAAGCCTGTCTGTCAGTTGGCATTGTGGGAGCAACTTCAACCTTAATGCCTTCTGTCAACTTGTTATATCCCTCAGGAGCTTCAAGCTCAACGATGGTATAAGTGCCAGCATCCAGACCTTCGATTGTAATTACGCTATCAGCAGAAGATACAAACAGACCAGTTGTTGTGCTACCGGTTGCAACATCGGGAGCTTCAGTAACAAAACCGCTAAACTTTCCGGCAGTAGCAGTTACATACTGGCCAGCAGAATTCTTTACAGCAAACTTTGCATTTGGAAGCTTTGTAGTACCAGTTTCGTCTACCTTGTTGATATCGATACCATAAGTAAATACGATTACGCCGTCCTCAGGAGTCTCGCCTGTAGTAGATGTGCCAGAACCATCCCAATTAGGATTGTTGGAATAATTAAGCTTAACAGCATTCTTCTGACCCGGCAGACCGATTTCAGCAGTATTGTTGAGAACTGCATCATACTCAACGGTTACAATACTATTAGCGTTCACAGTATTGCCATTCTTGATGTTTGCAAACTCAACAGTGATATTCTGTCCCGTAACTGTAACTGTTGCATTCTGTGCCGGTTTACCGTCAATGTAAACCTTAACATTCTCTTTAGCGGGGGCATTAAACTGAGAATCCAGTGTATCAGTAAACTTGTAATAGTACGCTGCATAATCATCAAATGTAGACGGCAGTGTACCATACAGCTTGAAGGATACCGCATCACCGATATCATAGTCAGCAATATCATTATAGCCATCGCCCAATTCAAAAGCAGAATTACCAGCAAAATCAGCTGTTTCCATTGTACCGCCTACGAGAGATTCTTCTTCTACCTTCTTCATAACTGTGGGGGCAGAATGCTTAGCGTTAACTTCAACTGTCGCACCGGCTGTTACTCTAACAACGTAACGAGTCATTGCACCGGAATTGGGGTTGGAACCATCAGGATTTGTAGGTGATTCAGAATCCTGAATCAGGTAATAACCATCAGGCAGCTTTGTAACACCATTCGTTGCTTCAGAACCAGAAGTCACGGCTGTAAGGTTTGCCGCAACAAGTTTTGCAAAGGCCTGTGCATTAGCCTTATCATCTTCAAAAACAGGAGTTGCCGGATCTCCGGAAGTTGCTGCCAGAGCATTTGCAACATCCTCTGCATCTTCGCAAGTTGCGAAATATGTACCGAGAGTTGTATCACCCTTCAGTGCTGCCAACAGAGCTGGACCATCAACGCCATCACCCCATGTAATGTCGGTGAGTACGCCGCCGCTGTACGTACCAGCAAAAATCTGATATGCCTCATATTTGTGAGTTGCGCCATCAGAAGGTGTTACTGTGATAGTGTTTCCATTACCAGTTGTTACGGATGCTGCAAAACCTGTCATCATCGGCATTGCCATACAAGCTGTCATAGCTGCTGCTGCTGCGATCGCTGCAAATCTTCTCATTTTTGTCATAATAAATTCCTCCAAAATGTTTTTTTAGTGCGGGGGAAGCGGCGGTCGGTGCCGCTTCTCCCCTGTTGTTTTTGTAATTTTATTTTGACTCGTCTTTCTGACGACGTCGGAGCAATAGGTATCCGGCTGCGGAACCGAGGATCATGATCACGCCGATTCCATAATATCCAGTTGTGCCGCTTCCGCCGGCGGAGGGCATACTTCCCTGAGTCTCATGCTCAAGCTTCTTGTTCGATACGGTGATGACTGCACTTTCATTCTCCGTCAGCTCTGTACCATTGTTCAGATAGCTTACGGGAATGTAGCCAACGCTTGTGTTGCTGCCGGTAATGCTTGTCATGCTGCCGCCTTCGATCGGGTTGCCGTGATCATCAAGCTCAACAATGTAGTATTCATATACATTGCCCATGCCATCTGTCAAAGGCAGATCGTCCAAGCCGTTCTTCCAGCCGCCTGCTGCATTCAGCGTCAGGTTCTTCACGAACTCCTTGTCTTCGGGGAGACCGGCGTTCGCTGCTGTCAGATTCACCTTGATGGTGTAGGTTGCTGTTGTACCGTCAACGTCCGTTGCGGTAATGGTAACATCGCCGTTCAGTACACCGGTCACGACACCGTTTCCATTCACTCTTGCGATGGACTCTCTATCGGATGTCCACTGCAGTATGCCGATGCCGTTTGCACTCAGTGCAAGCGTATCACCTGTGTTGATTGTATGGGTGTCTCCAGTGATTGCCAGTTCATCGATAACGGTAATCTCAAGCGTTTCTACAGCGCCGTTGCGGGTTGCTGTGAAGAGCGTTGTGCCGACTGCCTTACCGGTTACTTCGAGGGTATCCTCATTGAAGGTCACCAGATCGGCATTATAGCCGGTAATCTCCGCACCGTCCGTTGCTTCCAGCTTGATTGTGCCGCCCACATGAACGGTTTTGTAAGTTGAAGTGAATGTCAGCTCACCGGTCAACATCTTGATGGTTGCCTCTGCACTCACGCCATTATCCGTTGCGGTAATGGGGAATGTGTCCGGTGTGTACTTCTTGTAGATCACTTCGCAGGTGGTTTCGCCCGGTGTGTAGTTCAGAGTCACAAACTCTTCACAGCCTGCCGGTACGGTCCATTCGCTGACGGGCTTGTTGGCTGTCAGCTTTGCTGTTTCGGTGGGGTTCTCAGTCAGTTCAAGCAATGTCGGGCTGATGGTGAATGCACCCACCGTGAGCTGTGCTGTTGCTGTGGTGATTACGTTGCCTTCAGCGTCCTTTGCGGTTGCTGTCAGCGTGTAAGGCGTGTCGGAAGATGTGATGACGGTGATCTCACTGCCATTGATCTTCACGGCATTTGGCTCGCTGCATGTGTACTCGATGGTCGCACATGTTGCGGGGAGATTGTTGAAATCACCATTGGTTAATGTGAACTTATCACCAGCAATCTTTGCGATGTTGGATTTGAACTGCATGGGGAGGACGGTGATATCGAAGGTTTCAGTAGCATTACTACCAGTATCCGATACAGTTACAGTTACTGTACCAGGATTCTTACCAATAACACTGGTTCCATCAATATCAACTACATTTGAGTCTGAAGGAACTGAAAGTGCTGCCTCTCCATCTTGTCCAGTTACCTGAATAATAACAGATTCACCAATCACAATAGAACTCTTAGATACTGTTACATTAAGTTCGGGTTCAGTACTTACAAAAGTACTATTTGTTAATGTATATGTTGATCCATCTGAATAATTTAATGTAATCTCTTTGATATCTGATTGCAATGTTGAGGATCCAGTCGCTGGAATGTATATTGCTCCTACTCCAGTAACATTATTGTATGTCCATGTGGCAGTCTTCCCACTAATAGTTGGGGTTCCTTGTGACACAACGGTAGAACCATAGCTCCAATCCTTCAGGTCAAAGTTAAGACTTTGTGCTGGTCCAACGCCATATCGCACAACTACCGATATAAGTGCATACTGTTTAAATTCGCTGGGCAGATCATAAGCATACTGTGTATATTGTGTGATTTGAATTGTACCCGTTCCTGCCGCCTTCGACTTCACTTCACTGCCAGCTGCGGGAACAATGCCTCTGATTGCCTGTGCACGCTGTGCACTTGCAGAAGAGATGCTGTTGAGCGGCTGCTGTTTCGAGCGAATGATCTTCTTGCGGTACACCGCAACCATGATTTGCTCGGGGAGATCGGTATCATCGTCGCCGTCGATCCAATCCTTCTCTACATCCAGAGAACCGGTCTTCAAGGTATTGGTGAGTGTGAGAGTGGCACCGTCTTCGCTTGCGGTGGTTCGTTTACTTTCGTCTTCAAACCAGCCATAACTGCTCAGATCAGTAACTTCTCTTACCCGATAGATCGTACCACTTCTGCCCGGAATGTCAGCAAACAGTCCTGTCCAGCCTTCTGCCTTACTCAGTACAAGTGTTCTGTCCGTCACATCCTCCCAGTTCTTACCGCCGTCCGTTGACTGCTGCAGCTGAACCTGAATGCTGTCCGGTGTTTCAATACCGGTCAGACCCTCGGGGATGCTCCAGAACTTTTCAACATTGAGGCTGATGGGTCGGAAGGTGTTGGTCATCTGAAGTGTGTCAGAGTTGCCATCCGGTACTGCCATTACAGGCTGTTCGCCATAGGATACGACATAACCGGTCAGCGGGTCTTCCTCTACCATATAGTAGTAGGTGTTGCCGAAGCTGTCTTCGGCGGGGAGATCTTCGTATTTGAATGTCCAAGTAGAAGCGTCGTCTGCACCAACACGAGTCGGTGTTGTGACATCCACTTCCTCCCAGTTTACATTGTCAATACTTCTGAGCAATGTGAAGGTCATGTTGCCTCTGAGGCTCATATCCTCCTCATCGTTCTGCCAGATCTTTTCGACGGTCAGATCCGTCTTGGGGGTATGCTTTGTGTTGGTTACAACGATCGGTGTGCTGCTGCCAATCTTCTGCGGTGCGCCGCTGTAGGTGACTGTCCAGCCAGCAGGGATGTCGGATTCCTCAATGTAGTACTCTGCGTTCGGATCTGCATCTTCGATGTCGATCGCTGCCATCCAGTTGTTGTCCGCTGTCAGGGTGAATTCGGTGACAGATTCGGATTGACTGTAGAGCGAGTTAATAGCTGTTGCGAAAGTGGATGCAATTGCTTTATATCCTTTTTCATTCGGATGACATCCATCGCCTTGTCCATTACTCTTAACGTAGAGCATTGTGTCCTTATTTACAGCTGCACAAATATCCACATAATAAACATTGTCAAGACTTGCTGCCAGACTATCCAGAAGCACATTATAGGCATCAATTCGTGCATTACAAGTGTCTTCAAACGCTTGGAGCGTTGTCATAGAGGAGTTGTTATTATAATAACCACCCCACCATTGCGCACCGTCCGTATTAGTATTGTTATGAACAAAGTCAAAATGCGGAATACTACCAACAAGAATGATAATATCAGAATTCTTATCCTTGATCTTTCCAATCAGGCTCGACATTCTGTCCCTAATTTCCGTTATGGGTCTTGTGCTGTTATCTTGGTGAATATCATTTGTTCCTCCGATAATGCATACAATTTCGGTATCACTATTTATATCTCCAAGACGGGATTCAAAATTAGGAATTTGCGTTGTATCTTGACCTTGTTTGATAACTGTCACATTACTGTAACCATAAGTATTACCTTCCAGAAGTGCTTCCAATTGTGGCGGATATGTATTTGCTGCTGCAACATACCCCTGATATTCGCCTCTTGTGATTGAGTCACCTAAAGCTACAATATCAAGCCCATCCTCCGGAACTGTCGCAACCTTCTTCACTACCTCCAGCTTAATGCTGTCAATGCCCATGGCCTTCAGCTCATCGACTGTGAGTGCAGAACCATCCTCGGCGAGCCACTGCTTTTCCGCTACGATTGCCTCACGGGTGTTCTTTACAGTATACTCTGTCTTGGTTGTGGTCTTATCGGTTACAACATAAGTTGCATTGTACTTGCTGGCATTGGCAACACCGGACATGTTTTCCAGAACGTAGTAGTAGTACTTGTTCTGTTCCTCATCTTCCAGCGGCAGTCCTGTCCAGCTGTGTGTCCACTCGTTCTCGGCGTTCAGCGTTGCCTTGTACACCGTACCATCCTCATCCTGCATCGGCGACAGACCCATCAGGGTGATCTTCGATGCAAGGTCGGTCAGGTCGGAAAGCTGGGTCTGGCTCTGGTACAGCACGACTTCAATGGATTCATTTGCGTGCAGTGTATTACCGTCGCTCCACAGCTTATTTACAGAGACAGACGCTTCTGTCGGAAGTGTGTTCTTGTTGGTTACAATGATCTCACCAGTCTGAGCATTCAGATTGAATACGCAGCTGACTACATAGCCTTCCATTGCGGGATTCTCATTCTCCACGGCAACGAATGCCTTGTAGAGGCTGAGGTCGCCGGCCTTTGAAAGCTGGGAAGTCAGGTCTGCTGTCCAGTTGTTTGCGCTTGAAAGCACAACGCCCTCGAAAAGCGGATTCTCTGTCTGCACGTTGACGCCATCGACTTCATAAATACCATAAATGGATACGACTACGCCGTCCACGGGGATATTCTTCATCGGGTCATTTGCAGCGTTCTTCCACTCCTTCTTCAGCATCAGCTGGTAAGAGTTTCTGACATCGATGATTGTATCATCGTTTGCGGCATTACCGGTATAGGTCGGCATGTAGGCACCGCCCTCACCGCTTTCAGCCTTAAAGGAATTGCTGTCACTATCGTAGAAATAAGTTTTTCCGCCGATGGTGTAAGCTGTTTCCTTGATGTAATAGTAGATCGGTTTCTTGGCTGAGCCGTTCGGGAGGTTTGTCCAAACCTTATCATTCGCAGCATCGCCAACCTTGATTGTCTTTGTTGCAGAGAAGTTTTCATCGAGAATACCGAGATCTTCTGCTCTTGCCGGTTCTGCATCCTCCGGAATACCGGTGGTGTTCTTGGTGAAAGACCAGTACAGTTCCACAGTAATCTCAGAATCTGTAACATCTGCAACGGGGTTCACCCATGTCTTGGTTACGCCAATGTCGATCAGCTTATTGTTGGGAATTTCCACATTGCTGCCGGACTTGACCTGTACCACATCACTTGCCTTCACTTCAGCAGGATAGCTGCCGACTGTGCTGTTGTAAGTGAAGTAATGGGTGGAAATGTAGTGATTCAGGAAGATGGTGTAATCCTTCTCCTGATAGATCGTTGCGCCGTCATTCAGGTATGCACGGATCATCTCTTCAAACTGTGTATCATCCAGTCCCAGATTAGAACCTTCATAGTCCTCGGGAACTTCGATCTCGACCAGCTTGTAAAGCATGTTTTCATCGAGTGCAACCTTGAAATTCGAGCCGCCGACGATTTCAATTCGTTCCGCACCTTCTGCGATTCTTGTACCTTCTGCACCGATTGTGCCCCAGGTGATGTCATATTCGCCCTTGGCTTCGTTAATCACATCGGCCTGATCCACATAGTACCACTTACCATTTTCATATCGTGCCAGGAGGAAGGAAGCAGACAGATTATCGATAGAATAGTCGCCTGTGTTAACCTTCTTGATGCTCGGCAGAGCGTTGGTAGAGATTGTACCGGTGGACTTGAAAACTTCGTATTCTGTGTTCGTTTTGGAATCGGAGGATTCCGCACTGTCAGAACTCAGTTTTGCCGTATTGGAGAATGTAATCTTGTCGCCTGCGGGGGGCACCATACCGGGAGCCATAGTTGCATATCTGCCGTTGACTCTGGTAGAGCTCTTGCAGCCATGGATGACGGAAGGTGTGGTTTCGTTTGCGATCAGCTTGTAGGTGTAGTCAACCACAATATGAGTTTCATCCGGAATGGTGAGCTTCATGAGTGCTGCACCATTAGAAACATCAGCGCCGGACTGGAACATCAGTGTATAGTCACTGGAATTCAGTTCGATCTTGTTGCCGTTGGCATCCACTTCATAGATCTTGATGTTGCTCATCAGAACATCCACGAGCTTCTTGCCGTTTGTCAGCTTTTCGCCGCCGGTATAATCGTGGTCGTAGTAACTTACCGTCTCAAACAGGTCCTGAATGTCGATGGTATCACCACTGGAGAGGTTCTTGCCCTCCGGGTTGATATTCAGAGAGTACTGAATATTGCCGGGGATCTTGGTCTCGTTGTAGGACTTGGTGATCAGGTTGGTGTCGATGGGGTTGATAAGAGTAATACTGCCTGTGGTATCAAGAAGCGGTATTCTGCCATCTTTAGTTGCGCTTTCATCATCATACGTATACGCCGTATTAGAGATAACACGATATCCCTTTTCCATCTTAGCCTCAAGATCGGAACACTTGATCTTGATGGCGTAGTAAACCATCGCAGGTGCATATGCTTTATACTTATTGAAATACACTTCATTTGTACTTGTATCATAATAATACCAGAAGTTAGGATTATCAAAATTCACCACATGCATATACTTTTCGAAAATCTCATCTGCAGTTTTCGCTGGCTGCGCACCTGCTCCCCATCCATTATCAGGATAAATAATGAACGGATGAAGAATATACTTGCTGTTATTATAGATATCCGTCATAACTTTAGCAAAGCTGCCGCCCTTTGTGTCCCACCACTGATTAGAGTAGTAATCTGACCATTCGTTTAGCTCACCCACAAAACTGTTGTCATATACCAATTCAAAGCCTGCGGGTAATTGGTCACGAATGGTGGGCAGCTTGTCACCTTGTCCCCAATCCTTCAGATCGTATTTAATCATCCAGTTGAAGACATAGTAATCTTCGCCATCAATTGTGAATTTGTAATTTTCAAGATCCTCAACTTCCATAGTAGAATCGAGTTCATTACCATCTTTATCCACGGCAAATTTCTCAATACCTACTGCTCCAGTATACTTATTAGTTACTGTCAGTGTGCCCGTCTGGTAAGTATTATTAAACGTAATTTCATACTTACCATTCTCAGTTTTGAAGAAATCATCCTTGGTCTCACTCGTTTGATAGATTGCAGCATCAATCGTTGTTGAGCCACTGTTCTCAGATACCTGATACGATGTCTCTACAAAACGATAATACAGAATCTTCTTGGAATAAGTTCCGTCTGCTTTCCGTTCGATTTTCTCTGAGGGCAGGCCATAAATGGTTGCCGCACTCCATAGTGTTGTGTTGAGCTCAGCGTTATTCTCATAAACTGTGCCATCAACACTATTCGTGTCACTTGTGAGAGTCACCGTCTTGGGCTGATTATTCTCAATCACATTTTGCCATGTTGTACCATAGTCTTCACTTTGCTGCAGCGTAAAGGTGATGCTCTGAGGTCTGTCAGTAATCTGACCATCCTCATTCTTGTCGCCCTTCCACATCTTCTGCGGTGTCAGATCGATGGTCGTAACAGGAACGAATGTGTTCTTGACTGTAACTGTACCTGCCTGTGACAGCTCACTGTTTCCGCTGTAGGGATTAACCGAGTTGCTGTACGAAATATTGTACACGCCGTTTTCGTCGGTTGCAAAGCTGTTTGTGCCTGCGGGGAACATGATTGCACTGCCGTCGGCCGTCATCTTGTAGCCCACTTCAATGACTCTGTAGCGATAATTCTCTACAGTACCATCGGTAGCAGCCAGCTGGTTCGGAAGGTCGTTGAACGATGCCGCCCAGTTGTTTGCAGTGGAAAGCTCCACAGGATCACCCATGGATGTCCATTCGCCCCAGTCTTTGCTTCTCTGCAGCTGCACCAGAATCACTTCCGGTCGGCTGTCGGGATGATTCACGTCATCCGCCCATGCCTTCTGCACGCCGACAGAATATGTCACTGTCTTCACAAACTCATTTGTAACTGTCAGATAGCCGTCGCCTGCACTGTTGGAAACTCTGTAATATCCGTCGGATGTGACGAATGTAGAGCCATTCAGCACCGGAATCACGGTTGCAGTGCCGCCTTCAGCTGCTGTCTGTGTGACTGCTGTCTCAGCGATGTGGTATGTAACTTCCCTTACCTGATTGTCAACTACGATTACAGAAGGAAGTCCTGTCCATGCAGTACCGGTCCAGCTGCCGTCACCAGCCAGGATATCCTGTGTGGCGACCTCTGCACCTGCTGTTGTGCCGTTTGCATCAAATACATATGTGCCGTTCTGAAGCTTTACGGGATAGCGTACGAGCTTATTGTTTTCATATTCGCCAATGGAATATTCCAACTGCACCGTAACAGAATCAATACCTGTACCTGTGCCTGTATTGCCTGTCCAGTATTTCTTCGGCGTCACGGACCGATCTCTATAGAACTTGTTTGTTACAGAAATGGTACCGTTATAATTGATGCCCTGGTTGTTTGTGTAGCTTACCTGATAATAACCGTCGTCCATTTCATACAGACCGTTTACAATGGTTTTGCCACTGGGAGTGATCTCCTCGATCATGTAATAATAGTAGACTGTCGGTGTGGGATTGCCGTTTTCATCCGCTGTTGCTGTCTCCTTGCGAAGACCGGTAACCTTGGATGTCCAAGCACCCTCACTGTCAAGCGTTACAGTATAATCGGATGCCGAAGCATATGCTTCATCACCATAATATACCGGCTTGCCATCGGCTGTCTTCAGGTACCGCCATGTGCCATCCTCGTTGGTTTTGTACAGAACCTTTGTGACAACATTGGCAGGTCTCTCGTTATCCGTGTCATTCTGCCAATCCTTACGGATTGTAACTTCCATGTCAATATTCTTGACAGGATTGTCACGGGTGATTGTATAATCGGTGGGCGTACTTTCTTTTCCGTTGAACTTCGCTGTATTGCCGAAGGTATAGGTATAAGGATATGCTGTACCTGTCGGTGCATTTGCGGTAAGGGTTGTGCTGTAGTTGATGTCTACATAGTTATAACCCTTTTCATCAACGGTCGGTGCAAATGTGATCTTGAAGCCAGTGCTCGTTGGCACCGCTGTAAAGTCCGTTCCGGCAACCAGTGTAGTAGAACCGCCGTTCTGATCTTTTCGTGCAGTAATCGTGATGGCTGCAAGCTGTGCAGCCGTAATTGTGTGGGTACCGTCACCGCTTGTTACGGTTAAGATATCCTCATAGAACTTATCATTTGTGGAGAAACTGCCGTCCCATACGATGCTCGCATTCCAGTTCACAATCTTCTCAACCTGGCCATTATTGATGACATAATAGCTGTAGCCCTGAGTAGAATTCTTGCTCAGTGTATTGCGTACTTCATAGGTCTGGTCGTTCCAGGTGTCCGAATGACCCATACCGTCTCCAACGGTATTGGAAGGCGTGATCTGCGTATCGCCGTCGGCAATATTTACCAATGTGCGATAGGTGATTGTCACATTACCCTGATGGGCTGTGTTGAAAGTCACCTTTCCATCAGTCTGAGATACGGTAACATCCACATTGGAGGGATTGAAGGAAATGCTGCCATCAATTGCCTGCTTCAGCATTTCATCAGTGATATAATAGTTTGCCGGAATGTTCACGCCGCCCTGTGTCGAGATCGTAATCGACCAGTTCATTTCGTGATTATCCTGTGCATACCAACCACTCTTACCAAGGCTGATCAGGTCATCATAGCCCTTATACTCCACACCCTCGGAATCGGTCGCACCTGTTGTGGTGTTATCCGGATAATACAGTGTTGCAGTATTGGTATTCTTATCCGATCCGCCTTCTGTTGCAGCGGCCGGATATGTAAGAGTCACTGTCTTCGCACCATTGGTGCCGCTCAGTACCCACTTATCGCCGTTCTTTGTGATCGTACCGGAAGGAGAAACTGTCCAGCCCGTGTCCGGAATCTTGGCATCTTCGAGAAGATATCCATCCAGAGAAGTGCCATAGGTGCTGGTGATTCGCACTGTCCAGTTAATCACATTGCCATGTGTACCATTTACATAGTCAGGCGTACCTGTTTTGGTGACTGTGAAGTTGTCGCCTTTTTCGAATTTAGCGGTATCAGAATCTGTCCAAATCGGCGGATCAGATGGGTCAGGATTGTTCAGCTGAACATCATTTGTTCTTTCAGCCGAATCTGCATCACCCTTCAGCATCTCATCTGTAATAGGCGTCTTGTAGCTGATCGTCATCCACTGCTGTCCCTTGGACGCACTGGTGAATGTCAACTTACCGTCTGCAAATGTTGCAACCGGTGTCTGTGTACCGTTCACCCACGCACCGAGGGGAATTGTAACCGAACCCTCAATGGCTTCTGCCAGCATCTTATCCGTCAGCGTGTAGCCTGTCATATCCAGACCACTCTGATTATTGACGATGAGATTCCAGGTAATGGTACCATCCGTATTGGTGGTATGTGTCTTATTCAGACCGAACAGCTCGGACTCGGTCTTATAGGTTACATTCTGTTCAGACTTACCGCCCTGTTCCGGCTTTGTGCCATCGGGATAGTAGGCCTGCGCTGTATTCTCGTTCGTGCCTTCTACAGCGTCCGTTGTGTAGTTGATGGTTACAGAGGAAGCGGTGGAATTGATCATCCACTTATTATCACCCAAAGGCGTTAATTCGCTGCCATCGGATACTGTTGCATTGGCCGTAAGCTTGGGATCTTCAATGATGTATTCTGTCAGCGGCAGACCATAGTTATTGGTGACTGTCACTGACCAGTTGATCTTGCCGGCGTAGGTACCGCTGTTATAGTCAGGGGTACCGGTCTTGCTGACGAAGATCGGTTCTCTGTTGAAGTCTGCAGTTGCTGACTTCTCACCGAAATTCTGATCGCCCTTGGTGAGCTTTGCGGTATTGGTGGCAGAACCTTCCACCTTGTTCATCTGATCCTTTGTAATGTCCGTCGTGTACTTGATTGTAATCCATTGCGCATCCTTCGTCGTTTCAGTAAAGCTGATGGTGTCTGCGCCTGGTGTGTGAGTACCTGTGCCCGGAGGATTGAACGTCACGTTTGTTGCGTCTTTAAGCATGTCATCCGTCAGGACGTAATCCTTCATGTTGACCTTGTTGGCGTTGTTAATGGTCACGGTCCACTCGACGGTACCATTACTGGTATTGACATATGCGTTCTTGCTTTCGATTGTTGCGTTCTTGTCGGGGAAGGCGATAACAATTGTCTCGCCTGCCAGTGTAAAGCTCTGGTCACCATTTTCATCGTTGCTGCGGCCAAGTGTACCGTCAAAGCCAAGAGAACCCTTCAAAGAGCCGTCACCCGAATGAATGAATGTTAAGTACTCATTTGTAAGGGTGATCTTAACATATCCATTCTCAATGACGTATGTACCCGCTTCCACATCTTCGCTGTACTCCTCGTCATAAAGAAGACCCTTAAATCCGTTGGTATTCAGTGCGTCATTGCCTATATACCAGCCAAGATGAGGACCCGCTGTGCCAGGTTTAGCTAATACATCTTTCACGCTTGTCGTAAAATCATACTGGATGTACGCTTCAAGATTTAAGGGGTCAACAATGTTGTCATAAATATCACTTGAAGTAAGACGACCACTCTGATTCGCCTCATAGATGTATGTATTTCCAGTAGTAATACTTGCATACCACTCATTTGCACTCGTGATATCCAGCATGTTGGTTCCCTCGAGCAAACTGGGTGTCCCAGGTGTCGCCGTCGAGAGCCCTGTCGCCAGATGACTCCTGTCAATGGTCAGGCTGTCCGCTGGCTGAATCAAACTATACGGAACCGCAAAAGAAACCAGAAGGCACAATGCCAGAAGCAGTGCTAAGTACTTTTTATTCTTCTCACGATTCAACAAATATTTGCCGATGACATTCTGAAAATCTTTCACGGATATCCCCTCCTTTTCTGATATATTTAATCCCGGGTCATTTCTGTTCTGTCAGGTCTTAAATCGTTCCGATCTTCTCCCAAGGCCAGAGCCGCAGCATCACCTTGCCGATGACGTATTCATCTGCGATGCATCCGACTGTGGTACTTCGGCTGTCCACTGATGTGCTACGATGGTCACCCATGACGAAGATTCGATTATCAGGCACCTGATACGGAAATTCAAGGTCGCATTCGCCGTAGGCCTTCTCGTCCACGTAAGGCTCGTACAGCTCCTCGCCATTGACATATACCGTGCCATCCTCCTTGATGTCGATCCAGTCACCGGATGTCCCGATCACACGCTTCAGCAGGATCTTGTTGTTGAAATGAAAGGCCACAATGTCGCCGCTTTCAAATTTGCCGGTCTTGTTGCAGATTACCAGCTCATCGTTTTCCATGGTGGGTGTCATGCTGGTACCCGTGACTCGGAGCACCGGCAAAAACAGCATGGAAACCAGAACCGCAATCGCCGCCACAACCAGAAGCGAATTGACTGTGTCCATCATCGTGCGGATGAACCGCTTTCTGTACCGGATGCGCTTGACTTCATTGTCAAGCTGCTGCGCCGTGGGAAGATCCCTTTTGATTTCTTCCATGGTCACTCGCCCGCCTTTTCTTCCGGTGCCGTACCGTCCATTGCAGTTTTCAGAGCCTGCGCCAGACGTGCAATGTCTTCATCCGACATGCCCTTTGCTGAAGATACGCTTTCCAGCTGCCGTCTGAGGTTCTCGTTATCCGTCCGGAGTGTTTCCATCTCCTTCTGCATATAAAACAGGATTTCAAGCAGCTCTGCTCTTTTCAGTTTTCGTACTTCCTTATCGGTCATATCGTTTCTCCATTGCTTGCTAAAATTCATTTCCGAGGGCGTACAGTCCTCTCTATCATATAATTTATTATACCCAATTTTATACACCATGTCAAGTCGGAAAGTCCTTCCATTATGCGGATTCTATCATTTTTACATAACAAATATCTGTATTTTGTGCACTATGCCGAATCCCTATATACATTATGTAAAATCTGGAATTTCTATAGCAGGTGACTGATTTTACCAATGAATAATATTTTTTCAGAGTAAGAACAGAGTGTGAACAGGGCAATTGGGGTGATTGATCCTGCCTCTGAGGAGGACGGGATGCACAAGCGGTCACGCACTTGCATTTCCCCCATGACTATGCTATAATAGGTACAGCATTCCATGCAGGGCATGGAGATCTTTGGGAAGGCTGGTGCAATATGGCAAAAAAAGACCGTATTATATATGTATGCAGCGAGTGCGGCTACGAGAGTCCCAAGTGGAACGGCCGCTGTCAGGGCTGCGGCACCTGGAACACGCTTGAGGAAGTCGTGCCGCTGGTACCGGGCGGCGGCACAAGACGCACAGCGGATCTGTCCGAACGTGTGAAGAAAATCGGCGAGATCGACACAGACAACGAAGTGCGCTACCACACCGGCTGCGGGGAGCTTGACAGAGTACTCGGCGGCGGTCTTGTGAAGGGTTCGATCGTTCTGCTCGGCGGTGAGCCGGGTATCGGCAAAAGCACACTGCTTCTGCAGATCTGCCAGTATCTCGGGCAGAGCCACAGCGTACTCTACATCTCCGGTGAGGAATCCGCACGGCAGCTGAAGCTCCGTGCCGAACGTCTCGGGGTGGATTCGGACAGACTCTTTGTTCTGACAGAAAACGATGCACAGGCGGTCTGCGATACCATTGCTTCGTCGAAGCCGGACATCGTCATCATTGACTCGATTCAGACGATGCAGATCCAGCAGCTTTCCTCCAGTCCGGGCAGTCTTACACAGGTGCGTGAATGCACGAATCTGTTCATGCACACGGCAAAGCGTCTGGAAATTCCGGTGTTCATCGTCGGGCATGTCAACAAGGACGGTGCGATTGCCGGCCCGAAGGTCATGGAACATATTGTGGATACGGTGCTGTTCTTCGAGGGTGAGCGGCACATGAGCTACCGCATTCTGCGTGCGGTGAAGAACCGATTCGGCTCGACGAATGAGATCGGCGTGTTTGACATGCAGGAAAAGGGTCTGCAGGAGGTCGAGAACCCCTCCAGGATGCTGCTGGCGGGCAGACCGCTAGGCGTATCGGGAACATGCATTGCATGCGTGATGGAGGGCTCCCGCCCGATTCTGGCGGAAGTACAGACCCTTGTTTCGAAAAGTGCCTTTGCCGCACCCAAGCGCACAGCGACGGGCTTTGACTACAACCGCATGTCGATTCTGCTGGCGGTACTGGAGAAGCGTTTCGGGCTGGTTTACGGCACGCTGGACGTGTATCTGAACATTGTCGGCGGCTTCAAACTGGATGAGCCTGCGGGCGATCTGCCGGTGGCACTGGCACTCTATTCGGGACTGACGGACAGGGCACTGCCGGACAAGCTGATTGCGATCGGTGAAGTGGGACTGGGCGGAGAGATCCGCAACGTGTCACATATTGTACGCCGTGTGCAGGAGGCAAAGCGGATGGGCTTTGAATACTGCATCGTCCCGAAGCAGGCACTCGCAGCACTGCCGAAAAGTTCCAAGACGCTGCGGATCTTCGGCGTGAGCAATCTGCGGCAGGCGTTTTCTGCACTTGGAAAATTGCAGGAGGAAGAGGCGGCTGGCGCATAAATCAGAATTGTTGAGGTGATTCTATATGGAAAAGATCTGGACTGAAATGTATGAGGCAGCAAGGGCTGTTCTGCACGAGCGCAGAATCTCCGAATATGTGACTTGCGGAGAAGTGGCCGCCGCTGTTCTGTCAAAATCTGGGAAAATATACACAGGCATATGCATTGACACCTGCTCAACGCTGGGTATTTGTGCAGAGAGAAATGCCATTTTTAATATGATTACAAACGGTGAATATGAGATTGACAAAGTTCTTTGCATTCTGCCGGACGGTTCAAACGGAGCACCTTGCGGTGCCTGCCGTGAACTGATGGTGCAGATTATGGCAGGGAATTATTACGATATCGAAATTATGCTTGATTATGCCGCAGGCCGCACCATCAGACTCGGTGAGATCACACCGGAATGGTGGATTCCGTAAACCCGTTTTTCCATCACAAAGCGGATGATGCACAAATTACAGGAGGAAAATCCATGAAACCGGATGACTGGCGTTTACTGAATGACACAGAATTTCTGCGGAATCAGCCCCTTGCCGCAATGACAGCCAATGAAATGCTGGAACATTTCTCCCATCTGAAGCACTGCCATTTCTGCTGGGAGTCCCTGCCGAAGCAGAAGCTGCATTATCATCCGATCTGGCTTGTGACAGCGGATGGGGAAACCTGCGTCTGTGACAAGTGTTTTGCTGATCTGAAAGAAATGCTGCATCTGACAGAGGATGAGGATTTATTTGATTTTTAGGAGGGCGCCATGAAATCAACGCTGCAATGCAACGGAAAACTGGTAACAATCAGCGGACATCACATGCATGTCTACACACAGGGAAACAAGGAACACCCCAAACTCGTTCTGATGTCCGGTTCAGGTACGATCGCACCCGTCTATGATTTTAAAGTGCTCTATGAGAAACTGGCGGCATATTTCAGAATCATCGTCATTGAGAAATTCGGCTATGGGTATTCGGATATTTATGAATCCCCCTGTGATATTGATTCCCTTGTTGGTATGCAAAGGCAGGCGTTGACGACCGTCGGCGAAACCGGACCGTATCTTTTAGCACCGCATTCCATGTCAGGATTAGAAGCAATTCGCTGGAAGCAAACCTATCCGGAGGAGGTCGCTGCCATCATCGGGCTGGATATGGCAATGCCCAGCATCTACCAGAGCTGGACGGAACAAGAGCTGGAAAGGAGAATGCGGATCATAAAACGGGCAGGGAAATTCAAGTTTGCAAGCATCCTTTCTCAATTGAACCACCGTTCCCTGACGAAAGAAGAAATTGCGCAGCACAAGCTTTTACGAAATCGAAATGCGTTTAACCGCTGCATCCTCAACGAGGGCTATGCCATTTTCAGCAACGTGGAAACCATCTGCAGGGATGGAAAAATCCAATGTCCGACCTTGTTGTTTTCCTCAAATGGCAAGCAGACTTCAGCGGGCTGGCTGGAGCATCAGCAGAATTTTGCGTCCGACATGAATGCAAAGCTCATTCGCTATGACTGCGGGCATTATCTTCATCATTTCAAAAGTGAGGAAATGAGCAGGGAAATCCTTGCGTTTGTGAATGGTATCGAACAATAGCATCTGGTCATGCTGTTTTTATTAGAATTTGGCATCAACAGGAGGTTCACATGAAATTCACCTACTGCCCGCATTGCGGCACAAAAACAATCCTGAAAGAAATCGGGGACGAGGGGATGATCCCCTACTGCGAAACCTGCAATATCCCTTTATTTCCGATGTTTTCGACCTGTGTACTGAGCGTTGTGATGAATGAACTGCACGAAATAGCACTCATCCGGCAAAGCTACGGCACACCAAGATTTGTGGGTGTGGCGGGCTATATGAAATGCGGTGAAACTGCCGAAGAAGCGGCAAAACGTGAAGTCATCGAAGAGATCGGGCTTGTACCGGAATCGGTCACATTTCTGGAAAGCCACTGGTACGATGGCAAAGATATGCTCATGCTGGGCTTTCTGGCACGGGTCAAAAAGACGGATTTCTGTCTGTCCGATGAGGTTGCCGAGGCGAAATGGTTTCCCCTTGACGAAGCTGTGCGGACGGTCCGGGAGGGGAGTATCATACAGAAGCTGATTCAAAAGGCAGAAACGATGGTATAAACAAAAGGCACACGCTGCAAAGCGTGTGCCTTTATAATTATCGTAACATATCCCACACCAGACATCCCGCATAAATCAGCGGCTGGTGTACTGCATAGATCTCCAGCGCATGTCTGCCGATGAAATTGAACAGGCGGATGCCCTTCCAGGTCGCCTTGGGAAGAAATTTCCCGAGTGCCTTATGCAGGAAGAAGCCTGCCAGAAACAGGAACACCCAGGGGAACAGCGAAAAATAATCCGTGGAGTAGAAGCCCTTATGCATGAAGCCGAAGAACGTGGTGACATAGTTTTGGTAGAGAAAGTCCGGCAGCTGAATCAACTCCCATTCGCCAAGGCCAAGATACCCCTGATTGATGTGGCGGGTGAACAAAAACAGGCCCAGACTTCCCGCAAGTCCCGCCCAGACATTCACTCGTTTGAGCAAAGGCTTCAGAGGAATCATCAGCAGCATGCATGCACCAATGAGCGTCAGCACGCCGAAGACCACACGGTTTTCCGGCATGAACAGCACCGTCACAAGCGTCACAATCAGCCCCAGTCCCGAGACCATCAGACCCCGCTTGAGAGGCTTTTTGCTCATGCCCGCACAGAAGCCCGACAGCAGGATGAATGTACAGCAAATGCTCTGCTGCCAGAAATAGGCGCCCTTTCCATAATACCAGTCCCAATCCACACCGAACATGTAGACCAGATCCCATGCCGCATGGTAGAGCACCATGCTCAGGACAGTCAGTCCGCGGAGGGTATCGAGCAGCGCACAGCGGGTGCGGGGCTTTTTGACGAGATCCATATGCATGGCTCCTTTCCTGTGTGTTATACTTATTATAATAGAAGATGGGACGGGTGTCAAGGCGTTTCTCTGTTCCTGTGCTCTCACACAAGCACCGAAACCGGATAGCGCAGATAAAACGCATTGGTTTCAGTCCGTTTTTACCCCAGATACCCCATTAGCAGATCCGTCACCAGCGCTGCACCCGCTGCGGCCAGTGCCACACCGATCAGCGGCACACGGAAATACGCCAGCACCAATGCCACGGCCGTTCCGACTGCGGCCGTCACATAATCACCCGTCGCATAGAAGATAGCGGGAATCGTCATGGCGCTGAGCACAGCATAGGGGACATAATACAGAAAGCTCTTGAAAAAGGGCGAGGTGATCTCCTTGCGGAACGCTACAAACGGGATCATCCGGATCAGATAGGTCACGCCTGCCATCACGGCAATATAAATCACAATACTCATGCTTCCGCCTCCGTTTCTTCCTTGACCGGAAAGCACACCGCACCCACGGCAGCAGCTGCCACGGCACAGAGAATCACAGCAAAGCCGCTGCTGATGAACGGCAGCAGATACCGGCAGATCACACTGCAGACGGCCGCTGTGATGACAACGAGCAGCACGCCGCGGCTCTTACGGGCGGGCGGTACGATGATGGCAAGGAACATGCCATAGAGTGCCAGACCCATGGCACTGGTCACCGGCTCCGGCAGCAGCTCACCGGCAAATCCGCCCAGAAATGTGCCCAGGCTCCAGCCGAGGAAGGCTATGAGGATCATGCCGTACATGTATTTTGCTGAGATGCGGCCGACCTGTGCGGAGGAAACCGCAAAGATTTCGTCCGTAATGCCGAACGCCGCAATACAGCGGCGGGGCGTGGTGAAGCTGTTATCGAGCTTCTGGGACAGAGAGATGCCCATGAGGGCATAACGGAGGTTAATGAGCAGCTGGGTGAGTGCCATCTCAAGATAAGAGCCGCCCTCGGACATGATGGTCAGACCGGCAGCCTGTCCGGCGGAAGTGAGATTCGTCATGGAAATGGCTGTTGCCGTCCATACATCGAAGCCAAGCCGTACGGCCAGAATGCCGAAGCCGAACGATACGGAGAGATAGCCAAGTGCAATGGGGATGCCATGCCGCATGCCCCGGATGAATGCCTGCATAATCGCTACAACCTTTCTCTTTTCTATAGCGAAACACAGGGGTTTCTCCGGACATCCGAAGAAACCCCTTTGGGTATTTCACATAATAATCAAATGCTTCTTACACGCCCTCAGCAACAGCAGCCGCCGCAGCAGCTTCTGCAGCAGCAATCTGCTCTTCAAGGGAAAGCTCACCCTCAGCGGGTGCTGTCTGACCCATTTCAGCCATCAGACGCTGCAGCTCGGAATCCACCTTGGTATCCTTTTCGAGCTGTGCAAATGCCTCGAGATCGTCCGAATCCTGCGCACCTGCAATCTCTGTAAATGCCTCTGCCTCGGCTTCCTTGCGCATAACCTTCTCTTCCATACGGCTGAACTTGTCGAAGGAGCTTGTGGTGCCTACGCCGCCGATGGACTGTGCCAGAGCCTTCTGGGTATCTGCCATCTGGGAACGGGCAATCAGCATAGCCTGACGGCTCTTTGCTTCCTGCAGCTTTGCCTTGAGGGTCTCTACCTGACCGCGGATGGTCTCTGTCTGTGCAGAAATATTGTCATACATGCCCTTATATGTGGTCACTTCCTCATCGGCCTTGACCTTCTGTGCGAGTGCACGCTTGGCCAGATCCACATTACCGGAAGCGAGTGCAGCCTTTGCCTTTGCTTCCCAGTCAGCAGAACGCTTCACAGCGTCGTTGTACTGCTTTTCAGCCATACGCTCGCTGGCAACAGCACGGCCGAGTGCCTGTGTGGACTTATTGAGTTCCTTCTGCATATCGATGATGATCTGCTTGACCATCTTCTCCGGATCTTCCGCACGGTCGATCAGATCATTGACGTTTGCCTTAAAAATATCGCCGATTCTTTCAAAAATGCCCATTGTAATTCCTCCAGTCAACAGGATGTCTGTCTCTCAGACTCCGTTTCGGTTTCTTATATATGTATCATAGCATAAATACAGATAAATGTCAAGGGGTAGGGGGATTTGTGCGTGAACAAATACGTTGTTGGCGATTATGCTTTCGATACGGGCAGCAGTGCGGACGCCGCACCAAAAAAACGCATACCCCGCAGGATATGCGTTTTTTCATCATCAGGATGCGGCGTTCTTAATTACATTCTTCGCCTTGATGACAATGTTCTTGTCATTCTCATATGTCAGAAGATTGGCAGCGTGGCCGATGTCCACCCAGCGCACCTCGGAGATCTCCTCCTCCTGCGGCACATAATCATAATTCCGTGCCTTGGCAATGAAATACACTACAACCTTCTGCGTGTCCCGCTTGGGAGAGTAAGAAACCGTCTCACGGAATGTGGGATCCACAATCACATCGATGGATGTCTCCTCTTTGATTTCCCGTGCTGCCGTCTCAACTTCAGTTTCACCCGGTTCTACATGCCCCTTGGGGAATGACCAGTGTCCGCTGTTGATATGACGGATCAGCAAAATCTCAATATTCCCATGAAATTTGCGATATACAATTGCCCCGCACGACTTCTCATGCCGCATACAAACTTCATCCTTTCTTTGCTGCTATACAGCCTGTAATCTTTTGTTGTATTTATTATATCATATTTTATCTAATTTGTCCATATCTTTTTTGTCAGATCAGAAAATTTTTTTGGAAAATCCGGATTTTTTTTAAAATCCTGTTTACGAAATCACTTTTTTATGATAAAATGGAACTATGCGGGCTGTTTCACTGGAACAATCCGCCCCGAACCGATTTATTTTTCTTTTTCACATAAAGGAGGTCATCCATGAACCAAGCCCCTGTGTTTACGGAGGCACAGCTTTTCGGAAAGTCTGCTGCGCCGCCGGTCTCCCCGCATGCTGCGGAGGAATCCGGCATTGATCCGCATAATCCCTTTGACAACGGCACGGAATTCCGGCACTATAATGCCGATTATGGCTATATTGTCCCGCAGATCCGCATCCCCGGCTGCAAAATCCCCGTCAAGCCCAATCGTCAGGAAAAATCCAAGATCCGTAAGTATTACAACATCGCCGGCTTCGGCGCACTCGGGCATATCGTCCTGTCAAATATGCTTTCGCTTGGATTCATGCTCGTGTTTTTCATGATCGCTTCCGTCGTGGATGCCGCACGCCTGGCCGGTGAGATGCCTGAAAATTACGACACGCTGCTTGAGGACTATTTTCTCAACTCCTCCTCGGCCATTGCGATGAATCTGACGGTCTATATGCTGTGTAATGTGATCGTCACAATGATCGGGCTTAAGATCTCCAAAACGCCTGTTTCAAGCCTTTTCCAGACCCGTGACCTGCATGCTTCCACCATGATCGGCTACATGTTCATTGCCATTGGCCTGCAGCAGATCTGCGGCTATCTCGCTTACTTTATCACCGTTCTGATGGAGGGTATAGGCATCACGGCCTTTGAAGCAGATTTCAGCACGACCACCGACATCAAGAGCGTGGTGCTCATGGCAATTTACACCTGCATTGTAGCACCCGTAACAGAAGAGCTTCTCTTCCGCGGCTTCTTCCTGAAAAACCTGTCCCGTGTCAGTCAGCGGTTCGGCATTGTGATGAGCGCTGTGCTGTTCGGCCTCTGGCATGAGAACATTGCGCAGTTTGTGCTGGCGTTCTTTGTGGGCATTTTCATGGGCTACATCACAGTCAAGCATAATTCGATTGTCCCCGGCATCATCTGTCACATGACAGTCAATACTGCATCCGAGCTGTTCAGTCTGGCAGAGACCTATGGACTGGATATGCTGTACAATGTAATGAACTGGATCTACATGGGATTTGCGCTGTTCGGTACGCTGCTGCTGATTGTGATGCTGCTGCGTGAGCGTCTCCCTTACACAACCCCGCATCAGGCAGAACGAGGCACACGGCTTGCGCTGACTTCAATTCCGCTGGTGGTCAGCATCATCATCCATGTGGTGATGACCATCGTACTTATCCTGCAGGAAAGCGGAATTGTGTAGAATCTGCTGCATCACATATAAAAAAAGCGTCCTGAGGGACGCTTTTTTGTTTGGGCGGATGCCTACAGAATATGCGCCCAGCCGGGCACCTCCTCTTCGTACAAGCCCTCGATCATCCCCCGCAGACGTGCAAGCTCCGATGCGGCTTCGGGATGTGCCGCCGCAAGCAGCGGCCGCAGTGCGCAGATCACCTCACGGGGCACATCGAGCTTTTCACCATCAACAAAGAGTCCTGTAATATCGTGGAAGCTCTCCCATCTCTGCTCGAGCTTCTCATATTCTGCAAGTGCCCGTTCCGCATCGCCCTGTGCGGCTGCTTCCGCCACACGGTCGGTCTGCCGGACAAGACGGTCACACTGGCCATGGATCACCGGCAGCGAGATGATGCAAAGCAGAATCAAAGCTGCGAGAATGATAAGACTGATGGTGCAGCGGTTCATGCGGCATGTCCCCTTTCTGTGTTCTGTTTCGGTACGAGATAATAGTCACAGGCCGTATCGGCTGTGAACAGAAAGACCTCATCGAGGGTGATGCCTCTGGCACGGAGAATGGCATTCACCCATTTTTCATCCTGACCGACGGCAGAAAGCGCCTTCTCACGAAGCTTGCCGTCGGCGATGATGACCTGGGGCGGATCGAGGGCAGGGGCAGAGACATGGACATCTTTTTTGGAGGCGGGCTGAACATCGGATTTCTGGCAGACGGAAACATTGCCGTTGGTTTCGACGATGGCGAACTGCACTTCCTCGACGCTGAAGACATTGTTGCCGCGCAGGGCGGTCATAAGATCATCGACAGAAAAGCGCAGGGCATGGAGCATTTCCTGATCGATTTCTCCATTACGGATGATAATTTTGGGACTGCCGGAGATGAGTCGGCGCAGGCGTACGGAATGGAGCGAGCCCCACGAGACGATCACCTCAAAGCAGACCATAGCAAGAATGGGAAGGATGCCGCGGAGGAGCGGCGTATCGGTATCCTCAAGGGAAAGCGTTGCGATATTGGAAATGAGAATGGTCACAACAAGCTCAGCGGGCTGAAGCTCCCCGAGCTGACGTTTGCCCATGAGTCTGACCGCACAGATCACAAGCGCATAAACAATGAGTGAACGGATGAGAATGATGAGCATTGCTGCATCGTCCTTTCTATGGATTCTGGTTGTAGTATGTGCGGTTATTCTTTGAATATGCGTCACGGGCAAGGCACAAAAAAGCGGGAACCAATGAGTTCCCGCTTTGGCTTTCGTTTATTCTGCAAGGGCAGCCTTGATGGCTTCGGTCTTGTCGGTCTTTTCCCAGACAACACCGATGTTCTCACGGCCGAAATGTCCATAGGCAGCCAGCTTTCTGTACTGCGGACGACGCAGATCCAGCATGTCAATGATGCCCTGCGGACGCAGGTCAAACACCTTGGTCACTGCTTCTGCCAGCTTCATATCATCCACCTTGCCGGTGCCGAAGGTATCGACCAGTACGGATACAGGACGTGCCACACCAATAGCATATGCCAGCTGAATCTCGCACTTCTCAGCAAGGCCCGCAGCCACAATGTTCTTGGCGATGTATCTTGCCGCATAAGCAGCACTTCTGTCCACCTTCGTCGGATCCTTGCCGCTGAATGCACCGCCGCCGTGTCTTGCATAACCGCCGTATGTGTCAACGATGATCTTTCGGCCGGTCAGACCGCTGTCACCCTGCGGGCCGCCAACAACAAAACGGCCGGTGGGGTTGATGTAGATCTTGGTCTCGGCATCCATCAGCTCGTCCGGAATGACGGGATCGATGACAAGCTCCTTGATGTCCTCACGGATCTGCTGAATGCTGATGTCGCCGGCATGCTGGCTGGAGATGACAACTGCATCCACACGAACGGGCTTGCCGTTTTCATCATATTCAACCGTTACCTGGGACTTGCCGTCGGGACGGAGATAACGCAGGGTACCATCCTTGCGCACCTGTGTGAGACGAATGGCAAGCTTATGTGCCAGAGAAATCGGCAGGGGCATGAGCTCGGGGGTCTCGTTGCATGCATAGCCAAACATCAAACCCTGGTCGCCTGCACCGGTCTCGCGGGCATCCTCGGCGCTGTCATAGGAGCTGTTGACGCCCATGGCGATGTCGGGGGACTGCTCATCGATGGCAGTCAGGACATTGCAGGTGTGGCCGTCAAAGCCGAACTTTGCACGGTCATAGCCAATTTCAATGACAACCTGTCTTGCGATCTTGGGGATATCGATTCTTGCGGAAGTGGTGATCTCGCCCATGCACATCACCATACCGGTTGTGCAGGCGGTTTCACATGCCACTCTTGCCATGGGATCCTGTGCGAGAATGGCGTCAAGGACTGCGTCAGAAATCTGATCGCAGATTTTGTCGGGATGTCCTTCCGTCACGGACTCGGACGTAAACAATCTTTTCTGCATAATGAGCCTCCTGTTCAGATGTTCAGATTTTTACGGATTTCCTACAAAATGCGACACATGAAGAGGCAAACAAAAACGGCACTCGTCTACCAAGTGCCGTGAATTGATCAAAATTCCTCATCTCTCGGTAATACCGCAGGATTTAGCACCATCAGTTTATCAACCAGGTTGCCGGGCTTCACAGGACCTGTTCCTCAGCCGCTCTTGATAAGGTTGTGTATCTTTGAGTGAATGTCGCTGATAGTATTATACTACATCGCAAGGGGTTTGTCAAGTCTTTTTGCATGGATGAAACAAACAAATGCAATGCTTATCATACATGCTTTTCTTGGAATGCCGCCTGCAAACTGCCCCGCCCATTTGACATCCCCCGCACAATATGCTATAATATAACAAATCCCCAATTCCGACAGAAGCCACAGGAGGTACAGATATGAACATGCAGAACCAGATTGCGGATATCATCGTCCGCTTCTTCGACAATCAGGAATGGCAGTACAATTACAGTGAGGAGAACGGTCTCTTCGAAAGCGGTGTGCAGCTCGACAACGAACCGGGCGGTGCCATGATTCACTGCATCGTCGGCGGCGGTGCCTTCACCGTTATGGTCGCACCCGAAATTGCCATTGAAGAGGATGCCTTCGATGATGTCAAGGACTTCATCACCGCTGCCAATGCCCGTCTCATGATCGGCTGTCTCGTGCTCGACTGTGAGGAGCATGTGCTCTACTTCCGTGTGGGTCAGAACTGCGCCGGCCTGCTGCCGAATGATACCATCGTTGAGGACGCCTTCATGTTCCCCATCACCTTCATCGATGAGCTCTGCCCCGTCCTGCTTGAGCTGCTCGCAGGCACCATCTCCCCCGAGGATGCACTGGCACAGGTTTTCTCCGACGACGAAGAAGAATAATACAGTCTCCGGTCTGCTTTACGGCAGGCCGGTTTTTTGTTCTCCGCAGATCGTTCCGTGCGTATCCCGCACTTACAGCGTCGCCGCTTCAGGAAGACCCAAGATATTCCTCCAGCGTGATCTGCCGGCGATGGATCTCCGCTGCTTGGCCATCCCGGATGACCCGGAGCAATATTCATTATAGCAGATATTCCGATTAAGAAACAAGGAGAGAAGGATTTAAAATTTAATTAAGCAAGCAGTGCCGCCTTTATAAAAATACTCTCTGTCCGAGATAAGTATTGGTGTGTATAACTGACCTTTTTATTCATTTTCTATGAATGCCCAATGGAAAATGAAAAGGGGCAAGGTGTATTTCAACCTTGCCCCTATGGGGGTCAGTATTTAGTTCAACAAATTGGAATTGGCTTACTTGTTCTTTTTCCATTTCACAATGTCCTTAATCAACAAAGCGATTGTGCCACATACTGCCACAATAGAGGCTATGTATGCAATCTCTCTTTGCATTGAAAAATTGTAAATGAATACGGCGATTGCCGTTATCACAAGCAAGATTTCAACAACAATTTTATGTTTCAATTTCATACAATTACCGCCTTTGTCAAATTCAAGTTTGGCTGATACTTCTACCCGTAATCTTAGATAACAGCAAACCCAACAGACTACCAACAAAAGCACCGCCAATAGGAATGCAAAGGAACATAGCAAAATACTGATTTTCCGCTACTACACTTGGGGAACTCGTACCAAAGATACCCATGTATGTTACCAGACAAAACAGCAGACCAGCTACGGTCACGACAATCGGCAAATACCTAATCAGAGCATTTCTGACCTTGCTGGATAACAGCATTTGAACTGCTCCAAAAACGATTGCAAATCCAAGGAAAATCAAAATCGCATTCATGAAACTACCTCCGTCAAATTCAAAGGTTGCATTGCCTACCCATGTTTCCTGTGCAGCGGTGATACGCAACGAAAGGTAGGCTCCAATCCCTGTAATAAAGGCTGTTGCCAAAACACAGACAGTCATAATCAAATTAAGTTGTCTGTACCACTTCTTCTTGAATGCCTTTAAGGGCATGACCTCATCTGCTACCGAAACATTATTCTTTTCAAGTCCATTGGACTTTTTCATATCCTCTAACTCAGCACGGCACTCTGCACACTTCTCCAAATGTTCTTCTACAAAAGCAGAGGTGTCAGCACTTACCATATCCTCAACATACAGAGGGAGAATATCTTTGATAATATTACACTCATTCTTCATGGTAATCGACCTCCAATCTTTCTTTAATCTTATTTCTTGCTCGGTGATAGGTAACACAAGCCCAATTTTCAGATTTACCGAATATCTGCCCTATCTGCTTAAAACTCAACTCTGCAAATACTCTCCACATAAAGACTTCTTTGTATGGGTCAGGAATGTCGTGAAGTATCTTCTGTATCTGTGCCGCTTGGTCTTGTTGGGATAATCGTTCTTCAAGAGATACCCCTTGTTCTGCTATCTCTATATCTTCAATACTGTCTGTTCGTCCTGCTTTTTTCAGATAAGAATAGTAGCAGTTCTTTGCAATCTGACACAGCCAAACTCGAATATCACAGTCTCCACGGAAACTATCAATAGAGTTCATAGCCTTAAAGAAAGTTTCACTTGTGATTTCTTCTGCTATGTGTTCGTCATTAGAAAGTCTACGGATATACAGAAACACGTCACGAAAGTATGTAGTATAAATCTTCTCAAACTCCATTCCCTATCACCTCCTTTCATCTATAAGACTATCGAAAACGGGAAATCTTACATAATTTCTAAAAATATTTTAGCGCATATTTCCCCTTTTGTCTCATTCCAGAGACGAGAATTTACAATTTCACAACATTTTCAGATTGCTAACCTCTTCATATCAAAGGAAATAGGCTTGTACTTGAACTTATCAAGCGGTATCTTCTTCGTCTGATTTGCTAACAGAGTGATAATGTCATAGGCTTGTTCAAGATAGGTCTTGTGCTTGTTCTTTTCAACCCAATAGAACAGAGCCAAATAGTAATCAAGGAACTTTGAACTTACACCGTGATACAGATACATAAAATCACTGATGTTGTGGTGGTAGCCGTTGATATGCCCCAAATGAAATCCTCCGCTTGTATGTTTTCCGCTTGGGATTTGATTTAAGGGTATCTTGTATTTGTTGGCTACGGTTCTATATGCTCTATGGCTGTCTGTAACCAAAACAGTATCTTCGGTGAAATGGGGAACAAGGCTCTGCTCAATATGAATAGGCTGTATTCTGCCGACACAAACACTCTGCAAGAAGTGGTTGTTGTTCGTATCCACACAAGACAAACAGCATACTTGCTGATTGCTGATACCTCTCTTTTTCTTCTGTTGCTCGTGTATGGTCTTCAAGACTTGAATGATTTTCCCTGTCTCCATACTATTGATTGCATTGGAAAATCTCTCTTGTGATTTCAAATCACCGAGTTCAACATAGTCCAACAGTTCAGCCTTGTTCTGTTCTTCTTTTTTAATGAAGGGAACATAATTATTTCTGTCAGCAAAAAACTCATTTATGCATAATCATCAGTCGAAATGTATATTTTCTGCTCACCAATACTTATCTCGGACAGAGAGTAAAAATAAGATACCCCTTGCATTCCGTGTGGAAATATGCTATACTAAAAATAGCAATCATCGGCTGCTGCAGGAATGCAGCAAATTGTTTTTCAGGAGGAATACAACATGTTATCCGATATCGAAATCGCTCAGGCTGCGCAGATGAAGCCTATCACAGAAATCGCTGCAACACTCGGCATCGATGCCGAGGATCTGGAACCCTATGGTCACTATAAAGCCAAGGTCACAGAAAAGCTCTATGCCAAAACCGCATGCCGTCCCGACGGCAAGCTCATCCTTGTGACAGCCATCAATCCCACCCCCGCAGGCGAGGGCAAAACCACTGTCAGCGTCGGCCTTGCACAGGCCATGGCCAAGATCGGCAAGAAGGCAATGCTTGCCCTGCGTGAACCCTCCCTCGGCCCTGTTTTCGGCATCAAGGGCGGTGCAGCCGGCGGCGGCTATTCTCAGGTTGTCCCCATGGAGGACATCAACCTTCACTTCACCGGTGACATCCACGCCATGACGGCTGCCAACAATCTGCTCTGCGCCATCCTCGACAACCATCTCCAGCAGGGCAATACCCTGCGCATCGATACCCGCCGCATCCTCTTCAAGCGCTGCATGGATATGAATGACCGTGCCCTGCGCAATGTCGTTGTCGGCATGGGCGGCAAGATGAACGGCGTACCCCGTGAGGACGGCTTCCAGATCACTGTAGCTTCCGAAGTTATGGCGATCCTCTGCCTCGCAACCGATCTTGCCGATCTCAAGGAGCGTCTCGGCCGCATCCTCGTTGCTTACAATGTCGACGGCGAACCCGTCTATGCAAGAGACCTCCAGGCACACGGTGCCATGACAGCACTGCTCAAGGATGCGCTCAAGCCCAATCTCGTACAGACTCTCGAGCACACACCCGTGCTCATTCACGGCGGCCCCTTCGCCAATATCGCACATGGCTGCAACTCCATCCGTGCCACAAAGCTCGCCCTCAAGCTCGGCGACTACTGCATTACCGAAGCCGGCTTCGGCTCCGACCTCGGTGCAGAGAAATTCTTTGACATTAAGTGCCGCTACGGCGGTCTGAAGCCTTCCTGCGTAGTTATGGTAGCCACCATCCGCGCCCTCAAGTACAACGGCGGCGTGGACAGAGCTGACCTCACCACACCCGATGTGGATGCCCTCAAGCGCGGCATCATCAACCTGCGCACACACATTGAGAACATGTTCAAGTACCATGTACCGGTTGTGGTTGCCATCAACCGCTTCCATACCGACAGCGATGAGGAGCTGGCATTCGTCGCCGATTACTGCAAGAAGCTGGGTGTGGAGACATCCATGTGTGAGATCTTCGCCAAGGGCGGCGAGGGCGGCACCGATCTGGCAACCAAGGTCTGCGAGACCATTGCCATGACCGAGGACAATGAGGACGGCTTCCGTGTGCTCTACAAGAATGAGCTGTCCCTCTCCAGAAAGGTCGAGACCATCGCCAAGGAAATCTATCGTGCTGACGGCGTGAAGTTCCTGCCTGCTGCAGCCAAGGCACTGCAGGAAATCGAGGACATGGGCTACAGCCATCTGCCCGTATGCATTGCCAAGACCCAGTATTCCCTCTCCGATGATCCGAAGCGTCTGGGGCGTCCCGAGGACTTTGTCATCACCGTTCGCGACGTGCGTCTGTCCGCCGGTGCAGGCTTTGTCGTTGTGCTGACCGGTGACATCATGACCATGCCGGGCCTGCCGAAGGCACCTGCTGCCTTCAAGATCGACTGCGACAACGACGGCAACATCAGCGGTCTGTTCTGATGGCGATGCAGTACGAATTCATCACCCGTTCTCCCGAGGAGAGCATTGCCCTCGGCGAGAAGATCGGTGCAAAGCTCAGAGCCGGCGATGTGATCGCCTATCTTGGTGATCTGGGTGCGGGCAAGACCACGTTCACACGGGGTCTTGCGGCCGGCATGGGGCTGGATGATCTTGTCACCTCCCCGACCTTTGCGCTGGTGCATGCCTATGGCGAGCCGCCGCTGATGCTCTGTCATTTTGACATGTACCGGATTGAGAGTGAAGACGAGCTGGAGACCACGGGCTTTTACGATTATCCGCCTGAGGAATGCGTCTTTGCCATTGAATGGTCGGAGAACATTGCGGGTGCACTGCCCCGGAACACCATCCGCATCACACTGGAAAGACTGGGCGATGCGGAACGAAGAATTACCATAGAGGGAGATGAACGCTTTGCGGATCTTAGGACTTGACACATCCGGAAAAACGGCATCGGCTGCCATTCTGGACACAGAAGCGGGGATTCTGCTCGGCGAGCACACGATCTACACAAGCCGCACGCATTCGCAGGTGATTCTGCCGCTGTGCAAGCAGCTGCTGACAGAATGCGGCATGACAACCAACGACATAGACTGCTATGCTGTAGCCGTGGGGCCGGGTTCCTACACGGGACTGCGCATTGGCATTGCGGCGGTACAGGGGATGGCGATGGTAAAAAACACGCCGTGCATCGGCGTTTCGACGCTGGAAGCGATGGCAAGCCGGATCTACGGTGCGCCGCAGATTCTGGCACTGATGCACGCAAGGGCGGATCTGTTCTATTGCGGATGGTTCTCCTACCGCTATTCGATGAGCGATGCACCGCATGGTGTGGAACGTATGATACCGGACGAATTGCAGACAGTTCCGGAAATCATGGAAGTCATCAACCGCATGGAGGAGCCGGTCATTCTGGTCGGTGACGGTGCGGAAGAATTCATGAAGCAGTACACGGACATCACGAATCATCCGACGGACAAACTGCACATTGCCCCTGCGATGCTGCGTTTGCAGTCGGCAGCGGGGGTCTGCACGGCTGCTGCATGGAAAACGCCGGGCACAGCACAGGATCTGACGGCATCGTATTTACAGGCGGTGCAGGTGCAGAAAGCAAAGCAGGCTCACTGACAGATGCGTTATGGCAGACTGCTGATGATGAAGGCTCCGTATGCTTCGCAAACGGAAGCATAGCTGCTGAAAGGAATATACCCTATGGGGGCCGCATACGGTGTTGCTCATCCCTTGCGAAGCTTTGCCCTGAGCCGCATACGGTGTTGCGCATCCCTTGCGAAGCTTTGCCCTGAGCCGTATACGGTGTTGCTCATCCCCTTGCGAAGCTTTGCCCTGAGCCGCATACGGTGTTGCTCATCCCTTGTGAAGCTTTGCCCTGAGCCGCATACGGTGTTGCGCATCCCTTGCGAAGCGTTGCCCTGAGCCGCATACTGTGGTTGCGCATCCCTTGCGAAGCTTTGCCCTGAACCGTATACAGTGTTGCTCATCCCTTGGGTACAGGGGGCGAGCGAAGCGTTGCCCTGAGCCGTATGCGGTATTGCTCATCCCCTTGCGAAGCTTTGCCCTGAGCCGCATACGGTGTTGCGCATTCCTTGGGTACAGGGGGCGAGCGAAGCGTTGCCCCCTGCGCGGGCGGCGGGTGCGCAGCACCCGCCCTGAAGCCCCCTCCCCTGTGGGGAGGGGGTTGGGGGTGGGGCCAGGCTCTGCTTGATGCCGGGGCAGAGCCCCGGTTGAAAGCAGAGCACCACGCAGAACCCACAAAATGAAACGGGCTCTCAGCCCATAAGAAAGGTGAAACACTATGATCGTAATCGGATGTGACCACGCAGCATGCAAGCTGAAGGAAACCATTAAATCCTATCTGGAAGAAAAAGAAATCCCGTTCATCGACTGCGGAACAGACGAGGGTGTCCCCTGCGACTACCCGAATATGGCCGAAACGGTCTGCGGCAAAATCACAAACGGTGAAGCCGAAAAGGGCATTCTGCTCTGCGGCACGGGCATTGGTATGAGCATGGCTGCCAATAAAATCAAAGGCATCCGTGCAGCCTGCGCCAGCGACTGCTTCTCCGTGAAGTACACCCGCCTGCACAATGATGCCAATGTCCTGTGCATGGGCGAGCGTGTGGTCGGTCACGGTCTCGCACTTGAGCTTGTTGAACTGTTCCTCAATACAGAATTTGAGGGCGGCCGTCATCAGCGCAGAGTCGATCTGATCACCGCACTCGAATCGAAATAAGTATACACACGAAATGGAGGTATCACCATGGCATTACACATCATTGACCATCCGCTGATCCAGCATAAAATTTCTCTGATGCGCGATAAGAATACGGGCACAAAGGAATTCCGTGAGCTGGTTTCCGAGACCGCAACTCTCATTTGTTATGAAGCCACACGCGATCTGCCGCTGAAGGAAATCGAGCTTGCCACACCTCTTGGCATGGCAAGAACAAAGATCGTATCCGGCAGAAAGCTCGCATTTGTGCCGATTCTCCGTGCAGGCCTCGGCATGATCGACGGTGTGACCACACTGGTGCCGGCTGCAAAGATCGGACACATCGGCCTGTTCCGTGATCCGGACAGCCACCAGCCTGTGAAGTACTATGCCAAGATGCCCGAGGATATTTCCGAGCGTGATGTCATCATCGTGGATCCCATGCTCGCCACCGGCAACAGTGCTGTCGCAGCCATCACCGAAGTGAAGAAGCTGGGCGTAAAGAACGTGAAGTTCATGTGCATCATCAGCTCTCCGCAGGGTGTGGATGCTGTGCTGAATGCCCATCCGGATGTGGAGATCTACTGCGGCGTTATGGACGAAGGCCTGAACGATGACAAATACATCGTACCCGGCCTCGGCGATGCCGGCGACAGAATCTTTGGTACGAAATAAGAAAGGCCTCCCCGGATGGGGAGGCTTTTCAGATGACAATATCGGAGGTAATCGATATGTACAACTACTACTACATCAAAACCGACTGCCGTTCCAATTGCTGGGATACGCCGGAGATTCGGGAATTTCTGCTTTCCCACGGAATGGAGGATCGAGGGAGCGGCATCTTTGTGCGGCAGAATCCCTATCTGGATATTTCCCTGATGAAAGTGAAAAACCTGAACAGCTGGAGCAGCAGGGACTATGACCCGCAGGAAACCAACTATGTTTCCATCGTGACAAGCTTTGACGGCGAACAGGATCCCGTGGTATGGGGACTTCTGAAAGAACTGGAACGTTTTCTCTGTTTTCGGATGTGTCCCGATGATTGAGAAAGGGAGGTAACCCCATACCCAGATCCCTGACCGCTGTGGGACTGACGATCGTTTCTGTCCGGTGTATGACCACAAACAGCGGCGGCAGCTCGCCGGAAACCATGCATTCCCGCATCCACAAGGGGTTCGGGGGGCGGCAGCTTGCCGGAAACTATGCATTCCCGCATCCACAAGGGGTTCGGGGAGCGGCAGCTCGCCGGAAACCATGCATTCCCGCATCCACAAGGGGTTCGGGGGGCGGCGGCTCGTCGGAAACCATGCATTCCCGCATCCACAAGGGGTTCGGGCGGGAGGCGGCAGCTCGCCGGAAACTATGCATTCCCGCATCCACAAGGGGTTCGGGGGGCATCAGCTCGCCGGAAACCATGCATTCCCGCATCCCCAAGGGGTTCGGGGGGCGGCGGCAGCTCGCCCCCCGATGGGGTGCCGGGGCAATGCCCCGGCACAAAAAGCCCCTCCCCCTTTGGGGGAGGGGGTGGGGTGGGGGTCAACACGATGCGGGATCCCAGGGCATCGCCCTGGGTGAGTGCATCGTGCCGCAGGGAAGCCAAAAAGGACGGCATAACGCCGTCCTTTTTTAGGTCGTGTTGACACTAAGCCTAACAACGCATCTTTTCGGCAAAATTTCACGCATCCTGCGTTGAAAAGGTTTGACAGGCGACAGCCTGCCTGCACCTTTTCGCCTTGTCTGCATGAAATTTCTACTAGAAAATCTGCGTATTATTTTAGTGTCAACACTCCCTAATCGCTCTTCTTTTGTGTCTGAAGCAGAATTTCGGTCCGTTCTAAAATACGACCCTTTCCAGACGGATCCAGTTTGCGGAAGTTATGAATCAATATTGTTTCATACTCATTCAACGAAGATTTCGTCAGTCCGCTTTTCTCATCAGAGAGCCCCGCAATATAATCCAAAGAAACGCGGTATAATTTGGCAATGTTAATCGCAATATTCAGCGGAATTTCGCTTTCTCCGCATTCATAACGCCTGTATTGGGTCAGATGCAGATACAATTGATCCGCTACCTGTTTCTGCGTCAGATCGGCATCTTCCCGCAGATCACGAATGCGCTGATAATTGTGCAAATAATCATCTCCCAGAATTGTGTTATTTTTATTCTATCATATAACACAATTCTGTGTTGACAAATTCGATATTATGTGTTATAATAACTGTAAAATAACACAGTTTTGTGTCTTAGAGGTGATTGTAATGAAAATGAATAAAAAACTGCGCATTGTTGTATCCTGTATTCTGATTGCTTCATATACTCTGTCTATGTATGGATGTGGAAATGATTCGGAGACGGGAGAAGTGGAGACAAAGCCGATTATCATTGAAGTACCTGCTACAGATGTGCCAACCACAGAGAAAGCTGTAACTGAGGCACCTGCTACCGAGGCGGTGACTACAACAATTCCTGAAACACCTGAAACAGAAGCGCCCGCTACAGAAGCACCAACCACTGATATCCCTGAAGCGGATGCTCCGACAACAGAAAATAATCTGATTGATGGCATGCGCCCTGAATTCAAGGAAGCGATGGACAGCTATGAAGAATTCTTTGATGAATACTGTGAATTCATGAAGAAATATTCTGAATCAGACAATGTTTTTGGCATGCTTGCTGATTACACTGCATTTATGGCCGAATATGCCAAAGCAATGGAAGAGCTTGAAGACCTTAAAAATCAGGAAATGAATGAAGCAGAAACTGCCCATTATACTGAAGTAATGGCGAGAATCAACGCAAAATTACTCGATGTTGCGGTGCAGTAGCAAAAAAAGGACGGCATAACGCCGTCCTTTTTATTACAAGCTGGTAATATGCTCGAACACCTTATCCGTGCTCCAGAAGTACATATCATACTTGAAACGCTCCTTGAAGCCGCAGCGTTCCATCATCTGCATAACCGGATCCTGCACGCAGGAGAAGTACACCATTCTGCCTTCCTTCACAATGCCCTCGCAGTAATCACGCAGAGCCTCAATGCCCGAAATATCGGCAATCGTCACGCCGCGCATGGAGAAGATGATGTTGTAGTTCTCACCCAGTGCCGTGATTTTTTCCTCAAGCTTTGAGCATGTACCGAAATACAGCGGGCCGGAAATATACACAACACAGGTATGGTCGAGCTTCTTGGGATCCGCATGGTTCTCATCGAGCTTCTCGGGATCCACCGGTGCAACTGTCACCTGCATATCGGACACCTTAATGACAAACATCAGGATTGAGAAGATGACGCCGATCAGAATGGCAATCGTCAGATCAAAAATAACAGTCGCTGCCATTGTGATCAGGAACTGCAGAATGGCAGTTTTAATCTTCATATGGAAAATATTCTTGATGGCATGCCATTCGTTCATACGCCATGCCGTAACAATCAGCACGCCTGCCAGTGCAGACAGCGGAATCATGGACATCACGCCGCCCAGCACGAACATGGAGAGCAGCAGCACGACTGCATGAATGACGGAAACAAGACGGGTCTGGCCGCCGGATTTGATGGCCACGCTGGTTCTTGCAATGGCTGCGGTAGCCGGTACGCCACCGAACAGCGGGATGATCATATTACCGATACCCTGTGCGACCAGCTCCACATCGGCATTGAGCTTTTCATTCTTCATGCGTCCTGCGGAAGCACCGCAGAGGAGGGATTCGATGAGGCCGAGTGCTGCGATCGAAATAGCGGGGGTGATGAGTCCTGTCATCTGGTTCATAGAGATGCCGGAGAAGGTCAGTCTGTCCTCAAGGAAGAGGCTCTTCGGGATGGCACCGACCTGCGGTACATCGAACTTGAAGATGGCAGTGGCAGCGGTTGCCAGAATGATGGCGATGAGGGAACCGGGGCAATACTGGTTGAGCTTCTTGGGATAGATTGCCATGAAGACAATAACCGCAGCACCAATCAGGAATGCCGTCAGATCAAAATGCTGTTCGAGGACAAAATAGCTCTTCACCTTTTCGATGGTAGTGAGGCCCTCGCAGGTCAGGCCTGTGAGGTTGCCGATCTGTCCGAAGGCAATGATGATGGCGATACCGCTTGTAAATCCGGTAATAACGGGCATGGGGAGATAGGACACGAGCCCGCCGAGCTTAAAGATACCGCAGATGAGAAGGAGTACACCGGCAAGGAAGCTGGCCATGAGCATACCCTGCATACCATACTGCGCAACGAGGGAGACGAGGATGGCTGTCATGGCACCGGTGGGGCCGCTGATCTGATAGGACGCACCGGAGAGGCCACCGATGAGGAGACCTGCGAGGATGGCGGTCACGAGACCGGCAGAAGCAGTCGCACCGGAGCTGACGCCGAATGCGAGTGCAAGGGGGAGTGCAACGGCTGCAACGGTAATACCTGCGAGGAGATCCTTAGCAAATTTACCGGCGGTGTAGCCTTTGAATTCTTTTCCGAGGGATTTGCAATAATCCTTGATGATCAAATACTTCGCCTTCTTTTTCATTTTATTGTGCGCATAAACTGCCCCGCCGGGAAGCGGGGCAGAATGCTGTGTTCTTGTCGAAACACCGTGCTTTTTAATTATACTCCACACAGCACTTTCCGTCAATTGACAAAAGCACACAACATCGAGGGTGAAGAGCGGAAAATTTTAGACAGATTTCAGAGGGAAACAGAAAAATCCCCCATAGATGGGGCATAGGGGGGCGGCGTCAGCCCGCACTTTGTCGGTGCAAGGGGGCAGTAGCCCGCACTTTGTCGGTGCAAGGGGGCAGTAGCCCGCACTTTGTCGGTGCAAGGGGGCAGTAGCCCGCACTTTGTCGGTGCAAGGGGGCGGCGTCAGCTCATCCCTCGGGTACATGTGGCGGCAGCTTGCCTCTCGGGGGTACAAGGGGGCGAGCGCAGCGTTGCCCCCTTGGCGGGGTGACTCCCCACGGGGTGGGGAGATGTCGAGCAAAGCGAGACAGAGGGGACGGGCCGTTCGGCGCAGCACCCCGCTAAAAAGCCCCCTCTCCCCCGTGGGGGAGAGGGGGTTGGGGGTGTGGGGGCAAGCCTTCCCCGATGCCGATGCAGCGCATCGGTTGATGGGGAAGGCCGCCTCCCCCTAATCCACATTCACCCGCAGATAATCACCCGGATTCGTGCAGACATTGTTGATCCGCACCTCATAATGCAGATGATTTCCCGTCGAACGTCCCGTCGAGCCTACATAGGCAATCAGCTGCCCCTTCTCCACGGTCTGTCCCGTCACTGCCACCAGCGCACTGCAGTGACCATAGAGCGTCCGATAGCCATTGCCATGATCGATGATGACATAATTGCCGTAGCCGCCTGCATTCCAGCCTGAAATCACCACCGTACCGCCGCCGGATGCATAGATCTCCGTGCCGTAGGGAGCCGCAATGTCGATGCCCTTGTGATTGCGGTCGCTGATGTACGGATCGCTGATGTAGCCGCCGTTCACCGGCCAGCCGAACATCCCGTTGCCATAGAATTTCGTCTTGCTGCTTGCCGGCTCCGGACTGTATGTACCGATGCCGATCTGCTCGGGTACCGGTTCCTTCGTGACAGCAGAACTGAGCACCTCACGTCCCGTCTCCATGCCGTCCACATAGGTCACCAGCACCTCACTGCGCTTCTCACCCAGCACACCCTTGGCGATCACTTTTGTCACACCCAGATTCAGTGCCGATGTCTCCACATCCACCGTCTCATAATCAATGTAGCTCGTCACTGTCATGTTCTTTGTGTAGGCAATCGGAATATAGCGTTCCGGCGTCAGCACCTTCACCAGCATCCCTTCATGCACACCATGCACAAGATGCGGGTTGCGTTCATGCAGCTCCTCCGGATCCATTTCAAATTTCAGCGCAATCAGCTCGGGAGAATCGCCCTTCTGTGCCACATAGCGTCGTTCCGTCTGCGTCTCCGACGTCAGAACAGAGAGGATCTGTCCCGGCTGCCGCAGACTGGCAGTCAGATATATGCCGGCCTCATAGGCAATGTTCTTTGTGTAATAGACTTCCGCAACCATATCGTCAAGCGTCCCCGCATAGGCTGCAAGATTTCTGTCCATCGTGGATGAAACCGCTTCCTTATCCGCAACCGCACCGATGAATTCCCCATCCACATAAACTCCGTATGCCTCAGTCAGCGAGGCGGATGACCCCGCCAGCAGCTTATCCGCCAGCGTCCGGAAATCCACATACTGATCTTCCTCGGAGATGATCTTGAGCGTATAGGTCGGATGGAATGATACATCCATCTGTTCCTCCGTATCGGCAAGACGCTGCCGTACCTCTGCCTCAGCTGCGGTAAATTCGCTTTCCGATGCGATAATCCCCAGCTCCTCACCGTTGCAGACCACACTGATGCCATAATCCAGACCCGTGCCATATCGCACAATTGCCGCAAGAAACAGTACCGACAGCACCGGCATCACATAGTTGAAGCCCGTCCGCAGAAGCCCATGCTCACCGAAAATATACATACCGATCAGCCGCACAAGAGCCCTGCCGAAAGCACCGCCGCCCTCCTTGCGGGCAAGGCGGACTTCCTTCATCATCTCATGGAACGATTCATTGTGCGTGCGGAATGCGCCCGCCGCACTCTGCCAGAGAAAGACAAAGAAATGCCAGATCTGCTGTAATATGTACCAGATCATCCGGATGCCTCCGCCGACAAACAGCCAGAGCAGTCCCAGAATCAGTGACAGACTATGCACCACGCTCATGCCGATGTGCACCATCAGCCACGAAAAACCGCGTCGGCGATGATTCTTTTTGCTTCGCATTGTCCGTCCTCCTTTCTGACGCTGCCGCATGGCACCCTGCCCGCAGTACAGCGTTACTGTAACATATTATAGCATGCTCCCCGAAAAAATCAACTCTGAGAGGGCGTTTCTTCCAGCCGATGGACAAATTCTGTTGCCTTGCACAAAATCTGCCTCCGAATTCTGCATGATTTTTTCCGACCGGTACGGCAAAATCCCAGATTTCTCCGGTTTTCTCACAAAAGTGCAGACATGTCCTCCGGCAGGCCGGACGTAATCTCATGCACCTGTCCATCCCGTGCCGTGTAACGCAGTGCCCCGCAGTGCAGTGCATGCCGTCCGATCGCATCCGTGCCGCCGCCGTAGAGGTCATCCCCCGCCAGCGGACAGCCGATGTGCGCAAAATGCACCCGGATCTGATGCGTCCGGCCCGTTTCAAGCCGTACCTCCGCCAGATTGTAGCGGCCCCGCTGCACAATACGATAATGTGTCACAGCAGGCTTGCCGTCCGGCGAAACCTGCCGGAGAATGAGCGAACCCTCCACCCGTCCGATTGGCGCAGTGATCGTCCCGCTGTCCGGCGGCATGCCCTCGGCAACCGCATAATAGGTCTTCTCAAGCTGCCCGTGCAGCGATGCCGCCGCAATCGGGTGCTTTGCCACCGCACACAGCCCCGAGGTATTGCAGTCCAGCCGATGCACCGGCCGGAATGTCATGGAAGGAAAGCGTGCTGCAAAGGCGTTGCCGAGCGTGTCATCCGCATGATGCAGACTCGGATGCACCGGCATGCCGGCAGGCTTGTCGAACACAAGCAGATCCTCATCCTCAAACACAAGCGGCACATGCAGCGCAGGATTCGGCTGCAGATGCGGTACATCCGGAATCTGAAGCACAATGCATTCGCCCGGATACACCGGATCAATGCTCCGGATGGGCATGCCCTCCCGCAGCAGTCCGCCCTCCACATGCTTGAGCCTGGCCAGCTGTCTGCGGGATACACCGCAGTCCTGCCGCAGAAAGCTCTCAAGCGTGCAGGGCTGTTCCCGCTTCATGATGAATTCGAGCCTTGGCATGTTCTCTCTCCTCCGACTGCTGCCATTCCCGCAGACGAATCTGCAGGAACAGCACATATTGAATCAGTGCATGCGGCAGCCAGAACGGCACAAAAGCCGCTGCACATAAAAGCAGCTGCAGCCCTGCCGCCGAAAGCCGTCTCCCCTGCATCATCTGCTGGGAACGGCGCATCGCACGCCATGGTGTGATGCTGCGATCTGACAGAAACAGCACGGGCACTGCGGCTGCGCCAAGTCCATAGCGTACAGCAAGCACCGCACCCCAGAACGCCAGACACAGACACTGCACCGCCGCAAAGAGCCAGATGCTGTCCTCTTCATGGGCAAAGCTCTCTGTCAGGCAGAAGCCTGCTCCCCGCAGTCCGAGTACAAACGGCAGCCATACGGCGAATCGGCACAGCTCCGTGCATAAGAAAAAGCCCATCCCACGCATCCAGTCACGCAGTCCCGCAAAAAAGATGCGTCTGCCGTCCGGCATGCCCAGATGCAGCATGTCCGTGTACCAGCTGAGCACCGCACACTGTACCGGCATCATCACGCCAAAGCGCAGACATTGCCAGAGCAGCCAGAAGCACAGCCACAGCCCCGTCCCCGAGGCAAGCAGCGTCTGCCATGTCATTGCCCCTTGCCGGACAATCCACGTCCCGATCAACCCCGGTACAAACCGGAAAAGGAGCATGCCGCCGCCCAGCAGCAGCACTCCCCCCAGTGCACGTCCATATTTCCCACGCAGACAGATCCGCGTATAGCGTCTCGCTTCACGATGCAGCATGGCATCCGCTCCTTTCTGTATGCACGCTGTGACGTGCTATGTAGAAGCGCAAAGGGAAAAGCGGGAATTCCTGTGCATTGCACAGGATGAAATGCTTAGCGGTTGTACGGCGTCATTCCACGGATCTCAAAGGCCTGCGCCTGCTGCCACATCTGTGCGGTGAACAGCAGCTCATAGCCCTCACCCGGCTCGCAGTTCAGTTCCTTTGCCGAAATCTTCGGCAGACCAAAGCATGCAAGCATGTTGCTGATCACGCCGCCATGGGTGATGAGTGCCACATGATCCAGATCCTCCACCATCATCTCCAGCAGAATCTTATGCAGTGCACGATAGCTGCGGATGATCAGCTCCTCAGTGCTCTCGCCGCCGGGCGGGCGCACATCCGGACTGCCGCCGCGCAGCCAGGTCTTATAATCCTCGCGGTGAATCAGCTCGTCCACGGATTTGCCGTCAAACTCGCCGAAATTCAGTTCCCGCAGATTCTCCTCAATGTGCATGGGCGTCTCCGGAAACAGAATCTCCGCTGTCTCCGTACACCGGCACAGCGGGCTGCTGTATACTCTCTGTACTCTTGGATATTCATACAGATCCCGCTTGCCGCAAAGCTCCGCTCTGCCCTTGTCGGTGAGGGCATAATCGGTGCTGCCGATGTAAATGCCCTGTTCATTTGCTGCTGTCCGTCCGTGACGGAACACACTCATACGATAGCCATGCATCGTCATTTCCTCCTGTCCGGTCTCATATCTCGGCAGTATGCCTGCCATATCTCAGATCCCGCAGCTTGTCTGCGGATCTTGGTATCTAATGTGCACAAATCATGGATTGTTTTTTTGAAGCTCTCGTTTTTTTGTACAAGAAAGCGGCCTCATCCGCCGATTTTTTCCACGAAACGCCTACTTTACAAATGGTATAATCTGTATTATAATAATAAAGTGGACTATATATGACGAGAATAAAAACATTCCAGGAAAGGAGCCAGCCGCTATGAATTCGGATTTCCCCAGAATCATTGCACTGCAAAGAAAAGAACGTCAAATCAGCCAGAAACAGGCCGCTGCCGACCTTGGCATTTCTCAGGCACTGCTTTCCCATTATGAGAAGGGAATCCGTGAATGTGGTCTGGATTTCCTTGTAAAAATCGCCGATTATTATGGAGTCTCCTGTGACTATCTGCTCGGCAGAACCCCCGAACCCGAGGGCAAGATCATTTCTCTCGAAGACATCCCCGATGACGACGGCAACAACAGCATGCCCAGTCCCGAGGTTGTGGCTTTCAACCGCCGTGTCATCAACAACTCCATCAGCCTGCTCTTCTCGCTGGCGCAGAAGGCCAACAGCATCACACTCATCAAGGAGATTTCCTCCTATCTGATGCTCAATGTCTACAAGCTCTTCCGCATTGTCTATAACGCCAACCCCCGCAACGACCAGAAGCTTTTCTCTGTGCCGAAGGTGGTGGCCAACGATGATGCCAGCGCCATTGTCAGCATGAACGAGGCCAATATCAAGGCCGCATCCAGCGGTATTCCGATCGGTGAAAATGACTGCGTAACGGACTCCGAGGTACTCTACCTCACCACCGCCATCCTGTCCCAGACCTATCCGGAATATTCCTCCTCCCTGCTGACCCTGATCAAAATCAGCGAAGACAGCATCCACAAGAAGAGAAACGCCTGACGGGCATCCCTTATATTATACCACATTTTTCTGTAAAATAAAAGAGTTTTTTTGTTCACTCGTGTATTTTATCATATGACCCGGCCTGACCGGCCTGCAAAACGTCCCTGAATGATGTCTGTTTCACCGGTCTGCGCCATATGAATGATTGATAGGATTGCATTCCATGAGGCTCTTCTGTCACAGCGGCAGAAGAGCCTTTTATTGTGTTAAGGAGGCATTTTATGCGAAAACTCAGTGGTCTGCGCCTGCCCCACGCCAAGCAGACATCCGGCAGTGCCATTCAGACGCTGCCCCTGCCCCAGAAGGTGCTGATCCCCATGTCCATGCACATGGGCACGCCCTGCACCCCCATCGTCAAGCTCCGGCAGCAGGTGGCAGTGGGCGAACGCATCGGCACATCCGACGCCTTTTTCTCCGCTGATATCCACGCTTCCGTCTCGGGCACCGTCACAGCCATCACCGATTATCGTATGGCAGACGGCAGCACCTGCAAGGCAGTGGAGATCACAGCGGACGGACTGCAGACACCCTTTGCGGGACTCAAGGCACCCGTTTACACGAATAAAGAGGAATTCATCCACGCCGTCCGTAGCAGCGGTGCTGTGGGTCTGGGCGGTGCGGGCTTCCCCACCCACTTCAAGCTGAACACCTCTGACAAGATCGATTTCCTCATCATCAATGCCGCCGAGTGCGAGCCGTACATCACCTCCGATGACCGCACCATGCAGGAGCATCAGCCCGAGATCATCGACGGCATCCGCCGCATCATGAAGGTTCTGGACATTCCCGAATGCGTCATCGGCGTTGAGGAAAACAAGCCCGATGCCATCCGTCTGCTGAGCGAATGCGCTGCACAGGATGACGCCATCACCATCATTCCTCTGCCGCCTGTCTATCCCCAGGGTGCAGAGAAGGTGCTGATCTATCATACCACCGGCCGCATTGTGAAGGAAGACGAGCTGCCCTCCCAGCAGGGCGTCATTGTCCTGAATGTCTCCACGGTGGCTTTCCTCGAGGAATATTTCCGCACCGGCATGCCCCTTGTCAGACGCAATCTGACCATCGACGGCGATGCGGTCAAGAACCCCTGCAATGTGAATGTGCCCATCGGCATTTCCCTGCGGGAAGTCCTGACCCATGCCGGATGCGATTTTGAAAAGACCGTCCGTCTCATCGGCGGCGGCCCCATGATGGGCGGCTGTCTGCCCTCGTTCGATCTGTCTGTGACAAAGCCCACCAATGCCCTGCTGGCCTTCACCGAAGACCGCAGAGCCGTGCAGACCGCCTGCATCCGCTGCGGCCGCTGCATGCAGGCCTGTCCCATGAATCTGATGCCCACGGCGCTTGAGCATGCCTATCGCCGCGGTGATCAGGACGAACTCAGAAATCTTCATCTGTCCCTGTGCATGCTTTGCGGCTGCTGCAGCTATGTCTGCCCTGCCAACCGTCCCTTGGTGGAAACCAACCGCCTGGCGAAGGAATTCATGCGCAAAAAGTAAGGAGGACGCCCCGTGAAACGACTGAAAATTACCACCTCCCCCCATATCCGGGATGATATGTCCACGCAGAAGATCATGCTGCTGGTCATCGCAGCTCTCATGCCGGCGGCCATTGCCGGTGTCATCCACTTCGGATGGCGTGCCCTGCTGCTGATGGTATTCTGTGTGCTGTTCAGTATGGCGTGCGAAGCCATCTGCCGTATTCTCATGAAGCGTGAACAGACTGTCTCCGACGGTAGTGCCGCCCTGACCGGCCTTCTCCTTGCGATGAATCTCCCCGTAACACTGCCTCTGTGGCAGGCAGCGGTCGGCTGCTTTGTGGCGATCGTGATCGTCAAGCAGCTCTTCGGCGGACTTGGTCAGAATTTTGCCAATCCCGCCATCACCGCACGCGTTGTGCTGATGGTTTCCGTCTCCTCGGATATGACCCACTGGATTGCCCCGAGAACAGCGGCGGGCGAGGCCTTTGCCTATGACGCCGTCACAACGGCCACACCCCTCGTCTCCGGTACAGCCAGCATGCAGGATCTTTTCTGGGGCAGCACCGGCGGCTGTCTGGGTGAGACCTGTGCGGCAGCACTCTTCTTCGGCGGCATTTTCCTGATCTTTATGGGTCTCATCTCCCCCGTCACACCGCTCTCGTACCTTGGTACGGTTGCGGTATGCAGCCTGATTGCCAGCGGCGGCGATACCTACGAAATGACCTACCAACTCCTCTCCGGCGGTCTGCTGCTCGGCGCCTTCTTCATGGCTACGGACTATGTGACCTCGCCCATGACAAGCCGCGGCAAGCTGATCTTCGGCATTGGCTGCGGTCTGCTGACCTTCCTGATCCGTACATTCGGCAGCTTCCCCGAGGGCGTTTCCCTTGCGATCCTGCTGATGAACATTCTCACCCCCTACATCGACCAGCTCACCATGACAAAGCCCTTTGGTGCTGTCCGTCAGAAGAAGGAGGCAAAGTGATGCAGAAAATTCTTCCCTCCCTGGTGCTGACGCTCGTGTGTGCTGTGGTCTGCGGCCTGCTTGCAGCGGCCAACGCCGTAACAAAGGATAAGATCGCACAGGCTGAGGCGCAGAAGGTACAGGACAGCCTGACAGCGGTATTCGGCGACGGGCGCACCTATACCGAAACGTCCTCACCCAACGAGGACATCACTGCGGTCTATGAAAGCAATGACGGCGTGCTGATCTTCGACATCACCGTCAGCGGCTACAATAAGGACGGCATCCGTGCACTCATCGGCATTGCGCAGGATGGCACCGTGGAAAATCTCGGCATTGTGTCCATTTCCGAAACAGCGGGTCTGGGCACCAAGATCAATGACAAGGCGTTCCTCTCCGGTTATATCGGTGCTGCCGATGCAGCCGAAGGCCCCGACGCCATCACCGGTGCCACCTATTCCTCAAACGGTCTGCGGCATGCAGTCGAACTGGCACTTGATGCCTATCAAACAATGAAGGAGGCGGCATAATATGGCTTCCCAGAGCTATCTCAAGGAATTCACCAAGGGTATTCTCAAGGAAAATCCCACACTGGTCGGACTGCTCGGCATGTGCCCGACCCTTGCGGTCACCACACAGGCCGCCAACGGACTCGGTATGGGTCTGGCCACTACATTTGTACTGGTCGGCTCGAATCTGGTGATCTCCCTCCTGCGGAAGGTCATCCCCCCCACCGTCAAGCTTCCCTGCTACATCGTCATCATTGCGGGCTTTGTGACGATCATCGAGTTTCTCATGCACGGCTTTGTGCCGTCGCTGTACGATGCCCTCGGCACATTTCTCTCACTGATCACCGTTAACTGCATCATTCTGGGTCGTGCGGAGATGTTCGCCTGCAAGAACAAGGTGCTCCCCTCCGTACTCGATGGCCTTGGCATGGGTCTGGGCTTCACGCTCGCCCTGTTCACCATGGGCTCCATCCGTGAGATCTTCGGTGCGGGTGCCTGGATGGGCTTGTCCCTGCCCGACGCCTTCCCGACCATGAGCATCTTCACCATGCCCGCCGGCGGTTTCTTCGTGCTGGGCATTGTCATTGCCGTGGTGAGCATCCTCACAAAGAAAAAAGCCCCCGCTGCCGTTGGCTGTGCGGGCTGCCCGAATGCCTCTGCCTGCAGCGGTGCCTGTGGCAAGCCTGAAGAAAAGGAGGCGTAATCCATGACACTTCTGCAAACTCTGGTCACCGTCATGCTCGCCGCCGTTCTGACGGATAACTATGTTCTGTCCAAATTCATGGGCATCTGCCCGTTCCTTGGCGTCTCCAAGAAGCTCTCCTCGAGCCTTGGCATGGGCGCAGCGGTCATTTTCGTCATGGGCTGTGCGGCAGCCGTGACCTATCCGATCTACACCTATCTGCTGGTTCCCTTTGCGCTGACCTATCTGCGCACAGTAGCGTTCATCCTGATCATTGCACTGTTTGTGCAGCTCGTGGAAATTATCCTGCGCAAGCTCCTGCCGCCCCTCTACAATGCACTGGGCGTATATCTGCCCCTGATCACCACCAACTGTGCGGTGCTGGGCGTGACGCTCAACAACATTGACGACGGCTATACCTACGGCATGTCCATCTGGAATGCCATCTGCGTGGGCATGGGCTTCACACTCTCCCTGATCATCTTCGCAGGTGTCCGCAGAAAGCTCGATCAGGCGGACATTCCGGAGACCTTCAAGGGCATTCCCGCCACTCTGGTGGCCGCATCCATCGTATCGCTGAGCTTTTCCGCTTTTTCCGGCATGATGTAAGGAGGCTGCTATGAGTGAGATTCTGATTCCGATTCTGATTTTTGCCGCCATGGGTCTGCTGGCCGGCATTCTGCTGACGGCGGCTTCCATCTTTTTTGCGGTCAAGACGGATCCCCGCAAGGAAGCCATTACCGAGGCTCTGCCCGGTGCCAACTGCGGCGGCTGCGGCTATGCAGGCTGTGCGGATTATGCCGATGCCATCGTGCAGGGCAAGGCTGCACCCAATCTCTGCAAGCCAGGCGGCCCCGATACGGCTGCGGCCATCGGCAAAGTGCTCGGCACGGCTGTTGAAGCGGCCGAACCCGAGGTCATGGTCGTGCACTGCAACGGCCACTGCGGTGCAGCCAAGCCCCTCTTCACCTATGAAGGCACCCCCACCTGCGAGGCTGCCAAGCTCTATTATGGCGGCAGCGGCATCTGCAGCCACGGCTGTCTGGGCTTTGGTGACTGTGCAGCCGTATGCGAGGAGGATGCCATCTGCATCCGTGACGGCATTGCCCATGTCCTGTCCGATCGCTGTCTTGCCTGCGGAAAATGTGCGAAGGTCTGCCCGAACCATCTGCTTTCGCTCAGACCGAAGGCAAATCCCGTACATGTTGCCTGCTCGTCCAAGGACAGCGGCAAGAACACCAAGCTTGCCTGCAGCAACGGCTGCATCGGCTGCAAGCTCTGTGAAAAGAAATGCCCCCACGGGGCAATCAGCGTGCAGGATTTCCACGCTGTGATCGATTACAGCAAGTGCACCGGCTGCGGTGCCTGTGCAGCGGCCTGTCCTGTGAAGGCGATTCATACAGCGTAAACGGCACTTATACCACAAATAAAAATCCCCTCCGGATGGAGGGGATTTCTTTTGTTATACCAGATACCACTGCATCAGTGTACGCTTCATCCATGCAAGATCAAAGCCGTTCACTTTGCTGTCACGGGTCATGTCTGCGCATTCATAACCTTCCTCGCTCAGTGCAATCTCACCAAGCAGATATCTCTGCAGTGCTACAATATCCACTACAGAAATGCGGTCATCGCCGTTTACGTCGCCGTACTTCACCGGATCCTCAGGTTCGGTGGTTTCGGTCGTTGTGGTTTCTTCGGTGGTCGTTGTGTCTTCAGTCGTCGTGGTTTCTTCGGTGGTGGTTGTATCTTCCGTTGTGGTGGTGTCTTCGGTGGTTGTTGTATCTTCCGTGGTGGTTGTATCTTCCGTTGTGGTGGTGTCTTCGGTGGTCGTTGTATCTTCCGTTGTGGTGGTGTCTTCGGTGGTGGTTGTATCTTCAGTCGTCGTGGTGTCTTCGGTGGTGGTTGTATCTTCCGTTGTGGTGGTTTCTTCGGTGGTGGTTGTATCTTCCGTTGTGGTGGTGTCTTCAGTGGTCGTTGTATCTTCCGTTGTGGTGGTGTCTTCAGTGGTCGTTGTATCTTCCGTTGTGGTGGTGTCTTCAGTGGTGGTTGTATCTTCCGTTGTGGTGGTGTCTTCGGTGGTCGTTGTATCTTCCGTTGTGGTGGTTTCTTCAGTTGTAGTGGTTTCTTCGGTTGTAGTTGTTGTTTCTTCCGTGGTTGTGCTGTCCGGATACAGCTGTGCAGTCAGGTCGGACAGCGGCACGGCGTATTCTTTTGCCGCCGCATTGGGATTCTTGGACACATAGTAATACAGCGTGTCATCCTCAATGTGCATACCGTAGATGCTGCCCAGAGCGGTCTGCTCTTCGGTCAGATCAAACAGCCAGTGAATGTTTTTGTAATCCATACCGGGCATCGCAAACATCGAACTGGGTGTGGTGTAGAATACAAAACCGTCATAGTAGTATGCAGTGATATAGCAATTGTTGTAGTACAGACCCGGATTGTTGTAGACGAGCCACTTCTGATCCAGCGACATCACATCATAAATCACACTGATGCCGAGGGATTCATCAAATCCACAGCTGGAGAACCAGCCTGTGGTCGGGTTTTCCTCGTCAGGACGGATCGTCATCCAGCGGCCGTTGATATAGGGTGTAATCACGGACTGCGCATCACTCCAGAAGCCCTTGTCGAACTTATCGGAAACTGCCATTTCCGCAACTGGCTTGCCGGTGGTGAGCAGCATATCCGAAGCATCATGGTCGGATGCACGGATGCCGTCATCGCCCTTCAGGAAGCTCTCATGGGATACAAGACCGGGGTGACCGGCATAGAAATCGTCCCATGTCACATCAACATGGTACCAGCTTCCGCCGATCAGCAGGAGATTCCATGCATGGTTCAGCTCAAGGCTCGTTACCATCATGGATTCCACGCCGACCCGACGCAGCAGCAGGCCGTAGAGCCATGCATAGCCCTCACATACAGCCTGATCACGGAGCAGCATGCCGTATGCGGTATGACAGAGATCCTGCTCTTCCTTGGTATCATAGATCACGTTGTCGTAATTGTAGTGCACAGCCATCCACTCATGCAGGTAAAGTGCTTTTTCGGAGGCCGTCCAGGAAGCGTCAACACCGGACACAATCTCGTCCATCATGCCCGTCACACGGTCGTACTCTTCCTCATATACATCATCCTCGACCATATAGGCCGGCACGATAGCCTTGATGCCGTTCTGGTTGATGGTGTAGGTCATGGTATTCTTGACGGTGAGCACACCGACATCATAATTGGCAATCACGGTACGGTACAGGCAGCCAAGTGCCTCAACATCTGCACTCTCATAGGCAAATGCCGGCAGATCGTCCTCCTGAAGCATGATGTATTCGTCATGATTCTCGAGTCCGCGGTAGATCACCTCAGCCACGGCCTGTGTCTGTGCCGCTGTCAGATCGCCCACTGTGCCGATCACTGAAAAATCGGGGAGATCCTCATCCGCTGCGTGCCCCGGGAATACCAGCATCTGTGACACGGCCATGCAGCATGCTGCCAGCACTGCTGTGCCCTTTCTGATTTTGTTGAACATACGATCCTCTCCTTTCGCCGCATTCCCTCCGCATTTTTATACATTTTAACGATGGATTTCAATACAATTATATCATCTTATGTGCAGAATGTCAACGAGAAAACCACGCAAAATCGTAAATTCTACCAGATGTACAGAAAACAGGCTGATTTCCTGTGAACTTAGCACAAACAACCTGAAAGAAGTCTTAAAAAATCTTCATTTTCGTGTTCAGAATCGTTCACGAATCCTTAATTTTCTTTCAGGTAAGCCATTTTTCGCATGTGCAAAAGGCTCATGTACATTCCGGATATTAAAATACAAATAGTATATCACAACTCTAAAACAGCTTTTCGGCATGGACAAGAAAAGTGAATGAGACGCTTGACAAGCCCGTCAGAAAGGTATATAATGTATAATAGAAGATTATGCGCAAGAGTGCATGCAGGGTGCATGCAGCAAAACGGAGGTCGTTGGTATGTGGTATATCCCCGCAAAGGAAAAACTGGTCGGACTTGTCCTGCATCACGGCAAGGAGATCCTGGCTTCTCCCAGAATGCAGAAGGAGCGTCATTTCATGCAGCATGGCATCACCAATTGCTATGAGCACTCGATCTGCGTGGCTTATATTGCTCTGCGCATTGCCCAGAAATTCCACATCAGAGTGGATGTCCGCAGCCTTGTACGCGGCTGTCTGCTCCACGACTACTTCCTCTATGACTGGCACAAGAAGGAGGACGCCTGCCGCTTCCACACCTTCTGCCACCCGAAGGTTTCGCTGAAAAATGCGCTGGAAGAATTCGAGCTGAATGCCATCGAGCGTGACATCATCATCAAGCACATGTTCCCCCTCTGCAACAAGCTCCCGAAGTACCGTGAGAGCTTCATCATCACCTTTGCGGACAAGTGCTGTGCTGCGAGCGAAATCTGGCATTTCTACTCGCTTGAGAAAATCATCGCTGCCATTGACGGCCGTCGGGAGACCTCCTATCCGGAGACCGCCGGTGCACTGGCCGAATCCCCTTCATTCTGATGATCATAGCCCTGCTGATGCGGGGCTGTTTGTGTATCCAAAGGAGCTTCTATGGAACGAATCAAAACATTCTGGAAGGAACTCCCAAAATGGTATTTCATTCTGTCCGTGCTGATGCTGTACGGCTTCACCTCCATGCTTCTGGGCATTGAAATATACATGACGCCCTTCCTGATCGAACAGCCCGCCGTCATGACGGCCATCGCCTATCTGCCGATCTCCCTCTGGCTCGGACACTGCTTCACCTGCGAATACAAGGGTGTGCCCAAGCCTCAAAGCCAGCTTGGTCTTTTTGCACCCCATCTCTTCATGCTGTTCTGGACACTGCTGCTGTACTTTCTCACTTCCGACACGGAAGAACTTGTGCGTTCCGGCGGACTGGAGGAAGTACTGGGCTTTCTGCAGCTCTGGCACATCCTGCTTCTGTCCGACGGCCTGATGCCGGCGCTGCTTGTCCATCTCATGGGCTTTCTCTGCTTTGGTCTCGGGGCACATATCCGTGCCCGATATGAGGGCTACAAGCGCACCAGACCCACACTCCGGCAGTGTGCCGTGCTCTGCGGCTTTGCGGTTGTATTCTGCCTTGCGGGCTGCGGCTTCCGGCAGCATCGCAGTCTGACCACGGTGGATGTTGACGATGCGGACGAGTGGATCTATGTCGATCAGTACATCGCCGCCGAAAGCCAGCAAGGCTATGGCTTCCCCTATGAAAACGGCTGGTCGAGCATCAATCTGTCCCCCTATTATGTGCACAATCCGGACAATATTCTGGCCAAGCCCACAGGCCCTGCCGCATTCACGATCGATGACAAGACAGCCATGCCCGTGCTGGACGGTGCCGAGGCGGCATATCCCGTATATGCGGCCTTTGCGAATGCCTGCTACGAGGACATTGCGGCCATCCATGAAAATGCCGCAGAGCCGTCCGATTCTCCCATCCGCTTTACAAACACGGTCGAAGCCTACAAGAGCCTGATTGCGGGGGATGTGGACATTTTCTTCGGGGCAAAGCCCTCTGCTGCACAGCTGGCACTCGCAGAAGAAGCCGGTGTCGAACTGGAGCTGACGCCCATCGGCAAGGAGGCCTTTGTCTTCTTTGTGAGTCAGGAGAATCCCGTGGACGGACTTACTTCCGAACAGCTCCGTGATATTTATTCCGGCAAGGTGAAAAACTGGATCGCTGTGGGCGGCAAATTCGTTCCGATCCTTGCATTCCAGCGTCCGGAGAATTCCGGCTCGCAGACCATGATGCAGCATTTCATGGGCGATGTACCGCTGAAAAAGCCCGTCGAAGTCGAGTTCGAGATGTCCATGGTGGGTGTCATCCACAGCGTTGCGGAGTATCAGAACAAGGCTTCGTCCATCGGCTATTCCTTCCGTTACTACGCCTCCCTCATGACAGCGGAGACGCAAAGCGGCATCAAATTTCTCTCCCTCGACGGCGTCTATCCCGACGCCGAAACCATCCGGAATGACCGCTACCCCATGACCACTTCCCTCTATGCCATCACCATCAAGGGCAACCCCAAGGAAACCGTCACGCCCTTTGTGGAATGGATGACGGGGGCACAGGGGCAGGAAATCGTTGAAAAGACGGGGTATATCGGAATTTCATCCCACTGACAAAAGGAGCCTTCTATGAACAGTGACATCCGACTCTTCAGCCTGCTCACACCCGATGCGGACAGCCGCTGCTTCACACTCAGTGATAGCACTGCGAACGATCTTTCCCTTGACTTTCTGGCTGAACAGCTCAGCCGCAGCCGTGAGGAACAGAACAAGCTCCGGCGCATGCTCATGGAAATGCCCGCCGATGCCTCGGTCATCACCTACAGACAGGAGATCTATCAGGATCTCCGGCAGTGCCCCGATGTCTGTGCCGGACTGCAGGAAATCTTTGACGCCATGCAGTTCTGTACCATGGACGAGGCCAGCCGTGTCTACGAAAAATCCAGCATCTGGGAGCTTGTCACACGCATGCGCTCGCTTCAGAACTATGTCAGCGCCGTCACGGCACTGCGCACACTGCTCAAGGATGTGTCCTTTTCCTCAGCAGGCATGCGGACACTGCGTGAATACATCGAAAGCATCCACGCCCAGAGCGGATTTGAAGCACTCGCCAAGGATATGGAGGTGCTTGGTGACGATGTGGACGGCATCCGCAGCATGACGCTGGGTGTGAACCTCGGCAGCGAATTCTATCCGGATGAGGTGGGCATCCTCTCTCTGAACAATTTCCGCTTCGGGGAACGCGGCATGCTTGAGCATTTCTTCCGTTTCCACAAAAAACAGAATCCGGACGAGCGGGATCTCACGCCCTTCACCATGGTCGTGCATCCGAAGAATCCCTCTGCCAACGAACATCCGCTCATGAACAATCTCACCCGCATCGTCGAGCAGATGCTGCCCTCTGTTACGAAAAAACTTCAGCGGATGCTGAAAAAATACACCGACATCAGCGGCACCGCTCTCGCAAAGCGTGGTGACGAGCTGATGTTCTATCTGCGTTTTCTTGAGCTGGAACAGCGTCTGACTGCGGGCGGCTTCTCCTGCTGCATGCCCGATCTGTCCGGATCCGGCACAAACCTCACGGATTTCTACAATGTCAAGCTTGCACTCTGCCATCTGGCGGGCACGGTGGAGGATGGGATCGTCACGAATGATCTCTGCTTCACCAAGGAGCGGAACATTCTGATTCTGACCGGCCCCAACCGCGGCGGCAAGACCATTCTCACGCAGGGTGTGGGACTTGCACTGCTGCTGTTCCAGCATGGTGTGTGCGTTCCCTGCCGTCAGGCCGCCATCCGGCCGTGCGACGGAATCTACACGCATTTTCCTGCGGATGAAAATGAGACGGTGACGCTCGGCAGACTCGGCGAAGAATCCGCAAGATTCAGCCGGATCTGCGAGACGGCGACGGACGCAAGCCTGCTTTTATTCAACGAATCCTTTGCCACCACGAGTCACAGCGAATCGCTGTACATTGCCGAGGATGTGGTGCGTTATCTCTGCTGTCTGGGTGCCAGGACGATCTTCAACACGCACATGCATGAGCTGGCCGAACATGCGGACAGCCTGACCTGCGAGAGAGCCGTATGCGGTGCCGCAAGCGTAGTAATGGGCAAGCGGGGCACCAAGGACGCCTACCGCATACGCTTTGAAAAGCCCGACGGCAAGAGCAGTGCCCACGAGATCGCACGCCAGTACGGCATTACGCTCGAACAGCTGATGGAGAATCTGAATGGATAAAAAAACGCCCCCTTTGGGAATGAACCGAACCAGTAAAAACGTACAGTGACAAAAAAGACCTCCTATGGTATAATAGAACCATAGGAGGTTTAGTTATTATGGCAAGGAGTTACAGACACATACAGCAGTATGAAAAAGAAATG